>DAITKX010000017.1:0-12279 GCA_036835995.1 Bacillota bacterium | reverse complement strand
TACCGCAGCGGTGATACTGTTGATAAAACTGATTTTAAGGGATAAGCTGACGCCGAGATGGCACGCGGCTATCTGGCTGATTCTCCTGATCCGGCTGTTGGCTCCCGGCCTGCCGGAAAGCGATATCAGCGTCTTTAACGCCATTCCGCGGCTGGAGCATATCGGAATCGTACATATCGACCGTTCCGCGGCCATGCAGGGGGATGGGGAAAGCTCTGACGCCGCCTCTTCGAAGGAATCCTCCTCCGCATCGCAGAAGAAGGTTTCCACCCGGCCCGGATTAACAGAGGGTTCTTCCTTTGCATCCGGCTTTGCCCTGAGAACTCCCGCCGCGAGTACTGTAACAGGGAAAAGTTTTACTCTGAAAAAACAAGTTGCCGATGGGCTCATCATCGGATGGGCGGCGGGCGCGGCGGCGCTGGCGCTGTATCTTGCCGCCGCAGGGGCTGTCTTTGGCCGGAGAGTCCGAAGGTTTCCGCTCTGGGATGATCCCACAATTTTGGACATATTTGAGGACTGCAAGAAAGAAGCGGGAGTGAAGAGTGACAGGATCAGCCTGCGGGTGGGCGGAGATACTCCCCTGCTGGCGGGAGTTCGAAAGCCGGTCATACTGATCCCGGAGGGGTATACCTGTGAAGAGCTCCGGCATGTTCTGCTCCACGAGCTCTGCCATTACAGGCATAAGGATATCTGGATCAATATGCTGTGCTGCTTCCTGCTGTCCGTCTACTGGTTCAATCCGGTCCTCTGGCTTTGCTTTTTTATCGTCCGCAGAGATCTGGAAATGATGTGCGACTGCCGGACGGTTGAACTTACCGGGGAGCGGAAGGCCTATGCCTCCGTGCTGCTGAGGACGGCCCTGAGAAAAAATCAGTTCCTGCCCGGGGCTACCGCCATGCAGAACGGGGAAAAAGAGGTGACGAAGCGGATACGGTCTCTGGCGTACTTTAAAAAACCGAAGCTCTGGATTTCTGCGGTTGCGGCTGTCGTCATCCTGGCCGCCGCCGCACTATGCCTCACCGACGGAGCCTTCAACCGCACGGTGATCCTTGACGCGGGAGACGGATATTTTCTTAAAATACCCAAGAGCTGGGAAGCGGGCGCGGAACAGCAGATCTTTGACGATTCGGAAGCCTTTCTCGCCGACACCACATTTCATGATAAAGATGGGAATGTCTTTGGAGGCATTGAGAGGCTGGGAGTGGATCTGGAGCCATATTTTGATCCTTCTGCGCCGCCGTGGCAGCAGGGAGCCTCCTCTGGGAAGATAGATTATATGACCGTCAAGCTTCCTGAGCCAAATCATTCTCGGGAGATATCACGTACGGTGATAGAAGACCTGACGCCGGTTCCCTCCATCATCGTCGAATTGGAGAAGGATTCGGAGACCGCGGCTCAAGAGGCGGAGCGCAATGCTTCCGGCGATATGACGCCGTCGAAAAAAATAAGAGAGACCCACATTTACTTGTGGCCGGATTCGCCGTCTGCTTTTCTGTGGCCGGATTCGCGGTCGCCCTATATATACGATCTCTGGGCTGATGCCGAGGCGATTCCCCAGGCTGAGCTGGTGAAGATAGCCAAAACCTTCCAAATGGAAGAGCGCCCATGGACTTATAAACCAGTCGCCAGTTTTTCCGGCAGCTGGGAAAAAACGGCTAAAGGCCTTTTGAAGGAGTATTTTGAGAATTATGCGGACGCCCAACTGACCAGAGCCTCCGACATCAGCGGCTATTCCATACAAAGCATGGAGCCGCTGGAAGACGGCGACGCCTCCTGGAGCGTGATCTACCCCGATGCTGCCGTATTTCAAATAGACTATACCCTGAGCATCGCCTATCCTGATAAGTACAATTTTGCTGGCGGCGATTTTGAAGTCGGAGAGGGCAACCGGACGAAAATATTCAGGGATGAGCTGGCTGTATTTTCTCTGAATGAGGAGGGCAGGGCCGTATTCCTCGGCTTTATCTCCGCTTCCTACGCGGAGGGGCTGGGGCAGCCCACGGCCATCATTTCTCTGATCAACCATGGAGAGATGAAAGAGCGGTCCGCCTCGCTGATCGAGGCGAAAACTCCGTATGTCGGCGACAACTCTAAGGTAGGGAAGCTGATCGGGCTGATGCCTCTGTCAAAATACTTTTCAGGCATGGAGCTTCAGACAAGCAAGGAACCCTTTGGAATCACGGTGAACTATGACCTCTCTGAGGCGGGCGGCAAGGTTTTCGAAAGCGGAGGGGAGCGTGCGCCGACGGACAGCCGGGGCTGGGACGTCAACCCTTATATCAAAGTCCAGCTCTCTCAGAATGCCGCCATGCTCCTGTCGCTGGTGGACAACGCGGGAACGGTGTCGATACGGGTAAAGGGAGTCACGGAAGCAGGGACGCCTTATTCCTATACGTATGTTTCTTTGGACCGGGAAGCTTTGAACAAGCAATTTGTGCAGGATGCCAGATGGTCTGCGGGAAGCGTCGAATCATACTGTGATTTTTTGCAGGCACTGGAAGCATCTCGGATTTTTCCCGAGGAAAAGGATAATGTATTTCGGATCAATTAGAAGAGGAGGCCGGGCATGAAAAGAAAAAATATTAACGCTTCGGACGTAAAAGGAAATAATATCAATATCAGCGATTCGGAATGGAAAGTGATGAAGGCCCTGTGGGAAAAGCCGGGCCTGACGCTGCGCGGGATCGCGGCGGAGCTCGCGGGTACCGGCTGGAGCTATACCACGGTTCGGACCATGGTTTCAAGGCTGGTGGAAAAAGGCGCCGTCAGCGCCGATAAGACCGATCCCAACAGCTTTCTATACTCTCCCGCGGTGTTGGAAAGCGAGTGCAAGGCAAAGGAAATGGACAGCTTTCTGACGAGGGTGTTCGACGGGTCCGTCTCCATGCTGATCTCCACCCTGACCAGGGACCGGGGCCTGACGGAGGAAGAGCAGAAAGAGCTTATGAGCATCATTGAAAAAATCGAGTCATAACCGGTCCTGAAGGAGCGGCTGCGCCGCTTCCGGGCATATAAAGAGGAGCTGGGCCCAGATGATCTTTCGATCCCTTGAGCGGCAGCTCCTGAACCCTCTATTTTTTAAGCATCTTCCGCAGCATCTGACGGAGGAAAGAACTGTCCTTGGCAGGTTCTTTGGAAACCGGCTTGCTTTCCACCAATGGAATTTCTCTCGGAGCCTCCCCATGAGGTTTTCGGGGCGTCTCTGGTCGCGGTTTTTGGGGCGTTTCCGAACGGCGTCCGCTTTCAGCCGCTGCCCTTGACCGGCGTTCATCATCCGTCTTTGGGTGAGACTCCCGCGGGCCCCTTGGCCTGCGCTCATCGGTTGTCTTTGGGCGGGGCCTACTCGAATCCCTTGAACGGGTCTCCCCCCCTGGTCGGGACTCGCTGGCGGAGGAAACTCGGGGTTCTGCAGAAGCTTCTATTGAAGCCTCTCCCGCCGCCTGTCCGTAGCCTCCGCGTCCGCGGGATCTGCTCCTCTTTCGCTTGGAGGGAGATTTGGACTGGGATTCCTGACTATCCTTTGGAGCCGTCCTGGGGGCCAAAACGCTGTCTTTAAACTTCTCTCTGATCCACAGCTCCGCATCGGATTTGATGGCGTTGATTTCCGCGTCCGCAGGCAGCTCCGCCTCCTCGATCAAGGCGCCGGTATGCTCTTCTATCTCATAGAGGCTCATGATATCATCCCCCGTTGCAAAGGTGATGGCGCGGCCTCCCTTCCCCGCTCTGCCGGTACGCCCGATCCGGTGGACGTAGTTGTCCTTTTCCAGAGGAACGTCGTAGTTGATGACCAGAGCCAGATCGTCGATATGGATTCCCCGGGCCGCCACGTCGGTGGCGACGAGGATGTGAATCTTGCCGTCCTTGAACTGCTGCATGATGGTAAGGCGCTTTCCCTGAGGAATATCCCCGTGGATCGCCTGAGACGCGTATCCCTTTGATTCCAGAAATTTTTGGACCTGATCGACGGCGTAACGGGTGTTGCAGAAGATCAGGCAGCTTTCCGGCCGCTCCAGCATGAGCATTCGGTGGAGCTGGGTGCGCTTTTCATTTCTGTTCACCCGGTAATATGTCTGATGGATCGTGTCGACGGTCTTTGTCTGGGATTCGATGGCGATCCGGATGGGGTTCTTCATATATCCCCGGCATATGCTCTGGATTTCCGGCGGCATGGTAGCGGAAAACAGAAGGGTAATTCTGTTCTTCGGGAGGGTTTTGATGATTTTAAACACCTGATCGATAAAACCCATGTCCAGCATTCGGTCCGCTTCGTCCAGGATCAGCCAGCGGATCTGCTTCACTTTTAGATTGCCTTGGCGGATGTGGTCAAAGACGCGACCGGGAGTTCCGACGACGATGGAAGCCCCTTTTTTCAGGGCCTGGATTTCGATGTTCATGCTGTGCTGTCCATAAACCGCCGTGGTCTTGTGAGGCAGGTAAGCGGCCATCTGCTTCAGATCGTTATCGATCTGGACCGCCAACTCCCGCGTCGGGGTCAGAATCAGAGCTTCAGGCTGCAGGACGTCGGGCTGTGTCAGCTGCAGCAATGGAATCCCAAAAACAGCGGTCTTGCCGCTGCCCGTCTTTGACATTACGATCAGATCTTCCAGGTTGAATATGTGGGGGATTACCCTGCTCTGAACTTCGGTAGGGGTTTGAAAGCCCATGTCCTCGATTGCTTTCAAAATTGGTTGCGAAATGCCTAAATCGTTAAAGTTGTTACTCATTCACTACTTCCTTGTATCAATTCGCCATCATTTGTTTTCCAACGTAAAACAGGGCGAGTCAATATATTTTTGCCTTTTCTATATTTAATATATATTAATTATAACATTTAAAGCAATATTTTTCAAAAAGTTCAGAGCAAAAGTTTAAATCGTTTGGCGAACCTTCCGCCATGATGTATAATGATAGACGAATTATTCCATACGAGGAGGACCGCCATGTCAGGTAAATTTGAGGACGCGCTGGTCAACTGGGGGATATCCCCTGCAACTGCAAAAATGATGTCTGAAGTCGCAATCATGCTCATCATCATCCTGATCGGGTATATTGTCATTCGCATTTCCTGCAGCGTTATTCGCGAGGTTCTGGTCAGAAGCTCGCTGGATGAGGCGCTGCACGCGTTTATTATAAACTGCATCAAAATTATTCTATGGATCATGGTCATCATTACCGCCCTGAGCTCTGTGGGCATTCCGGTTTCAGCGTTTCTGACGGCGCTGGGCGCCGCCGGAGTCGCCGTGGCCCTGGCGTTGAAAGACAGTCTCGGCAATTTTGCGGGGGGTATTTTGATCATCATTTCAAAGCCCTTTAAAAAAGGCGACTATATTGAAGATTACCAGACCGCCGGACAGGTGGAAAAGATCGACCTGCTCTATACCACGCTGATCACTTTTGACAACAAGGTGATCACGATTCCCAACGGGAAGCTCTCGAATTCGACCATCGTTAACTATACCCGGTCGGAGAGCCGGCGGGTCGACTGTGTTTTTTCCGTCACATATGGGGACGATATCGCGAAGGTCAAGGAACTCCTTCAGGCGGTAGCGGAATCCAATCCCGCGATTTTCACTGAACCGGCGCCTCTCATCGGCATTGCCCAACAGGGAGAGGGAAGGATCGACGTGGATTTGAAGGTCTGGTGCAGCACCGGGGACTATCAGGACGTAAAGTACTATCTGCAGGAGCAGGTGAAGCTCGCGTTTGATGAGGCGGACGTCAGAATGGCCTATCCTCAGATGGAAGTGCAGCTGAAGAAGCGGAAAAGTTAAAAAGTGATCGCCATTATGAAAAAGGGGGGGGCTGCGCCCTCCCTTTTTAGAGTTATTTTCTATTTTTTAGAGTTCTTTTTTCTATTAAAGCTTCATCGCGATGTCGTATGCGCTCCAGACGGCGCCCATCAGGTTTTCAGGCTGAATGGCATCTCCGATCAAATGGACATGATCGTCCTTGATCTGGTCATATAAACTCTGGTCGCTGACGTAGCCTACGGAAACAACGACATGGTCTGCCGGTATTTTATGGCTTCTGGCGGAAGTCCCCGGCAGCGCCACGCTGGCAGCACGGCCCGCAGAATTCGGATAGTTTTTAACCTGCTCTTCAGCATAAATAAAACCATCTTCAAATTTCTTGATGTGGGTGTTCTTTAAAATTGCCACGTCATAATATTCCATCAAATCCAGCAGCATATTGTAGTTAGATGCGTTTAAACCCTTTACATTCATGACCACGTCGGTCATTTCAATAATTGTAACCTTGCATCCGTTTTTACTCAGGGCGTAAGCGATTTCAAAGCCTGTTAATCCGCCGCCGACAATCACCGCATTTTTGTTTTCAATGGTCTGATTTCTCAGCGTGTCGATTGCGTAGGTGACGTTTGATTCATCAAATCCGGGCGTATTCAGCTTCCTTTCGATCGCGCCGGTCGCTACAAATATTTCGTCGTATCCGGATTTGTCCTCCTCGGTAAATTCCCTGTTGAACAGAACGTTTACCCTCAGATCTTCGATCTGCTTTTTATACCAGGCCAGCAGACGCTTGTCGTCCTCCTTGAAATCAAAGGATGCGGCAGCAATGAAGGCGCCTCCCAACTCGTTGGTCTTTTCAAATAAATCAACCGCATGGCCGCGGATTGCGGATACTCTTGCCGCTTCCAAACCGGCGATACCGCCGCCGACAACAGCGATTTTCTTCTTCTTTTCCGCAGGGGTCAATTCATATGTCTTCTCTCGCCCGCAGGCCGGGTTCAATGCGCAGGAAATATCTTTAAACGGCGGGGTGAAGATACGGCTCAGACATCCCATATGACATCCGATGCAAGGGCGGATATCCTCTTCCTGTTCGTTCATGAATTTATTGGCGATGTAAGGATCTGCAAGGAACGGACGCCCCATGCCCATCATATCGATTTTGCCTTCTGAAATTGCTTCTTCCGCCAGCACCGGATCATCGAATTTTCCGGCACAGATAACGGGGATATTCACGGCGTCCTTTATCTTGGCGACGTCTTCCAGGTTGCATGCTTTGGGCATATATACCGGCGGATGGGGCCAATACCATGAGTCATACGTTCCATTGTCGCAGTTCAGCATATCGTATCCCGCTTCTTCCAGCATTTTGGCGGCAACGACGCTTTCGTCCAGATCGCGTCCGAATTCCCTGAACGCTTCGCCGGGAAGAGCGCCCCTGTTAAACGCCTTGATATAACTGCGCACACTGTAGCGCAGCGATACGGGAAATTCCTTGCCGCACTTTGCTTTAATCGCCTGTACGATCTCAATGGGAAAGCGCAGGCGGTTCTCAAGGCTTCCGCCGTACTCATCCGTTCTGTGATTCATGGAAGCGATTGTGAACTGGTCGATCAGATATCCTTCGTGAACCGCGTGAATCTCTATTCCATCCGCGCCTGCCGCTTTTGCAATCGCCGCACCTTCGGCGAAGGCATCGATATATTGATGGATCTCTTCCACCGTCATCTCGCGGGATTTCCTCGTGGGGTCCCAAACGGTGGGAAGGGCGCTTGGCGCCGGATCGCCGGGGTGAACGCTGGAGCGCCCGGAGATCGCGGTGATCTGCAGAAATACCTTGGCTCCATACCCATGGATGCCGTCTACAAGATACTTTTGATTTTTTATGTAGGTTTCCGGGCTTGTGCCGATGTGAGGCAAGCCAAGCCAGCTCACCATGGGGACGAGACCGGTTATGATAAGGCCGGCGCCGCCCTTTGCGCGCTCGATATAGTAGTCCGCGCCATCCTTGGAATAACTGCCGTCCCGATTCATCAGACGCTCTGAGAAAACACCCATCGGCATCATCGCAATCCTGTTTTTGACTTCACAGGTACCTATTTTGATCGGAGAAAATAAACTCTTGTACTTTGCTGACATTTTAAACTCCTTTCTCTCGGCTCGCTGTAGTTTGTTCACTGAACCGTATACAGTCAATATAGATCAATCGATGGGCATTGTCAAGGAGTTTTGTTAAAAAAATAACCTTACATTCTATGCACTCGAGAAAGGCAAAACACTATGCATTCGAGCAGAGCAAAATAAAAACGCTTCCTGCAAATGAGGAAGCGTTCTTTATTGGATTCCATAATGGCTCAGTATCATGTCTATTTCCTTGACGCCGGTCTCGACGACATCGTATTTCCCATTGTGAAGGCACCAGTCATAAATGATCCCGCGGCTTGTGCGAAGGATTCTGTCTGCAATTTCTTCGCTTGGTATATCCGTAGGATTTACCTGTATTATCTGCTCTAATAATTTTTTATAGAGAAAGCGGTCTTTGCTGAATAAATAAGTGTTGCTGGTCCCCAGCTGATTTTTGAAAAAGATACCGGTAATTTCATGCCCCTTATGCGCCACATCTTCCAACTGGCCTGTAATCAGGTATTTAATCGTTTCCACGCCCGGAAGAGGGCTGTCTTTTTCCCAATTGTGATTTAATTTTTCGTCAAAATCCCGATATCCTTCATCGATCAGATTTTCTTTTGTCGGGAAATGATAATAAAAGGCACCGACGGAGACATGCGCCTTCTTGACGATATCGGTAATTTTAACAGAATCAAAGCCTCTCTCCTGGAATAGCTGAAACGCGCAACTGTATATTCTTCTTTTTGTTTCCAATCTTTGTTGTTCCCGCTGATTCATGTTCCGTGCCTTTCTTCTTTATTCGATCAATTACAAATCATATCATACTAATACCTTATTCTTCAACTTTTTTCTCAGGCATGACATATTTCACATGTATTGTAATCCTACACATATAAACCTATAAATTTTAAGAAATATCCTTGACGAATATATTCAAGTATGATACTATACTGGAGATTTGAGCAAAAATACTTTGAAAGGGTATCGGAAATGTTCGTACAGAAACACCGGCTGAAATATAGAAAAATGGTTCCGACTGCGGAGGTCTTTCTATTTTCTCCAGCAGGCGCCGTGTTTCCAGGTGTGGTGTTTCCCGGCAATTCCAAATCAGTCAATTTAATTAATTTATTTAATTTTTAAATCTTCCTTTTCAGGAAGATTTTTTTATGCCGTTAAGGAGGAGGTATCAGAGTGTTAAAAGGAAGAAGTTTTTTAGAGCCCATGGACTTTTCTACTGAAGAATTGGAGGGGCTGTTTTCACTGGCTGATAAAATAATCGAAGCGCCGGAGCGTTATGGGAAGGTTTGCGATGGAAAGATCCTGGCGACGCTGTTCTATGAACCGAGCACCAGGACCAGGTTCAGCTTTGAAGCGGCAATGCTGAGGCTGGGCGGGCAGGTGATCGGTTTTTCCGAACCGAATTCCAGCTCGGTCGCCAAAGGGGAAAGCATTTCCGACACCATCCGGACGGTGGCTTGCTATGCGGATCTGGCGGTGATGAGGCACCCGAAGGAGGGAGCGCCGAAGGTGGCTGCGGCCTCTACCGATATGCCCGTGGTCAACGCGGGAGACGGGGGGCATCAGCATCCGACCCAGACTCTGACCGACCTCTTGACCATCCGAAGGGAAAAAGGGAGTTTCGAAAATCTGACCGTGGGTCTCTGCGGCGACCTGAAATTCGGCAGGACCGTCCATTCTCTGATCAAGGCGCTGTCCAGATATCCAAACGTCTCTTTTGTTCTCATATCGCCGGAGGAGCTGAGAGTACCGGAATACGTGAGGAAAGAGGTCCTGATCAGGAATAACATTGCGTTTCAGGAAGTGGAAAACATGCAGGAAGCGCTTCCGAAGCTGGACGTTCTTTATATGACGAGAGTTCAAAGGGAACGCTTTTTCAACGAGGAGGACTATGTGAGGCTGAAGGACCGATATATCCTGGATGGCGCGAAGATGAAGCTTGCGAAGGAGAGCATGATGGTGCTCCACCCGCTTCCCAGGGTCAACGAGATATCCACCGAGGTGGACCGCGATCCGAGAGCGTTGTATTTTAAGCAGGCGAAATACGGCATGTACATTCGCATGGCCCTCATCATGAGCCTGCTTGGATTGGAATAGAACTGCCGGCAAGGGAACGTGATCCCTGGCTGAACAAGTCGGTTTAATAATAAGGAGGTAAAGAATGGTAGTTATTGACAGCATAAAAAACGGTATCGTCATCGATCATATCACTGCGGGTCTCGGCATGAAGATACTGGAGTACCTGGATATCGACACGACGAAGGACACCGTCGCAGTCATCATGAACGCGGTGAGCAATAAGTACGGCAGAAAAGATGTGGTAAAATTTGAAAACCTGTTTGACATCGATCTGGCCGCTTTAGGCATCATCGATCCTAAGGTTACGGTGAATTACATCGAAGATCATGTCATAACAAGAAAGATCCATCTCACCGTGCCGGAGAAAGTCGTCAACATCATCAAGTGCAACAATCCCCGCTGCGTGACAGCCGTTGAATCCGGCGCGCCTCAGATCTTCCACCTCATCGACAGGGAGAACAGGGAATACCGGTGCGACTACTGCGATGAGATCATAAGCATGAAGGGCGGATATGGCAATGAAATTATTCATAAGCAATGGTTTGATCGTTGATCCGGCAAACGGCCTAGAATCGAAGGGCGATCTGGTGATCGAGGATGGTATGATCAAAGAGGTCCGGCTCGACGGGGATCAAAACCGGAAAGCCGGTTTTAATGGCGGTCAGCCGGAGAGCGAAGATAGCGTGCCGAAAGATGAGTGTATTACAATCGACGCCCGGGGCAAATGGATCGTCCCAGGGCTCATCGACCTCCACGTGCACTTCAGGGAGCCGGGATTTGAATACAAAGAGGATATCGTCAGCGGCTGCGGAAGCGCGGCAAGAGGGGGATTTACGACGGTGTGCTGCATGCCCAACACAAATCCGGCCATCGATTCGCCCTATGTGGTCCTGCTGGTGGACAGCAGGGCAGAAGAAGGAAACGGCGTCCAGATACAGTGCATCGGAGCTGTGACGAAAGGGCAGGAGGGGAAGGAGCTTGCGGATTATGAGGCTATGCTCCGCACCGGAACCCATTCGTCAGAGCTGACCGGAAAGGGCATCTGCGGCATCAGCGAAGACGGAAAGACGGTGCAGGACGAGACCCTCATGCTGGCGGCAATGAAAAGGGCGAAGGAGCTGGGACTGACGTTTTTTTCTCACGCGGAGCCGGAAGCAGAGATCGTGAAAAGGGATCTGAAGCTGGCGGAAGCCGCGGGCTGCAGGCTGCACTTCTGCCACATCAGCGAAAAGCGGAGCGTTGAGCTGATCCGTGAGGCAAAGGAAAGGGGCGTAAACGTTACGGCGGAAACCGCTCCCCATTATTTTGCACTCAGCGCTGAAGATGTGAAAGGGGACCCCAACAGAAAGATGAACCCGCCGCTGCGGCGTAAGGAGGATGTGGAAGCGATCCGGCAGGCCCTCAAGGATGGAACCATAGACGCCATCGCCACAGATCACGCCCCCCATCACGAGAGGGAAAAAAGCCTTCCCTTTGACGAAGCGCCCAATGGGGTGATCGGATTGGAAACGAGCTTCTCCGTCAGCTATACGGAGCTGGTGAGGGCGGGGCTTCTCACTCCGCCGGAGCTGATCTTGCGGATGAGCGCCGCGCCGGCTCGGATACTGGGAATCGACAGAGGAGGGCTCCAGGCCGGACAGCCGGCGGACGTGACGGTCATCGACGTGGAAAGAGAATATGTGATAGACCCGGAGGATTTTGCCTCCAAGGGAAAAAATTCACCCTTCCTGGGCAAAAGAGTATGGGGTCAAGCGGAATACACCATCGTCGGGGGCAGGATCATCTGGAGCAATGAGAAGAATGAGCAGGAGGAATAGAAATGATTGACCGCTTGATGAATAAGATCGAAAAGATGGCAAATCCCACGGTGGTGGGGCTGGACCCTTCCTATGAAATGATCCCGCAGGCCATAAAACAGGAAATGTTTGAGAAGTACGGAAAGACGCCGAAAGCCGTCGCCGGGATGTTCCTTCGCTTCAATCAGGAAATTATCGGCCACGTCTGCGATCTGGTGCCCGCTGTGAAGCTTCAGGTCGCGATGTATGAGCAGTATGGGATCGAAGGGCTCAAGGCGTATATGGATACCATCGCTTATGCGAAGGGCAAGGATCTCATGGTCATCGGAGATGTCAAACGGGGCGATATCGCCTCTACCGCCGCGGCCTACGCGGCGCATATCGGCGGCGTAGAAATCGAGGGAACGCGGTTTGACCTGTGGAATGAGGACGCAGTGACATTGAACCCTTATATGGGCTTTGACGGCATTCAACCTTTCATCGCGCCGTGCAACGAATATGATAAGGGGATT
>DAITKX010000016.1:19542-45508 GCA_036835995.1 Bacillota bacterium | reverse complement strand
TCCACCCCGCCGATCTCGTCCAGCAGGATCAGCTTTTTCCCTTTGTTTTCCCGCAGATAGATTGCCGCCGTACCGGCGAAAAGATCCGGTTTTGCCTCGGTTTTTTCTCCGTCAAAGTATAAAAAGACGCCAGAGAGTTCCGGCGAATATTCTGCGGTCAAAGCCATGGCCTCCTCAGGGGGAGCGATCCGAAACCCAACAGTCCTTTCGGAGCTGTCCAGCAGCCGCTGACTGCTGAATCCTCCCGTCTGGGACAGATGATCCCTGATTCTCGATCTGATCAGTGTCGATTTTCCTTCCTGTATGGGTCCTTCTAAAAATAAATGCTTTATCATAAATAAATTATTTGTGATGATCGACGTCCGTCCAAACTGATTCTGCCAATCAATCTAAACAAAAACTAACTATAATTAACTAAAACTGATTATCTTCAGATTATCACGTTTTATAGGTTTGTTCAATCTTTTTTATTGGCGCGGGTTTGGTCCACTTTGAGAAAGCGGCACCTGCAACCCCACCTGTCATTCAAATTCCGGCACCAATTCCACATACAGATCCGGAAATTCCTTCTTCAATTCCGCATCCAACTCGTTCCGTGCTTTTTTGATCGCCGATACCGAGATCATATCGCTTGAGCCGTTGAAATAAATGCTGATCCATATTTTGCGGCCTGTTTTGATGATATCGTATTCCGTCTCCTTGAATTGAAAATCCTTTAATGTTTCCTGCCCGATTTCTTTAATACGGGTCACAGTATCTTCATCCGGCGCGATCAGGAACAGATCTCTGATCCCGGAAACCGCCGTTTTGATAGGCATGGGGAGGATCATCACCGACAGCGCGATTGCGACGGCCTGGTCCAGATACGGCGCGAACCGCTCCATCCAATCCGTCTGTATGATGGCCGGCAGGATAAAGGCCACCGCCAGACCCACGCTGGCAACAGTGTCGATGATCCAGGAGCTGATTTCAGCTTTTACGATGGCCGAATCCACATCCTTATTCATTTTGATCATAGCAAGGATGATCGCGCCGCAGACAGCCGCCGCGGCTAATTCAAAAATCGCGATCTCGGTGAACGCGACGTGATTTCCGCCTTTTAAAATGATCTGAATGCTGTTCATCACCAACCCTATGGTGACGGCGGTCATCATGGCTCCTTTTATTGTAATAAAGATCGCTTCTGACTGGGAATAGCCAAAAGGATGCTTTTCGGAAGTAGGCTTGTAAAGTACCGGAATGAGCTTGATAGAAATCAGGACGGTCACAAAGTCGGCTGCGCCATAGACCGCGTCCATCAGAATGGACTGGGAGGAAGTGATCAGGGCCATGAGTCCTTCCGCGAGGATAAAAAACACGACTCCGGCCATGGAAACATTTAAAACACGTTTTTCCGCTTTAATTCTTTTTTGTTCATTACTCATAAAAATCCTTTCGATCTAAAAAATTTTAATATTATTATATCATAAACGCAGAGCATTTATGATATAGGGCCATGAGCCTTCTGCCTTCGGCGAAATTCCGGCGCGGCATTGAATCTGTATAATATCTGCGTATGCAGATATTATACCATGTGAGGCTGCTCTGTAAACAGAACACCGGGAACGCTTTTAAAATCAACATACGCCCTCCTGCGGCATATTATAGAAGCAGTTCAAGTGTTGAGCAATTCATGCGTTAAGGAGGCCGTCAAAATGGTAAGAGAAAATGACAGCAATACGATTACATATGAGCAGATGAACCTGATCAATAAATTGAGAACTCTCATGATGGAATTTATCATGTGGTCAAGGGCATTTATTACAAGTGTGGCGTCGGGCTTTGGAGATGTTGAGGCAGTTGGGCTCAGATTATATCAACTTCCCGTGGATATCGGAAACGTTTTCGAAGTGTTTTTCGGGCAGGAAATCGGTTCCCAGATCGAACGTTTTTTAACGGATCAATTATTGCTGGCGGCTGGGATACTCAGGGCGCAGGTACAGGGAGATACGGAAACCGTCGACGCGGATACGCTAAGGCTGTATCAAAGCGGGGATGAAATGGCCGCTTTTTTGGCTCAAATCAACCCCTACTGGGATCAGCAGACCTGGTCCGACCTGTTCGCGCAGTTTCTGAGGACCAAAATTGCGGAAACGCTGGCAATCGGTTCCGGCGCTTTTCAAGAATCCATCACCGTGTCTGAAAATCTCCGGGATCAGGCATTAAATATGGCAGATTACATGGCGGAAGGGATCATACGGAATTTTTGCTAAAGAGAAAGGAGCTGAACGTAAGCGCTCTTTGATCGCTTGCGTCCAGCCCCGCATTGCTAAAAGGTAAGCTTTACCTTTCCGTTATTCGTAAAGACGTAATCCGGAGATGGGATATACGGCGGAACGTACGGCGGATAAACGTAAATAGAATATGTTCCGCTCAGCGGCTGGAGGCTCAGGTCTTCCGCAATGTCCATTGCCTTTACCTTATAGACATACCCACTGTCTGCATCATGTCCGAAATTAACACTGACATCCGTTACCTCTAGTGTCATGGCGCTGGTGTTATCGCTTCCCAACAGATAAAAGTCCGGGTAGACGTCCGGTGACCCATCCGCACCTTTTATAACAGGGATAGGCTTTTCCAAGGTAATTATAAAGGTGTCTTGTTCCACTGTATATACGTATGTCTTATCTGCGCCTGATACAATGGCATTGTCCATATCCGGAGCGTCTGCTATGATCACATAGGGCGTCATATTTCCGTCCTGATCTGTTGACTCGAGCTCCATTGCATCTGTGACGGTTTCCTCATCCGGAACTGTCAAGCCAATCAACTCAGTATCACTTCCAACAGAGTATACCAGATCCAGGCTTCCATTTACAGGAGCGTTCAATGCCCCAAGCAGTTCATCCGCGGTAGTGCCATTTGCCACGACGAGGCTGTAGGGCGTAGGATCTCCGGGATAGCTCGGCGCGGATTTATACTTGACGACGCTATAATCGGTTACGGTTGGCTGTGACGCCGCGTATACTATATTTCCCTTGAAGATGGTCATCATCACGTTGGTTTTTCCGATATCTTTCGGGGCCACCTTCTGCAGATCCTTGTCCAGCACCACCATATCGGCGGATTTACCTACTTCGATGGAGCCGGTCACGTTCTCCAGGAACATGGCGTAGGCTCCGTTGATGGTCACAGCCTGAATCATGGTCTTGAGGCTGGCCTTTTCACTGGCCGCGCCCAAAGGTGTGCGGTACATCGGATTTCTTTGCATGTCCGGCGTATACGCGACAGCGGGATCATCGTAGGGAAGGGTCCGGGTCATTCCGATCTGAATGGAGGTCAGGGGAGCGTTGGGTTGGGTTACGGGCCAGTCGCTGCCTCCCGCCATGATGACACCCTTATCGATGAGACTCTGCATGGGATAGCATGCCTCAGTCTTTTCTTTCCCGCAAGCCGGCCAATACATCGTGAAATATGGATCCTTCACCATCCAGAAGGGCTGGGGGATTCCGATGACCCCAAGGTCCGCCATTCTTTGAGCGTCGTCAGATCCACTGCTCTGATCGACGTACTGCAGATGGGTGATTGAATTTCTATGGGCGGTGTCTCCCTGAGCCCTGGCATTCTGGAACGCGTCAAGGAATTCATCAAGGGCTGCGTCTCCCATGGAATGGCAATGGATCTGAACGCCGTTCTTTTCCAGCTGATCACAGAGATAGTTCAACTGATCCACAGGCCACACCGCGTTAACGGAAGTTGGATTTTGTTTCATATACGTGGTCGGTCCGCCGCCGTCTCCATAGATCTTAACGAAGTTCATCCGGAACAGATCTCCGCCGGACGTATGCTTCACCGCGCTGGCCTTTGCAAAATCGTCCAGTTCCTTCTTCGTCGCGGGATCGTCAATGCTGGCAAAGTTCGAGCCATCTATGACTGGGGACGATAAGTAGCCTCCCCGGAATCTCATGGTCAAGGCTCCTTCGCTGGCAAGGTTTTCATAGGCCGCCCTGGCGTTCTCCGACACCTCCGGGTCCTGGTTCAGTGTCAGGCCGTAGGAATTGGCCATTTCCTGATAAGCCGGGATCCCCACTTCATACTGCCACTCCGCGTTGTCATAATTATTTCCAGCCGGATCACCTGCAAGAACCATGTGGATGGCGCTGTTTTCATGGAAGATGCCGGTGGGTTTATCATTAACGTCTCTTATAATCTGTCCCCCTGGCGGATCCGGCGTTTTACCATCTTTATCAATCCCGGCCAATTCTATCGCCTTATCATTAGCCCAGGCGATGTGGTGAGATGAATCATACAATACCACCGGAATCTCGTCACCAGTCGCGTCATTCAGCGCATCGTGAGCGGCTATCATTCCGGCTTCCTGCAATGTATCCCAGCCGTTCCCCATAATGTAGGAAGGCTTCTCCGCCGCTATCCAGTTCTCAATTGCCGTTACGACCTGAGCCGGCGACGGAGTCGCGTACAAGCTTAGGTCGAATATGTTGGAGGCCATGGCCTTTGCGTGGGCATGTGAATCTGCAAAGCCGGGGAGCAGCATCTTGCCGTCAAGATCAATCTCTTGGGTAGTTCCCGACTTAGTATAGGATCTCGCGCCCGAATCAGTGCCGACGTAGATGATTTTCCCGTCTTTGACTGCAACCGCCTGGGAGGTCGTGGCAGGTGTTTCTGCTGAGGTTCCATTGACCGAGTAAACGACTCCGTCATACAGCACCATATCCGCATATGTGGATCCGCCGCCGCTGTGGTGACCGCTTCCGCCACTGCCGCTGCTGACAGAGCCACCGGTTGAGATAGCGGGGGGCGTCACGGTCGATGTCTCAGGCTGCGCCTTATACTGGAGCGCCTTGTACAGCAAAACCGCGGCCTCGGCTCTCGTGATGATGCTGCCCGCCCGGAAGCTGCCGTCGGCGTATCCGTTCATAATACCGGAAGCCACCAGCGCTCCGATGGCGCCTTTGCACCAGTCGGGGATTTGATCAGCGTCAGTAAAGCCCACCGTCCCGGACACATTGTCCGCCAGCTTGTTTAATCTTGCCATGATAACGGCCACCTCCTGCCGGGTAATGGTATTGTCAGGTCTCATGGTGCCGTCGGGATATCCGCTAATATATCCTGCCGCCCTTGCCTGGCTGACCACGTCCGCATACCATGCGTCCGGCGTTACATCCGTAAAGCTGACCTCTGATTTTGCGGTGAAGTTGAATGCCCTGTTGATGATAGCCATGAATTCAGCACGGGTGATCTGCTGGTCCGGCTTGAAGCTCCCGTCCTGATAGCCGTTGAAATAGCCTTTGTCCATCATGCTTTCAATCTGAGCTTTCGCCCAGTGATTGGAAATGTCTGACGCCTGTCCGGCAAGGGCCGTCCCCGGAATCATCGTGATGAGCAGTGCGAAAACGCACAGGAAAGACAGCGCTTTCCTTCCCATTCGGTTCTTTCTTTTCAAAGTGTTCCCTCCTTTAATAGATTGTCAATAATTCCCATTGCGTCAACCCTCAATCTGCTTGATCGATTGGAAGGGTTTTTATCATGGCAATAATGTCTCCACCATTGCGGATAAACGAATCTCTGATAACCTGAAAAGCAAGCCTCTTTCTTCGCCGTCTTTTTATTTCACCATATAGGCATTGTAGCAAATCTCGCCGGTAGTTTTGAACCCGATCACCGCAAAGGCGATGATGCCGTTCATCCATTTATACTTTTCCGCTCCGGTTTCAAAGAAGAGATGCTGGCGGAAATAATAGGTCGCCGGATCGAGGAACTCCCCTCTCGATTCCATCTCCATCTGCTCCGGCGTTTCGATGCACCTTCCGTTTGTGGTCAGAGAGATGATCGCTCCGTCGTCGGTGTTCAGAAGATATCTGGTATCGATGATGTCTAGACCGTTTGCGTACATCATATTCCAGTCCGCGCCGAAATCCAGGATTTCACCGTTCAGCTTCTCTCCTTTGAAATAGCCTCCTTTGATGGGGCATATTAAAAGCTCGCCTCTGCCCACGTCACCGACGTTGATGTCAGGATGGAGCTCCGCTTCCAGATAAAAAAGTTTTTCCACCTCTACCGGGGGCAGATCCATAGGTTCAGATTGATTGATGGCCATTTTAATGTCCTCCTACTAATTTTTAATTCTGGTTATTTTGACCGCTGTTTATTTTAATTGCCGATCATTTTGAATAACCGGCCTTTGTTTAACTATTCTTTATTTCACTATATACGCGTTGCCGGGACGAATTCTCCCTTTACTGTTTTCAGAAGATATCTGGTGTCCAGAATATCGTCTTTGTCGTCCTGAAAATAATTCCAGTCGGCGCCGAGGTACTCCTCCCTTGGAAGCATAGGAATATAGGCCAATACTTTGCAACACCTGAATGTTGCAGTATAACAGCTGTGCTGAGCATAACCACTGTAAGCCACCGTATTTCATTACAAACAAGAATAACAAGTTTTTTTGAAAATATTAATGATAGTCTTGCGCTGTTTTTGTTTAAGTCAAAGCAAAATTGACTATTTCTTAAATTTACTTTAGAGTACTGAAATTTTCAGATCCGTTCAATGGCGTTTTATGGTTGTTTTCTGGAATTTCAACTTGAAAACGGCAATGAATTTTCATCGGTTAAAATCAGCTTCGTCAAGGAATTTTCCCTGAGCAACGATGCATAATTCTATTGTATAAACGCGTCAATAATGGTACTATTATCCCTGGAAAATATTGTGGAAACATGTCGCATAAACGGGAGGAAATATGGAACTCACCACACTTTTAGGCATTATTGTAGGTATTCTCGCTGTGATCGGCGCTATGATCTTTAAAGGAATCAGCTTCTCTGTGTTTTTAAATCCCGCGGCCTTCCTCGTAATATTCGTCGGTACGGCTGCGACCATATTAAACTCATACCCCGGCCGGGATCTGAAAAGCCTGGGCTCCTTATTCAAAATCCTGTTTACCAAGCAGAATGTTATCTCTGAAATAGAAATCATCGAGTTGATGATCGAGTTGTCGGCCAGCGCAAAAAAGGGCGGACTGCTGTCATTGGAGAGCCGGGTGGATCAAATCGAAGATCCTTTCATACAAAAAGGAGTTCGCATGGTCATCGACGGAACGGACGCGGAGGTCATTGAAGAGATCCTCGAGTCTGAAATCGCGGCGATGGAAAAACGGCATGAAACAAATGCTGGCATTTTTTCATCGGCGGGGATGTATGCTCCGACCCTGGGCGTTCTCGGCGCCGTATTCGGCCTGATCGCCGCCATGTCGCATATCGACGATACGGATTTGATGGCAGAAGCGATTGCCGCCGCGTTTATCGCGACGGTCCTCGGCATATTTACAGGCTATGTCTTATGGAATCCATTCGCCAAGAAGTTGAGAGTGAAGAGCCAGCGGGAAGTGATGTTGAAAAACATGGTTATCCTAGGCCTGCTCTCGATACAGAAAGGCGACGCTCCCTTTATGCTCAAGGATAAGCTTCTCGCCGTGCTGCCCTCGTCAAAGCAGCAAAAAATAGTCGAGGAATTGAATTCGGCGCCTGCAAAAGAATAAGGAGAGAATGCGAAATGTCAAGGAGAAATAAGAGCAAAAAGCGGCAGCATGAAGAAGAAAACGGAGAAGCCTGGCTGCTCCCCTATTCGGATCTGATGACCTTATTGCTGGCGGTCTTTATCGTTTTATTCGCCGTCAGTCAGATCGATAAAGAAAAATCACAGCAGATGTCCGAGGCGTTTACCGATTCCATGATGACAAAAACCTATGCCGAGGCGAAAGCCGACAGCCAGGAAACGGCGCCTCCGAGCACCCCAGAGGCGGAAAGCAAACCGAATGCCTCGGATGTGGACAACGAACTGGAGCAGATGGAAGCGCTTAAGGCGAAGCTTGACGCAAAGCTGGAGAGTGAAAATTTGACCTCCTCTGTAAAGACGGGAATCGACAGCCGCGGCCTGGTCGTCAGCCTCAGCAACGCAATTTTCTTTGATTCGGGGAGCGCTCAGATCAAAAAGGAAAATGAGAAAACCTTGCTGGACATCGCCCAAATCGTCAATACCATGAACAACTTCATACGCATCGAAGGGCATACTGACAACGTTCCCATGAAATCGGAAATGTACCCTTCAAATTGGGATTTGTCCGCGGCCAGAGCGGCCAATGTGGTTCAGCTGTTCATCAATGAGGCCGGAGTTTCACCGGAAAAGCTTGTGGCCGTCGGTTATGGGGAATACCGTCCGGTTGCCGACAATTCGACGGAAGAGGGACGCGCAAAGAACAGGCGCATCGATATTATCGTTCTCAGCGAAAAATACGATGATCTGGAAAAGTAGGGCTAGTACATCGCCTTGATTACCTGCTTATTTAAATACATTTCTTTATCAGCGATTTCGAGCAATTCTTCAGCGCTGACTTTTGTTTTTCCGCCATATTCGGAAAATCCGTAGCTAAAGCTGATTTTAAATCCGCCGGAGAGCTTTATGCCCTTCAATTCCTCCTCCACTCTCAGCAGAACTCTTTTTCCGAATTCCATATTGCAGCCCGGAAAGATGATCACAAATTCATCGCCACCCAATCTGGCGATGGCGTCCGTCTCACGGATATTCATTTTGACTGTATCGATTACCGTCGTTATCAGCTGATCTCCCGCCTTATGTCCAAAGGTATCGTTTACGACCTTCAGATCGTCTATGTCGATATAGCAGACCGCAAGGGGATCATTTGCCGCCTTGCATGTTTCCAGTTGTTCTCTGAGGAAATCCATACCGGAAGTTCTGTTCA
This sequence comes from Bacillota bacterium, assembly GCA_036835995.1. Lineage (GTDB taxonomy): Bacteria > Bacillota > Clostridia > Peptostreptococcales > Anaerovoracaceae > Anoxybacterium. Next base: position 36,750 of record DAITKX010000016.1, on the reverse strand, counting down.
ACACTTCCGTCAAATCATCCATCACATAGCTCTTCTGCATCCGGTCATATTTCAACTTGTTCAAAAGCAGGTAATTGATCAGATACAGGGTGACAAGGGTTATTACGATTACCGATCCGATACCAATTGCCGTGCCGCTGTAAAAATCAACCCTGTTGAAATTGCTGATCCCTTTAAAGCTCCAAATATATCTGAAAAAATTATAAGTTATGAGAAATATCATCAACGCGGCTGTTAAATTTGCCGATAACAGCACCGCAAATTTTTTGTGCCGCCTATAAATCCTCTTTCTTATCTTTATAAAACGGTCGGCGAAGAAGTACAGGGTGATATAGATGAATAAAAATATGATCGCGCTGCCCGCGGTTACATGTGTAAGACTCCCACGATAATCCCCGATGGACAGGCGCAGCGGATAAACATAGACCATAGCGACAAAAATGTCTCCTAATCCCAAAATGATCATGCCGAAAATAGCCGTCAGAAAGGATTGAAATACCGTATATTTGAAAAAAACGACCTGAAGTAAAAAGAAAAGCAGCAGATTCAGCATTACCTTTATGATCAGGCTGTCCATTTCGGGCATTAAAATCGACTGCAGAGATGAAAATAGAACAGAGATCAGTCCGCCGATAAAGACACTCGAAATACTTGGCGTCTTATAATCCCTGTTCAGCCGATACATGATATAAAACGCAATCATTGTGGCTAATATCCCATTATAAAAAATGGCGATCAAATGGCTGGCGTTTAGCATTCTTCCTCCAAAGAGTTTTTAACCACTTTATATTTACACCATAATGATACTATATTTGCCGTGTTAAATAAACTGTTATTTCCTTCCGATACTCCAAGATAGAAAAGCGACATATTGATTTAAGGAACAGAGGTATTATTCAAAAATGTTATTGAAATATTATTTACTGTGTTTCCTTCTACTTGATTTCTAAAGATAGTATCGATATGCTTATTAAAGATAAAGCATATCGCAATACTTTTTCAAATTTTAACATTTCTTTAATATTAGTTAATTATGATAACATCACTTATGATAACAGGAGGTTTTTTAATGATCAATATACTTGTTGTCGAGGATGATATAAAACTCAATCAGCTCGTCTGCGTCTATCTGAATGATAACGGGTATGCCACAAAAGGCTGCCTGAAACCGCAGGACCTTTGCCGCCAGCTTTGTGACTGCGCATTGGAGTTTGAAGACCTATGGGAAAAGAAAGGCATAGAATTCATAGCGGAGCTGGAGGATCGGGCGATGCTTCAGGCAGACGAGAGCCTGCTGGAAATCGTATGGAACAATCTGCTCTCCAACGCGCTTAAGTTCACCGGTCCAGGCGGCACGGTCACACTGAAGCAAACCTCCGACGAAGACACTATAACCGTAACGGTATCCGATACGGGTTGTGGGATGGACGACGAAACGCTTCAGCATATTTTCGATAAATTCTATCAGGGAGATACCTCCCATTCAAGCGAAGGCAACGGCCTTGGGCTGGTGCTTTCACTGCGTGTCATCGAGCTTTCAGGGGGCTCCATATCGGTAAACAGTGAATATGGAAAGGGCTCTGCCTTCACCGTAAGGTTAAAGGCAGAGTCATAAAGATGCGGAAGCAAGAAGAAAAGCCCGAATTCGATATTTGGATTCGGGCTTTTCTCCGGGATATATCTCGGATGCCTATTCCATATTGATCACAACTTTGACGGAGCAGGCCGAATCTGCCGCGGTTTCAAAAGCTTTCTTATAATCGTCCAAAGAGAATTGATGGGTTATGATTTCCGTAACATTGGAGTTCCTCCTCGAAAGATTTTCTATGACTTCCTCGATGTCATTTTTATCGTATCCCCGGGATCCCATGATCGCGCACTGTGTGCTCATGACCTCATGCATACTGATGGAAACCTTCTTTTTATGCAGGGCGATGCAACACAATCTGGCATGCTGCTTTGCATGTTTCATAAACAGATCTACAAATTCAGGAATTCCTGCGCAGTCGATGACGGCATCTATATCTGCCACCGGATTGGCTTCAACCCTCATGCTTCCATCTTCCGTGTAAAGGCGGTGATTCGTATTTTCCATAAAGCCAAAATAATGTTCCAGAAATTTCAGCGTCGCTTCAGGTCCTTTTTTTGTGTTGAATCCGACGCCTCCCAGCCTTTCTGCAAGCGCAAGACGCCTGTCGTCGATATCGAACACGGCTACATTTTTATTCCCCTGCGCCACCAGGCTGCTCAGTGCGCATAAGCCAATGGTTCCCGCGCCAATAATCAGAACCTTCTCCCCTGGCTTCACCTGTGCTGTATTTTTACCATGGGTGGCAACGCTGAAAGGTTCGATCAGAACCGCGTCGTCGTAGGACAGATCATCGGGGAGGACGTAGAGATTATATCCGACTTTCGCATTGTAAACCCGTATATACTGGGAAAAGGCGCCAGCCATATCCGCCTCATAGGGGTCTGGTGTACAAGCCGCGGGTTCTACAAATACCCTTGTGCCGATATCGACGCCGGCAACATTCTTACCCTTTTCATAGATATAACCGACCATTTCATGGCCAAATTCACGTCCGGAATGGATCAAAACCTTTTCTCCGCCGTACAGGTATCCGGTAACATCCGTTCCGCAGATACCCGCTCTCATATTCCTTACGATTACATCATCGGGGCCGCAGGCAGGAAGTTCTTTCTTCTGAAGCTCGATATCTCTGATCCCCTTGTAAATCAATGCCTTCATTGATAATTTTTCGTTCCCTTTTGCATCACTCATGATAATTCTCCTTTTCGTTATTTATCAAAGCCAAATAGGCTTAACTTAACTGTCATCTGACTTTGATGTTCCGATTATGGTCCGGTTTTATTTTTGAATTATTTGAGAAATATTTAAAAAATGTTAAATCATTTAATTAAAATCGATGTAAATCTGCAGATCAAATCAAAGATGAATTAACATTTCTCAAACATTTCATTAGCAACTTTCAAACAAACTTCCCACAAGATAGTCATATCACGTGAACAGCCGAGAAAGCGGGCGTACATGAAATGAAATACAAAATTCAGTTCCAAGCAAAATCGGTGGGAAAATCACCGGGAAGCCGATGCGCATGACAAACTTTGCCATATACAGCCTGATACGAAACAACGTTTTCGACTGTACCAAAGCAAAACGTGAGCTGGACTATCAGACTCGCCCCTTTTCAGAATCCATCATGGACACCGTAGCATGGCTGGAACACGAAAACAAAATCAGACCCATGTCAGAAGTGTCATAGAGCATCACAAAGCGATTGCGAAAATAATTGTAAAATTTGAAAGGAGTTGTTGATCATAAGTAAGATCACAAAAAATGAAAACAATTTTATCGGCCATGAGTACAGGAACATTACAGTAAAGCGCAGCATGGAGCCGATATACGCCGACGGTTATACCAATTTCGGCTGGGTGCCGGAAGGCACCTCTGCTCCGATACAAAGTATCAGTTCCGTAACCATGAAGTTCAAACGCGATCGGAATATCCGAAATAAAGCGGAATTGAACAGGCTGCAACGTCACTTTGATTCCTGTGCGGCGGGGAACATATTCCACTCTTTGTAGTGTGTCTGTATACGATTAATCAGCAGCAGCAAATCTTCAGCCCTTTGCTCAGACAAATATCAGCCATATTCAACAACTGCCTCTTTTAAAATCCGGTCTATTCCACCGTCACGGATTTCGCCAGGTTCTTCGGCTTGTCGATGTCGCAGCCTCTCAGCTTGGCAATGTCATAGGCCAGCAGCTGGAGAGGAACTACGGACAGCAGCGGCGTGATTTCATCCATGCAATCCGGAATGTAGATCACCTTATCCGCCTGCTTCTCGATTTCCTTGTTGCCCTCCTTGGCGAGGCCGACGACATAGGCTCCTCTGGCCTTGACCTCCTGAATGTTGGAAAGCATCTTCTCAAAGAGGCGGTCCTGAGTCGCGAGGGCGATGACGAGAGTCCCCTGCTCGATGAGGGCAATGGTCCCGTGCTTCAGCTCTCCCGCCGCGATGGCAAAGGAATTGATGTAGGAGATCTCCTTCAGCTTCAGCGAGCCCTCAAAAGAAACCCCTGAATCAAGGCCTCTTCCGATAAAGAACACCTGCCCCCGCTTATATTGGCTCTTGGCTAGCTCCGCCACGGCGTTTTCATTCTCCAAAAGCTTCTTCAGCTTGTCGGGGATCTGTTTCAATTCGTCTACATAGTGCCGGTAAACGTCCATATCGATGACGCCCTTGGTATGGCCCATATATAGCGCGATGAGGTACATGCACATGAGCTGAGTGGTGTACGCCTTGGTGGAAGCCACGGCGATTTCCGGGCCGGCCCAGGTGTAGAACACGTCGTCGGACTCCCTTGCCACGGAGCTTCCGACTACGTTGACCACCGACAGGATGCGGGCGCCCTTGTTCTTGGCTTCCCTGAGCGCCGCGAGAGTATCCAGGGTTTCTCCGGACTGGCTGATGGCGATGAACAGCGTTTTTTCATCCACAAAGGGGTCCCTGTAACGGAATTCCGAGGCGACGTCCACCTCCACCGGAATCTTTGCCAGCTTTTCAATGATGAACTTGCCCACCAGGCCGGCGTGATAAGCCGTGCCGCAGGCTACGATATATACCTTGTTGAACCTTTCCAGATCTTCTTTCGTCAGTGAGATGCCGTCAAGCTTGATGATCCCGTCGTCGGAAAGCCTGCGGTTCAGCGTTTCATACAGGCCCTTGGGCTGTTCGTGGATCTCCTTGAGCATGAAGTGGTCGTAGCCTTCCTTTTCGGCGGCGTCCGCGTCCCAGGTGACGTGGAATACATCCCGCTTCACTTCTTTTCTTTCGGCGTTGTAAATTTTTACGTCGTTCTTGGTCAGGACGACCGTTTCATTGTTTTCAATGAGATAGATCTTCCGGACGTGCTTCAACAGGGCCGGAATATCCGACGCGATGAAATTGCAGCCTTCCCCGAGACCGACGACCAGCGGACTGTCTTTTCTTACGGCCACCAGCTTATCCGGTTCTTTGCTGCAGACTACGGCGATGCCATAGGCGCCCCGCATCTTGCTGACAGCCTTAAAAACGGCATCTTCCAGATCTCCGTCATAGTAAAGCCCGATGAGATGGGCGATGACCTCGGTATCCGTCTCAGAGGCGAATACGGTCCCGTGCTCTTTAATGAGCCATTCCTTCAGCTCTATGTAGTTTTCGATAATACCGTTATGGACGACCGCGATGGTGTGATCCATATTGCTGTGAGGATGCGCGTTGACGTCCGACGGCGCTCCGTGGGTCGCCCATCTGGTATGTCCGATACCGACGCTGCTGGCAAAGTGCTCGTTTGCGATGGCGGCCTCCAGATTTGCTATCCTGCCCTTATATTTTCGAACCTCGATTCTGCCGTCCTTGTAGAGGGCTATGCCCGAGGAGTCATATCCTCTGTACTCCAGTTTCTTTAATCCTTCGATGATGATATCGCAGGCGTTTCCGTCGCCAATATATCCTACAATTCCGCACATATCAATTTCCCCCTATCCTAATCTCTTTGTCAATAATGACGCCAGATTTTCCGCCAGCTTTGTGATCTGCTCGATGTCCTTTCCTTCCAGCATAACCCTGACCAGCGGCTCCGTACCTGACGGACGGATCAATACTCTTCCTTCGCCGTCCATGATGTCTTCCAGCCGTTTGATTTCATCGCAGATCTCAGGATCCGACATATATTTTTTCTTGTTTTCATTTTTGATTTTTGCATTTTTCAACACCTGGGGATAGATGGTCACCTCGTCCGCCAGAGCCGAGGGCTTCGTCCCCGACGATTTGACCGCTTTGATCAGTTGCAGCGCCGAAAGGACTCCGTCTCCCGTGGTGGTGTGGTTCAAAAATATGATATGCCCCGACTGTTCCCCGCCGATGACGCAGCCGGTCTTAAGCATGCTTTCCAGCACGTAGCGGTCGCCCACCTGGGTCGTTTCCACGCTGCAGTTTATGCTCTTGATGGCGCGATGGAAACCGATATTGCTCATAACCGTCGCCGTGACTCTGTCTCCGGGAAGCTGGTCATTGCCCTTCAACATCTTCGCACATATGTAGATCATCTTGTCGCCGTCGATTATCCTGCCCAGCTCGTCAACGGCGATGAGCCGGTCGGCGTCGCCGTCAAATGCCAGCCCCAGGTCGGCGTTCAGGGATAAAACCTTCTGCTGCAGCTCCTCCGGATGGGTGGACCCGCACCGGTCGTTGATGTTGATTCCGTCGGGCTTATTGTGGATGGCCGTAACGTCCGCCCCCAACCCGCGGAAAACCTTCTCTGCGACCCGGGAAGCCGCGCCGTTTGCACAGTCGATCACCAGATTCATTCCCTGAAGATCGGTGTCGATGGTGCTCTTAAGAAAATCAACGTACAGGGTAAGGGCATCCTCCTCCGCCTCCATGCAGCGTCCGAGCTTATCTCCCGTGATATGGCTGTTGACGTCGATGTTTCTGAGGATGATATCCTCTATTTCATCCTCAATGTCGTCATCGAGCTTGAAGCCTTCTCCGTTAAAAAACTTGATCCCGTTGTATTCAAAGGGATTGTGGGACGCCGAAATCACCACGCCGGCGTCGGCTTTATAATACCGGACCAGATATGCCACCGCCGGGGTCGGAAGGACTCCCGCCTTGATCACATTTCCTCCCATTGCAAGGATTCCGGCGCTGATGGCATCCTCCAGCATATCTCCCGATATTCTCGTATCCTTTGCGATGAGTACGACCGGTCTCTGCTGATTCTCCCTGCTGAGGACATAGGCTCCGGCCTTTCCCAGATTAAACGCGAGCTCCGGGGTCAGCTCCGAATTGGCTACTCCCCTCACTCCGTCAGTTCCAAAAAGTCTGCCCATTGTTATATTGCTCTCCTTACTAGACTGCCCAACGGCAAAATTACGCGATAAAATCTACGAAAAACTCGTAGATTTTATCCGCTGCTCCGCTACTCTGTCTCATTTAACGTGATGTGGACCTCTTCCGGATCCACGGTGATATGTCCCAGGGCCTTTTGATAGCGGACCTGGACCTTCGCCGTCGCCGAGATCAGAGATTCGGCGTCCAGCGTAAGATATGGCTGTAAATCTTCTTTTGAAAGCCCGTTGATCACCTCTTCGCTTCCCGAGGCGGTGACGGTGATCTGAGGCGTTGTGATCTTGATGTTGGAAAGACCGTCCAGGCCTTCCATCTGTATCTCGCCGGCTCCATAGGTGAACTCTTTCGTCGCCACGTAAGGCCGATGGACAGATTCTCATATCCGTTAGCGAATTCAACGCCCTTCGGCAGCGCTATTTCAAGCGGTATTCTGGAAGTGTTGGAAACCGAGCTGATATCCACAGGTTTCGCCGTCAATTCAGTGATTCCTGCGATGACGTCCGATGATCCCTTGATTTTTATATTATCCGGGACCTCCATATTGGTCACTTCATAGATCGGCGCCACGGCCCCGGTGATTTCAACGCTCAACGGAACTTCCTTCACACTGGACAGCTTTGCCGTCACGTTGATATAGGAGGACGACAGGCGGACATTGCTCACCACATCCCCGGAATTGTTCACCGCCTCCGCTTTTGTCTGGATCGTGCTCTCCTTCTCGGAAAGCTTTGAGGAGCTCACTTCCGCTCTTATATACGCTACCGCGCCAACCTCCGACTTTGCGCCGGAAACCAGAATTTCACCCGGCTGGGTCTTGATCTCGCCCGCTTCGATTCCGTCATCAAACTGGCCGGTAAAGCTCACCTTGATGGGCTTTGGCACCTCAACCAGCTCCTCGATGACCACGTTGATCTTGATGGGATCTACACCCAGGACCTTGGCTGTGTCCGGCGCGGTCACCGTTACCGGGATATAATTCTTCCCCATGCTGTAGCCGTACAGATCCGCGTTAGCGATGAAATCTCCCCTTGCCAGTTTTGTCAGGTCTCCTTTTCTGGCCTCCACCTTCACGTCCACCGTATAATTGGCTTCTCCGGACAGGGCAAGCCCCCTTGCGGCAAGGCTTTCCTCATTGAGAAGCTGCACCGGCACGTCTTGGATTACCCCGGTCTTCGTCGGATTTGTCACCTGGATCACATAGGCCCACATGAAGATGGCGACGATCAAAGACGCTATTTTTAGAAAGGTATTACTCATCCGCATCTTTTCGCCTCCCCAGGATCTTATCCAAGAACGGAACCTTGACCTTTTCCGTTTGAATTTGACTCAGATAGATATTGAGCAGTGTTTTTTCCACCGTTTTGATGTCGAGGAACCGGGAAAGCTTTCCGTCTACGGCAATGGATATGATGCCGGTTTCTTCCGATACGATGATGGCGATGGCATCCGAATTTTCGGTGATTCCAATACCCGCTCTGTGTCTGGTTCCCAGATCCTTGGAGAGGGTCTTGCTCTGGGTCAGCGGAAGCACGCAGCCCGCCGCATAAATCCGGTCCCCCCGGACGATGGTGGCGCCGTCGTGAAGGGGCGCTCCTTCGTAAAATATATTTCCTAAAAGTTCAGTGGAGATTTCCGCGTTGATCTTTGTGCCTGTTTCCGCGATATCCTCCAAAACCGTCTCGCGTTCCATGATAATCAACGCCCCGATTTTGTTGGTGGAAAAGTAGTCTACCGCCTTAATGATCGAAGAGGTGATCGCTTTTACCTTTTCCTTGTCCATCTGTGCAAACGGCGGGGTGATGAACTTGCTTCGGCCCACGTATTCCAAGGCGCGCCTGAGCTCAGGCTGGAACACGATCACCAGTGCGATCACGCCCAGGGATATCGTGTTTCTGAGAATCCAATTCAAAGTATAGAGATAAAATTTACCAGATAGAACGGTAATCAGAACCAAAATCAGCAGCCCCCTTACAAGCTGCAGCGCTCTTGTCTCCCTTATAAATTCCAGAACTTTATAGATCACAAACGCGACTATGAGAATGTCGATGACATCCGTGATCCCGACGCCGGAAATAATGTTGTTGAATATTTCAGACATACACATTTTCTCCCTAAAGCTTATTAGTTTTATTGTAACGAATAAAACGCTAAAATTCAATAGGTTTCCGGCAGAAATATTATTGCGACATGAATCGATAGATAACGATAAAGTGCGTGGTTAGCTGCGTAAACGGAAAAATTTCTATCAATCAAAGATTGATGAAATTTCCATAAAAAGAGAGGCGGTTTCATCGACCGCCTCCCGAATTGTTTTATTTTGTCATTTTCACTTTTTTATTAATAACGCGTCTCCAGCAAGCCGTAGTCGTTGTCCTTTCTCTTGTAAACCACGTTGACAGAGTCGGATTCCAGATTCACAAATACGTAGAACGTATGCCCCAAAAGCTCCATCTGCATGATGGCTTCATCCACCGTCATCGGCTGCAGGTCAAACCGTTTCCTCCTTACAACCCGCATTTCTTCAAGCTCTTCGTCGGCAACATCGGGAATGTTCTCAAAGAACAGGTCTTTGCGATCCTTGTGCTTGTTCTGAAGCTTTGTCTTAAATCTCGACATCTGTGAGGATAATTTCTCAACGATCCTGTCCACACCATTGTAGATATCATTTGTCGTTTCTTCCGCCCTGAAGATAGTCCCCTTAGCATTGATCGTTGCTTCTATCTTCTGCCGTCCTCTCTCCGTTGACAAGGTGACGTTCGCGACGATATCGTTGGAGAAATACTTTCCCAGCCGATCCAACTTGGATTCGATGATCTGTTTCAGATGGTCACTGGCGTTCATGTTTTTACTCGTAATGATAACTTTCATTTAGTGCACCCCCTATTGCGTTTATGTTTTGTTTTATTTTATCTTCACATCGGCTGCAAAGCAAAAAACTTTGCAACTGATGCTATTTTTGTATTCTACAAAACCCATGCCATTCCTTTTTTCCCAGGGCAAATAATTATTCAAACCACATGCATCGACACCTTGCTCGTTATTCTGACAATTCATATCAGGAAGTGCCAAATTGAGCCGTTTATCTCTTAATTTCTCGGTTGTTGATATTGTGGATAAGTCTGTGCATAATTGAAAATCCAAGATTTCGATAGTGGATATTTTTTCTGTCGGTAATTATGCATTTTCTATGCAGTCGTAAAATGGACTATTTTGATTTTCGCCTATTTTTCAATGGTTTTGCCAACTTATAAATATTCACCAAATTTCTTTTCTTTTCTTTTTTATTCTTTTTTGCCCTGTTCAAACGGCATTTTCAGGGCTGTGGATAAACTGTGTCGAAAAGTGTGATTATCATGTGGTTATGCTGTGGATATAAATTAGATATTGGAACCGCTTAGCTGACCTGGTCTTTGACCCCACACCCGCCTTTTGATATTTTATCAAAGGTCTTACATCTAAGCTACGCCATGATCACTGCCGCCTTGCGGTCCAGCTTACGTGGGTCCCTTTGCCCGTAGCTGGCTTGGACTTTCAACCACAGCCTAAGCGGCTCTAATATTTAATTTATAGCATATATACCCTGTCCGGGTCGGATTACGCAATAAATTTCGGACAAGCTGGCTACCGCTCCTGGCTTTCCTCGGAATCCGTCTGATCCCAGTCGCCTCTCAACAGGTTTGCTCCCGATGCAAACGTAAAAACGAATACCCTATCGGCTCCCGACGCAAGCAGCGCCGCGGTGCAGGCGTCCGCAGTGCTTCCGGTGGTATAGATGTCATCCACCAGAAGGACGGTCTTTCCTGCCAGCTTACCGGTTTTGCCCTGTACAACGGCGAAAGCCTCCCGGATATTTTCCCTGCGCCCCAGAGCGTCCAGCTTGCTCATAGCCTCCGTCTCCACCCTGCGGATCAGCAGCCTTCCATCGTACGGAACGCCCATGTGCCGCGCCAGGCTGGCTGCCAGAACCGCGGCCTGGTTGTATCCCCGCTTCTTTTCCTTCCGCAAAAACATGGGCACCGGAATGATGAGATCAGACGCGAACTCTTCCTCCGCCTGGATTCTGTCATACATGATCTCCGCCAGCTTTCGGCCTAGATATGCTTTATCCTTATACTTGAACTGATGGATCAGGCTCCTTTCCTCCGGACCGTATTCCACACAGGTAAATCCCTTTTCGAAAACATGCTCGCCGCCTGCGCAGTCGGTGCAGAGATCGGGAGCGTAACCGGCCTGAAGGATCTTGCCGCAGCGGCCGCAGGTCCTCCCGTTTGCCCATTTCAGCGTCCGCACGCAGGAATCGCACAGGGAATATGGCCTGCTGTCGTCAATAATATTCCCACAACTGATGCAATATATGTTTGAGGGATAAATTAAATCGAGAAACCCCTCCCCTATTGACGACAAAATCCCCTTCATTATCATAACCTCCTTGGTGCCTGCCGGACCCGTTCCCTATGAAACCCAAACGTCATTCCGCCGTCAATTGAAGAAAGGCTTTCAGCCGGACGGCAAGGCCTGAGTAGCGCTCAGTAATCCTGTTGTTGTCAACCATAGCGTGCATCTTGTTCTCCGAGCCTACGAGGATGACGGCCTTTTTGCCCCGGGTCACCGCCGTATACAATAGATTTCTCGTGGCAAGCATCGGCGGGAACCATGATACGGGCATGATAACGATGGGAAACTCGCTGCCCTGGCTCTTATGGACCGTTACGGCGTAAGCGAGCTCGATCTCGTCCATCTGGGAAAAATCATATTTTACAAAGCGGCTTTCGTCGTAAACCACCGTGATCTCGTTGAATTCCTTGTCGATTGTCTGGATGAAGCCCACGTCTCCGTTGAAAACACCCTGTCCCTCCGTGAAATCCTCCAGCCTTTTCCATTCCATCTGATAGTTGTTCCTGATCTGCATCACCTTGTCGCCCTCGCGAAAGATCCGGTCCCCGAAGGTCTTTTCCACCAGCTCTTCGGAAGGCGGATTCAGCACCATCTGAAGCTCCTTGTTGAGGTTGATGCTGCCCAGAAGCCCTCTGCGCACCGGAGTGAGCACCTGCATGTCCCGGATGGCGTCGCAGCCCTGATAATAATCGGGGAGCCGTTTGACGCAGAGGGATTTGATGGTTTCCAGCATTTCCTTTTCGCTCTTTTTCCGCAGCAGGAAGAAATCCTTGTCCTTTTCATTGCAGTCGGGATATTCTCCCCGGTTGATCTTATGGGCGTTGACGACGATGAGGCTCTCCTTCGCCTGACGGAAAATTTCCGTCAGCTTGACCGAATAGATCACCTCGCTGTCGATCATGTCCCGCAGCACGTTTCCGGCCCCCACGGAGGGAAGCTGGTCGGCGTCTCCTACCACCACGAGCCTTGTCCCGGGTTTAATGGCGCTGAGGAGCCCGTTCATCAGCAGGATATCGATCATGGAGGCCTCGTCGATGATGACGGCGTCGTACTGCAGCAGATCTTCGCTGTTCTTTCCAAAGCGCATGGTATCCTCGCCCTCGGAATAGTAATATTCCAGCAGCCTGTGAATGGTGGAAGCCTCATAGCCGGAGGTTTCGGTGATCCGCTTGGCAGCCCTGCCCGTAGGCGCGGCGATGGCCGTGGCGAAACCGCTGTGCTCAAATATCTTCATAATGGTGTTGATGATGGTGGTCTTTCCCGTCCCGGGGCCGCCTGTGATAACGGAAACTCCGTTTTGGAGGGATGCCTTTACCGCGTACTTCTGGTTTTCCGACAGGTTGATCCCCGTTTCGTTTTCCGTGGCGGAGATAAGGTGGTCGACATTGGTGCTGACCGGCTTAAGAGGGGCGTTGTTTAAAGCAAGGAGGCACTTGCAGACGTTCTGCTCCGCCGTAAAATACGGCATGGGAAACACCACGGCCCTGCCCTCCAGGTTTTCGATATGTATCTCGCCCTCGAAGGCGAGCTCGATGAGGGTTTCATATATCTGCTCCGAACCGATCTCCAGAAGCTCCGCCGCGCTTTCGCAGAAAATTTTCTGGGGCACGTAGGTATGACCCTCGTTGACATAGAGCCAGAGGGCGTATTTGATCCCGCTTCGGATCCGGTATTCCGAGTCCTTTTCGATCCCCATCTTTTCCGCGATCTTGTCCGCCTTTTTAAATCCGATGCCGAAAATATCGTCCACAAGCTGATAGGGATTCTCCGTGACCGCCTGGATGGTGTCCGCGCCGTAAACCTTATAGAGCTTCATGGCATAGGGAGCCGCAATTCCGAACTGTTGAAAAAATAGGGTGATCTCGGCAAATTCCTTATGTGCGAGAAATGCCTCGCAGACGGAAGCCGCTTTCTTTTCGCCGATTCCGTCCACCTCCGTCAGGCGATGAGGCTCTTTTTCGATTATTTCAAAGGTCTGCTCGCCGAATTTCCTCACGATGGCCGCCGCCGTTTTTTTGCCGATGCCTTTGAGAAGCCCAGAGGAAAGAAAGCCCTCGATCCCCTCGTTGGTGCTGGGCATTTCCTCCTGATATTCGGAAAAGCTGAACTGTTCGCCATAGGTGGGATGAGTCTTCCACACGCCCCGGAAGGTAAAGGCCCTTCCCCTGTCGGCGCCCGGCAGATACCCTACCACCGTGCACTGCTCGTCCTCGTTTTCCACCACCGCTATGGTGTAGTAATTCTCCTTGTTATGAAAGATCACTTCCGCGATCGATCCCCGTATTTCAATCATCTGTTCCAAAATGGTTCCTTTCAGTTGGGCCTGGGAAATTGGTGTTTTGCCGAGGCGGTCTCCGTGTCATCTTCCGGCGCGGCAGATTCCACAGCGTTTGCCGTGCCACCTTCCGCGGTAATTTCAGCGGCGATTTTGAGGAGCGCGTCCTTTTCGTTTTTCTCTGGAAATCGGTGGACGATATCGAGCAAAATCTTCAGTATCCTGCCGATCCTATAGCCCTCCGCGATCCCAAGCTCCTTCAGATCATTGCCGTCTACGGCCAGATCTCCCGGAAAAACGGGCTCGCCGTTGTCCCGGATTTCCCTTAAAAGCGCGCCTCTATGCCGGAGTCCGTTTTCAATCAGGTTCTCAGTCACGCTTTCGGAGTCATCCTCTGACGCATTTACCGGCTCGACCCCTGCAGAGCGGAAGACGATGCACCGCTGCTCCGACAAATCCGTCCGATCCTGCTTATAAACCGCTTCAGGGAAAGCTTGTCCCGAATCCGCTCCAATTCGGCGGTCAAGCTGACGGCATACCGCAGCAGCTTCTTCATCTCGTTGGAATAGCCTAATATTTCAATAGCGGAAAGGCCTCTGCTCTCTTCAAAGCACTGATAGACCAACGCGATCCGCAGACTTGCCTCGTGTTTTGTCCTGTCGATATTTTCCGCAAGCAAAGCCAGCCTCTCCATCTCGGTCGTTCCGGCGTTTTTTACACAGTCCTCGCCCAAAATATATGGAAGGATCGCCCCATCCAGAAGCAGCCGGAGCCCCTTTCCGCTGTTTGGGGCTATGACGATTTTCGTAAATTCCTCCAGGATCCGTTCCCTGCTGATGTGCCGCAGCAGGCCTGCCCTCTCCTTCATTGCCTGAAAGGTATCCGCGTCGATTTCAAAATTCAGCTGGGACGAGAACCGGATGGCTCTCAGGATTCTGAGAGCGTCCTCCTCAAAGCGCACGCGGGGATCCCCGATGCCGCGAATCAACCGACTTTCGATATCATCTCTGCCGCGGTAGGGATCCACCATGCCCCTGTCCGGGCTGACGGCAATGGCGTTCATGGTGAAATCCCGGCGCCTCAGGTCTTCGCTGATTTCCTCTGTGAAGATCACCGTTTCCGGCCGGCGGTAATCCTTGTATTCCCCGTCGATGCGGTAAGCGGCGATATCCGCTTTGACATCTCCTTCGGAGAGCCGCATAACGCCGAGCTTTTTATTGACGATTTTCGCGCCAGGGAAAAGCACTTCAAGGGCAGCCCTTGAAGCGTTGCTGGTCAAGTCCCAATCTTCCGGATGCCTGCCAAGGATGGAATCCCGGACGCATCCGCCCACCGCGTATGCTTCAAACCCGGCATCCTCAATGGTCCTTATCATATGAACGATTTCTTTCGGCAGTTCAATCATCTGAAACTCCTGAATATTTTGGTTTTTCCATCTTTCTGGGCCAGACAGCTTCCTGCTTTCACCTTTTTCCGGCGCTAAAACGATTCCGGCTTGTAGAGCTTTCTGTTGTCCAGAGTCCATACCCGATCGGAAAATTCCCCCGGGGAGGTGGCGTCCAAGGCCTCCTGCATGTCGTACATTCTCGCATCGATCATATCCAGATAGTGGAGGATTTCCGCCTCGGGGAAAAGGGGTTTTTTCGGGCTTCCAAACTCAGGTTCATAGTGATGGGAAAGGATCATATGCTCCAGCATGATGGTCTTTTCTCTCCCGATTTTCAACTCTTCAGCCAATCTGTCGATGCTCTTGATCCCCTGAACCAGATGCCCCAGAAGCTGACCCTCAAAAGAATAGCCCGAGGCCATTCCAAGAGTGTCCGCATCGATCTCATTGATCTTTTCTATGTCGTGGATGATCACCCCGGCGGCCACAAGGTCCCTGTTCAGGTTCAGATAAACCTCGCAGATTCTCTCCGCGGTCAGCAGCATTCTTTTCATATGGTAAAGCAGTCCCGCCAGCTCGGCATGGTGATTTTTCGATGCCGCGGGATAGTACATGAGCTTTTCCTTATGATCCGTCAGAACGCGCACGCACAGCTTTCGGAGCTCTTCGTCCTTCATCTCTTCTGCTCTGTCCAAAATATAACGGTACATGTCCTCCGCTTTTTCCGGAGCCGCTTTTATGTAGTCCGCCAGTTCAATGCTGTCTTCCGGCACCGATTTCCGAAGCTTCAGAACGCGAAGCTGCCGCATTCCGTTCCATTCCGTTACGTTCGCCTTCAGCTTTACGACGTCGCCTTCACCGATCTCGTTCAGCGACGGCAGTTCCGTGTCGGCCACATCCCATTTTTTTGCTGTCAGTTCGCCGGACTTGTCGCTCAATACCAGATCAAGATATTGTTTTTTATTGGATCCTATCTTTATCGCTATGGCTTTTACCATGAAAAAATCCTGTATTTCATCATCGGTCCTTAACTGACCTATGTAAAATTCTTTCAAAATCAAATTCCTCCTTTATTTTTTAGTGCGCATTCAGCATGCGAAGAGCGCGGCATACACAAATAAAAGTTTTTGACTCCATTGTTACCGCTTTTTTATTATATACTAATTTTTTATTATATACTAACCCCCATGCATCTATCAACCGCCTTTATCAACGGCGGTTCTTTCATTATTTCAGCAGCATTCCGCAAACTGTAACAATACCTATAATTACCAAACAGAACTGGAACAGTTCTGAAAGCTTAATCATAGCTATCATCTACTTTTCAGGAGAGTGACCAAACGGCAATCCCTTTTCTCGTTACCATTCTATCACGTTAATATATTTTTGTAAATAATTTACAAAAATATATTAACGATCCAGTTTCTTTGACAAGGAAATACCCGCATCCCTCCGAATGTGCAAAATTTTCGATATAGGACAAAAAGTGTGGGTTTGGAGGCTCCGGTCCAATGGAATGATGACGCAAAACCAACGGTTTTGCCACATTTTCCGTCCTAAATCGAAAAAAGTGAGCAGGCGATTACATTCCCTGCAGGCGTTCAACTTTTGCCCGCATTCCCTGCGGGGGTCAGCTTCTTGCCTGCCCTCTGCATCCCTGCGGGGGTCAGCTTCTTGCCTGCCCTCCGCATCCCCGCGTGTGTTCCGCTTTCGGCCCGTAGCCCCATCATCGGTCCGTTTCCTTAATTTTCTTTTATTTTCTATTTATTTTGATATAATAAGAATGAGCTAACAGCCTTTTACGGCGCACAAAGCGATTGCAGCATCGGCTGGTGCGCATATCATATGGTTTGCAAAGGCAAACCGACATTATCGGGAGGAATAAATGAACAAGATTGGACTCGTCCGGGCCGCCGCCGTCACGCCGGTGCTCAAGGTGGCAAATCCGGATTTCAACACGGAAGAAATCATAAAATGCGCAAGGGAAGCGGACAAAAACGGAGCCGGAATCATCCTGTTCCCCGAGCTCTGCATCTCCGGTTATTCCTGCGGCGACCTGTTCTATCAGGAGTTTTTATACAACCGATCCATGGAGGGCCTGAAACGGATCGCGGAGGCCACGAAAAAGCTTTCCGCCATCGTCGTCGTAGGGTTTTACATGAGGCTGGAAAACAACCTCTTCAACTGCGCGGCCCTCATTCAGGACGGAAAGATCAAGGGCGTCGTCCCCAAAA
>DAITKX010000016.1:7850-19532 GCA_036835995.1 Bacillota bacterium | reverse complement strand
GTTTTTGCCCAACTATAAAGAATTCTACGAGGCGCGCTGGTTCGCATCGGGCATCAGGATCTCGGAAAGCGTCAATTCCGTGCGTCTCTTCGGCTATGATGTCCCCTTCGGCCACCTCATGTTCACCGACGATGAAAACGAGCTGAAGCTCGGCATCGAAGTCTGCGAGGACCTTTGGGTCCCCATCACGCCCGGCTCCTTCCTCGCTCTGAACGGCGCCCACATCATCCTGAATCCTTCCTCCAGCAACGAGACCGTCGCCAAGTCCGACTACCGGAGAGGTCTGGTGTCAATGGACAGCGCCAAAAATATCTGCGGTTACGTTTACGCCTCCGCAGGCGTCCACGAATCCACCACAGACCTGGTCTTCGGAGGGCACAACCTGATCGCGGAAAACGGAAACATCCTCACCGAAAGCCCCTTGTTTGAGCGCAAAAGCACTATCACCTACGGCGATCTGGACTATGATCGGATCAAATTTGAGAGGACCTACGGGCAGAATTTTGAGGAATCCACTTCGGCGTACTGCAAAAGGACCGAAATCACGAAAGTCGCCCTTAGCCCCATCAGGCTTCTGGATACCGATAAGGACGATTTGATAAGAAAATATTCGAAAAACCCGTTTATCCCTGCCGATCCTGCGACGGTGAACCAAAGATGCAGGGAGATTTTCAGCATACAGGCGGCCGGCCTTGCAAAGCGCATGGAGCACACCCATTCCAAAAAGGCTGTGGTCGGCATTTCCGGCGGGCTGGACTCCACTCTTGCCCTTCTGGTCTGCGCCGAGACCTTTAAGCTCATCGGCAAGGATCCCAGGGATATCATCGCCGTCACCATGCCCGGTTTCGGAACCACCGGAAAAACATACAACAACGCCCAGACCATCATGAATCTGCTGGGTGCGGATGTGCGTGAAATCCCCATCCGGGAGGCCGTCCTCCAGCACTTTAGCGATATCGGTCACGACCCCAACCAGCATGACGTGACCTACGAAAATTCCCAGGCCAGGGAAAGGACCCAGATCCTGATGGACGTCGCCAACAAGGAAGGGGGACTCGTGGTCGGTACGGGGGACCTTTCCGAGGTCGCCCTCGGATGGAGCACCTACAACGGAGACCACATGTCCATGTACGGCGTCAACGCCAGCGTTCCGAAAACCCTGGTCCGTTTCGTCATCAAATGGGTCATGGATCACAGGCTTTCCGGCCCCAGCGAAGAAAAAGGCTTCAGTTCCGACAACGACCTGCTGCGCGAAACGCTGCAGGACATCATGGATACACCCATTTCGCCGGAGCTGCTTCCTCCCGACCCAAATGGGGAAATCGCCCAGAAGACGGAGGACACCGTCGGGCCTTACATCCTCCACGACTTTTTCATGTTTTACACCATCCGCTTCGGAATGTCGCCGAAGAAGCTGCTTTATATCGCAAAGAATACTTTCGCTGATGAATATTCGGAGGAATTTATTTGGAAATGGCTCTCAGTATTTTACAGGAGATTTTTCTCCCAGCAGTTCAAGCGAAGCTGTATTCCCGACGGGCCGAAGGTCGGTTCCGTCAGCCTTTCGCCTCGAGGCGACTGGAGGATGCCCAGCGATGCCGATTCGTCGGAATGGCTGAAAGAACTTGAGAATTAGGAAAGGCTGCCTCAAAAGGCAGCCTCATCTATCATACTATTTCGCTTCAAAGTCTTCTTTGCCGGCTCCGCACAGCGGGCATTCAAAGTCGTCGGGTACGTCGGCCCATTTGGTTCCGGGAGCGACTCCCTGCTCCTCGCAGCCTTCCGCCTCATCATAAACGTATCCGCAGAGTTTGCATTCATATTTTGCCATGGCTATAATCTCCTTTCCGAAATGTTCATCTCAATGTTCATCTAACGTTTTATACCCTTTAACGTTAATATTATAACATGTCCTCTTGAATTTAAAAGCATAAATTGCGAGAGTGACCGCGGTACATAAAGACGCGGCGCTTCTGTGCCTCTGTCAAACCGGCAGAGCCGTAATCAGATACCCGCCTAAAATCAGGCTCGCCAGGTTGGCGGTCAGCACATAAGCGGCGCGTCTGGAGGCCTTATGCTCCTTTACGACAATCAGGAATCCGGCCATTTCCGCCGCGATCACGAGGAACTCCATCAGGATCAGATTGAAGATCAAATAGCTGAAAAAGGGAGTCGCGCCGTTCAGTTCGATGTTTAATATCCCCTGGGTCAGCAGATTGATGATAAAGAAGCTGATCCAACTGCTTTTCCTGCGGAACCTGAACAGGTAAAAAATAAGGCCCTCTATCAGCAAAGTCAAGGATACGCGCAGCGTTACCAGGAGGATCGACCGGGACAGTAGCTTTCCGGCAGTTAACGTCCGTTCGGGAAAATCCAGCGTGACGACACTGTTATATCCCTTCAGGAACTCCTTGTCGACGGGCTGATCGTAAGTTTCACCAACCGCTGTTACCCTGAGCGTCATCTCCTCTAAGTCGGCGCTTCCATGGTTATAATTTCTGATATCGAAATTGTAGAAAGCAAACACCGTTTCCCAGGCGGCTTTCTTCTCCCGGCCTTCAATTGTTCCTTCGCCGGAAACAATGGAAACGGATACGTCCGCCGGAGCGCCTTTCATGATGACGATCAGCGCCGGCGGCTCGGCAGAATTGGCGTATGCCTGCAGCGGCAGAAAAAGTGCGATACAGAAAAGCGTGGTCAGCGCCATGCATGTTTTTCTTCTCAAGCGTCCTCTCCTCCTGCCGAATAAGCCTCCAGCATTACGATTGCTTTAAAGAGGTCGCCGTCAATTTTGATTTCAAACCACCCGTTCTGAAGCCTCACCAAGTCCTTGGCGATGGCCAGGCCCAGTCCGCTTCCTTCCGTGGCGCGGGATTCGTCTCCGCGCTTAAACCGTTCCATCAGCTCGTCTGCGTCGATGTTGAGCTCAGTCCTGGAAATATTTTTGATCTCCATGATCACGTTGGGCGCAGTCCCCATCTTTCCGTTTTGCTCCCTCAGGTCGATGTAGACCCGAGAACCTTCCTGGGCGTATTTCAGCACGTTGTTAAGAAGGTTTTCCACCACTCTCCAGAGCAGCTGCCCGTCAGCACGAACATAATATTTTTCCTTTTCCGCATTTATCTTGAATTCCAGATTGGACGCTTCGATCCTGTCGCCCATCTCACCAAGTCCCTGATTGATCAGAGAAAGCATATCCACCCTTTCAAGCTTTACAGGAATAGCTCCGCTGGACGCCTTTGCGGCGTCAAAGAGGTCCTCGGTCAGCTTTTTTAAACGGATGCTCTTCTGGTCCAATATCTCAAGGTATTTCGGCGCGTCCGGGCTGTCGAGGCCTTCCTGCTTCAGCAGGTCGATGTAGGTGATGATCGATGTCAAAGGCGTCTTCAGATCGTGAGATACGTTGGAAATCAGATCGGTCTTGAGCCTCTGGTTCTTCAGTTCGTTTTGCACCGCGAGGTTGGACGCTTCCGATATCTCATTGATCCCTCGGGCCAGCTCATCCAGTTCTCCGCTGCCGGCCGCTTCTATCTTGTATGTGAGATTTCCGTTTTTCACCTCGTCCACGCCCCTTCTGATGGCCTCATATTTTTTAACAAACCTCGGCGCAAGGACGACGATCAGAACGAATACCACGGGCCCCAGCATCACGGTCATAGATGCCAGGCACACCGCCAGCGCGATCAGCACCACCTTTTTCATCACGCTTCCGCCATGATAAAAGTCGCATATCCCGCGCCACACCGCAGCTATCGCCATGACGATCAGAGAATTGCTCCAAAATCGCCCTGCCTTGATGTTTCTGACCACGGAAAGGATGAACGCCAGGCCGATGGATCCGGCGACGAACCCCACGAGGCCGCCCAGCGATCCCGAAAGCAAGGTGCCCAAGCCCGATCTGGAGTAAAGGGCGCCGTTATAATATACGCCGTAATGAATCGAATCAAGGATAAGGCTCCAGAAAGCCGCGCCCCCGCCGAGAAAGAGACCTGCGATGATCAGCAGCTGAAACTCCGTAAACACCCTGTCGATCTTATGGATGGTCCGGGTTCCCTCTTCATCCTTCCTGCCCGTAACGGCGATGAGATAAATCAGGCAGATGAGGGAGGCCAGGGCGCTGGCAGCGGTCAGCGGAAGCCACCGGAGGACACCCGCCCTCGCGTCGGCATAGCTCTGTTCCCGGTCTGCGAGATAGTTACCATCGAAGGAAAGATAAACCTTGAGGTTTTCGTTGCCATCCGAATTCAGGCTTCGCGCCAGATACTGATCGTCATATCCCGCTGCCTGCCTCCCAAGCGCCTCGGAAGCCGGAATCTTGGTCAGCTGATTCTGCTCATAGATTAAATAAGCAGGAGCCTCGGAAAACTGCGCCTTTGTGATGGCAGCGCCGCTGCCGACAGCCACGTTGGTCGCCGCGTTCACCCCATCGGAGGCGTAATAGGAAAATCCTTCCGTCTGGTCCAATTCTCTTTTATAGGATCGGAAATCCTTTAGATCGTCCTGGATCATGATTTCCTTTATCCTGGCAATTTCCGTCTGATGATCCGCCCTGAATTGTTCCCGGACCGAACCCCAGTCATAATCACCGCCATAAGAATAGGCGCTTCGATCGATGGATACGGTCTGAGACGGCGCGCTACTGTAATTGCTTTGATAAGAGCCTGAATAGAACAGCGTTCTGACGGCGTCCTCCACTCGGTCCTCGCTGATGGATTTGCCGCTGAGAATCGCCTCCTCACTTCCGTACTGATTCAGCAAATGCTGAATTCTATCCAGCTTCTCCGAAAATTCCCGCTGAAAGGAAACGCTGTTCCGGTAGCTGTCGCCAAACAGCAGATCCTCCACATTTCCTTCAAATTTCTGCGCCGACTGAACCGAGACGGCCGCCCCTGTAAGGGCCGTAAGAAACAGCACCACGCAGAGGAAAAAGGCCATTCGATCCAGCGCCTTGCGGCCGTTAAAGCTTTTCGATTTTATATCCAATACCCCACACCACCTTCAAATATCTTGGGTCCTTCGGGTTGATCTCGATCTTTTCCCGAATCCTTCTTATATGCACCGCCACCGTGTTTTCCGGATTGAAGGACGGTTCGTTCCATACCGCCTCATAGATCTGATCCATGGAAAACACCTTGCCGGCGTTCTCTGTCAATAACTTTAAAATTCCGTACTCGATGGGAGTGACCGGCACCTGTTCCCCGTCTACCGTGACGTTCTTCGCCCCGTCATCCACCATCAATCCCCCTGATCGGAAAACCCCCGTTTTCTTCTCCATGCTTCCCAGGCTGACGTAACGCCTGAGCTGCGATTTTACCCGCGCGATGAGCTCCAGCGGGTTAAAGGGCTTTGTAATATAATCGTCCGCCCCCATGTTCAGCCCTGTGATCTTATCATAATCCTCCGACTTTGCGGAAAGCATGATGATGGGAATGTTTCTTTCCTCCCGAATCTTCATTGTCGTTCTCATTCCGTCCAGCCTCGGCATCATGACGTCCATCAGGATCAGATGAATTTCCTCTCTGCGGACGATATCCAAAGCTTCGACTCCGTCGTACGCTTTAAAGATCCCATATCCCTCATTTTTCAGGTATACTTCAATGGCCCCAACGATCTCCCTGTCGTCATCGCAGATCAAAATATTCATCGTCTCTTCTCCCTTCAATGGCATCCTCCTTTCTTTTTCCGCTACAATAAGAGGATACCGGAACTTTCTTAACAAATGGCGTTCTGGTTTCTTACAAAATTATTAACTTTTTTTATTCTATCATTCCCTATCTTCTGTTGCAATTGCCGTAAGGCAATTGCTGTTCACGGCTGATTAGACCGCTTAAACGGGTAATCCTGCCTTCCCGTGAATTCCCACGCCTGCCTAAGGTTGAAGTTTTGAGCCGCCGGAGCCGGAATAGAAAATTTCCCTTGACATCCGCCCTTTTTCATCATATACTACAGAAAACCTATTAATACGACGAAAATCTACGAATCGAAGATTCGTGATTTTCCGGCATCTGCTTCGCAAATGCGGCCAGGTGTGCAAAACCGTTGATTAAGAAGAGTACGCATAGACTTTCACTTCACAGAGAGCCGCCGGTGGTGGGATGGCGGCAATTGGAACTGTGCCGAATGGACTTATGAGGGCAGGACGAAATTGACTTGCGACGCGACAAGAAATTAATTGCGCAGATAATTTTTCGAAAGACGCGCAAAATTAGCAAGCAAAGCAAGAGTAGTGCCTGACGGGACCTCCGCCCGTTATCAAGGGAGCGCGTATGAAGTACGTGAAGCGAGTGGGCGCTTGCGCCAATCAGGGTGGTACCGCAGAAGTATAGCTTTTGTCCCGGAGTTTATCTGGGATGAAGGCTTTTTTTATTACTTAAAATATGAAAAGGAGAAAAGACAATGAGTAAAATTCCACACAGACTATATTTGACCGAGGAGCAGATTCCGAAGCAATGGTATAATTTAAGAGCTGATAT
Source organism: Bacillota bacterium (assembly GCA_036835995.1). Lineage (GTDB taxonomy): Bacteria > Bacillota > Clostridia > Peptostreptococcales > Anaerovoracaceae > Anoxybacterium. The sequence goes on along the minus strand of DAITKX010000016.1, from coordinate 13,059 downwards.
GAAAGAACAGCACGATCCGATGATCAATCCGGGCACGATGAGGCCCGCCGTTTTAGAGGATTTATTTCCCGTTTTCTGCGAAGAGCTGGCCCGACAGGAAATGGATGGAACGACCCGCTATATCGATATTCCCGAGGAAGTGCTGGAGATGTATAAGATCTACCGACCCTCTCCACTGGTCCGCGCCTACAACCTTGAAAAGGCTCTGGATACTCCAGCCAAAATCTATTTTAAGTTTGAGGGCAACAATACTTCCGGCAGCCATAAGCTGAACTCCGCCATCGCCCAAGCTTACTACGCCAAGGAGCAGGGCCTTGCGGGACTTACGACGGAAACCGGAGCGGGACAGTGGGGCACCGCCCTTTCCGAAGCCTGCGCCCACTTCGGGCTCCCACTGACCGTATTCATGGTAAAGGTTTCCTATGAACAGAAGCCTTTCCGAAAGTCTGTCATGGAAACCTTCGGCAGTACCGTCATTGCCAGCCCCAGCGACACGACCAATGTGGGCCGCCAGATGCTGCAGAGCGATCCCACTTCCGGCGGCAGCCTCGGCTGTGCTATTTCCGAAGCCATTGAAAGGGCCGTCACTTCGCCAAACTACAGATATGTTCTGGGTTCCGTGCTGAACCAGGTCCTGCTGCACCAGTCCGTCATCGGCCTGGAAACGAAAACGGCCATGGAGATCCTTGGAGAATATCCCGACATCATCATAGGATGCGCCGGCGGAGGTTCCAACCTGGGCGGGCTCATCGCCCCCTTCATGCAGGATAAAATCGAGGGAAAGGCAAATCCGAGAGTCGTAGCGGTGGAACCGGCCTCCTGTCCTTCCCTCACCCGGGGCAAATATGCTTATGACTTCTGCGATGTGGGCAGAGTGACCCCCCTGGCAAGGATGTATACCCTGGGCTGCGATTTCAAACCGTCGTCAAACCATGCCGGCGGTCTGCGATACCACGGAATGTCCCCGATCCTCTCCAAGCTCTATCATGACGGGTACATGGAGGCTGTCGCCGTTGAACAGACCAGAGTATTCGAAGCGGCGACCCAGTTTGCAAAGCTCGAAACCATACTGCCCGCGCCGGAATCAGCCCACGCCATCCGCACGGCCATCGACGAAGCCCTGAAGTGCAGAGAATCGGGCGAAGCGAAAACGATTCTCTTCGGCCTCACGGGCACCGGGTATTTCGATATGGCCGCATATTCATCCTACACCGACGGTTCCATGTCCGACCATATTCCAACCGACGAGGAGCTGGAGCGTTCCCTGTCGGCACTGCCTAAAATTCCGGGAATCCAGGAATAGGAACGTTACGATACAGGGATAGGAAACGATACGACAGGAAGAAAACGATATTTTACAGGGATAATAATGCCGCTGCTGCGGCCCGTCGAATAACCCAGGGGATGGATTCCCCTGGGTTTGTTTTTCGTCAGGGATGTTTTTTCAATGCAGCAGGGAGAGGCCGCCCCTTTTGTTAACCTCGTGTTAAATCTTCGTGGAACTATCACAAAGGAACCTTATTTTACTCACACCGGCAGATTATTCTGTTACTGAAACAAGACGATACGTCCGGCAAATCCGGCCGGGCGGAACCTTTTCGATAATAGTTTTCAACGGAAGGAGTGAAATAATGGCAATCGAAGTTTTCAATCGCTACGAAAATAAATATTTTGTGAGCGAAGTTACCCTGAGCAGGGTTCTGGCCGAGATAGAGCTACATATGACCCCGGATAAATTCAACAGAGATCGAAAAACTTATTCCATCAGCAACATCTATTTTGACACGTCGGACAGCCGGCTGATCCGGGCTTCTCTGGAAAAGCCGCAATATAAGGAAAAGCTCAGGCTCCGCGCTTACGGGGTCCCTGACAAGGATGATCCGGCCTTCCTCGAGATGAAGAAAAAGTACAACGGGCTGGTGAACAAGCGCCGAACCAAGCTTCCGCTTCAGACCGGATACCAGTTCGTGTCAAACGGCGGCGTCGTAAGCATTGCGGAGGAGATGAACCCCCAGGTGGTGCGCGAGATCGCCTGTATGATCCAGCGGTACGGACCTTTGGAGCCAAAGGTGATGATCGCTTACGACCGGCTTGCTTATTTTGAAAAGGGGAACCCCGACCTGCGCATCTCCTTTGACACGAATATCCGAAGCCGCAGGGACAATCTGCGGCTGGAGGAGGGAAACGACGGCGCCCCGCTGCTTCCAAAGGGAATATGGCTTATGGAAATCAAAACGGCAAGCGCCGCGCCTTTATGGCTGTCGAGCCTCCTTGCCCGGGAGCGCATCTATAAAAGAAGTTTTTCCAAGTATGGCTGTGAATATAAAGCCTACATATCGAATTTCAAGGAGGACTGCTACTATGCCTGATTCCATTATAGAGGCTCTAACCGCCACAGCCGGAGCATCCGCCTCGGCGCCGGATACCGTCATAGCGATGTGCCTCGCTCTTATATCCGGTCTGGTCATCAGCTTATGCTATCTCAAAACGATCCGGAATATGGCGTCACAGCACGGTTTTGCGGTGACCCTGATCATGCTTCCGATGATTATGGCGGTCATCATTCTCTTTGTCGGCAGCGATGTTGCCCGAGCGTTTTCTCTGGCCGGAACGGCCTCCATCATCCGGTTCCGAAGCGCTCCCGGGGATGCAAAGGACATCGGGTTCATCTTCTTCGCCCTGGCGGCTGGCCTGTCCTGCGGAGTCGGCATGTACTTGGCCGGAGGCATCTTTGTTGTCTTCCTGGCTGTGACAATACTGATCCTTGATAAGGTCCGCTACGGGCAGAAGGAAAACCTGCCCCAGACGCTGAAGATCACCATACCGGAAGATTTGAACTACAAGGACGCTTTTACGGATATATTGGAGAGCAATACGGAGCAGTACGCTTTAAAACACGTCAAGACCACCGATCTGGGTTCCCTTTTCCAGGTGAGTTACCAGATCATACTCAATAAGGATATCGATGAAAAGCGCTTTCTGGATCAGCTTCGATGCCGGAACGGCAATTTGAGCATCGCCTTGACCATGGCGGCCAACGAAAAGGAGAAATCATTATGTTAAAGAAATCAAGAAAGATCCCGGGGGTCCTGCTTCTCATCCTGATCCTGCTGACGGCTTCCGTAAGCTGTGCCGCGACTGGGACCCAGGGGATGGAAACGATGCCTATGCCGGAGCAGACAGTTTCCCCCGCCTACACCGATATCAGAGGCAGCTGGGCCTACGAGGCGATCTCATACGTACTGGAAAAAGGGCTTTTCGAAGGCACCTCTGAAACAACCTTCTCCCCCGATCAGGTGATGACCAAAACCGGCTTTGAAGCGGTTCTGGAACGGATGGCAGGAGAGGATCCTTCGGAGGATGGCAGCTCCGAAACGGCGGGCAATGCGTCAACGAATTCCGCCACGCCGGACAGCACGAATCAGCTGACCAGAGAAAATATGGCCGTGATGCTTTATGATTATATCAAGACCATAGAATTACCTGTTGCCGGAGAAGACAGCGCTTCTGACACGACCGCGAAAGACAGCACGGAAGACACGACCGGCAAAGACAGCACGGCAAGCGCCATCGGTGCAGTCACCTCCCTCGGCCTGATGAGCAACAAAAGCGACGGCTCCTTTGGTTCATCGGAAACTGCGACCCGGGCAGAGGCCGCGACAGTCATCTACCGGCTCTGTATGCTCATCGACCAGGCCAATACCAGTGACTCTCTGCTTTCGGAGATCTCGGATAAAACCGGCTCCATCAAACAATATACCGATTATGCCCAGGATGATTATCAAACCGTCACGCTGAAAGGAAATTCCATATCCTTCACCGGGTCCGGGGCCATGGTTGACGGAAATACCATTACCGTCAAGGCGGCGGGAACCTATGTGATCAGCGGCACGCTGAAGGACGGCAGAATCGTTGTCGACAGCGCGGATGACGAAAACGTCCGCCTGATCCTCAACAATGCGAACATCGCCAGCTCCGACGGCCCGCCGATTCTGGTGAGAAATGCAAAGAACACCATCATCTCACTGCCGTCGGGGACAGAGAACACCCTGGCCGACAGCTCTGAAAACACCTATGAAAAGGACGCCACCGGAGCGGTCTTCTCGGCTGACGATCTCTGGATCAACGGCAGCGGAACCCTGACGGTCCAAGCCAACTATAAGGATGGCATCTCAGGAAATGACGACGTCAAGATCACCCAGGCCACCGTCGTCATCGACGCGGCGGACGACGGCATTACCGCCAACGATTCCGTATCCGTAAATGACGCGGTCATCAAGATCACCGCAGACGGAGACGGGATCAAGACCACCAAGGGCACCAAAATAGGAAAAGGATATATTTCTATAAAATCAGGAAGCCTTGACATCAATGCGGGAGCGGATGGGCTGCAGGCGGAAACCCTGCTCTATATTCAGGGCGGCAGCTTCAACATCGCCACGACGGAAATCAATTCCGAAGGCGATTCGAGCAGCGCCAAGGGTTTGAAAGCCGGCAACGGCATTGTCGTCGAAGACGGCAGCTTTAAAATCGACAGCGGTGACGACGCCCTCCATTCCAACGGCATAATCCGCGTGAAGGGCGGTACTTTCGAAATCCAAACCGGAGACGACGCGATTCACGCAGACAGCTCTCTCTCGGTTTCAGGTGGTGAAATAACGATTTCCAAGTCCTATGAAGGCCTTGAAAGCAAAGTGATCGACCTGTCTGGCGGCACCATCGATCTGACTGCCAGCGACGACGGAATCAACGTCTCCGGAGGAGACAGCGGAGGCATGGGCTTCATGGGAGGCAGGCCAGGAGAGGGCGGAGCCAGCGGTAATGGGAATACCGCTGTTCCAAATGCCGGCGCCAATGCGAATGCCGCCAATCCAAATGCCGGAGCCAAACCCGACAGCGGCGCCGCTGGCAAAACTTCTGACAGCAGCAGCGGCCGCAAGCTCACCATCAACGGAGGCAACATCACGGTCAACGCGGCCGGAGATGGCCTTGACGCCAACGGTTCGATCTATATGACCGGAGGCACCGTGCTGGTGAACGGCCCCACCGACAACGGAAACGGCGCTCTGGATTACGACGGAGTCTTTGAAATCAGCGGCGGAACTCTCCTGACAGCGGGAAGCTCCAGCATGGCGATGGCTCCTTCCACAGGCTCAACCCAATATACCATTGCAAACACCGTAGGGGCGCAGACTGCGGGAACCGAGGT
>DAITKX010000016.1:0-7840 GCA_036835995.1 Bacillota bacterium | reverse complement strand
GTCAAGCTGGTGGACAGCTCCGGTAAAACCGTGGCGTCCTTCACTCCGGCGAAAGACTATCAGCACGTGGTGATCAGCTCTCCCGATATCAAGAAGGGAGGCACTTACACCCTCTATGCCGGAACTGAGAAAATCGCCGACTTCACCATCTCTTCCGCGGTGTCCGGGGACACGGCAGACGGCGGGGGTATTGGAGGCGGTCCCGGCGGAGGCCACGGTTTCCCCGGCGATAATGGCGGAGGTCAATGGAATCCGGCTGATGGCAACAGCCAGGGGACACCGCCCAACGGCGGTGCTTCCGACAGCCGAACCGCTCCAAACAGCAATTCTCAGCAATAAAATCGCCTTTTCTCCTCGATAATATTGCTTATATACAAATGAGCAGCGCACAAGGGATTGAAAAATCTCCTGTGTGCTGCTCATTTTTTTCGGTTTAGAACAGGAAATGGGGCAAAACCTGCGGTTTTGCTTCACCATTCACAAAGATCCGTCCCGCAAACCCACACTTTTCGTCCTAAATCGAAATTTTTGCACAAGCGGTCGGGACGGCCCGACTGGGCGGGACGATACGAGTGGGTGACACCCGGGGAAACGGCGGCAGCCCCTTTTACTTTGGTTTATTTAAGCCTGAGTCCGAGAGGCTTGTTTCTACAATATGGTGGAGGCTCACTCTCTACAATGTGATGGAGGCCGCGCCGATGGTCCCCTTCAGCGCGTCCAGATAGGCGTCCGATTGATAGTACGCGAGGGTTTCTCTCGCCGTCCGCAGCCTTTCATCATAGTGGAATTCCTTGATCACCGAAGCGTTGATGGGATTCGCGATGAAGGCCTCGAGGCTGCCGATCTTTTTCTTTGTGAGGTTCACGTCGATCTTCTGCTTGTTCCGCAGCCTTGACCCATACCAGTCGCTGGCCAGAACGGTTTCCTTTTTGAAAAGGTCCCGCACTTCCGGCGATTCAAGAGTATGACCTTCGTAATCCCCGTAAGCCATGATATGCAGGAGCGCCTTGACGGGCGGTATTGCGTCCTCAACGCTTCCGTCCTGGAAATAATTCAGGGCCGCTTTTTTATGGCCGTTTGCGATGTTCAGCACGCCGTCCACGAAAGCGTCCATATCCTGCTTTTCCGGCTTCAGTATCTCTTCGCTGAAAACGGACAGGGGTTCGTCAAAGAGCTTCCCAAAGTACTTGTAACAGAACACCTCCGTCATGCGGTAGCCGAGTCTCCCGGCCGGAACGTGAACGCCGTTGTATTCAAAGTCCTCCAGCTTCTCAAAAGAGCCTTCGCTGATCAGCCGTTCAGGATCCCGTTCCGGCTCCTTCAACCGCGCCCAGATCTCCGGCACCAGCATGGAAATATCGTGGTCCACCTTCAACTGGGGTCCGATATGTCCGGCGGGAGTCGTAAAGGCGTGATAGTCGCCCAAAATGTAGGACAGGAGCGCGTTGTTCAGGTCATACACCGGAAGCAGCATGTTGAAGGGACCCTTTGTCAGGGCACCCTCGGAGCCTGCTCCGGTGGTGGACGGCGATTTTCCTGTCAGGCTGCTGATGAAATCCAGAAACAGCTCCGGCAGCTCCTGATAGTGTATCGGATTGTATACGCTGAGAGGCGGGATCTTCTTGCCGTCTTCCATTCCCGGCGGATTGTTCCTTCGCCCCGGCAGCACGGCGTTTACCGGCATGAGCACGGGTTGGTCAAGGGGAATTCTCCTTGAAAACCGCTCGCCCACCTCCGCAAGGTGCAGCTTTTCCGGGTTCTTGAAGTCGGAGCGGTGTTCCAGGTACCTGGGATTTTTGCTGGGCACCCCGTTCACGAGCCTGGGCTCCGAGGATACGATGCAGTATTCGTCGTCCCCCTTCAAAAATACCTCGATGTGCTCTCTCACCGGCTCCGAATAGGCCACATAACCCATGACGTCGTTTTTGATCTCTTCCACGTCCGATTTTGTGAGAGGTTGATAGTTCGTTGCAAAGAGGTTATTGCCGGACAGGTCCATTTCCGCCTGTTTGTCATAGCCCTTGATGACCGCGTCGTCAGGCCGCTGGAAGAAGCGGTACTCGCAGTTTACCGGGAATTTGAAGCTGCTGTTGCTGTAATCGGGGTTGATGTACGCCAACTGATTGGCCGGAACCGTCACCGACGCCGTAATGTCGTCCTCCATCTGGATCTTTTCGCTGGGCATGAAGTCCATCCGCAGCTTGAATATCCTCCAGGCCTTATCTCCCCTGAACCCCACCCGCAGATAACTGGGGCGGATTCTTCTGCTGTCGAATTTCAATTCGTTTCCGGGCTTTCCGTCGATGACGTCCACCGTGAAATGCTTTCTCCAGTCCTCGCCCCAGGAGAACTGGTAAAACCTCTTCACCATGAATACCAGCGCTTTCACGTGATTCGGGATCGCTTCAAGGTACGCGTTGAACTCGTCGGTATAGAGCGGCGAGGGCGTCAGCAGCTTGATCACCGAGCCCAGAGTCCGGTCGATGGAAAGGATCGGCCTTGTGGCCGCTCCTTTCCTGTCGGTTTTTTCTTTCCAGCGTTTGCTGTAATCATATTTCAAAATGCGTTCCACATAGTCCAGATCCTTCTCAAGGTCGTTGACGTAATAGGTTCCGTAGATGATGGAGTTGCTGATGGACTTGGAAATTTCGGATTTGCCGCCGCCGGAAACGGTGCAGGGCTTGTGGCAGAACGTTCCCCTGGCTTCCGTTCCCACCAGCTTCCACATCGGCGCTTCCGGATGCTTTTCCAGATAAATTTTTTCCCCGTTTGGCATGATGTAGTGATAGTCGGGCAAAAGCTTCAGTTTCCGGATGCTGTCCTCGTAGCTCCAGGTGATTTCATTTTTATATAAATCGATCTTGATATTTTCCGGCAGATAAATGATCTGTGGGTTCAGCTTATCAATGCCGTAATGATCCTCCTGCAGGTCCATCAGGCCGCCGTAATTTTCCAGCACCTCGTCAAAGCAGTAGCCTTCCATGCTGGTGTCTTCCGTCGCATTGTAGTGAACGCCCAGATTTCTCTGAGAATAGGCCACGGTACCGCCGGCGTGCTCCTCTTCCACATTGCCGAAAAGATTTGCGGCAAAACTGATCTGGGTTTTGATCTCCTTCTTCGAATAGCCGTAATAATTGTCGGCGATCAGGGTCACCGCAATACCGCTCTTGTCGCGGCAGGTAAGCTTGAACGCCTGGCCGTCGTTATACAGCTCGCTCTCGTCTCGGTAGCACATGCCGTCCCGCCGCTGCCGCTCCGTGGCGTCGTCGCAATGGGGCAGGCCCAGATCCTTTTTCCTCAGCTTTGTGAGGTGCGGCGCTAAAAGAATGTAGCCCGTATGTCCGCTCCACTTGGCGAGATCCAGTCCCGAATCGTTGCTGTGATAGCTGGGGTCTCCCATATTGCCGAATACCGACTCGATAAAGTCGAGGTTGGAAACCAGGCTGCCCGGCGCCACAAAGAGGACTTCCATCCGCTTCTCCTCAAGGACCCCCGGAACCTTGGGGGAGACCAGGGGCTTGATCATGAGGGAGACAAAAGTCCTGGCAGGCTCCTCCTGCCTGCTGGTGAAGGGAAGCAGCTTGAGCTCTTCCGGAGGATTGACGGCCGCTTCATACAGCTTCACAAAAGCCTCTTTCGGCACAGCCTTCTTGTCGAAAGGAATCGGCAGGCCTCCCTCCACGATATGAAAGGAGCCTTCCGTGGTGCGCCTGTCGTTTCTGGGATTGTGCAGCACCCCCTGTTTGATGCGGTAGCTTTGAATATATTCGTTGCTGAAGGTATTGGCGTCCGGCGGAAGGGACATCTCCCTGGCGAGTCCGTAATGATCCAGGGTGAGGGAGTCGTCCACCACCTTCGGCGGGTTCGAACTGTCACAGAAGTAATCGCTGAAAAATTGGTTAATCCGCTTGTAGATCCCGACTTCGTTCAAGTCCACCATTCTCTTTTTTTCTTTATAGTCCTTTATGATATCATCGAAAAGATCGATGAAATATGCGCTCTCATCCTTTTCATCCCCGGAGCGATAAATCGGCAAACCGAGGGATGCAAGTTTAAAGTTGATGTATTGGATTCTGTCTTCATGCGTAGTGATGGGATTGACGTCACCGTAGTCAATTCCGAGTTTTTTTCTAATTGACATCTCTACCCTCCTGATCGATGAGCTTCTAGCTGTTAAAGCACCGGCGATTGGCGTCGTCGGCGATTAAATTCGCCGGCATTAGGCTAGCAGCCGATAATGTTTTAGTTATGTTTCTAGTCATATTATTATCATATTTATATTATATCCAGTATAACTTTTGTCATAGTTTTGTCAAGTTAATTCCCGGAAAATCTCATGCCCATCAGATTGGCGAAATTTCCGTATGGCACCTACTCGACATTTGCAACGCAAATATGTCTAGGTGCGCAAATAAGAAAGACCCCGCCTTTCCATATTATTCGGCAGTGCCTTCCTAGATTTTGCCCTTAAACAAATTTTTAATTCCTTTCGCTCCAGGCGATTCAACGATGGCCCCTGCCAGCTCTTTTGGCGCTTTCACGCCAGCGGCAGGCACTCATTCTTCCTGATCGGCGTGAATGACCAGAACCGGGCAGGTTGCTTCCGCAATGACCTTTTCGGTTACGGAACCGACAAAGAACCGCTTTGCCTTCGAATATCCCCTGTTTCCCATCACGATCAGATCCACCTTTTCCGTTTCGGCGGCTTCCAGGATCATCTTGTAGGGCTCTCCGAACAGCACCGCTTTGCCGACCTTCACATCCTTAAAGTCCAGCTTGTCGGTCAGCGTATCCATCTGCTGCAGAGCATTTTCACGCAGCCCGCCGGCCACGTCTTCATCATCCACCGTCCTCGTTCTGCCGGATATGGACGAACCATCCACCTGTCTCCAGAGTTTCTCGCTCCTGAGATGCCTCGATACCGCGTCGTCCTCGACGACTGTTAAAAGCCCCACCTCAAAGCCGTATTTCTTTGCAATTTCCGCTGATTTTTTCGCCGCGTTGTATGACGCCTGCGAACCGTCGACAGCAACCAGTAATTTCATCGATATCCCCTCCTATATTTTATTTACTTCCGTAAATCCTCGCCTCAATTGATTTTGCCGTTTCCGTGGCCGCCACGCCGCCCATGGCGGTCTCTTTGAGCTGAGACGGCAGAAGCTTGCCTACCTTGTACATCGCGTCGATCACCTCGTCCGCCGGAATCGGAAACCTTGCTCCGCTGAGGGCGAGGTCCGCGCTGATCAGCGCATTTACCGCCTGGGAAGCGTTTCTCTGTGCGCAGGGGATCTGCACCAGGCCCGCCACCGGATCGCAGACAAGCCCCATGATGTTGATCAAAGCAAAGGAAAAGGCTTCTATCGACATCGCCGGAGTTCCACCTTTCAGTTTCACCGCGCCTGCCGCCGCCATAGCCGCGGCTACGCCGCATTCCGCCTGACAGCCTCCCTCCGACCCTGCGACCGTAGCGTTTTCCATGACGATGGCCCCGACGCCGGACGCTGTGATCAGGGCGTTGATAATATCATCCTCCGTTTTGTGGCACTTCTCTCCGACCGTGATCAAAACCGCCGGAACGATCCCGCAAGAACCCGCCGTCGGCATGGCGCAGATCTTTCCCATGGAAGCGTTCACTTCGCTGCAGGACAGCGCCCGCGCCATGACGGTATTGATAAACTCTCCGCAAAGCGTATCGCCGGACTGGGAATACCGGTACTGAGTCGACGCGATCCCGGTAATCAGATCCCCTTCGGTGTGCCGCGGCCGGTCAAGAGCCTTCTCAGAGGACGCTCGCATGATTTTGTAACGTTCCCGCATGGTTTCCATCACGGCGTCCCTGCCGACACCGCTGTTTTTCATTTCATTCTCTATTACGATCTCATGGATCGGCATGTTCCGCGCCTCGGACAGCTCCAATAGCTGCCTGCAATTATGATACATCCTTTATTCCTCCAATTGGGGGCCGCGATAAAATACCTGCCTCGAACCCCTTCTCCGTTTTCTTATTTAAAGCTTTATAAATTTTACCGAATGGATGTTGGGATTCTTCCCGATTTTTTTTAACATCTTTTCGTCGACCTTGTCATCCACTTCAATGACACAGGTCGCTTCCGCGCTCCTGCTCGTCCTGCTGACCTTCATGGCCGCGATATTGACGCCGCCGTCGGCGAGAACCGTGGTAATGTGGCTGAGGACGCCCCGGGTATCCACCTGCCGGATGAAAATGGTCGGCAGATTTCCGGAAATTTCAACCTCATAGTCGTCGATCCTGCTGATGAGCACCTCGCCGCCGCCCAGGGAGGAGCCGTCCACCTGGCACAGGAGCTCTCTTTCCCGATAAAATGAAATTCTGACGGAATTTTCATGACTGCCGGAAAGCTCAATCTCATGAAATTCATATCCGATCCCCGCGGACTTCGCGATGGAATACGCCTCGGCGATGGCTTCGTCATCCTCCCGTATGTTCATTACTCCTGCCAGCAGGGCTTTATCGGTTCCATGCCCTTTTCCGGTTTTGGCAAAGGAGCCGTGAAGGCCAAAGGATACAAAGTCAAAATCGTCGGCAAGCCTTGCCGCAAGTCTGCCCAGCCTCGCGGCTCCCGCCGTATGAGAACTTGACGGGCCGATCATCACCGGTCCCGCAACCTGAAAAATACTGACGCCCATAAAAAACCCAACCTTTCTGTCAATATCGTACCCTTTTCTTGTGTTTTTAAAAGAGGAAGCCGACATTCCGGAAGCTTATCGGGAATAAAAATTTTTGCCCCGTCTACAATAATCAACAAAATATGTTCTTTCAAAGTTATAATATATTACCATCGGATCCCGGCGTGAACCCCACCCGGGATGAAACGTCCACTATCAGTGACAAATTGTGTGAGGTTACGAAATGACGTTGAATGAAAATATTAAGAAATTCAGAAAGCAGGCCGGCTTGACCCAAAGGGCGCTGGCGGGCAAGTCCGGACTGAGTTTCAGCATGATCAGCAAACTGGAAAGCGGAGAGCAAACCAACCCTTCATTCAAAACCCTGCGAAGAATTTCCGACGTATTGAACGTCAGCCCGGGAGAGCTCGTCAGCACGCTCCCAACCATCGAAGAACAAATCGATGAATACATAGAATATAAAAGGGGGCTGCATAAAGCTTTTGCCCGGACCGGGATCAATTATAAGAACGGGAGCGCCGATCGGGACGAGCCCTATGATGACCTGAATTTCAAGAAAAAACTGCAGGCAATCAATAATATCCCGGTCCCCGCTCCGGAGAGTCATTATGATTATATTGGCGATCTCGAAGAGCGTCCGGAGATGAGAAAGCTGTTCTCCGCGCTGAGAAACGCTTCAAAAGACGAAATCAATCAGGTTACCCGGCTGATCGAGACCTTTAAGGGAATTTAGGTCAAATTTTCCCGTCGAAAGCCCCGTTTTTATCAGTCAAAATCCCGAGTTCTTTACCGGTGCAATTTTCGCCTGCGCACATCCCCGGAGGTGCGGTGGAGATAATTGTACATAAACTCGTCGTCCTCTTTTTCCAAGCCCCTTTCCCCTGCCAGGGATTCAAGGTGATGGGTGAATTCATGCTTTAACGTATGGTTGAGCCGCCTCTTCAAGCCCTCTCTCGACAGATTCCCGTACAAATGCTCAAAAGATCCGTAATAAATGGTGATGTACCGGCCCAGGCCGCCGCCGCGGTGATACTCCCCCATGATGTACAGGTCGTTATGCCTGCTGTGAGGGTCAATTTTTGCCTCGGGCAACAGGATGATTCCACCGTTGAGTTCCTCATAAAACTTCTGGGGCAGCTCCGCAGCCAGCTCATCCAGAATTTTCCCCACTTCT
>DAITKX010000015.1:24623-45663 GCA_036835995.1 Bacillota bacterium | reverse complement strand
TTTCAGGATCATGATCAACAATGCGCTTTGCGATTTTCTTGGCATCGGCGAGCCTCATTTGATTTAGCTCACGTCATGCCCGCTTTGACGCTTACATCCCGGAGGATGTCTATCCAGTTATTGATACCGACCTTGCGCGGGACAATCTCGAGAACGATCTTCCGGATGCCGACCTGCAGGACTTGTGAGTTCCTGCAGTCTTAAATAAGGCCAAGTTTTCAGCCCGCCGCGACCGCCGGTAATCCGACTGACCGTAAAATCATCAGCGTCACTTTGCTTTTTCATTCCACCCTTATTCAACCCCCATTCTTTACGCTTTCGCTTAAGAAAACCGTACAAAACCTAGCCTTTCGACTCGAAGGGAAAAGGAATAAGGTCGCGGGCCTAGATAAGCAATCAATCGGATAACATGCCCACTATATGCATATCCATTGACTGTTGCCTGGCAATAGAATACAATTTAAATGGAGTTTTATTCAAAAAGGCCATAACGTTTTGGAGGAAGAAGGAGCAATGGACGATAAAACAATTGCAGAAATTTTAAAATTTCGAGATGAGCGCAACTGGAAACAATATCACAACCCCAAGGATTTAGCGATATCACTTTCTCTTGAAGCGGCAGAACTATTAGAGAACTTTCAATGGTCATCCTCTGAAGAAGCGCTTATTAAGCGAAGGTCCCGTATTAAAGAAGAACTTGCGGACGTGCTGATCTATTCAGTGTTATTTGCCGAGGCGGTTGATCTTGACTTAAATGAAATTATCATGGAAAAGCTCGATATAAATAATAAAAAGTATCCTATAGAAAAGGCTTTCGGTAAAAAGGAAAAATATACGGAGTTATAAATATGCTTGTTTATGCTGAAGAAAAAAGAGATTTTATGCTGCACGTTCGGAATAACCAGATTTCTAAATTGTATCTGATTGTCACCCTATTTGTACTTTGCAATTTTATACTTGAGAACCTGTCGGGTGATTCCCAAATCCGCGGCGGTTTTCTCCAGATCTTCCCCGTTGATGAGCAGTGTTTTTTCTATTGCCCCTTTTTCAAGGCCCTCCATGTATTCTTTAAGGCTTACGCCGCTTTGTAAGAATTCTTCCGCTGTCGAAGTCCCTTGGCCTGCCGCTTTTTCATCCATGTCCATCCTTTCATATATGGACTGACATGTGATATATGGGGTTTCTGTTTCCTGAAACGCATATTCGATGATATTTCTCAGCTCTCTTATATTTCCAGGCCACTGGTACTCCAAAAAGAATTGCTCCGCCTCTTTGTCCAATCCTTTTATATCCTTGTTGAATATCCTGTTGAAATGCCTGATATAATAGTCCGCAATTAATAACGGATCGCCTGGGCGTTCCCTGAGAGGCAAAAGTTCAAACTGGATCACGGAAAGACGGAAATACAGGTCTTTACGGATTCTGCTCCCGTTGATAAGCGCTGTTATAGGCGTCTTGCAGGATCCTATTACTCTCACATCTACCGGGATTTCGTCCTCTCCTCCTACCGGCCTTATCCGCTTTTCTTCGATGCATTTAAGGAGCTTTCCCTGTACGGAAAGGGGCATGGAGTCGATTTCATCGAGAAAAAGGGTACCCCTGTCCGCTATTTTGAATAGGCCGTCCTTTTCTTTTGCGTCGGTAAAGCTTCCCTTTCTGGTTCCAAACAGGATCCCTTCCAAAAGGTTTTCCGGCAACGCATTGCAGTTTATATAGACAAAATCATATTTCGACCTTTTGCTGCAGTTATGGATGGCCCTTGCCGTCATCTCCTTCCCTGTGCCGGTCTCCCCCATCAGCAAGAGGGGTGAATCGAGGTTTATGACCTTTTCAAGCCTTTTCCTGACATCTCTCATCTGAAAGCACTGGCCAACCACATCGTCAAGGGTTATCCTGGGCGGCTTATATTCCGCGCTCTTCTGAAGATTATCGTAGATAACGTCTTTGTTTTCGTCAAAGAAATCGAATTCTATGGCCCCAACCACCCGGTCTCCGTCCCTTATGCAAAGAGTATCGCTTTCCTGCCTTATTATGCGGCCCCTGCTCGTTTTAAGCTCCTGCACGTAGTTGAGAAATTCCTCGCCTCTGTTCACTGCCCTCATCAATGTGCTCGTATTTTCATCTAAATTTGCATACAGCTGAGGCACCTTTTTACCGATGAGCTCCTGGGGTTTTAAATCAAAAAAATCCAAATAACCAATATTGAAATATTCAATGCTGCCTTTTTCATCCACTATTAAAACATCTTTATAATCGTTGCGCAATTCCACCTTTTACCTGCCATATTTCGTAAGCTTATACTCCAGCAACTGCTTGGATATTCCTAAAAGATCTGCCGTTTCTTTTATATTTCCATTCGTTTTTTTGTAAGCGGCCGTTACGATTTCTCTTTCAATTCCCTCTTTCATTTTCCGAAGAGAGCCCGGTTCAAAATTTATATCTTCCTCACGGTTCCCACGAGGGGATCTTTGACGGCACGAGGATTTTATATATGCGGGGATATCTTCCATTCCGATGAAGTTATTATCAGTAAGGGCTATGGCCCCTTCGATAACATTGCGAAGCTCCCTAACATTTCCCGGCCAGTCATATTGGAGAAGCAAGTGCTTTACTTCATCATCCAAAGGCATGATATGACAGTTCATCTTTTCGTTAAAATACCTTATGAAGTGGTCCGAAAGAATCAGGATATCATCTCCCCTCTCCGCAAGCCGCGGAAGTGAGATGTATATCACAGCAAGCCGGTAATAGAAATCCTTCATCATCCGCTCTTCTTCGATAAGCTGTTTCGGAGCTTCGTTCGTCGCCGCAATAATGCGCACGTTTACCTTGATTTCTTTATTTGAGCCTATCCTTCTTATGGTCTTTGACTCTATCGCCCTCAATATTTTCGTCTGAAGCAGCATATCCAGGGAATTGATTTCATCCAGAAAGATCGTCCCCTCATCGGCGATCTCGAAAAGCCCTTTTTTGTCCTCCGCCCCTGTGAAGCTGCCTTTTGTGGTGCCAAAGATTATGCTTTCTATCAGAGTTGAAGGAATCGCGCCGCAATTTATGGATATGAATTTTTTGGAGTATCTTCTGCTGCTGTTGTGAAGCGCCTGGGCGATCAGCTCTTTGCCTGTGCCCGTCTCTCCGTATATCAGCACATTAGAGTCCGTTATGGCGTATTTTTCAATGCGCTTTTTGATCTCCTGCATTTCGCGGCTACCCGTAATAATATCATCCAGCAGATATTTGGTATTGTTTTTTCTGTATATCAAGTGATCGGAATGTCTTTCAATTTCTCTGATATGCTCCTTGTCATAGAAAAAATCCGTAAACTCAAGGGCCCCGACAGGCTTTCCGCCTTTATATATGGAATATGCGCACCCGGTCTTTTTCAGGCGGATCCCTCTCACCGTGGTCAGCTCCGCCTGAAAAAAGGCCGCAGCCTGCCCGCTTCTCGCGGCGACAAGAGTAGGGTATGTCTCATCGATATCTCCATAGATCTCGCCGAGATACTTACCCTTCATGCTTTCAGAATCCGTATCAAAATACCGGGAATTTCCTACGTCGGCGTATATTATTTTCCCATGGCTGTCTATTATGGTCAAGTCTTTGAAATTGTGCCTGTTGATCATAGCAACACCTAAACTCGGGCCAGAATCATCTTTCATATTCTGGCCCGGCGCTTTAAAATCTAACTGTTTATACGCTTGAATACGATCGGCTCAACCTGTTCATAAAGGCCGAACTCAAACCGGTCTATGGCCCCGCTTTTCGGATCTGTTCGGAATGCCAGAGGAGCCGTAATGAGAAGGGTGTCCATCTTTATATGCGGCACTCTGAATACATCGTAATGATAATGCTCCATATCCTGCTGAACGCCCCTGTATATACACTTTAACCGGCCGTCCTTTTCCATGATGTCTATCGTCCCATGCCCCGGATTATAGTAGCGCCCTTCGTAGCAATCGATGGAATGAGACAGCTCCGTCCCGTTCACTCTTTCATTTCCAACGAGATCCAGATTCCAGTCCTCCAACAGATAGCCGTAATTATCTCTCTGCTCAAAGAACCGTTCCGACCAATTGGATTCGCCCAGCTCCAGCACGTTATCGATTATCGTGTAAGCGACGGAAGCCTGTGCCAGAATACAGGGCTTGTGAACGTTGTTAAAGCATACGATGCCAAGCTTCTCTCTGGGAAGCACCATCTGCATGCTGCAGTATCCTTCTATTTCTCCTATGTGGAAATACAGCGGATGGCCTTTATACACATCATTATACCAGCCCATCCCATAGCCGGCAATAGGAGGCGCTTCGTCAAAATCCCACTTCCACAGTTTGTATCTCACATGGGCAAGATGAATTTCTTCCATTGCCGCCTGGCTGATCAATTGCTTTCCCGCCCACTGTCCTCTGTCTATGTTGAACTGCAGCCATTTCAGCATATCGTTGATGGTAGAGTTGATCGCCGCGGCGGGCCCTCCCAGGTCTACATTCCAGTTTTCCACTCTGAAAGGTCCGTCCTCACCCTGCCAGTAGGGGCTGGCAAAGCTGCCGCTCTTCAGCATCTCCGTTATGGAGGTATTGCTGTTCGTCATGCCCAGCGGCATGAAAATCTTTTCTTTTATCAGCTTATCCCAGCTTTCTCCTGTCACCTTCTCTGCCACGTGGCCGGCCATCGCATAAATCAGATTGCTGTATTGAACGGCGCTTCTGAACGGTTTGTTGGGTTTTAGATATTTAAGCCGTTTCCAAAGATCCTCTCTGGTCAAATCGTCCGACCAAAGGGCGTCGTATCCGCCCAACCCCGTACGATGGGTGAGCATATCCTTCAGCGTGCACTGTGCTGTCGCCACGGGATCATACATTTCAAAATCAGGGAGATATTCCCTGACCGGACGTTCAAGCTCCAGGACGCCTTCATCCTGAAGCATCCCCAGAAGGGTTGCGGTAAAGGCTTTTGAACACGATGCGATGGCAAATTGCGTGTCGCCGCTGATCGGGACACCCGCCTCGATATCCGCCAGTCCAAAGCCTCCGCTGAAAAGCACCTTTCCGTCCTTGATAACGCCGATTCCCATTCCCGGGAACTTGTACTTTTTTAATTCCCCTTCAACATACTCTCTGTCGATTACCTCTTTCTTCATATCTTTCTCCATTCTGCCGCTCACTCGAGAATATCCTTAATAATATGCACATAGAGGTCCGGAAGCACGTCGAAGTTATAGTGCAGGTTCAGCCTCTCCGTGTGCTTGTGAAAATCCTTTCCGTACCCGCCGAGAACGATTCCCGGCACGCTGAATTTTTTCAAATCCTCTTCGGGAAGGGAATACATCTGGTTTACGCCGACGACATTTTCAAAGAGCCGGTCAAAGTTCTTTCTGCTGTCAAGGCCGGTATAACACATATCTGAAATCCCCATATAATAATTCTTCAGCTTCAGCTTCTCGCCATACTTCTCCCGCCCGTATTCGATAACGCCGTCTACGCACCGAAGCAGCTTCTTCACCTTTGGATCTCCCTTATCTGGATACACATCAGGATAATACGGAGGAATGATCGATATGATGATCATGGGCCTCTTATCCGGTGAAAGCTCGTAGATCCTCTTTACAGCCTTTATCGCAATGTCCTGCAGCTCGAGCTTTTCCTCCAGCCAGCCCTTTATAAGCCCTTTAACGTATCCGTCAAAATCCCCGGCATAGGCGGCCTTTGCCTCCTGGTAGAGCTGATGAAAGACCTTGACGCAGGGCTTGATCGGATACCTCACCGGCTTGATATGAAAGCGCTCCTCATACTGGCTGCTCTTTTCTTCAATAAACTTCAGTGAAGCGTCAAAGCTCTCCTCCGCGATCTTTATAAGTTTGCCCATCATCGCCTCGGGATCGAGGTCCACCGTTATGATATTGTAATAGGACGCCGTGTAAAGCGGCGTCGACACCGAATACGTCGTCTTGAGGTCCTGATTTTTCAGGCATACCGGAGGAGGCGTGGTTTCCCCTTCCGCGGTCTGGCAAAATTCAGGATTCATATACAGCCGGCGGTACACTTCCGCCGACATGAGATTGGGATCAACTCCCAGGAAAGGCTCCCCGCCATGGGTGGCCTCGCCCACAAAGAAGAACATGGGCATTACCTTTCCGGACGCGCCGAAATGAATATACCGGCTGTCGTCGTTTGCCTGGTCCTCCATCATATAGCATTCCGCCAGCAAAAGAGCCTCATATTCAGCGCCGTGCTCTCTTGCAAACTCATTAAAGAAAGGTACCGCCCGCAGCATCCCTTCCGAGTTGGTCTCTTCCCCGCACACCGCAACATAGAGCAGGTTTCCGTCTATACCGCCTTCTTCCGAGAAATGCCTCAGCAGCTCGATGCAGAGCGCATGGCCGAATTTCATGTCCGCGGTGCCCCTGCCAAAGATCCATTCCCCGCTCTCATAGTCCTTCCTGCTGTCGTCATCCAGGGGCATTTCATTGATACGTTTTGTGATCTCTTCAACGTCGTAGGCCTTATCCTGCAGATGACCGAATTCCTCCACATCGACGACGTCATAATGTCCCGTCAGAATCACTGTTTTTTTGCTCTTTGGGCAGCATTCCGCGTAGGCTGTCACAATGCATCTTCCAAATGGGTCCTCCTCTATCGGAACCATTTTTACATTTTCCTTATGGGCCTGAAAATACGGGATTTCATAGAGGATCTCCTGAATTTTATAAGCGGCGCGGATCTCCTGATCCGTTCCCGAAACGCCGGGAACCTCGATCATTCTCTTCATATTGTCATATATTCTGTTTTTATCTATCATTGGTTGCCTTACCTCCTGACTTTGATTGATAGAAAATCGGCATAATTCCTATGCCGATTTTCCGTTAAGGACCGATCTCGTTAAATATCCAGATTGGCCGCCGTTCCGCCTTTTCTCCTGGTATAGATCAAAGAAACGATATAAATCGCAAAATAGCAAGGAGCGCATACATAAATCGCTACCGCCTGGCTCGGATCAATCAGCGTTACGACCAGCATTGCCAGGAACGCCAAAACGCCGAGGATCGGTATGACCGGATAGGACGCGACTTTATAGTTCAGATCCTCGATCTTTCCGCCTTCGGACAGATAGCGCTTTCTGAACCTGAACTGGCAGATACAGATCACGGTATACATAAAGATGTTGCCGCCGCCGATAAAATAAACCAGGAACAGATACACCGTATCCTCCGCTATAAACTGTGAGGTAATGCCGATCAAAGCGAAAGCCATACTTATGACGAGCGCTACGACAGGAACGCCATTTTTGCTCGTTTTCGCACAGATTTTCGGAGCCTGTCTGAACTTTGCCATCGACCATAAATATCTGGTGCAGGCATAGACGAAATAGTTCCCCGATGTGAGCGCCGACGTCAGCACGATGACGTTTACGATTAAGGCAGCGCTTTTCAGGCCCGCATTTTTGAACACATATACAAAGGGGCTCCCAAGAGCTGACGCCTGTTCCCACGGAAGGAGCGCCGCCACGATGGCGATGCTCAACACTGTTGCGGCGATTAAAACCGCTATGGTAGCATTGATCGCTGTGGGCATTTTCTTTTCGTCTTCGATTTCTCCTGCGGTAGACGCCACTACTTCCGTGCCGGCATATGCGTAGAATGAAGTGAGAATAACGGCTCCGATGCCGGCAATCCCCATGGGAAAAGCTCCTCTGTCTCTCACGTAATTGCTGAAACCTACGGCTTCTCCTGTAACGCCCAGCATCATAGCCACGCCGACGATAATAAATACAACGATGAGTACGATTTTTAAGCTTGATACCCAGAATGAGATATTTCCAAAGGATTTCGCGTTAAAAAAGTTTACCCCGAACAGCAGCAGCGAGAACACCACGATCCAGAGCCATGTAGGCGTACCGGGAATAATATCGATCATAATAATTGCTGAAGCTACGATCTGAGCGGTAATCGTCACCGCCGCGCCGATCCAGTTTACCCAGCCGATGGTGAAACCCATTGCCGGTCCGATAAATTCCGTCGAATATGCCTGGAGGCTTCCGGCCACCGGCATAGCAGCCGACAATTCGCCCAGACAGGAAGTCATAAGCCAGATTATAACTCCGCCGATGAGATATGCTACGATTGCTCCCCCCGGCCCGGCTGTTGCAATAACGCTTCCCGAGCCCAGAAAAAGCCCCGTGCCGATGGTGCTGCCCACGCCTGTCATTATGGCCGCTTTGGTCGACATTGTCCTTTTCAGGCCCTTGCTGGCTTCCATGACTCTTTCCACGGAAGTTTTTTTAGCATTCATATTGATTTCCCCCAATCTTTGTTTTAAAGATAAAAAATTTTATATGTAAAAATATTATTTTTACATCCGTCGTTTTTTACGCTTTTCCCATGTTGTAATACGCTTTCATCTCTTCTTCCGGAACCATGTTTCCGCCTGTCGCCCAGAGGATATGCGCCGCGTTGTCCAATCGATCCTTCAGGTTGTTTTCCATCAGGTACCGCTCCGCGGTTATGACGTGAAAAGGCCCGGGAAAGGACGCGCAGGCAGAGGGCTCGATGAAAATATCCTCCGTATCCGCTAATTCTGCCAGGTATGGGAACAGCTTTTCGTCAGAGATCGTAAAGCATCCGTCCAAAAGGGTTTCCATGATGGAGCCCACCAGTCTGGAGGGCCTTCCTACCGCCAGGCCGTCTGCGGCCGTCTTTCCGTCCAAGCCGATATCCGTGACTGCAATTCCATCGTTTAGCCCTGTTAAAAGACCTAACGTCATGCAGGGCGCGTGGGTAGGCTCGGCAAAGAAGCAGTGAACGTCATTTCCAAACACCATCTTCAGGCCAAAGGTCAGCCCCCCCGGGGCCCCGCCTACGCCGCATGGAATATACACAAACAGGGGGTGCTCCCGGTCTACAGTAATCCCCTGTGTCTTAAACTGTTCCTCCAGCCTTTTAGCCGCCACCGCATATCCGAGGAATAGGTCCGCCGAGCCCTCATCGTCCACAAAGTGGCAGGCGGGGTCTGCGGCAGCCTGCTTTCTCCCTTCCGCGACAGCCTTCTGGTAATCGTCCCGGTATTCTATCACCGTGGCGCCCTTCTGCCTCAAAAGGTCCTTCTTCCACTGCCTTGCGTCAGCGGACATATGAACGGTGACCTTGAATCCGAGCCTGGCGCTGATGATGCCGATGCTCAATCCGAGGTTTCCGGTGGAGCCCACCGCCACACTGTACCGGGAAAACAGCTCTCTGAACCGGTCTTCCATCAGGACCGAGTAATCGTCGTCATCCGAGAGCATCCCATGCTCCTTTGCCACCGCTTCGGCAAATTTCAAAACCTCATAGATGCCGCCCCTGGCCTTGACCGACCCGGAAATGGCCAGATGGCTGTCGCATTTGAGAAAAAGCCTGCCTCCGATTTTTTTGCCGTATTCCTCCTCCATCAGATTTTTCATTTTACTGATTTCCTTCAGCGGCGACTCAATCATTCCCTGTGTTTCCGCCGTTTCAGGGAATGCTTTCATTATGTAAGGAGCAAACCGCCGGAGTCTGTCCCTCGCGTCGTCAATGTCCGCCATACCAAAAGGAAGCCCTTTGCCGGCTTTATCAGAGGGGTTCAGCCAGAACACCTCTTCATAATGAATCATCTCCTGAATGATGGGATATTTCCTTATTAACTCACTTTTGCTCAGCTCCATTTTTCTCCTCCTATCTCGCGCGGTTTTATCATATAAAATTGCAAAAACCATGCCATTAACTTTGTCCACTATAGATATATATAATGCATCCTCGACTTTTTTTAAACCTCTTTCAAAAACATTTATGTCCAAAGTTAAAAGCATCTTTTTACAAACACTTGACATTTCCTTTACAATTCCTTCATAAATCACCGTTATACTGATAATTGTCAAAGAGCAAAAGATTCTTTTCATTATTTTTCTCCCAAAATCCCGTCTGCCCCGTGCCGGACACCACCTCACTTATTCCGGCACACCAGGGGCAGGCGTTTTTTGCATTTTAGACATTGAGTTGCGAGCCGAATTCTGACATACTGTAATATATAGATTTGTTGATCTTTGTAAGCCTGCTCATTTTTCTCACAGGAGGCCTCATATGTATCAGGAAACCATCCCCTGGATCGAAGGGACGCCCCTCGGCCTGAAAATACGCAGCATCGAATTCGTTCCGCCCCACATGCACGAGGATATCATTGAAATTATCTTCTGCCTCAAGGGCAGCGTGAAGTTCAATTATGAATACGAGCAATTCACGCTCCACGAGGGCGAATTCATCAGCGCCGATAAGGACGCCCATTATCTTTACGCGGGCAGGGATGATCTCTGCGTCTCCCTTTATATCGATCTGTCCTGGTTCAAGGAGCGTTATCCCTTCATCACCAGCATGCTGTTCGTATGCGAATATACCCGGGACAGCGTCACTCCGAAGCGGCCGTGCCACGATCAACTGAAGGGCATCCTGATCTCGCTGCTGTTTTTCATGGGAAACAGCGCCAAAGAAGGCAAAGACTTTCACGGCGCCATCATCGCCAGTGTGGAAAAAATCGTCGATCTCTTTATCAACTGTTTTGATATTATCTTCTTCTATCATCCGTCTCTCATTCTCAAGCCGGAGCTTCTTGAACGCAGCCACAACGTCACTCATTATATGCAGCTTCATTACGAGGAGAAGATAACCCTGGACTCCCTGTCGAAGGAATTTCACCTGACCACGTCATACCTTTCCGAATTTCTGAGAAAGGTGAACGTCGGATTCGAAAACAGCCTCAGATATATCAGAGCTTACCGGTCGGAAAAGCTGCTGCTTTCCACGGATATGAATATCACCGAGATTTCCGAGGCGTGCGGCTTCTCCGGCCCGAAATATTATTATGAAGCCTTCCGGGAATGGTACCATTGCACTCCCCGGCAGTTCAGAAAGAGCTATACCGACAAGATGAACTGCCCATGCCTTGAAAAGGAACTGAGCATCCAGGAGGCTTTCGGCGCTCTGGACCACCTCATGCGCCATCACTATATGGACCTTTTTCTCTACGATTAAGGGATAACCCCCGCCGGAGAATATCCCCGATGCCCGCCTTTTATTACTCATTTCGTGTTTTTTTCTTTGAAACAAACGATAAATTGACATTGAATCGGATAATGTTTTGCAAGTATTCTGACAGTAGGAATGATCTTTATTTTCTATGTTGGGAGGTTTTATAATGAGTGAAAAGATTCAGAATCAGGAAGCGGCGCTTAAGCGCTCCCTTTCTCTGCCGCTGGTCATCATGTTCGGCCTGGCGTATCTGGCTCCGACAGTGGTATTCAATTATTACGGCATCTTCACCCAGAGCACGGGAGGGATGTACGCTCTTTCTCTGGTGCTGACCACAATTGTCATGATTTTTACCGCCCTGAGCTATATGCAGATGGTAAAGGCTTATCCCATGGCGGGCTCGGCTTACACTTACGTCAACAAGTCGATACAGCCCCACGTCGGCTTCATGTCAGGATGGGTCATGATGCTTGATTACCTGCTGCTGCCGATGATATGCTATCTGCTGCTTGGCGTATATATCAACGAGTATTTCCCCAACATCCCGGTATGGGCAAGCGTTGTGGTGATCGCTCTGATCGGAATGCTCATCAACATCGTCGGAATTAAAACGGCAAGCATCATCGACACGGTCATCACATGCGCTGCCATCGGCTTTACGCTTTTCTTCATCCTGCTGGTCATAAGATATGTGCTGGGCGGCGGCGGATCAGGCGTAATACTGGATCGAACCGCTTTTTTCAATCCCGCCACCTTTGAAGTGAAAAACGTCCTGGCCGCGTCCGCCGTACTGTGCGCGTCGTTTCTTGGATTCGACGCCGTTACGACCCTCGCCGAGGAAACCAAAGAACCTGAAAAGGTCATGGGAAAAGCCATCATGGGCGTTGTGATCGGAGCCGGCGTAGTATTCATCATAACGGCATATTTTGCGCAGATCGCGTGGCCTGACGCATATCTGCATATTGAGAATCCCAATGCGGGGATATTTGAGCTTTTCCCCCGGATCAACCCATGGATCGGAGATGTGTTTTTCATCGTCGATAACTGCGGAAGCTTTGTCTGTGCAATGGCGGGCATGGGCGCCGTTTCCCGGATCATGTACGGCATGGGAAGAGACAACATCCTTCCGAAAAAATTCTTCGGACACCTGTCAAAGAGGTTCCAGACCCCTGTCAACAACATCGTGCTTACAACTCTGGTAGCCTTTACGGCCATCTTCTACGCGGACAACGTGTTCGGTGCGGCTTCCCTTGTAGCTTTCGGCGCCGTATGCGGCTTCTTTATGGTCAATCTTTCCGTGATATTCCACTATTATATCAAGCTGAACCGGCGGAGCGGATCCGATCTGTTCAAATACCTCATCGCACCCATCATCGGCATGGGTTCCCTGGTGGTGGTTTTCATCTACATGGAGTCTTCCGCCAAAATACTCGGCCTGATCTGGCTGGTCATCGGTCTGATATATCTGGCGGCAAAGACGAAGTTCTTCAAAGAGCTTCCGCCCGAAATGACGTTAGAAGAATAACTATTGCATAACAGCGCAGCTTTTTTGAAAAAAAGCAAGAGGAGGCGGAAAAATGACAACAGTATTGCGAAACGCAAAGATATACACATCGAATGAACATTGCCCCATGGCGGAAGCCATCGTCTTCGACGGCGATAAAATCCTGTTTGTCGGCAGAGACGATGAGGGGGAATGGGGAAAATACACGGGGGATTCCGCTGAAATACGGGATATGAAGGGAAAGGTCATCATTCCCGGCATTATAGACAGCCACATTCATCCCGGCATGTGCGCGGAAAGCGGCTGGCATATCAGGCTCCCCTGGACCGAGGACCCCCAAGAGCTCCTGGCCTTTGTCAGGAAATATGCCGCGGAACATCCGAAAGAGGAGGCGCCCTTTCTATACTTTGAATACTATCCCACCAGCATGTTCGGCACGAGAGGACCCACCAAGGAGCTCCTCGACACGGCTGTTTCAGACAGACCCTGCATGTGCCAGGACTTCGGCGAACATATGCACTGGTATAACACAAAGATGCTCGCGGCCATGGGAATAACAAAGGATACCCCCGATCCGGTTCCGGGGCTTCAGATGTTCGTCCGGGACGAAAACGGCGAACCTACCGGCTGGGGCAAGGAACTGGTCCACACCCTTTTCATGGATAAAATAAGTGAAACTATAGGCTGGAAGCCTCCTATGGACCTGACGCCGGAAATTCTCGGGCCGTTTTTCTCCTTCCTTTCCGACAACGGAATCACGGCGATGTGCGATGGCTTTATCGAAAGCGGCGAACAGGCGGAGTCCATCCATAAGCTGGATGAGGCCGGAAAGCTCAACGTATATTACGACGGCATGGTGCGTTTCTGGGATTATGGGGATCTGCCCGAAAAGATCGCCGTACTGAGGGAGTACGAAAGAAAATACAGCACCCGTCACATTAAATTCAATACCATGAAGCTCTTTTTGGACGGCACCAACGAAAGCGGCAACAGCGCTTCCCTCGCCCCTCATCTCAACGATCCCACCGGCGAAAACTACGGCGAAATCAAGATGGAAAAGGAAGAGCTGAAAGGCTGTTTTCTCCTGTGCAACAGAGAAGGGCTGGACGTACATATCCACATGGTGGGCGACCGCGCATTCCGAACGGGCTGCGACGCGGTAGAGGCGGCGAAGAGGGAATCCGCGGAAAACGGAGAACCCTGGAGGATCAACATCGTATTCGCCCACTGCGAGCTGGTGGATCCTGCCGATATGGGGCGGCCCGCCGAGCTGGGGATCATCGTCAACTGGAGCTGTCACTGGTCCGGAGGCTATTTCGGCGAAGAAGCCCAGGCGTTTTTCGGAAAGGAAAAATGGAGCGGGATGTACCAGTTCAACCCCATGATCGAAAGCGGCGCCCTCGTAACCTTCTCCAGCGACGTGGTGACAAATTATGAACTCCACCGGGCAAACCCGTTCTTCAGCATGCAGGTGGCCGCTACCAGAGTGGACCCGGAATTTCCCCTCGATCCTGACCGGTATCCCGGAAGCCTTCGGCCGCCGGAGTCGGCGAAGCTCAGCGTGGATCACTTAATGAAAGGCTATACCATAAACGGTGCGAAGCAGCTGCGTCTTGAAAGCGAGATGGGATCTCTCGAAGCTGGAAAGACAGCCAACCTCCTCGTCATCTCCGGCGATCCCTTCCATGTGCCGCCGGAAAAGCTAAGCGAAATCGGCATCGAAGCCGTGGTGTTTGACGGGACGCCGATCAGGGGGAAGCTATGAAGCTGCCGGGAGTTGAAACAGAATACCTGTTTTATGCGGAGGTAACGCAGCATGACGACGTCCTGATCAATGACTCTTTCCAGAACGAGCTTCTGATCTCTCCTATTTCCGGAGGGTTCTTCAAGGGCGAAAAGCTGAGCGGCAGAATAGAAGGCGCCGGTCCCGGCTGTACGCTGACCAGGCCCCCCGACAGGAACGACATACAGGTCAAGCTGTTGCTTCGGACCGACGACGGTGAAAATATTTTCCTGTCCTCTGAGGGGACCCTGCTGCTGGATCCGGCGGTGGAAAAGCGCATTGTCGCCGGAGAAGATGTGCCGCCGACGGATTATTACTACCGGCTGCATCTGACCTTTGATACCGGCAGCGCAAAATACGGCTGGCTCAACGGCAGGTATTGCTTTGCCATCGCCGGCATAAAAGACTGGTCCACCATCTGCTATGATGCGTATCTGATAAAATAGCGGGAAAAAGAGAAGCTGTATTTTATGGAATCCATAAAATACAGCTTCAATTAAGGAGGATCTTTTAGAGGAGGAGAAGGGTTCATTAATCTTATGGATCCTCAGTGTTTAAGGCTTGCCGAACAGCTTGGTCATCCGGCAAGTCCGACTTATCATCCAGCCTTTGCGGCTCTTGCTTCCTTGCTTGCAAACAGCACAGATACCGCTAGAACGATACCGTAAAATACGGGTTCAAACCAATAGGGAACACCCATGAGACTCAGGCCGTTGAAGCCCATACCCAGAAGCAGAATCGCCAGCAATACTCCCGGCATATTGAAGCTTCCCGGTTTAAAAACCGTAACGCTTAAATATACGGTTGCATAAGAAGACATCAGATATTCCGGTCCTCTTTGAGGGTTTGCCGCGGATGCCTGTCCGAGCAGAAATATGGCTGCAATGCTTACAAACAACCCTGCAATTACAAACGCCAAAATTTTCAAAGTCTTTGTTTTCACTCCGGACAAATAGGCCGCCCTCTCACTCCCTCCGGTAGCATAAAGCTGCTTTCCAAAGGGAGTGTATTCCAATATATAGGACAAGGCAATGCCTATTACCACAATAGCGTAGACAGGGTACGGAACATTGAAGAGGCGTCCCTGGGCAAAGGATATGATTTCTTTCGGGATGTTAATTGCCAAAACCTCTCCGTTGCTCAGCGCCAGGGTTATGCCGTACAGGATAATTCCCAATCCTAAAGTGGCGATCGCCGATGTAATTTTCAGAACAACGGTCAGAAAGCCGTTGATCAGTCCGACCACCAGTCCGGTGACGATCATTGCCGGAAGAACGACATCGACGCCGAATCCGCATTTTGAAAGGTATCCTCCTACGATCAATATAAACCCGACCATATATCCCAGAGAGATATCAAACTCGTCAACAATGAGGATAAATACCGCTCCTATGGATACGCATCCAACTACGATCTGGGTTGCCAGGATGCGGCTCCAATTTGCAACTGTCATAAAATAGGGATTCGAAATCCAGAAAACCAATATCAGCAATACAAATATGATCAGCAGACCGTATTGATTTCTGATGGATGCGAATTTTCCCGAGGCACCCAATCGATTTATTTTCTCTTTCATTATGCGTAGCACCACCTTGCAATAGATTCTCTGGTCAGCGTATTATCTTCCTTGCTCAATTCGTTAACGACTTTTCCTTTTCGCAGCACAAGCACCCGAGAGCATAAGAACGCCAGCTGTTCCGGTTCTGTGGAAAAAACCACAACCCCCACGTTGTTTGCCGCAGAGTCTCTGATGGCTGCAAATATTTTCAGTCTGGCCGCAGGATCGACGCCATAGGTAGGGTCATCGAGTACAAGAACCTTTGGACACATCAGAAGCCATTTGCATATGATCGCCTTCTGCTGGTTTCCGCCCGAAAATTTACCGAATTTCATGGTGGGAATGGGGGGCCGGATATCCAGCACCTTGATGGCGGTCTCCATGGTTTCTCTTATCAGCTTCGGCCTCCCATAATATCTTTTTTCGTTAGGCAACAGTACATTGTCCCTTAACGTTCTTGTCATTACGCCGCCCTGACGGAAACGATCCGAAGGTACCAAAGACAACCCCGCATCAATAACGCTCCGCGGGGAAAGCTTCCTTGGCAATGCCTTGCCGTCAAGAACGATATCGCCGGCAGTTCTGTTAACGGCTCCTCCGAGAATCAAAGGCAACTCGCTCACACCGCTGTCGGTAATGCCTGCTATCCCTAGAATTTCACCGGGCCTCAATTCGAAAGTAATCCCCTGAAGCTTCTCGCTAATCAGCCCGTTGACTTCCAGTACGTTATTTTCCTTTGCTTCAGGACGTGCAGCATTGATCACGCTCCAGAGCTTTTCAACATTAACGTCGACGCCATCGTCGGCGGCATCCGCTCTTTTGGCGGGAAGCATCTTCTTCACGATAAAGTCCTCGTCTATGTCGCACAGGTTGCCGGAATATACCACCTGGCCGTCATTCAGGATCGATGCTTCCGAGCAGGTGCTCTTGACGGCTTTCAGCCTGTGAGTGACCATGATGACCGGAATGCCGAGCTCCGCAACCCGTTTCACCCTTTCAAGAAAATGTTCCGCCTCATCCTCCGGGATGGAAGCGTCCGCCTCATCCAGGATCAGCAGCTTTGTTTCTTTTGCTTCTTCTTCTTTTCCGATGGCAATGGCCATGGCAACCATAGCTCTTTCCGAGGAACTCAGCTTGCTGACCAAGGTTTTCGGATCTACGTCTATATTTAAAAAAGATAGTAATTCATTACTGTACTTATAAAGTTCCTTCCACATTATTTTGCCGATCTTGTTTTTAGGGTAACCCTTAAACAAGGCGATGCATTCCGCAACAGACAGACTGTTGATTAAAGGGGCCTCCTGGTGGACAACGCGCACTCCTAATTCCCGCGCATGGCTCGGGTCTTTAATGATGCTCACACTGTTATCCCCAATGGCTATCGCCGCACCTTTTTCCGGTTTATAAATACCCGTCAAAACTTTTACAAGGGTGGACTTGCCACTGCCATTCGCGCCAAGTACCGCGTGAACATTCCCCGGTTCAAAGGTCAGGCTTACATCCTTCAACGCCTTGATTCCCGGAAATACCACAGAAACGTTCTTTACCGATACAGACATTGCTTTTTCCCTCCTCTATCCAGACTCAACCCGCGTTTCATTTAGGAAATATCGCAATTGGTCTGATTGGCGAACCCGATCCGCCTTTAAACCTGAGCGGCAGTGCTACAAAGATACTTTCAATCGGCGCGCTGTCAAGATTGGTAAGGTTTTCATAAATGAGTATGTTATTGGGCAGCAGCGTAAAATGGGCCGGAAGTTTTCCGTCTCCGCCATTGCCTGTATCCAGACCAATGCACTCGGTTCCCACACCCTTTACATGCTTGCTTACCAAGTACTCCGAGGCTTCCAGCCCCAGGCCCGGCCAATTTTTAAGGAAACTTGCGCCCTCTTCCCCGGCATGCCATCTCTGTGACCATCCGAAATCAAACACAACGATATCTTCACTGGTTATTTCTATATTGCTTCTAGCCTCAAAGGCGACGATTTCTTCTTTAGAAACCGCATAATTGTTTCCGATCGGATTAATTTTTATCTTAATCATCCGCGCTGTGAACGCACTGGCCATAATGCCGGCAATATCGATCCGCAAAGGATTTCCTTCCTCTCTCACAAAATGGGAGGGACTGTCGACATGAGTTCCCAGATGATCGCTGATGGATATGCTATGTATTTCCGCAGGATCACCTTCTGCCGGCCATAAATTAAAATCGTACTTAGGATGCGTAGGATAAGTCGGCATTCCCGGTTCCAATTCATGACTCAATTCAGCATAGTCAAAGTGACTCATATATTTAAAAAATTCATCAATCCATTTTTCTGCCATGATACTTCACCCCACTTTTACAGCTCTTGCATCAGCCGCCGCAGTCAACACTGCGAATAACAATACGGCGCCGTTATAAATATGTTCTGCCCAGAACGGAGCACCGAGAATGCTCAGTCCGTTTACACCGATGCCCAGCACGATGACCGAAAGCATCAGCCCTACGACATTGTAGAACCCCGGGCGATAAGTAGTTACGCTTAAAAATGCAATAGCGTACGCCGGCATCAGAAGCGATAGACCGAAGGACGGGAACGCCGCGCCGGACTGTCCCAGTTGAAAGATTGCCGCGATGCTCGTAAATGTTCCCGATAATACGAATGCCAGAATTCTGATCATATCCGTTTTAATTCCCGCCATAAACGACACCTTCTGAGAACCGCCTATCGCGTAAAGACTTCTTCCAAAAGAAGTAAATTCCAGGCAAAAGTACATGATAGCGCATATTAAAATGAAAATCCAGACACACCAGCCGACCCCGAATATTTTTGATTGTCCCAGCTCGATGAACAACGGCGAAATATTGTTGGAAAGGACCGCCCCGTTGCTTAAGCCGATCGTCAGGCCGCTTAAAGTAATTCCAACCGCAAGTGTTGATATAAAGGAACTGACATGAAACTTTACCGTAAGTATCCCGCTAACCAGACCTGCCAGAGAGCCTGAACATACCATTGCGATAATTACGATCACAACATTGACATTTTTGTCAAAGAGATAGGCTCCGAGCATCATGACAAACCCGATCATGTAGCCCAATGAAAGGTCAAATTCGCCGATTATCAATATGATTAAAGCGCCGATGGCAATACAGCTCACCGTAACCTGCGAAAGCAACATATTGCTTAGATTATTCACTGAAAGAAATTTATTGGAGTTGAGTGAAAATAGGACTGCCAGTACGATTATAATATAAATCAGCCTGTAGTTTTTATTCGATAATCTTGCCATTAACCCAGGGCGGGTCTTTTCAATGTAATCCATAAGAAGCCTCTCCTTTTAAATTCGGATAACGCCAGGCGTTATCCGAATTATAATTATTGCAGTAAAGCTATTTCCACAATTTCAGGAATTCACTCTGATAGTCAAAGCTTGCCACCCAGTTCTTGCCCTGGTCAGGTAAATTGGTCTTGTCCAGAACTATGTAAGGAAGATTTTCACCACGCGGCGCAGCATAATCTTTTCCGTTCAGATGTCTGATCACCTGGTCAACAACCGCCCATCCCATGTATTCATTGTCATATGCTCCGGTTGCAACCTGAATATTGCCGCTTCTGATATACTCTATATTCTGCGAGATGCCGAGTACGCCGATCACTTTAACATCTGTCATATTCGCCTGGTTCAGACCTTCCACCATGCTGGCTGCAGCCGGATCAAAAGGAGCGAAAACATATTTGCATTCCGGATGGGATGTCAAATAGGAAACGACCTGCCTGTTCAATGTGTCGCCAACCTGGCTTCCTGTAAAGTACTGCACATCGCTGATCTTCATATCGGACTTGTTGAGCTCGTCGAGAAGTCCTACCTGAAGGGCCTCCACTGAAGGAAATTCCTTATCGCCGAACACCGCGACTTCTCCGCCGTTGCCCGCATCGTTTATAATCCAGTCCGCAATAGCAGACCCTACCGCCGCATAGTCAGGGCCTACGTCAAAGGCAAAATTCAACTGTCCTTCTCCCAACTGCAGAACAGGATTCGGATCGTCGATACCGTTGGAGCCGGATACCATCAGAACCCCGGCCTCCTCAGCGGCTTTCAATCCCTGCTGGATTCCCTTCGGATCGACTGCGGCGCACATGATCACGTCAGCACCCCAGGAAATCGCGTTCAGGATCGACTTGTTCTGTGTAGCCGAGCTTCCGCCGCCATCATACATCTGAGCTTCCCAGCCGATCTTTTCCGCGGCCGACATAACGCCTTTACACGGTGCTACGCAACCGGACAGAGTACCGTCCGAAGGGATAACAGCGATTTTAATTCCTGACGGAATCGCTCCCGCGGCTTCCGTAGGCCCCTGGAATGTGTCAGAGGAAGCCTTAACTGCTGCCGCTGCCTTTGCAGCAAAATCAATTCCTGAAGATGCCGCTTCTCCTTTTTTTACACTGCTGTCGTCTGAACTGCCGCTGCCACCACCACATCCGACCAGAGCAAGCGCCACAAGAGCTGCGATTAATAATACCGATACGAGTCTGAATTTGTGCTTTCTCATTTCTTCCACCTCTTAATTTAAAATAATGGTTTAGATATAAAATTTATATAAAATATATCTAAAAACAACAATTAGAGAAATGCTAATGGATTTACCATGGACGCAGTGGCACCGACGATGCGAAGCGGCGCTACAGCAATGATGAATTCGTAAACCTTCCGCTCGTGCAATTCTTCCAGATTCATGTTTTCCATGAGGGGGACTCCCTTTTCAACCAGCGAATACGCGTGAACCTCAAGCTCGTGAGCAGGAATCGCCTCAACCGAAACATTATCTCCGCCGATTACGCTGACGCCCTTTTCCTCGATCAAATATTTGGCTGCTTCCAGCGAGA
Source organism: Bacillota bacterium (assembly GCA_036835995.1). GTDB lineage: Bacteria > Bacillota > Clostridia > Peptostreptococcales > Anaerovoracaceae > Anoxybacterium. The sequence goes on along the minus strand of DAITKX010000015.1, from coordinate 24,918 downwards.
TGCCGGCACTCCTATCCGTAAAACGCTTGCTGTCTTTCGACCAATATGCTTTCATGAAGCCTGTTCGAATAATCGCAACATCTCCTTTTTCAATGTCCACCTTTTCCATTTCAAGGGTTTCTTTAATATCTTCAACGGTTATTTTATAACTGTCCGGCAACACCTCAACATTTTTATACCGGGGCACGTCGATCAACACAGCCCGGCCAACGGTGGGTTTCTGTTTCGCGATATCGTGTACCTTAAATCCTCTATAGTCCACAACATCACTTGCCTTATAGCCTCCGTGTATGTA
>DAITKX010000015.1:0-24587 GCA_036835995.1 Bacillota bacterium | reverse complement strand
GATATGTGAAAGCGCGTCGATATGAGTTCCCGTGTGTTGTGTGAAAACAGTGACTTCATTTGCTACAGTGGTGGGGCGAAAATAATCCAAATCCTCTCCGTGCCTCATTAACGGAATGATCATCGGCGCTGCATGTCCATCTCCAAGAGGGACCCCTGTTGCGCTGACATCCACGCCAAGTGATATTACTTCCACATTTTTCATCGCTTCCAGAATGTTCATAAACTTTTCCTCCTATTCTTACCGATATAGTGTCATACTGAATTTGTACTTGTCTGAGAGGTAGAGAAGATTAGTGTATTCAAACGCATCCCCATTGCTTAAATAAGCCGTCCTTGTAATATGCATCAGCGGCGTCTTTGGCTCGATGGACAGAAGCTGGGATTGCTGGCGTGTTGCGGTCACCACATCGATGGTCTGGTCGCCGTGGTCAATCGTATGGCCATATTCGTTTTCAACAATGTCATACAAAGATTTCTTCTCCAGGGATTTGATGTTCAGATTCGGGCAATACTTTTCTCTTAAATAGAGCTGCTGTATTGCAAACGGCTTATCGTCTACCAGTCTTAGACGATTGATAAAGTAAAACTTTTCATCCTTCTCGTTATTGAAGATCTCTTTATAATCTTCCGGGATTTCTGCGATCCTGTATTCGATCACTTTAGATCTCGTATCCAGCCCCTCGCTGTTCATGGATTCCTGAAAGCTTGTCAAGCGATTAAGGGGGCGGTTGATTTTCGGCTCTGCGATAACCGCGCCACTCTTTCTGCTTCTCACGATCACGGATTCATTCGCCAATTCCTCGAGCGCCTTTCTGATTGTCACTCTGCTGACTCCAAAATAGTTTTCGTACCAATTTTCTGTATGCAGTCTGTCGCCTGGCTTCAACTGCCCCAGGCTGATCTGTTTTTTAAAATACTCCTTTATTTGATAATACAGGGGAATAGGATTGTTCTTGTCGATTTCCGGTACGCTGCTCATAGTACACCTCCTTTATTTATAGTACACCTTTCATTTTTAACTCTTGAATCTGACCTTGTGTATAATGGAGTATCTGCGTCAATATCTCATCCGTATGCTCTCCAAGGGTCGGAGGCCTGCGTGATATCTGTCCCGGGGTTTCGGACATTTTTACCACAACCCCGGGAACCGTTATTGTTCCCATTTCCGGATAGTCCGCATAGGCGATTGCTTCTCTGTGCTTCAGCTGCTCGTTGTTCAATACTCTCTTCATATCGTTGACCGGCCCTGCAGGAATTCCGGCCTCCACCATCAGCGCTTCGATTTCATCCACTGTTTTGTCCTTCAGCCAATCCTGTACAATCGATTCTATCTCTTCCGCATGCTGCATACGAATTACGCTCTTGCTGAACCGTTCGTCCTCAAGAAGGTCTTCCCGGCCCATGATCCTAACCAGCCTCGAAAACAGAGGATCGGTTCCTCCATGGATGTAGATGTATCCGTCACTGCCTTTAAAGGCAGTTGCGGGGGCACATACCTTATCCCTGTTTCCGGCACGCTTCTGTCTGATCCCATTAGCGTGCATAAGCGGAGCAGCCGTTGCAAGAATGCTGTACAATCCATCCAGAAGAGAAACGTCCAGGAACTGGCCTTTTCCGGTTTCATTTCGGCTGTACAGCGCCACCGTAATTCCGAATGCGGTGTAAAGGGCGGCCACAAAGTCCGCAATATATGTACCGGCAAGCATCGGCCCGCCTTCTTCTGTTCCTGTGATGCTCATAAGTCCGCTCATGGCCTGCGCGATACAGTCGAAAGCGGCACGGTCGCGATATGGTCCATCCTGTCCGAAGCCTGAAATGGAAGCCACGATCAGTCTGGGATTGATTCGCTCAATCTCATCTTTATCCAGGCCCATTTTTTCCAGAGTGCCCGGCCTGAAATTCTCTATCAGGACATCCGATTCTGCCATGAGCTCTTTGAGCACGGCAATCCCCTCCTTACTTCTGAAGTTGAGGGTTATGCTGCGCTTATTTTTGTTGTAGGACGTGTAGTACAGGCTCTTACCGTTTTTAAAGGGATCCAGCCCTCTCGCGTCTTCGCCCTTGCCGCTTTTTTCAATTTTTATTACGTCAGCCCCCATATCGCCCAGCATCATCGCACAATATGGCCCCGATATATATCTCGAAAGATCCAGAATTCTAATACCTTCCAACGCGCCTCTCATCTTTCCATCCTCCATGATCACTACTTTTTAAGAACAATTCCGTCCGGATCGATTTTTCTCAGTATTTCCAGCGTGGTTTCATCCGGAAGCTCGGTTTCCGCTATGTCATCCGCATCCAGGCCCAATATTTCAAATCCCGTATTTTCAGCTGTCACTTGGGGGGTTACTCCGGGATGCAGGGAGATTACTTTCATGCGCTTTGTCTCTTCATCAAAGCCGAAAAGCCCTAAATTTGTAATCAGCATTGCCGGGCCGCCGCCTGGAAGCCCCGTTTGCTCCCTTTCACCCGGGCCGCCCAGGTAACCAGGCGATGTGAGATAAGACACCTTTGCCGGCAGCTTTTTCTTGTCATGCTTTGCGATCAGCACGACCTTCTTTGCGCAGGAAGCGATATCGTTTGCTCCGCCGCTTCCCGGAAGTCTTACATCCGGCTTCTTCTGGTCTCCCATTACGGTAGAATTGATATTTCCATACATGTCGATTTCCGCCCCGCCCAGGAATCCCAGATCGATCTTTCCTCTTTGATTTAGCAGCAAGGAGTCAAACAGGCTCGTGGCTTTTACCGCACTGCTGATCAACGGATAATCCCCGGGGCCTACCGCAATATATTCGGGTATAGGATCCAACGCTCCCGATTCAAATACCAGTACGGAGTTGGGAGCGTGGGTTCTTTTCGCCAGGTAGGCCGCCACCAGCGGAATGCCCGTGCCCACCATCACCACGTCGTAATCCTTTATCAGTCTTGCAGCAGAGAATACCATTAACTCATCTAAACTTGCTTTCATTTCTGTTAAAGAACCTCCCTGTTTCTTAGCGATATACCGAAGTGAGGGTCAACGCGCAATGACATCAGATGCCCGATACCGATTTTACTCAGATACTCCATTTCATTCTTCGTATCCAATATGTACTCTTCGATGTATTGGCGGAAAGTCTCCTTGGTTTTTGCCGCTTCCGCATAAATGTCAATATGGGCTTTGTCAAAATCATAATATTTATGCAGACCGGTCGGATGCGCCCCAAAGGGCATGTGAACCACCGCGTCGACGAAAAATCCCGGCAAAACTGTGAAATGCTGAGTGCGGCGGATCTCCGCCTCGTCCACAATTTCTTCAACGGTTACAATGACCTTCTTCGCGCTTTTCGCAATCTGCTCCGTAGATGAGGTAATCCCGTACAACTGGGTATTGCCCTTCTTGTCGGCCCTTGCGCAGTGGACCACCGCGATATCCGGCTCCAGCTTTTTAACCAGCGCAACTTTTTCCTTTTCATCAAAGGGATTATTGATCACCCTCATCTTCTCGTCCGCGTCAAAGTTGCGCTGTTTCTCAATATCCGTGCCCATCATGGATTTCAGCGGAAGAAAAGGCATTCCCATTGCTGCCGCGGCAAACCTGCTGGTAATTCCAAGGTGGCTGTAATCTTCCACCGCAAGGGTCCCTTCTTCCGCGCCACGGCTAAAGTTTCGGCATCGGCCATATCCTTCCATCAGAAAACACGATTGCCTTACCCTCTTCACCGCGCCGCCGCCGGCCAGCATATCCACAGCCCATAATTCACCCATCGCTGATATGTCGATCTCTTTTACGCCGGCACGTATCATCTGCCTTACGAATCCAACCGGACACATTGAATTTGCAAATCCGCTGAATGACAGATTCATTCCCGGCTTCACCATCTGAACCGCTTCTTCCAGGGCAATAATTTTAGAGCTTTCAAACTGTCCCATTGTTCTACCTCTTCAATTAACCTGCTAATCTGCCAATGTTGCAGGCTCCAAAGTAATCGTAGCGTTCAACCATTTTCTCTTCGGATCGATGCGCTCTCTGATTAATTTCAATTCTAATTCAGTAGGTGCTTCGGTAAAAGGAACATTTTCTGGAATATCCAATTTAAATCCAGTATTGTCAATAACCTCCTGAAGCGTCACTCCCGGATGAATGCTCTTCAAACGCATCCTTCCCTGCTCATTGAAATCCATTACGCAAAGCTCGGTGAATATAAAAGCAGGCCCGCCGCCCTTCAATCCGTCACGGTTTTCATGCCCACATCCGGAAATATAGTCGACATGCTCCACGAAAGTTCTCTTATCATGCTTTACGATAGCGAATACCCTCTTTGCAAAAGCAAAGTGATCAGGCTGTGCAAGAGATCCGGGCAGTCTTACCTTCGGCTTGTTATAGTCTCCTATGCATACGATGTTGGTATTGCCGAATTTATCTACCTGAACTCCGGAAACAAATCCCACGCCCATTCTACCTGCTTTAAAGACCACGTGTGAGTCATATACGGTAATCTGCGATCTGCAAGGCCAATGAATCAGGTCATATTCGAAATTGGTTTCAGGGATACATTCACTGTCAAGCATAGGGTCGATGATCGGCCCGAACATGATCATGTAATCCGGCGCATGGGAAAGCTGAGCCAGCCTGGAGGCCACGGCAGGAATTCCTACTGCGCGGATATAGGCCTTACCCCCGGTTCCGACTCCGACGAAGCCCATTTCATCATTGTTCAAATGCTTCGATACTTCCACAGCCAATAATTCTTCTATCGTATAGTTTTCCATATCAGCACCCTCCTTTAAAATGCCTCCGGCCAAACCGAAATATTTCCGTTGAGAGACAGGTCGATTACAAACGGCTCGTCTGTGCCCGCTTCTCTGAAGTCTTTAAATATCCCGGCCAGCTGGCTGGCCTTTGTAACCTTGTAGCTCCTGCATCCAAGTCCTTCCGCAACTTTCACATAATCGCTTTCCGTAAAGTCGACTCCTATGTAGCGATCCCCAAACTTAAACTCTTCCTCCTGTTTTATATTACCGTAGGCGGAATCGTTCAGAACGATGATCATCTGTCTTTTGTTCTGCCTTGCCGCGGTTTCCAGTTCGGCCAGAGTCATGCCGAGAGAACCGTCGCCCAAAATGGAAATGACCTCTTTTTCAGGATAAGCCGCTTTTCCGGCGATCCCGGCCGGAATCGCAAATCCCATGTTGCCGAAGTTTACAGGTTTCAAATACTTTACGCCGGGCTTGATTTCAAGAAGATGCGACCAAGCGCCCGGGTTTCCGGCATCTACGCAAACCACGCTGTCCTCGCGAATCAGCTTTGACAGTTCGTTCATTACCGCAACAGGTGAAACCGGGGTTGCGTCCACATCGGAGTCGATTTTGCCGAGGACATCGGCTTCCCAGCTTTTCTTCTTCTCCTCTATCTGATCAAACCACTCCGAACGCGCCGAATCCTTGATCGGATTTTCTTTCAGGTTTTGATTGATCAGAGTAAGAGTCTCGTCAATAGTACCTACAAGGCCGCATTCTACCGGATAGTGCTTTCCAATGTTCTGGGGGTCTATGTCAATCTGGATCATTTTCTTGAAACCGAGGCTCCAGCGGTTTGTGCTGATCGCTGTAAGGCTGGAACCCAGCACCACCACCAGATCGGCATCCTCCAGGATATATCTTGTAAACTGGCTTCCGTGTCTGCTTCTTGCGCCCATCACGTTCCTATCCGTCGTGGGCACGCCGGAAATCCCGTTGAAGGTGGTTACGATCGGTGCATCCAAATGCTTTGCAAATTCAAGAACCACGTCGCCGGCTCCGGAATATTTGACTCCGTTACCGCTTAAAATTGCGATTTTATTATTCTTTTTCAGCAAATCAATACATTTTTGTATTTCACTGTCCAGCGGCCTGCATTTCGACTGGAAGCAATACTTTTCAGGAGCTATGTATTCATAATCAGCTTCCTGGCTTTCAACCACATCTCTGTACAGGTCGACGACAACCGGTCCCGGCCTTCCTGTCACCGCCACACGGTAAGCCTGTCTCATCGCCCATGCAAGCTTTGAAATGTTATATACAGGGATAAATTCCTTACATATACTTGAAAAGAGCGCTTCATGATTTGCTTCCTGGGCATCCCCTCTGCCTACATCCGCCGCTCTGTTCTGAAACAGAAGGACGATCATCGGGCTGGAATCCCGGAACGCGCCGCCGATTCCGGTAATCAGGTTTGTCGCTCCCGGACCTGTGGTCGCAAGACAGATTCCCGGTTTTCCGGTAATACGTCCGTATGCGTCTGCGGCAGATGCCGCTCCGCCCTCATGCCTGGTTTGAATAAACTCAATATCTGAATCATAAAGAGCATCATTTACGAATAAAGTCTGGCCTCCAGGGACTCCGAAAACACACCTCGTGCCTTGTTCCTTCAACAATTCTACAACTAATTTTCCACCATTCATTCTTTTCCCTTCCTTCCCAGTCAGTCATTATAAAGGTAATAATTATTCAATGACTTAATAAATTCCTTATATCTTATATAAAGGTAATCATAATCTTTTTGCGCAGCTTCATCCGGAAAAAATTGAGTCATTTCCTGGGGCAGAATCTTTCCGCCCGGGTCCGCGCATAACATTGCCAGGATTCCCGCACCTCTCAATGTGGATTGTCTTTCTTTTGGCACGCTCAAAGGCAGCTTCATAACGCTAGCCTTAATTTCCATCCAAAGCGGATTGGAGGCTCCCCCTCCTGTTGCCACCATGCGGTTCACCGCAACTCCGGCTTCATCAATCATGTCATAAATAGACCGAGACAAATATGCGTTTGATTCCATCATTGCCCGAAAGATATGTTCCGGTTTTGTATCCGGATTCAATCCGACTATGGAGCCCAGCATTCCCGAGTTCCAAATCGGCGCTCTTTCGCCTGTTATTCCGAGATTCATCAGCAATCCGCCGGAACCTGCCGGTACGAAGCGTGCTTTATCGGTTAACTCATTAAAAGAACAGGACTGAGTAAAATTTTTTATAAACCAGTCTACGGTTCCACCCGAGAACCCTGTTGGCCCGCCAACCATCCAAATATCCCTGATAGGGCTGATATTCGTAATGAGGCCTTTTGATTGACCATCCAAAACGGGTTTCTCCGTCATGACAAAGCATACATCTGTAGTGCCCATTACGCTTGCAAACACGCCGTGATCGCTGCCTGCCGCCCCGATGATCCCCAGGCTGCCGTCCGGCCCTCCCGCAGCAACCGGTATGCCTTCCTGCAGCCCCAGCTCTTCCCGGCAAGTCTTGCTTGTTCTGCCGACGATCTCAGCGCCATATTTCAACGGAGGCAATTTCCCAGGACTGATGTCAAATCTATCAAGTATTTCAGGGTCCCAGCATTTCTCCTTCACATTCAACGCCATTGAATAGCAGGCGGAAGTATAGTCGGTAAAAATCTCTCCTGTCAGCTTGTAATTGACGTAGTCCTTCATACTGATCAGAAAGCATGCCTTGTTGTATAAATTAGTATCGTTATTTTTCAAGTGCAGGAGTTTCAGTATTCCAAACTCCGACGAAGGTCTGCGGGCTGTCCTTTCGTATATTTCTTTTGCTCCGATTAACTCAATCGCTCTCTTAAGCTCATCGATCTTTTGATCCGAATACAGGTAAACGTCTGTTAACGGATTCCCGCGTTCGTCAATGACCATCCAGGAAATAAACTGGGATACCCCAACGGAAACGATGCCGACACTCGGATTCTCTTCAAAAATCTGTCGAATGAGCTGTGCAATCAAACCCCATTCTTTTTCAGCGCTCATATTGTTTTGCGCTAATCTTTCAATTCTTTTTATTTTGAAGACATTTAAGTTTTCATCGAGCAGGCCAACCCGAATCGAGCTGGTTCCCGAATCGATTGCCAGATAGCATTCTTTTCTATCGCAACTCATGTCAGTTTTCACTCTCCCCTGAAGGATCTTGTGATTTTTAAAAGATGCTCCATACCAATCTTTTCAAGATATTCATTCCAGTCTTTTGTACCGTAAACGTACTCTTTCATATATTTTTCAAAGCCTTCCGGGGTCTCGCAGCATTCCTGATAGTACCTTACGTGCTCGATGTCAAAGTCATATCTGCAGTCGCATGAATTTGGATGAGCGCCATAAGGAGCTTCCACGACACAGTCGACAAACATCTTTGGGAGGACGGTCAAATCGTTTGATTCGATTATCGTTTCTTCGCTTACAATTTCTTCCACGGATACGATGATCTTTTTAGTCGCCTTAGAGATAAAGATATCCGTTTCATTATCCATCATTCTGCGTCTGTCGAACTGAACATTGCCGTATTTATCTGATCTTGCGGCGTGAAGAATCGCGTAGTCCGGATTCCACGCCCTCATAGCGGTGTATTTTTCTCCCGTAAACGGGCAGGTGATATCTGTCTGGTATTCTTTATTTACTTTCATGTCATTATTTAATGGCGTCTTGGAAATTGCAAAAGTCAAACCCTGGTATCCCGCCATGAGTCTGTCCATTGCAGTCGTCTCACTATGCTCTACATAGCGGATCTTCTGTTCCTGGCAAGCCCTTCTAAAATTTTTGCACATACCGAGATTAGACATGCCCACATAGGAGGAGTGGGCCTCTTTTGCCAAACCGCAGCCTATCAGCATATCAAAATCAATAGAATTGTTCCATCCGTATAAAGTAAGGTTCCGTTTATTTTGGCGTATCATCTCATGAACTAATGCCATCGGATGCCTTCTAATCAATGATCCGCATACCAATACTGAAGAGTCGTCCTCAATTTGCGCAATAGCTTCTTTTGCACTTACCAGTTTAATTTTTCTTTCCTTCATCTTTGCCGCACTCCTTACCTAATAAATTTTACTTCTATATTGATAAAACAATGTATTATTTTTGTTACGTTGATATGATAACAATACAAATATAATACAAAGTCTTTATATTGTCAACACTATAAAAATAAAGTTTCATCACGTTAGCACTGGAAAAATTTTGTGTCCATTTCACATTTTGATGCTTATCGTGCTATTCTCTCTGTGCCAATATGTAACCCAACTAAATTAAATAGAATACTATGAAATAAAACTATTCTTAACAAGAAATGAGGAAGTGAAAATGTATCCATACGACCCATACGACCCTTACTCACTGTCGCCTCATAGTGAGCAAAATTATTTCATACAGGATATAGACAACCGATATAATCCGTATGGCGAAAGGCTGATGGGCACCAGAAATCTACTTAAAGGGAGAGTCGTAAAGGTCACCGAGGGAGCCGTCAATTCCATTGTCGTAGTCGATCTCGGATGCGGAAACCTTCTGACCACCGTCGTCACCATGGAGTCCCTGAAAGATCTTGGGCTTCGCGAAGGGTCCAATGTGACGGCTATCATAAATCCGAACGATCCCATCTTGATGTTATGAAAAAAGGGAGGGTGAATCGCTTCATCCTCCCCCGATTTCATCAGAATCTCTGTAAACGCCGGGGACTTTACAGTTTCCGTCCTTATCCTTTTCCGGGCATTCGTTCTCCCCGGCCTTTTTCGGTTCAAACCGGTCCATCCGGTCGTTGTTTTTATCCGCCATCTCGACTCCTTTCATACTATTCGCTGATATTGATAGTATGATTGGAGTCTGTAATTTTTATACATTCAGCACCGCGTCCAGCAACAGCTGTGCGCCCGTCACCAGATCTCCGGGAGCCGTATCTTCAAAAGGCACGTGGCTTCTGCCGCCGATGCTGGGGACGAACAGCATACCGGATGGGGTATGGGGTGCGATGACGCAGGTATCGTGAACCGCGCCGCTGTCCATGATCTGGTGACGAATGCCTGCTTCCGCCGCCAGTCGGTCCATCAGCGCTATGATCCGTCCATCCAGATGAAAGGGCTTGGATTCAGCGAGAACCCGTATTTCAAAGGACACCCCTCTTCGTTCCGCGACCTTCGCGATCGCCGCTTTGATTTCCTCTATCGCCCCCGTGATCCGTTCCTCCCGCTTTTCCCGGGCTTCCACGGTAAAGACAACCTTTTCCGGAATCACGTTGGAGCAGTTCGGAGAAACGGCGACTTTCCCGACGGTAGCCACGAGTATCCCTTCCCGGTCCGCTCTTGCGACGCGCTCCGCTTCCCCAATGCACTCTGCGGCGGCGGCCAAAGCATCCTGCCGGTATCTCATGGGCGTAGCCCCTGCATGGTTGCCTACTCCTAAAACCGTCACCTCCATGGTCGTCATGCCGAAAATAGCGTCGACAATCCCGATGGATTTTCCCTCCCGTTCCAGCACAGGCCCCTGTTCGATGTGGAGTTCCAGCATGGCTTTCACGTCTGAAAAATCCCACGTCACATCCTCCCGCCGATAGGCCGGGAATTCGCAGTTTTTCAACATTTCACGTAAAGGGACGTTCGTGTCGTTTTTCAGCCGGTCCAGGTCCCTTTCCCCATAGATCCCGGCGATGAACTTGCTGCCGGTCATCGTAGACCCGAAGTTCGATCCTTCCTCTTCCGCAAAGATGACGACTTCCACCTCGGAAAGGCGTTGGCTGTCATTTTCCGCGAGAGTCCGCAATACCTCCAGGCTGCTCGCCACGCCGTAGATCCCGTCAAGCCATCCGCCGTTTCTAACCGTATCGATATGAGAGCCGATCCGTATTTTCTTCGTTTTTCCAACGATATCGACAGTACTGTCGTTTTTACCTTCAGAGAGGCAAATATACATGTTTCCGACAGGGTCCGTCCTCACGGAAAAGCCCTGTGATTCCGCCGCTTCTCTTATGTATTCCCTGACCTTCCCATCGTTTTCCCCGTAGGAAAACCGGGTCACTCCCTCTCCGGGGGTATCCGTAAAGCCTTTCAGCTTCTCCAGGTCGGAAAGAAGCCTTTCTCCGGATATTTTCATAGTGATCTCCCGCTGTACGCGTGGCCGAAGGGCTTCCCGGGAACAAACCTTCCCTGGCCTTTTTCGCCGGTGTACTTTCCGCCCTCTACAATTTTTTTACCCCTCAGGAACACCGTTTCCGCCCTGCCCTTCTGGGCGAAGCCTTCAAAGGGGCAGTAATCCACGCCTTCCAGGTTGTTTGCGACACTGATGACTCCCTCGTAATCCGGGTCGAAAATTACGACATCCGCGTCGAATCCGGCTGCGAGCTGCCCCTTCCGGGTCAGTCCGTTGACCTTTGCCGGCATGGTCGCAAAGAGGTCCACGAAACGGCTCCTGGAGATCTTCCCTTCGCACACGCCGTAGGTCCAAAGAATGTTCAGGCGGTTCTGCAGGCTCGGTGCGCCGTTGGGGATGTCCGCAAAGGAGTTGCCGTCGCCGTATCCCATGTGCTTTTGATGCTCGTAATCAAATCCGCAGTGGTCGGAGCTGACCGCATTGAGCCACTTCCGGTCTATCGCTTCCCACAATGCATCCCGGTGTTCTTTTGTCCTCAGCGCCGGGGAACAGACGTATTTGGCGCCTTCGAAACCGGGCCTTGCCAGGTCCTCCGTGTCCAGCACCAGGTAATGGGAGCAGGTTTCGCCGTATATCGACTGTCCCCTGCCATAGGCCTGCTTGATCTCCTCCAGAGCTTCTCTGGCCGAAACGTGTACCACGTAAAGGGGCGCGTCCGCAAGCTCCGCCAGATAGATGGCACGCCTTGTGGCTTCCGCTTCCACCACCGGAGGCCTTGAAACCGCGTGATAATACGGCGCGTTCTTGCCCTCCGCAATCAGCTTCTTGGTGAGAACATCGATCATCTCCGCATTTTCCGCATGGACCATCACCGTGATCCCGGCTTCCTTCCCTTTGAAAAGAGCTTTCAGGATCGCGTCGTCGTCCGCGTGAAAGAACATCCCTTTATATGCCATGAAAAGCTTCATGGTGGGATATCCCGCCTCCGCCAGCTTCGGGATCTCCTCGATGACCTCAGGCCTGGGATCGGTCATGACGCTGTGGAAGGAATAATCCACCATGGCGATGCCATCCGCGTCCGTTTTCCGGTATTCGTCGATGGATTCCACCAGGCCTTTTCCCTGGACCTGGTTTACAAATTCGATGAGGGTCGTCGTTCCTCCCACTGCCGCAGCGTTTGAAGTTTCAAATCCCCTGACCTTGCTGCCCTTGTAGGTAAATGAAAAATGAACGTGCTGGTCGACGCCTCCGGGCAAGACGTACTTTCCCTTTGCGTCCACGACCTCGTCGGCCTCCATTCCAAGGTTCTCTCCGATTGCGCGGATCGATTCCCCCTCGATATAGACGTCCGCGACAAATTCACTTTCCGCAGTAACGACCGTCCCGTTCTTGATTAAAATAGACATGATACCACCTCCACATTGAATCGCTTTCTCAGAATCTTCCTCTTAATTTCCAGTTTACCCTCTGTCCGCTGTCTTTTCAATCGTATTTCCCGATCAGAACACACAAAATCAGTGGCGGAACACAGAATCAACCGCACAATACGAAATATCCTGCCGGGAAGGCAGGATATTTCGGGAAATTTCTTTTTATATATTCTCGTTTCTGTATTTTTCTTACTGCTCCGACATTAGCATCGTCCAGTACTTGTCATAGACGGTGGCCGCCTGGCCGATATCCAGCTGGAGGAAGTAATTATCCTTCATGTGCTGGGGAATATCGATGGCTGGGTTTTTCTTGTAGGAATCCTCCGTCAGCGCGATGGCCGCCACGTTGGGGCAGGTGTAGGGGTTATCCTTCAGGTTTTCCGCCATGACGTCAGCATCCAGAATGTAATTCAGGAATTTTTCCGCGTTCTCCTTGTTCTTCGCCTCCGCCGGGATGACGAATTCGTCCACGCCGAGCTGAATCGGAACCGACAGGTCCGCAACCTTCAGGTTTGGATTTGCGGCAATCGCCCTTCCGGCCTGGCCGTCAAACAGAAGCCCTACGGAGCATGCTCCGCTGACCAGCGCCTGCTCTGTGTTGTCGCTGACCAGGGTCTTTGCGTTTGCGACGTATTTCTTCAGCCATTCATAGGAGGCGGCGATTTCATCCTCATTGGTGCTGTTGGGATCATACCCCAGGGAAATCAAAGCGATGGGGAACAGGTTTCTGATTCCTGTCACAGACGCGAGCTGACCTTTCAGCGCCGGATTGAGGAGATCATCATAGGTCTTGATTTCCACCGGACAGGTTTCCGGGTTGTATACTACATAAATATAGTTCATCAGATACGGGATCGCATACTTGTTTTCCGGGTCAAATTCCCTGTACTTGTAGGCGTCTCCAAGATTCTTGAAGTTCGGGATGTTGTCGAGATTGATCTCCGCCAATTTTCCCGCTTTGATCAGTCCGGTCATATCCGCGTCACAGGGCATAACCAGGTCATACTGGTCCCCGCCTCCGCTGGTCAGCTTGGCCGTCGCTTCTTCCGACGAATTCATGTAAGAGAAATTCACCTTGATTCCGGTCTCTTCTTCAAAGCCCTGAACGACGCTGTCAGACATGTAGTCCGACCACATGTAAATGTTCACTTCCCCGTTGGCTGCCGTCTTTCCCCCGCCTCCTCCGCAGGCTCCAAAGGTAAATACCATAACAGCAATCAACATCAGTGCGATAAACTTTTTCATCGTCATGATCTCCTCCTTGTTTTTTTAATTCCTTAAAACAGCTTTAAAAATAACTTTTTATATGAGTCAGGGCTCTTTTCCTCATAAAAGCCTGAACTGCCGAATTGATCAGAAGACCCAGCAGGATCACCGCGATCATGATCGTGGTCAGCGCGTTTACTTCCGGGGACAGGCCGGTTTTCACCAGCGAAAGGATCTTCACCGGAAAGGTGGTCGAATAGGGGCCGGAAACAAAGTTGCTGATAATTACATCGTCTATTGACAATGTAAACGACATGAACGCTCCGGACATGATCCCCGGAATCAGCATGGGCAGCGTCACCCGGAAGAAGGTCACCAGCCGGTTGGCCCCCAGATCCATGGACGCTTCCTCCACGGACAGATCCATTCCCGCCAGCCTGCCCCGCATGATGATGATCACAAAAGGAACGCAGAAGGTTATGTGGGACAGAATGATCGCCGCAAAGCCCAGGGGCAGCCGGACCGTCTCAAAGAGCATGAGCAGGGACAGGCCCAGGACGACCTCCGGAATCACGATGGGAATATACAGCGAATTGTTGACCAGCTTTTTGACCTTGAATTCAAAGCGGATCAGCCCCACTGCTCCGATGGTGCCGATAATGACCGAAATCACCGTCGCAGCAGCCGCGATATACAGGGAATTCCAGAGATATTCCACGATGGACGAATTCGTAAACAGCTTTTCATACCACCGCAGTGTAAACCCGTTCCAGTAATAGTTGATTCTCTGATCGTTGAATGAAAAAACCATCATGACTGCGATGGGGGTATAGAGGAAAGCGTACACCAAAACCGCGAAGAGATTTCCTGCGCCTCTGCCCAGCATTCGCTTCCGCTGTCTTTTTCTGCTCGCCATTTAAAACACCTCCATTTCATCCAGCCTGGCGACTCTCGTATAGAGCCACAGCATCAACAGGGTGATCAGCACCAGGATGATGGAAAGGGACGCGCCGAAAGGCCAGTTTTTCGTCACGAGGAACTGATTCCGTATCAGACTGCCGATGAGCATGACCTTTCCGCCTCCCAGGGCTTCCGGGACGTAATACATGCCTAAGGACGGGATAAACACAAGGATGATGCTGGCGATGATTCCGGGAAGCGTCAGAGGCACGGTGACGCGCCAAAAGGTGACTGCCGGCCTTGCTCCCAGATCGCTGGAGGCTTCCAGATACGCTTTATCCAGCTTTTCAATGGAGGCGTACAGCGGCAGGATCGCAAAGGGAAGCATGGAGATCAGCAGTCCGACGATGACTATCCCGTCGGAGTAAAGGATATCCAGGGGCTTTGAAATGATCCCGGCGGACATGAGGAATTTATTTAGGAAACTGTTAGGCTGGCCCATCAGGTTGATGCTGTAAAGCCGGACCAGGGTGTTGGTCCAGAACGGGATCATCACCAGCATAAGCAGCTTTGCCGCCAGCCGCGAGGGCTTTCTCGCGATATAATAAGCCATGGGATAGCCGATGAGCAGACAGATGGCCGTAGTCAGAAAAGCGAGCTTGAGAGATTTCCAGATTACTCTTAAATACACCGGCTGAAATATCTCCGCATAATTCATGACCGTAAAATGGTAATCGATGCCGCCGAAGGCGTCCCGTTTCATAAAGCTGATAAAGATAACGTAGAGTAGCGGCAGAAGGACAAAGACGATCATCCAGAGGGTCACCGGTCCCGCCATGGTAAAGGCTGGAATCGTGTTTCTCTTGAGGTTGCGCCTTCTTTCAAGGGAAGAGACTGCCGCGGAACTGAGCTCATTGCGCTTCATTTTACACCCCTCCCCTGTCCTGACCGCCGATGCCGATGGCGTCCTCCAGGTCCCAGTGCAGATAAACCCGCTCGCCCTCTTTGATTTCCCTGTCCTGCTTGACTCTGTTCACCTTGACCTCATAGCCGTTGTCCATAACGATCAATATCCGGTATTGAGCGCCGACAAAGATCATATTTTTTACGATCCCTGAAAGGCCGAAGCCCGCAACAGGATCTTTGGAATATTTCATTACCTCGGGGCGGACGCAGACCGTTACATTTTGCCCGGATTCCGCCGGGCAGTTCTGAAGCGGCATCCCGCCTGCCTCTGAAACGACGTTTGCGACGTCTGCCGCGTATTCCGAGACGGTCCCGTCGAAGAGATTGGATTCTCCGATGAAGTCCGCCACGAATTTGGTTCTGGGGTATTTATAGATCTGATCCGGCTTATCGAGCTGCTCCAGCACGCCTCCGTTTATGACCGCGATCCGGTCGCTCATGGTCATGGCTTCTTCCTGATCGTGAGTCACGTAGACGAAAGTGATGTTCAGCTTCTTCTGCAGCCGTTTCAGCTCGATCTGCATCTGCTTTCTCAGCTTCAGGTCCAGGGCGCCTAAGGGTTCATCCAGCAGCAGGACCTTGGGGTTGTTGATCAGCGCCCTGGCTATGGCCACGCGCTGCTTTTGTCCGCCCGACATCATATCCGGCTTTCTTCCTTCAAACCCGGTGAGCTGAACAAGCTCCAGCATTTCCCTGACCCGGGCCTTGATTTCGTTTTTAGGCACCTTTTTTACGGTCAAGCCATAAGCGATGTTATCAAAGACCGTCATGTGGGGGAAGAGGGCGTAGCTTTGAAACACGGTGTTTACATCCCTTTCAAAGGCTTCCTTGTCCTCCACCCGTTCGCCCTGAACCTTGATCATTCCGTTTGAGGAGTCCTCAAACCCCGCGATCATCCTTAAAATCGTGGTTTTTCCGCAGCCCGAGGGGCCCAGCAGGGTCAAAAATTCGCCCTGCTCAACGTTTAAATTCAACTTTTTGATGACATGGTTCGATCCGAAATATTTGTCCACGTCGATCAGGGATACTATGTATTCCACATGCTCATCCATCTTTCCGTCCTCCCGGATAACCGCTAATAATCAAACTGCCTGTAATAGCGCCTGAATTTCAAGCTGTGTCCCGTATTCAACTCGTAATGCGCCGCCAGCCGTTCCGTCACCAAAGCCGTCAGGATCATCGGAGAGCAGATGATCCGGAAGGCGTCGTCAATTCCTTCCAGCTTGTATTCTCTTGTGTCGACGATCACAAGCTTGTCGGTAACGTCTCTGCAGAAACGCTCCACTCTCTCGTCCAGCGCCCGGTATTCATCCTCGCCTTTAAACAGAAATACGGGAACGTCCTTTTCCACCAGCTCCAGCGTGCCGTGGAAAAAGTCCGCGGAAGTTACGGATTTTGTCCTGACCCACTGCATTTCTTCTAAAATGCACATGGCGAACAGATAGGTTTCTCCCCACAGAGTCCCGGAGCCCACAAAGATGCTGTAGGGCTCTTTCGCGTAAGCCCGTGCGATTTCCGCAGCTCTCGGCTCAAACTCTTCCCGGATCCTGACCAGGTTTTCAAACACGTTGGCCATCTGATCCGCAAACTTGACATAATCGGGAAATTCCCCCCGGTTGTAAAGAAGCCTCAGGCCCAGCATAAAAAACAGCAGATAGGATGCCTCACAGTCCCCGCACGGGTTTGCGATTATGTAATCGAGCTCTTTGCCCAAGGGCGTCTCAGGATGCTTGGTGAATCCCGCGACCTCGATCCCCATCTCCTTGCACATGCTTACCGCGGCAAGGATTTCCTTGGTATCCCCGGAAGCGGAGGCCGTGATGACAAGGGATTCTTTTGTCAGGAATCTTTTATCCGTCCTGACGCAGAGCTCGGCGGCATTCTCCAGATAAATCGGAAGATCGGTATAATGGCGCATCACATGAACCACGGGGGACCACTCCGCCCAGGTTCCGCCGATTCCGATAACGACGATATTTTTATAGCCTCTTTCGGTCAGCCGATCAGCCATAGCTTCGATATCCGCCCTCTTTCCGTAGGCTGTTTTTCCTTCCTCCAGATACTTTTCCACATCAAAGTTTCTCATATTTCTCTCCTTACCATTCTTTTGAAATTGCCTTGACGTCAATAACCACTTTTATGATTTAGGATACCAACTTTCTCTGAAATTTCAAGTAGATTGCGAGAATTAAATCATGACCATTTTTAATATTTTTTATACCAGTTTTTCATGCGTCCTCTGCTTTCTCTTCAAATTGTCTGAAAATTAAACCTTACCGGTTTTTAGACCAGATAAAAAAAAGACGCTGCTTTTATCCCTCTCTATCGCTGCGTCTTTTACGCTTTTTACCCCTATGATTTTCTTATCCTATGATATTATTATCTTATTCCTCTTTTATTCTATGTTCTTCTTATCTATGCTTGTTTTCTGCCTCCTGGAGCCTTTCAGCTTATCCGGTGATACTGAATATAAATTCCGCCTTATCCGTTCTCGTATAGCTTTCCGTATATTCCACGATGGTATTATTCTCATCAAGGCCGAGCATCTCAAAGTAGAAGACCACCTGCCCCTGTTCAAGCTCCAAATACTTCGCCTCTTTTTTCGAAACCTCTATGATTTGAAATTTCTGCTCAAAGAGAATGGGCATCCGACCCCTTGAGTCCATGTAGTCGTATAGCGAGACATTCATAAAATCCATCAGCTCCATCCCGGGGAAGTACCGATAAGGAACGTAAGTGTATTCCACCGCGATGGGCTCTTCATTTCCATAGCGTATCCGGTGGAGCGAATAGATAGGATCGTCGATGCCGACCTGCAGCTTGCTTGAAAAAAAACGGCTTCCCGAAATGATTCCCCGGGTGAGGATCTTGTTGGAAATCTTGACCCCCTGGCTCTTTACCATGGCGGTGATGCCCATGTTGCCGGATTCGTTCAAAAGCCCCAGATTCAGCTTGTGAAAGTCCTTCTTCTGGATAAACGTCCCCTTTCCCTGCACGCGATAGAGGTATCCCTTCGCCACCAATGCGTTGATGGCGTTTTTTACCGTCATGCGGTTGACGCCGTAGGTTTCGGCGAGGACCCGCTCGCTGGGCAGTTTTTCCCCCGGAAGATATTCCTCCGCCTCTATTTTTTTCATGATAATGTCTTGAAACTTTACGTACAGGGGCTCTTCCTGACTTTGTATCTCTCTCATCTTTCCCCCTAGTTCCTGTGAATGATAAACTCGATCTTGTCGCTCAGCAGGATGGTTTCAAAATATTCCAGCAGCCGTCCCTTTCTCTCGTAGACCAGGCCCTGATACTTGATGAGGGGCCTGGAGGGGCTGATCTTTAAAAGCTCTGCTTCCAGCGCGTTTGCGTATACCACCGAAACCCGGTGGCTGGAATTGGCGATGGATAGCCGATACTTCTTTTTCAACGTATCGTAAAGGGATTTGTTATGCACATCCTCTTGCGACAGTCCTGTCGCAAGTTCGCAGACGATATATGATTTTTCCAGAGCGATGGGCTCCTTATTTCCATAGCGCAGCCGCAGAATCCGGTACATTTCCGTCCCCTCAGCGAGAAGTGTCTTTTTGGCAAGCCCCTCGGTGAGCTTTATCTTTTCAAATTCCAGAAGCTTGACGTAGGATGAAATTCCCATCCTCTCGATCATCATCTTGAAAGAATTTGTATGGTTTAAGGTGAACTGCACCCTTTTCGGCGCGATGAAATATCCGGACCGCTCCTTTGATACCAGTATCCCCTTTTGCACCAGCATCTGCAAAGCGGCTCTGATGGTCATTCTCTGCACGCCGAAATATTCCGCCAGCTCTCGTTCCGACGGAAGCTTTTGCTTTTCCTTATAGCTCTCCGACTCGAGAAGGTGCTCTATTTCCTTTGAAATCAGAGCTTCCCGGGTTAATACTTTTCCCATCCTCATTCCCCTTTGCAGATCAGCCGCATTTCCATGACACGGATCGGCAGCCTCTTCACAGAGCCGCTCCGCAGATTTTTTCCAGAGTGTTCCTGACCGCGTCATAATCCTGCCGGAAGGCGTCGTTGGGGCGCAGGGCATATTCGCCGTCGCAGGTTTCAAAGGTGATGAAACCCTCATATCCGCGCCGGTCCAGCATCCTCAGATGCTCCTCCAGATTCTGCGCGCCGTTTCCCCAAGCCAGGTGCCCGGAAGGAGTCCCGTCGTTCAGATGGATGTGCTGTATTTTTCCTCCGAACTCCCGAAAGTAATCCTCCAGGGTTTCTCCCGCGCAGCACATGGGCACGGTGTCGACGCAGCAGGCCATATGCGGGCTGTCGAAGTTCTCCATCATCCTCTTCAGGGACTTCAGGTCAGTGACGAGGTTGGATTCCGACGGCTGCAAAATTTCGTAGACAATGACCACGCCCTCCTTCTCCGACTTGGACAGCAAAAGCTCCACCGAGTCCGCAGACCGCTTCCACGCCTCCTCCGCAGGTTCGTCAAAATTGCCCCAACCCGGCGTGATCATGATCTTTTCACAGTTGAATCCTGCGGCGTCCTCAATACAGCGCAGGAAATAATCGATGCTCATCCTCCTGATGCAGTCATCCTTTGCGGCGATATTGAAGGGATAGACGCATTGCTCCGGTGTAAAGCACACCATGTTGAGGCCCCGCTCCCGGAACAGTCTTTTAATATGCTCCTGCTGTTCTCTCTGAGGCGCCATGTAGTTGTAGTGAGGCGTTGCGCCCCAGAACTCCACATTTTCGAATCCGATTTCCCTCATACCGTCCAGAAAATATTCCAGAGAAAACCGGCTATGGGAAATATTCATGGCGGAAAACTGCTTTAAAGTCAGCATATAAAACTCCCTTTCCATTCATAACAAATACCAATTTACAATTTCAGCATACCGCTTTTCCCTTTTTCCGTCAACAGCGGAAACGAAAAAGGAGCTGCCGCACCAGCGATGATATCACGGGCGCGCAGCTCCTGTTCCCCCTTCTGCTTCTTCTCCAAATGAGACGTCTTTAATCTGCAGATTTTTGATATAGTTCAGGATGTTCAGGGAAATGCGGTCCATTTCCCCCGGATTTATAATGATGATCTTAAGGGTGTAAATCTCGCTGACATACCTCATAAATTTAACAAATGCATCGACGATTCTCACTCCCGGAAGAGAGCTGTGAAGAGTGCATTTGTCGGTATACAGCTTTTCATAACCAAGCCCGACTTCCAGCTGTATAAAGTTCAGATCCTCCAGGTAGCACTTACTCAATCCAAATATATATTTTCTGTCTCCTTTCAGAATAATTTTTCTTATTATATCTGAAAGGCAGAAATAATCGATATTTTCAACACACTGAACCTCAATTTCAATACTCTGCTTCCGGATCCTGCTCTCGCCGGAGGTTTCACCGGCGGACATCTGGAGCTCCTTCATGAGCTTCTGATACACCAGCTTCAGCTCTTTGCCCGGCGCTATGTTGAGGTTGCTTCTCAATGACGCTTCAAATTTCTTGAAATAGTTGATAACTTCGCTGCGTTTTCCCCATTTGGCGTAAGCGCGGATCAGTTTTTCAACCGCTTTTTCATTGTAGGGCTCAATACTGATCAGCTCATTCAAAACCCGAATGCATTCCCCGTAATTCTGATAGATTTCATACTTATCCGCGATCTCCCTTAATAAATCGACATATTTATTCTGGTAAACAATGCGCTCGAAGATAATCTTTTCATTAAAATCATCGCAATTTTTCAGATAGATTCCTTCGAGAAAATCCCCCCGGAACAACTCTTTGCAAGCGTTCAGCTCTTCCAGAGTCCGTTCCGCACTTTTATTTTCGAACTTCATCAGCTCCAGCATGTCTGATCTGAAATCGTAATCGGGGTTGAGCAGGCAATGATCCCTTCTGGATACGATCAGTTCCTGGCCCGCCTCGTCGGAAGGAATCAGCTTTTTAATGCTCCACAGATTGTAGCGCAAATTGTATCTTGCCGCCTCCTCATCGCTGTCCGCCCATAGATAAGTGATGAGCTTCTCCCTGCTGACTTCTTTTCCCATATCCATCATCAGAAGGCTGATCAGCGCAATTCCCTTATTGCTCAGCTTATGCTCCAACGGCTTTTCTCCGTATTTAAATTCAATTCGCCCCAAAAGGTTGACGCTTAGCTTAGACATGATCCGACACCTCGATATGCAATTCGTTCGCATGGTATAGGATGCAGCCGGACTTGATGGTAGTTACCACCCTGATGTCCTTGACTTCTTCCTTCGGCGTTTTCAGGATGTCCCGGTCAAGGATGACGATATCCGCCAGCTTTCCTATTTCCAGGCTCCCTTTTGTTTTCTCTTCAAAGACCGCAAAAGCTCCGTTAATGGTAAACATCCTGACGGCCTCCATGATCTCTACCCGATGATTCTCCACCGGATGGTTCACCGCCGAATGGATACCGAGGGCAGGTCCCATGGGAGTGACGTCGCTTTCCGAGCTCCCACAGATAACCACACCGCTGTCAATGATCTCCCGGAAAGGATTGGTTTCCCGATAATGCTCGCCCAGCCGCAGCTCATACATTTTGTTTTTTCCGCCCCATAAATACTCATAGGAGGGCTGCATGGAAAACACAAGCCCAAGCTCCCGGGCCTTTTCAATGTTGCTTCGGCCTATCAGCTCCACATGTTCAAGGCGGTGCCGCAGCCCCGCATTTCCAGTGATATTCAGGGCGTGCTCGTGAGCCTTTACTGCCAGATCGATCGCTCTCCCGCCGATCACGTGGAGGGACGTCTGAATTCTGTATTTATAGCACTCTACCAGGAATTCATTCAAATCCTCCTGGGTAAAGTAAAGCTCTCCCATATTGCAGGGATCGTCGGCATAGGAATAGCTGAGAGCCGCGTTTCTGGAACCCAGCGTCCCGTCTATGAAGGGATTCGATCCCATTCTGGACAGCCTCATCTCCCTTATCTTTCTGATATCGGAGGTCTGATAATATAAGTTGACATCGATGGGGAAGGTGTCCCTGTAATCGTAAATCAGCTCCGCGTCCTTATTGCAAAACAAAAATCCGCCCTCCATGGTATCGATGGTCGTGATTCCATGCTTAATGGCTTCGCTCAGCACCCCTTTTACCGCGTCCAGACGGTAAGCGTTGGATATGCTTTTCAGGATGTTTTCTCTAAGGATGACATTGGCCTGCCCCTTAAAAATTCCGGTAGGCATTGCCTTTCCGTCGAGCTCGATTCCACTGATAGTAAAAGGGATTTTATAGTATAAAATCCCGTAGGTATTCAATGCGCTGATATGAAATTCCCTGCTGGTCACCCAGACGGGAACATCGTTGCAGAACCTGTCCAGCACAGCTCTGTCGGGAAATCTTCTTTCCTTCAGATTGTGAGCATACAAGCCCTTGGCGTGAATGGGCTTTTCCGGCGTCAGCCTGGCCTGTTCCCGGATCAGATCCCCGATATCGTCAAAGGAGCCGGCCTTCGACAGATCCAGACTCAATGAGTTAAGCCCAGTTTGAACGAGATGAAAATGGCTGTCGTAAAATCCGGGAAGAACCGTACAGCCCTTTGCGTCGATGACACGGTCGACGTTGTCAAACAGCAGCTTGTACTGCTCCCCGTAACCAATCCCGGAGATATTGTTCTCCGTGACCGCAACCCAGTCGTAAATATTGTCGTTTGCCGCACAAATGCAGCTTCCATTGATAATCAACAGCTCCGCGTGCATTTTATTCTCCCCTTTGCCTTATTTCCCCGCTCTTATATTTGATTTCTCCGTTGACCACTGTCATCCATATCCCGACAGTGCTTATTTCAGCATCGGAAATTCGATAGATGTCCGAGTCCAGCACCGTGATATCCGCGTATTTTCCGATGGAGATGGTTCCTCTTTCATTTTCCTGAAAAGCGGCGTAAGCACCCTCTATGGTAAAGGCTCTTATCGCTTCGCCAAGGGTCAGGCAATTCTCCGGAAGCCAGGCGGGGGCTCCGCCGTCCTCGGGGTTTTTCCCCGTAACGGCACAGTAAAGGTTCGGCATGACGTCAAACTTCTCAACAGGGCAGTCAGAGCCGCCGCTTAAATGAACATGCCTGTCGGCAAAAGCCCGCCAGTTATAACTTGAACGCTCCAATTCTTTGCCTACCCGGGATCTAACGATATTCCGGTCGTAACGGCCGAAAATCGGCTGGGCGTAGATCAAGAGATTCATCCTTTGAATTCGCTCAATCAGATCCATATTCGTGATCTGGCAGTGGACGATTCCATGTCTCGGGTCGATGCGGGGGCTTTCCTTCAGGACCTTTTCATAGCTTTCAACAGCCATCCTTATAGCGGCGTCACCGATGCAGTGAACCGCAATCTGCATGCCGTTTTCATGTCCAAGCCTGATCATTCCGGTCAGCTCTTCCGGATCGTACATCGCTACCCCTCTCGTCTCCGGATTATCACGATACGGCTCGCTGAGATATGCCGTTCTCGCACCCAGCGACCCGTCATTCACAAGCTTCAGCGGGCCTATTTTATAGAACCCGTACTCATCCCCCGTCTTATAGCCTTTTGCAAGGAATGCCTGGAGCTTTTCCGGTGTTCGCAGCAGGCACTGCTGATAGATCCTGACGGGCAGGCTCCCCTCTTTCGCCAGCTCCCGGTATGCTCTTATGATCAGATCCGCAGCGTCTCCCGTAAACGCCTCGAAATCGTCGGTTTGCAGCGCTGTGATCCCCTTTGACGCGACGTCCATGCAGGCATCGATGATCCTGCTTTTCAAATCTTCAATTCCGGGGATGCCGATCTTGTTCCAGATGATATTCTGCGCGCTTTCCTTTAAGATTCCATTGGCCTTTCCCATCTCGTCCGTCTCGACGATCCCGCGAAAAGCCTCCGGAATCGCCCCTGCCAGCTCCAGAATTTCCAGTGCCTTCGTATTCACAACCGTCGCATGATAGCAAGCCCTTGTAATCGCAATGGGGATTTCTGTCGAAATCTTGTCCAGATCAAATCTGGTCGGAAAAACCGGGGTCTTCCAGTAATCCTGATTCCAGCCCCAGCCAAGCAGCCATTCATCGTCCTCCGGCATTTTGCCGCGATGTTCCCTGCAGAGAAAAATAACTTCCTCTATGGATTTCGTTTCCGAGAGGTCAACCTTGCGCTTTGTGTTTGCATAGTAAATAAGGTGCAGATGGCTGTCGGAAAATCCCGGCAGCGCCAACCTGCCCTCCAGATCTATTTTTTGCGTATTTGAAT
>DAITKX010000014.1:45072-45831 GCA_036835995.1 Bacillota bacterium | reverse complement strand
CCGTGCTGTTGATAAAATTGATTTCAAAACGGTTGGTCGCTTCAAAGGACAGATCGACTCCCTTGGGTTTGGCATATGCCGTAGCTTCTTTCAGCACGTCTACCAGCAGATCCCGGGAATAGCGGATCGGCTTGTCCGGAATACATGCGCCGCGAAACAGGCCGACGCCTACAAAACAATGCATCTTTTCAGCAATGTCAATGCACTTTTTCAGCTTTTGCATCGCCTTTTCCATAATCTTCTGGTCGGGGGAGATCAGAGTATATTTCAAGCCCGAGGCGATATATCCCGTGTTCAGGCAGGCAAGGCCGATGTGATTGTCTGCGATGGCTTTCTCCAGCAGCGCAACGTCGCATTCATCGGGATCATTGATCAGAAATTCCACCGCGTCAAATCCCTGTTCGGCGGCGCGCTTAATATTTTTATCGGCGCTTTCCCGATAAAGATGTACGTACTGGGCGTCGGGCGGAAATTCCGGCGTCGCGATAAATAAGGATGTTTTCATCATAATAAGGTCATCTCCTTTTCAGTTTATTCATTAACAACAATCACCACTTTGCCTTCATTGGCAAGATTTTCAGCGGTATATTGAAAGCCCTCTACCGCGTCGTCCATAGGAATTTTTTTGGTAAGGAGCTCCTTTTCATGAAGCTTGCCTTCGCTCATAAGCTTAAGTACCGGCCCGAAGGCGCCCACAGAATTGCGGGAGCCGTGAATGGTCATTTCTCGGTTGGTAAAATAGAGACCGTGGAAGGTAAC
>DAITKX010000014.1:39300-45062 GCA_036835995.1 Bacillota bacterium | reverse complement strand
CGACGATGACGATCACGCCGCCCGCGGCGGCCAGATCCTGCGTCATGCTCATGATTGCGCTGACGCCGGTGGCCTCAAATACTACGCCCGCGCCTTCACCGTCCGTCAATTCCTTCACCCGGCTCAGCAGATCTTCTCTGCCGGAATTGATCACCACATCGGCGCCCATGGCTTCGGCTTTACTCAGCCGGAATTCGGAGAGGTCCGCCGCAATCACGCGCACGCCGCGGGTTTTTAAAATATCCACAATCGTCAGCCCGATGGCGCCTACGCCAAGCACCAGCGCCGTTTCTCCCGGAGCAATCTCAGAGCGTTCCACACAATGGTAGCCGATGCTGTAAGGCTCTGTCAGAACAGCGGAGTCAATGGATACGTTGTCCGGTACCTTGTGAAGATTGCAGATAGGGTAAACCGCGAACTCTGCGAAAGCGCCCTGGGTATGGGCGCCGATCACCTTCAGGTTAGCGCAACAGTTGGGTTTTCCATGGCGGCACGGGTAGCATGTGCCGCAGGGGCTGAGAATCTCTGCGACCACCAGATCGCCTTCCTTAAATCCGTAGGCGTTTGGGGGCAGTTTTTCAATATGTCCCACTACCTCGTGCCCATAGATCTGAGGATAATTCGCATAGGGCTGCGATCCATCGTAAAAGTGGATATCGCCGCCGCAGATGCCTACCTGCAGTACTTTTATCAAGGCCTCGTCGTCCTTTATTTCCGGAACCGGCACATCTTCGATGCTGATTTCCTTAGGAGCATGAAATACGATAGCTTTCATTATTGTCTTGCCTCCCCCAATATTATCTTACCTGATGTCGAAGAACGTTCTCTCAATCAAGCACATTTGTGAAGTTTGTAATATGTATTACTTTCATGTGCCCATTTTACTGCGTGACGGTAATAATGTCAATATTGCTTTTTAGAAATACAAAAAAAAATACCCGCATCGGATGCGGGAAATGTGGATACATATCCGGAATAAATTGCCGTACTTACCCGAGAGAATCGCTTTTGGCAAGGGCCTGGTCCATGTCGGTCTGGTTTTTTCTCAAGCTTTCTTCCATAAGTTTCCTGGCGCCGAAGGCGTCCCGGTTTCTAAGGGCCTCAATCAAATGCCTGTGATAGTAGAATCCGGCTTGCAGGTCCGTCAGGCGCTTATAGGTTCTCATGCATTCCATGAAGGAATCTCTCATAACTTCCATCGTTTTGATGATCAGCGGGTTTCGCGTCGCCTCGGCAATAATGGTATGGAATTCGACGTCCACGGCTGCGGTGTCTTCATTGATGTCCCTCAGGCGTTCCATCTCAGTCAGATTCTCTTCAAGACGCCGGATAATTTCATCATCGCAGCGCGACGCCGCCAGCTCAGCCGTTCCGCATTCGAGGATCATTCGATACTCATTCATTGCCTTCACCGTGGGCGGCATCAGCACCAGCATGGATACCAGACCGTTGATCTGCTGCCCGTTCCCCGGGTCGCAGACAATGGTGCCGCGCCCCTGCTTGCGCTCGATGAGCCCAAGGCTTGCGAGCTTTTGTAATGCGGCGCGGATAGTGACCCGTGACACGCCCATGGTTTCAGCCAGCTCCGTCTCTGCGGGGATCTTCTCCCCCGGCTTCCATTCGCCGGATGAAATCATGCCTTTAATTTGTTCAAATGCCATCTCCGAAATGTTCTGGCGATCAATAGACTGTAACGACATAATTTATTACCTTCCAATTCAAAAATTATTTGTATTATTTTAATACAAATATAATATACCGTTTCATGTTTTCTGTCAAACAAAATAAAAATAATTGACGACTAATGTATTATGTATTACAATTTAATCGTTCATTGCCCCGGGCGAATATGATTCAAGAGATCATATACAAGCCCATCAATAATATTTAGGAATGGTGATCTTATGAAATATGGATGCTGTTTGAATATGCTGTCCCGGGTTCCGGGCGGTACCGGTATTGAGTACCTGGAAATATTCCGGGATTGTGGGTACGACTACGTCGAATTGCCTTTGGCGGAAATTATGAGTTTGCCCGCGGAAATGTACGAGCGTCTGGCGCTGCGCCTTTCCGAATCCGGCATTCCCTGCGAGAGCTGCAACAACTTCTTTCCTCCTTCCATGCGTCTGACCGGGCCAACTGTAGATTTCCAGGCGGTCTGCGACTATGTGGACAAAGCGGTGGAGACAGCCGGCGCGTTGGGTGCGAAAAACATTGTGTTCGGAAGCGGCGGCGCAAAGCGGTATCCGGAAGGATTTTCAAAATCCGAAGCGTATGAACAGATTGTACGTCTGCTTAAACATGCCGATGCCGCGGCCTTGCGGCATGGCGTCACCATATCCATCGAGCCGCTCCGTCAGGCTGAATGCAACATTATCAATACGTTTGAAGAAGGCGTTATGCTTGCCCGCGATGTGGGCGGAACGCAGGTGCGCGTCCTTGCGGACCTGTACCACCTCACGGAAGAACGCGAGCCGGCAAGCCATATAGAGAAGTACGGCGACTATCTGTCCCATGTCCATTTCGCGAACCCAAAAGGCCGAATTTTTCCCGCTATGGAGGATGGGTCCGAATCCGCCTATCGCGATTTTTGTGATGCGGTCCTGGCGGCCGGTTATAACGGACGGGTCAGCTGCGAAGCATACACTGACGACGTCGGCAGGGACGCGCCCAAAACCCTTTGTTTTTTTCAGCATTATTTTACTCATAAGGAAAGGAGATAACAAGAATGTACAGTAAAGAACTACTGGATTCACTCACCGAAAAAGCACAACAACTGCGGCGCGACGTGGTTGTCAGCATCGGCGTTGGTATCGCGGGTCATATAGGAGGGGCTAACTCCGCCGCGGACATTGTCGCCGCACTATATTTTCATAAAATGTACATAGACCCCCGCAATCCCAAAAAACCGGATCGCGACCGATTTCTTCTCAGCAAAGGCCATGTGGCGATATTGCAGTACGCAGCTCTGGCAGAGGCCGGTTTCTTTCCCGCTGACGACTTGAAAAAAACCAAGGAACTCGGCTCATATCTTCAGGGACACCCTGACGTGCTGAAAACGCCCGGGATTGAAGCCGGCACAGGCTCCCTCGGACAGGGGTTGTCCATTGGCCTTGGCATGGCGCTGGGCATGAGACTGAACCATATTGACCGCAGGGTTTACGTGCTCATCGGCGACGGAGAGCTGGCAGAAGGACAGATTTGGGAGGCGGCTATGGCGGCCAGCGCATATCACGCGACAAACCTGGTTGCCATCGTGGATCAAAACGGTCTCCAGGCAACAGGAATGATAAAGGACCGCATGAACAGCAATCCGATTCTCGATAAGTGGCTCGGTTTTGGATGGAATGTGCTGGAGATCGACGGGCACAACATGGAGCAGATACTGGCTGCTCTGGATGAGGCCGACAACGCCGCCGATAACCTACAGTCATCATCGCGCACACAGTAAAGGGAAAAGGCGTCAGCTTTGCGGAAAACAACGCGGCTTACCATAACGCGGCGCTGTCCCGGGAAAGTTACAGCCAAGCCCTGAAAGAATTGGACTAACGCCTGTTGGAAAGGAGCATATATCATGAACCATATCAATCAAAGAATCGCCTTTGGAGAAACTCTGGTAGAGCTGGGAGCGAAAAATCCTGATATTGTGGTATTGGAAGCGGATCTCGGAAAATCCACCATGTCCAGCATGTTTCAGGAAGCGTTCCCCGACCGGTATTTTGAAATGGGTATTGCCGAAGCCAATATGACTTCCGTGGCAGCCGGCCTTGCCCTGTCAGGCAAAATCGCCTTTACAAATTCTTTTGCGGTATTTGCCGCCGGCCGCGCCTATGACCAAATCAGGCAGACGATAGCCACTGGAAAGCTGAATGTAAAGATATGCGGCTCATCCGCGGGCTGTTCGGATTTCGGAGACGGCGCAACGCATCAGGCGATAGAGGATATTGCGATTATGAGCGCATTGCCCAATATGACCGTATTGAGCCCCGCAGACGCCAACGAAACCGCGAAAGCCGTCCGCGCCATGGCCGCCCTCGACGGCCCCTGCTATCTTCGCGTCAGCCGTACCTTATACGACAGCATTACGGCGGAGGACGCGCCCTTTGAAATCGGGATGCCTTCGGTGCTCAAAGAAGGCAGCGATATCGCCTTATTCGCCACGGGGTATATGTGTGTGAAAGCTCTTGAAGCGGCCCGCAGGCTGGAGGGCAGGATTTCTGTGAAGGTGATTAACGTCAGCACGATCAAACCGCTGAACGAAGCGGTAATCTCCGGCATGGCAGGCGGATGCAAAGGGATTGTCACGGCGGAAGAGCACAGCGTAATCGGAGGTCTTGGCTCCGCTGTCGCTCACGCGGTCAGACATCTGGGCAAACCCATCGAATATGTCGGACTAAACGATGTGTTTGGGTGCAGCGCACATTCCCATGAAGAACTTATGAGCTACTATGGGCTGACGGCTGAAAGCATACAGGCCGCAGTCGAGAATATTTATCAACTTGAAAAATAAACGAGAATATTTATCATTTTGAAAAACAAAAGGAGGAAAACTCAAATGGAAATTGGTTTTATCGGACTGGGAATCATGGGCAAGCCCATGGCAAAAAATCTGCTCAAGAATGGTTATTCTCTTATCATATACGACATCATTCCTGAGAACATCAACGCGCTGATTGAGTCGGGCGCGTCAGCCGCAGGCTCACCCAAAGAGGTCGCCGAGCAATGTGATATCGTGATTACCATGGTTCCGAATTCCCCTCATGTAAAAACCGCCGTGATGGGTGCAAACGGCGTTCTGGAAGGAGCAAAGCCCGGAACCATACTCATTGATATGAGCTCTATTGCGCCTCTCGCTTCCCAGGAGATCTTTCAAGCCTGCGCCGAAAAGGGCGTTAAGATGGTGGACGCGCCTGTTTCCGGCGGGGAACCGAAAGCCATTGACGGCACGTTATCCATCATGGTTGGAGGAGATAAGGACATATTCGATAAGGTATACGATATCCTGAAATGCATGGGGGGGAGCGTTGTTTACTGCGGAAGTATCGGCGCCGGAAATACCACAAAGCTGGCCAACCAGATCATCGTGGCGGTCAACATCGCCGCGGTCTCCGAAGCTTTTCTCCTCGCCACCAAAGCCGGAGTAGACCCCGGGCTGGTATTCGACGCCATCAGGGGCGGCCTGGCAGGTTCCACCGTAATGGATGCAAAAGCTCCCATGATGCTCGACCGCAACTTCAAACCCGGTTTCAAAATCGATCTCCACATCAAGGATCTCAGCAACGCGCTGGATACAGGTCACAGCGTCGGGTCTCCCCTGCCGCTGACGGCTTCTGTTATGGAGATGCTGCAATATCTGCACGCCAACGATTGCGGCCAGTGCGACCACAGCGCCATCGCAAAATACTATGAGCACATCGGCGGCAGCGAAATAAAAAGACCATAAATATGCTCCTCCTCAATTCTGATTAAGCTTATCTGCCTGCGGTTCATTTCAGCCGCAGGCAGATAAGCTTAGAAATTAAATATCTTTTTTAGGAGATGAACGATGAAGAAAATTGTTGTAGCCCCGGATTCCTTCAAAGGAACCATGAGCTCTTTAGAAGTCTGCGATATCATTAAAAACGCAATTGCCTCAATTGACAGCAAAATTGAAGTGACAGCCGTTCCCATTGCCGATGGCGGCGAAGGAACGGTGGATGCGCTGTTAAGCGCCGCCGGCGGAAAAAAGGGCCAGATGGATGCCCTTGAAGGAGTCTTCGGTC
>DAITKX010000014.1:30183-39290 GCA_036835995.1 Bacillota bacterium | reverse complement strand
AAAGGTGGAGGTAACGGTAAAAGACCCGCTAATGCGGGATGTACAGGCTTATTACGGCATACTCAACGACGGTTCTACGGCTGTCATTGAAATGGCACAGGCCTCGGGAATCGGTTATCTGGAAAACGGCCTGCAGCCCCTTGAAGCCACAACCTTTGGAACAGGACAGCTGATCAAAAGCGCGCTGGACGAGGGATGTAACAAAATAATCATGGGTCTTGGCGGCAGCGCCACGACAGACGGCGGCGTCGGAGCCGCGGCGGCGCTCGGCATACGCTTTTTATCCGAAGATCGGAATGAAATACCGCCAAACGGCGGCGGGCTTTCATCGCTGCACAAAATCGATGTGAGCGGGATTGACCCGCGGCTTGCGAAAACCGAAATCATATTGGCCTGCGATGTGGACAACTGCCTGTGTGGAGAGAGCGGCGCGGCGGCCATATTCAGCCCCCAAAAAGGCGCATCACCTGAACAGGTGGATATACTTGACCGGAATCTGGCGCATTATGCGGCTGTGATAAAAGAACAGTTCGGACTGGACGTCACGAATATTCGAGGCGGCGGTGCGGCGGGAGGCCTTGGAATTTCCCTGATCGCCTTTGCGAACGCACGAATCATGCCGGGCATACAGGTTATTCTCGACACTGTGAAGTTCAGCGAAATCATTGGAGACGCCGACCTGATCATCACGGGTGAAGGCAGAATTGACAACCAGACGGTATTGGGAAAGGTTCCGGCGGGAATTGCACGGGCGGCAAAGCATCAGGGCGTCCCTGTGATCGCCATTGGAGGAAGCCTCGGCAATGGATATGAGGCGGTCTATGATGAGGGGATAAAAGGCGTTTTCTCAGTGGTCAACGATTTGGTTCCTTTCAGCACTGTCAAGCAAACATGCCGGCAAGACCTTTTCATGCTGGTAAAAAATTTAATAAACGTAATCATGATAGCTCTCTAGCAGAAACCTGAAATTAAGGTTCCTTCCACTTCCAAGCTAAATCCCTTGACAGAGCTTACTTCTGTCCGTAATACGCATCTTTTCCATGCTTGCGGTAATAATGCTTATCCAGCAACGCGTCTGAAACAGGTTCCGCGCTTCCGCAATGCCAGGCCATGAACGCAACTTCCTCGAGTACAACGGCATTATGTACAGCCTCGTATACGTCCTTACCCCAGGCGAAGGGTCCATGATTTGCGACAAGCGCGGAGGGTATTCCATCCGGATCGGGATGACACGCCGCGATTACGATGCCGGTATTCTTCTCATATTCGCCGCCTATCTCCTCATCGGTCAAAGGACGTATGCAGGGCACCGCGCCATGAAAGCAGTCCGCATGGGTCGTGCCGAGAGGCGGCACTGATTTTCGCATCTGCGCAAAGATCGTCGCCCAACGAGAATGGGTATGAACGACCCCCCCGATGTTTGGGAAGCGTTTGTACAGCTCGATATGGGTCGCCGTGTCGGTAGACGGTTTCAAATCGCCCTCCGAGACGTTGCCGTCCAAATCAACGATAACGATATCCCGCGGCTCAAACCTTCCATATTCAACTCCGGAGGGCTTGATTGCGATCAGTCCCTTTTCGCGGTCGATCTCGCTGGCATTTCCCCAGGTCAACGTAACAAGCCCGTATTGCGGAAGCAGCATATTCGCGTCATATACGCGGGTCTTCATATCTTCAAGCATTTTTTTCCTCCAAATATTCACTGAGCGTCTTTTCATCCGCACATTTCAAATAGTCCGCAAGAAGTGCGATTCCCCAGGCTCCGCCCTCTGCGGCGGTTTCCGAGAGTTCGATGGGAATTCCCAGCATCTCGGACATAATCCGCTTTCCCGCGTTACCCGATTTGAAGAATCCGCCGTGTCCCGCGAGCCTCTCAACTTTAACCTGCTCCTCGACTGTAAGAATTCTCATACCGTCCGCCAGTCCGGATATGGCGGAAGCGATAACCCCATGCATAAACTCCGAGAGTTTTGTGCTGTTTTCCAGCGCGACTTCATACAATTTTTGATACAGCTCTCCTGTGTCTACCGTTAAGCCGAACAAGTCAAAGGCTTCCCCGAACAGCTTCACCCACGGATCGATCTTTGATGTGCACTCGTTATAATGCACCATCGCCACATCTCTGCCGTCAGGCGTCGTGACTATATCTACTTCTTTATGTAATCTTTTAAGCGGCTTATCAAGGACCACCATGGCAAAAACACTCGTTCCGGCGCTGACATTGCCTGTCCTCGGAGCGACGGCGTTGCATGAAACCATACCTGTCCCCGCGTCCCCCTCAGGAGGGCAAAGGATGCATGGCGATGAAAGCAAGCCGGATGTTTCGCCAAACAGGTATTGTCTGCCCGCGGCTGTAAGCGTGCCGGCATTTTTACCGGCGGGAAGAATTTCCGGCGCGATGCGTGACCAGTCTATGCCTGTAAGGCCCTTGAATTTTTCAACAAACTCCGGGTTCCAGCCATTATCCCTGACCGGGAACATTCCGCTCGCGTCGCAGACGCCGATCGCTTTTTCACCTGTGAGTTTCCAATGTACATATCCTGCCAGCGTTGTGATAAACGCTATGTCCTTAACGTGTTCCTCACCGTTCAGTATCGTCTGGTACAAATGAGCTGCGCTCCACCGCTCGGGAATATTGAAATCGAACAGCTCCGTCAGCTTCTCCGCCGCTTCTCCCGCGGTGGTATTTTTCCAGGTCCTGAACGGAACAAGGAGGTTGTCCTCCTTATCGAACACAAGATATCCATGCATCATAGCGGAAACGCCCATCGCTGACAGCTGGCAGCCGGCGATGGGAAGCTTGGAAACGGCATCCTTCAAACCGGATTGCACATCGTCAAGGGAGTAGCTCCAATAGCCGCCGATCTGCCGGCTTTCCCAGCTATGACTCCCGCTCGCAATAACCTTGCGGCTTTCATCAATGATAACCGCCTTTATACGGGTAGAGCCGAGCTCGATACCCAATGAAGCGTTTCCGCCCGTTAAATTTTCAGTAATACTTATGGTAATCCCCTCCGTTCTGTGGAGTCTTTAATGCTATGCCTTTCTCCTGCGGCAAACAAATAATATTCTTAAGATTAAAAACCTCTCTAAAAGTTTTGCCCACAATAATATTCTTAAAAATATTATCACAAAAACCCAATAAATTCAAGCAAACCACGAAAAAAGGAGCTGGACACAAGCGATTTTCAATCGTGCTTATGAGCAGCTCCCTTGTTTTATTGTAAGGTATAGGGCCCTCGAACCATTACGAACAGATCCGTCAATGCCTGAAGCCCTCTTCCATCATCTTTCGGAACAAGAAGCAGATGGTTCAGACCGATGCTCTGTCCGGTCATCAAGTCCTTTCCATCCGTCATATCGGAAATTCCATTCGCGCCATTGTCGATGGCAGTGGCTTCGCCGCTGCGGAGGATGATCTCCGTCCCGCTCTGGCCCAGCAGCCTCTGACCGGCTTTGACCTCAACTACGATATAAGTGCCTGAAGCGTCGCCGTCGCCCTTTATCTGGGCGATCTGACTGTCCACATAGCTCTTTGTTACGACCGGATCGCTTTCCGAACCGGGATCGGCGACTGCCGCTGCCGCGGCTACCGTCAGAGCAAACACCGATAAAACGACTACCAAACCTGCGACAAATTTTTTCATTAGTTCCTCCCTTAGTTAAAAATCTATGATCCCTAGACTGATTGTGAGTGCTTCGTTAACATCTGCTATAATATCTTCATCCACTCTTCCGATTTTTTCTTTCAAACGCTTTTTATCGATAGTCCTGAGCTGTTCCATCAGCACGACCGAGTCCTTGTTCAGTCCGTGTCCCAGCGCGCCGATTTCAACATGAGTGGGCAGCTTAGCTTTATTTATCTGAGAGGTAACCGCCGCTACGATGACCGTAGGGCTGTATTTATTTCCAATATCATTCTGCACGATAAGAACCGGTCTTACCCCGCCTTGTTCCGAGCCAATGACGGGACTAAGGTCTGCAAA
Source organism: Bacillota bacterium (assembly GCA_036835995.1). Lineage (GTDB taxonomy): Bacteria > Bacillota > Clostridia > Peptostreptococcales > Anaerovoracaceae > Anoxybacterium. The sequence continues at coordinate 35,304 of DAITKX010000014.1, read as the reverse complement.
AAAAATATCGCCTTTCTTAACTATCAAGTCATTCACTCTCCACTAAATATTTTTCATAGCTTTCAAGGTCTTTTCTATCTTGATCAAGCCCTTCTTCCGAAAGGCTCACATTAAGCATTCCCATTTCCTCATAACCGGTTTTGACTCCATTGATCTCATTCAATGAAAAATTGTTTTTATCATTTATTGAATTAGACATTTGTTCACCTCGAATAATTTCCCTGCAACAGATGCTGTCTCGACAGCGTTCTTATCTCTCAATTATAATTGTTAGCGAGGTTTGATGTCAAATGCCTATATTCTCCATTGGTTCCCGGGATTCCAGGATGCTCTGTATTGCCAAGGCTACCATATTTGCTATGTCTGAAGCGATTAAACCATACTCTCCCGTCTGTTCTGCGGCCATATCTCCTGCCATGCCGTGGAGGAAAACTCCTGCCGTCGCGGCGTCTTCAGGAGAAAGTCCCTGCCCTGCGAGGGCTGCGATGACTCCCGTCAGGACGTCTCCGCTCCCCCCGGTGGCCATTCCGGGATTTCCTGTTGTATTAATATATGTTTTCCCTTCCGGTGTTGCCACTACGCTTCCGGCGCCTTTGAGTACCGTTATCGCTCCGGTGGCGGCGGCCAACCCCCTGGCGGACTCAGGCCTGTCCCTGTTGATATCGGCGGCATTCCGGCCCGTCAGCCCCGCTGCTTCCCCCGGATGAGGCGTTATGATGAGCTTTGCCTTCGCGTTTCTCATCGATTCCAAATCATCCCGCAGCAGATTGAGGCCATCCGCGTCGATCACCACCGGCTTGTCCGTCGTATAAATAATTTTTTTAATCAGGTTACCATTTTTCAGCTCATCCCCTAACCCAGGTCCGATGGCAATAGCCGAGTACTGCATCAGACCTTCAAATACACGCTCACGGGTTATACAGGTCGCTTCCGGCACTCCGATCTGGAGGATGGGAAAAAGCTCTTCCGGTACGGAAACCCTGACAAGGCCTGCGCCCGTTCTCAAAGCAGCCCTTGCGCACAATACCGCGGCCCCCGCCATTCCCTTCGATCCGGCAAGGATTAGAACTTTTCCGCAATTACCCTTATGTATATCCCTCTCACGTTTCTTAATAAAAGTATTGACATAAGCTTGCGTAATTAAACCCTCATTTTTCATTTTTTTACTTTCCCTTTCGAAGCGGCGCGCCGCCTAGATGCCCAGTATCACCGTCGCCAGCGTGAAATACGTTACAACGGATACCATATCCGTCAGGGACGCGATCATCGGGCTTGCCATCAGCGCCGGGTCGATCCCCACCTTCTTCGCCGCCATGGGCAGCATGCTTCCAATGGTCTTTGCCGCTATGACGATGAACAGCATGGAGCCGCAGACGGTCAGGGCCACCAGGGCGCTCTGTCCGTCCATCCAGTATATTCTGGCAAAGTTCAGGGCGCTGAGAACGACGCCGATGAGAAAGCTCACTCTGAGCTCCTTCCACAGCACCTTCAGCACGTCTCCGGTATCCACGTCGCCCAAAGCAAGGCCGCGGATCACCAGCGTGGCGGATTGGGAGCCGGAATTTCCGCCGGTACCCATGAGCATCGGCATATAGGTGACTAAAACGATCACCTTGGATAAAACCGCTTCAAAGCTGGAAATGATCCCTCCGGTTATGACATAGGAGCACATGAGGACGAACAGCCAGGGGAGCCTGTTTTTCACGTGCTTCCACACGCTCATGTCCAGATACTCCTCTGTGGACGCGGCCACGCCGGCCATCCTCTGGAAGTCCTCCGTGGTTTCCTCGTCGATTACGTCCAGAATGTCGTCTACCGTGATGATCCCCACCAGACGGTGCTCGTTGTCCACCACGGGGATCGCCAGGAAGCCGTACTTCTTGAAGGCATCCGATACGTCCTCCTGGTCGTCCAGGACGTTTACATAGATGATGTCCTCGTGCATCAACTCCTCGAGCCGGACCTGGTCGTCCGATACCACGAGGGTCCGAAGGGAGACGATACCCAAGAGCTTTCTCCCCTCATCCTTTATATAGCAGGTGTAGACAGTCTCGCTGTCCATGCCCTCCTTTTTGATATATGCCAGCGCTTCCGCGACGGTCATATTTTTTCTCAAACTGATATAATCCGGCGTCATCAGGCTTCCCGCGCTGGTTTCCGGATAGTTTAAAAAGGTGTTGATCAGCCTCCGCTCCTCTTTTGTGGTCTTTTCCAGGATCTTATCGACGATGTTGGCGGGGAGCTCCTCCAACACGTCGATCATGTCGTCAAAGGACAGTTCGTCGATGATGTGCGTGATCTCCCGGTCCGTGATGCCGGAAATGATATCCACCTGATCGTCGGTGGGAAGGTATGAAAAAACCTCCGCCGAAACGTCCTTGGTGAGGGTGCGGAACAGAATGATGGTCTTTTCAAGGCCAAGCTCCTCCCGCACCTCTTCCAGGATTTCCGCAATATCGACGGAATTATTCTTTAAAATTTCATCTCTTGCTCTGCTATATTTCTTTGCTTCCAGCAGTTCAATAATTGTCTGGATCGTCGCATCCAATGTGAGTTCATTTTCCATGGGACTCTACCTCCTTGCTGTAGTCTTGAATCGGCGATGACGGCGAAAACGCCGTCCTGCGCTGTGTCACTGCAGGGAAAATGTCCGGTCCCGGCTTAAAACCGTATGTAGATGCGAAACGCTGCCTTTCAGCGGATGTGTTACCGCTTTAAAGGCGTCGGAAAGCTACAGTGAAAGCAAGGACTTTACCATTTTCAAATAACATATTCATCCGCTCGTGACTCGGCCCTAAATCCATTACTCTCACTCCTTTTCAGAATTACTAACCGTTAAATTATACCCTATTTTTATTTTACATTGCAAGGGTTTTCAAAATTAATCTTCCATTACGGCTCCTGTGTTCGCCGAGGTGACCAGCTTTGCGTAGCGCGCAAGATATCCCGACTTCACCTTTGGTTCGGGCTTCACATAGGCGGCTTTTCTGGCTGCGATCTCCTGGTCGGAAAGCTCGACGGAAAGCCTCCTGCCTGGAATATCGATATGGATGATATCGCCGTCCTTCAGCAGGCCGATGAGGCCCCCGCTCATGGCTTCCGGAGAAACGTGCCCGATGGAAGCCCCTCTGGACGCGCCGGAGAACCTTCCGTCCGTGATCAGCGCAACGTCCTTGTCGAGGCCCATTCCGGCGATGGATGAAGTCGGGGAAAGCATTTCCCTCATTCCGGGACCGCCCTTTGGCCCCTCGTACCGGATCACGATGATATCGCCCTTCTTGATCTTCTTTCCCCAGATGGCCTCGGAAGCCTCTTCTTCGGAATTGAATACCACCGCGGGACCCGAGTGCGCCAGCATCTCCTCCGCCACGGCGGATTCCTTTACCACCGCTCCGTCAGGAGCCAGATTGCCTCTCAAAATCGCCAATCCACCGCGGTTTCTGTAGGGCTTGTCGATGGGCATGATGACGCTGTGATCCCTGACGGAAGCCGGGTCGATGTTCTCCCCGACGGTCATTCCCGTCACCGTCATACAGTCTTTATCAATCAGGTCTTTTTTCGCCAGCTCGCTCATCAGCGCCGGAATTCCACCGGCTCTGTGGAGGTCTTCGATATGATGGTGCCCGCTGGGGCTGATCTTCGCAATGTACGGCGTCCTTTCGCTGATTCTGTCAAAGAGCTCCAGATTCAGCGCGATGCCCGCTTCGTGAGCGATGGCCGGCAGATGGAGCACGGTGTTGGTGGATCCTGCCATAGCCATGTCCACGGTGATGGCGTTTTTAAAAGCGCTTTCCGTCAGGATATCCCTCGGCCGGATATCTCTTTTTACCATTTCCATGACCTTGACTCCCGCCATCTTTGCAAGGCGGATTCGCTCTCCGCTGTCGGCCAGAGCAGTACCGTTATACGGCAGCCCCATGCCCAGAACTTCCGTGAGGCAGTTCATGCTGTTTGCAGTAAAGAGGCCGGAACAGGAGCCGCAGCCGGGACATGCGTTCAACGCGATTTCCTCCAGCTCATCCTCCGTGCAGTCGCCGTTGCGGAAAGCGCCGATCTTCTCCATGACGCTGTTAAAATCCAATACGCTCCCATTGGAAAATCCCGCTCTCATAGGGCCGCCGCTCACGACGACGGCGGGAATGTTCAAACGGGCCGCCGCCATCAGCATCCCAGGTACGATCTTGTCGCAGTTCGGAATCAAAACGAGGCCGTCGAAGGCATGTCCCCTCGCCATGGCTTCGATGGAGTCCGCTATGAGCTCCCTGCTGGCCAGGGGGTATTTCATTCCGTCGTGGCCCATGGCGATCCCGTCGCAAATGCCGATAGAGGGAAACTCCACAGGTGTTCCGCCCGCCAGGGAAACGCCTTTTTTCGCCGCGTCCGCAATGCGGTCCAGATGCATGTGCCCGGGCACGATCTCGTTCTGTGAATTGACGATACCGATGAGGGGCCGATCTATTTCTTCACGGATATAGCCCATGCCGTAAAACAGGGTGCGCACCGACGCGCCGGCTGGGCCGCTCTTAATCTTATCACTGTTCATATTATGACCTCCAAACACCAAAGTATATTTTGCCTATTATACTGCAAATCAATTTCCAGGTCAAATTTTCAAAATTTTCACTATATTTTTGCAAATAAACTGATTTTTTCTTCCCACTGGTGTAGAATGAACTGGAAGATTATACAATTTTATGGAGGTGAGTTTTTTGAAAAGAAGGATTTTCGTCATTTTTCTTGCCCTGTCTTTAGTCGCGGCAAGCGTGGCACCAGCTACACTGTGAAAGACGGCGATGTGCTGTGGAAAATAGCCCATCAGTATCAAACCACCTGGCAGGCCCTGGCTGACTATAACAAGCTTGCCGATCCGAATTTAATCTATGTAAATCAGAAAATAGCAATTCCTGACGGAACAGAAGCCGCTCCCGCCCCAGCTCCAGCGCCAGCACCCGCTCCGGTTCCGGCCCCAGCGCCTGCCCCGGCTCCTGCCGCACCCGAGACCCAGGGCGTTCAGGTGCCCCCGGAGGTCCAGGCCGATTACAACAAATTTATAGCGGCGGCGGACCAGAAGTACGCTTATGATATCGCCAAAGAGCTGGGCACCAACCCGAAATACCTGTC
>DAITKX010000014.1:23564-30173 GCA_036835995.1 Bacillota bacterium | reverse complement strand
ACTTCCCTGGGAACCAGGACGGCAGGCAGCGACGCGGAACATGCCGCGGCGGATTATCTCCTCTCCGAAATGAAAAAGATCGGCCTTGCGGATACGGAGAAAGTGGCGGTTCCCGTCGACAAATGGCAGTTTAACGGCGCATCCCTGACGCTGGAAGGCGACAGCAAGGTGATGCTGCCCCATTCCTACGCCACCGCGGCTACGCCGAAAGACGGAATCACGGCGGAGATCATCTATCTCGGCAAGGGAACCACAGCCGACTATGACGGCGTCGACGCCACAGGCAAGATCGTTCTCGTCGACCTGGATGGACGGGCGGATTGGTGGATCACCTACCCGATGCTGGAAGCGCAGCTTCACGGCGCGGCCGCCATCATGAACTCCAATTCCGGCGGCTTTGCCCAGATCGACAAGGATGCTTTGAACGTCCAGGACATCTGCGGTCCCACCGGAATCCCCTGCGTCAGCATCAGCGTCAACGATGCGGACTACATCAAGGCCCACCTGGAAAAAGGGCCGGTGAAAGCCACTCTGAAGGTGGACAATGTCGTATCGGAAGATGGGACTTCCTACAATATTGTGGGAAAGATCAAGGGCAAGAGTTCCGATCAGCAGATCCTCGTCGGCGGACATTATGACATGTATTTCAAAGGTTTCCAGGATGACAGCTGCGCCGTGGGCCTCGTACTTGCCATGGCAAAGGCCATGAAGGACAGCGGCTACGTGCCGGACAACGATATCGTCTTCGTCCTCCATGCCGCGGAAGAGTGGGGCGCTTCCTATACACAGTTTGACTGGTGTACCGGATCATGGAACATGATCAACAAAGCTCATCCCGACTGGGTGGGCAAAACACTGGCCTTCGTCAACTTTGAGCTCCCCGCGTACAAGTTCGCGGATTACACAAGCGTATGTTCCGCTCCCGAAATGTACAGCATGATCGATTACTTCGTCAATAAATATCCGCTGTCTCCCAAGCCCGGCAATGCGTTTCCGGCTGGAATCAAGACCGACGGATACCAGACCTACACCTATTCCGACGATTTCTCTTATTATGCCGCAGGCGTTCCTTCCACCATCAACGGCTTCCTGCTGCAGGAGGATATGGAGACCGTATTCCCGTTCTATATCGACTATTATCATACCGCCTTTGACTCGGCGGACATCTATAACAAGGACGTCATGGATTTCAATCTGAAATTCTACGGGGCGCTGGTTTCCTACATAGACAAGACCCCGGCTCTCTATCTGGACTATACTTCCCAGTATGACAGGCTCCTTGACACATTTGACGAAGATTTCTGCACCGCGGCAGGGGGAGACGCGGCAGCGTACAAGGCCGCTGCCGCCCAGCTGAAAACTGCGGCGGAAAGCGCAAAACAGCAGGTTCTCAGCCTGAATCAGAAATATAACGACGCCGTGCTCTCAGGCGCGGACGCGACGACCCTCGACGGGCTGAAAGCCGAGGCGAAAAAGTTGAACGCAAAGAACCTGAAGGCGTTCAAGTTCGCCCAGGATCAATTCCTCGGTCTGATGTATGAACAACCCATCGTTCCTCATGAAGCTCCCCAGTCAAACATTGAGCTGATGAAGCAGACCATTGACTGCCTGAAAGCGGGAGACGTGGTCACGGCAGTGGACGAATACGCGTGGCAGATCAACAATGTGCTGGAATGGTACAGCATGTACTTCAGCCCGGAGGTGATCGCCCAGCAAAACGACATGTTCTGGGGCAAGGACAATCAGGACAATCTGTTCTGGGGAACCGGCAGAAACTTTACCCCTGCCAACGTAGAGGCGGCCACCAGAGGCCTGATGGAAAAATACGATGCGACAGGCGCTGACTTCTCAAGCGAAATCGCAGTCTATGAAAAAGCCATCGGCGATCAGACGGCGATCTATAAAGAAAAGATCACAAAAGAGACCGCCGCCATGAAGGAGTTGGCGGAAATGCTGAAATAAAACTATCATTTAAATGCCCACACCAAAAAAGCTGCCTCAATGAGACAGCTTTTTTGTTTCTGCTAATTTTATACGAAGCCGAACATCGTAGGAAGCCATAGTGACAATCCCGGCACATATGTAGTGATGATCAGGGTCGGAATCCATGCGAATGCGATGTAGTACATGGTCGGCCCCATCATCTCGTTGATCGGCGCGTTTCCGATCCTAGCGCCCAGATACAGGAACGGGGCAGTGGGAGGAGTCACACAGCCGAGTCCCAGATTGACCCCCATGATCGCCGCGAAATGGACCGGGTTGACTCCGAGCTGGATCACCACAGGCAGCAGAATCGGCGTTGTAAGGAGGATCGCGCTGGTGTCGTCCATCAGCATGCCGATGATGATCAGGAACAGATTGACGAACAGGATCAGGACAAAGGTGTTGTCCGTGACTGAGGTCATTGCGTTAAGGATCATCTGAGGCACATCTTCCATGATGTAGAGCCTGGAAAGCATCATAACCGACAGCAGCATGATCATGATCACTCCGGCGGTCGTGCTGGCTACGACGAGAGCATTCCTGAAGGAATCCTTATTCAGCCCTCTATAGAACCAGATCCCCACGGGGATCGTGTAAATAACGGAAACCGCCGCGGCTTCCGTGGGCGTCAGAAAACCGCCGTAAATTCCGCCCAGAATGATGATAGGAGCCACCATGGCCGGAACGGCTCTGGCAGTTCTCTTCCCGAGGGTCTTTACATAAACCGCCGGCGGCATCGGATCCCGCAGCTTGATGTCCTGATTTTTCCGCAGCAGCCACAGGGTCACCGCGCTCAGCAGTATGACCAGGATGATTCCAGGGATTACCGTCGAAAGGAAGCAAGCCAATACGGACTGCCCGCCGATAAACGCGTAAACGATCATGTTCAGGCTCGGCGGGATCAAAAGACCGAGCAGGGACGCGCTGGAGATCAGCGCCGCGGACACTCCCCTGGGATATCCTGCCGCCGCCATCCTGGGCAGCATGATGGTCCCGATACAGGTCAGGGTCGCAAATCCGCTGCCCGAAATGGAACCGAACAGAGCGCAGGAAATGACCATCACAGCGCCCAGTCCGCCCTTCACGCGGCCCACGAACATTTCCACCCAGTTGATCAGACCCTCTCCGATTCCGCTTTTCTCCATGAGGTTTCCCGCCAGAATGAAAAGGGGGATCGCGACCAGGATCAGTGAGCTGACCTTGCTGAAACCGTACGGCAGCAGAAACGTATAGTCATAGCCGCCGCCGATGACGATGACCAGCGAGGAGGCAAAAAAGGCAAAGGGAATCGGAACTCCCAGTAAAAGCACAACGATGAGTATAATGACGGCAATTGCCACAATCATTCGCTATCCCTCCCTTCCATTGTCGACAGTTCGCCGGCGGGGATCGTTTTCCTGACATACTTGCCGATATAGGATTTCATCTCGTCGTAGAGGTACACTCCGTGGTAAAAGCTGGCCACAGCCAACCCAAACAGCAGGGAGGACTGGGAAACGGTCATCGGAATCCTCCAGACCGGCGTTTTGTTTCCCATAACGATGGTCCATTGGAACAGCTGGAAGGCCCAGCCGAGAAAGATGAGCCCCAGGACCAGCGACAGCGTATTTCTTACCAGCGCGAGGGATGCCTTGGTACGGCCCTCCTTCATCATGATGACGATAACGTCAGCCTTGATATGGCTGTCTTCATAGCTTCCGTAAGCGGTGCCCAGCATATAGAGCCAGAATGCGCATATGATGAGGATTTCCTCATATCCCAGAAAATTGATATTCAGAGCTCGGGTGATCACGGCCGCGAAAGTGATCAGGGTCACCAGGACTGAGGATACGATCAATCCGACGCGCAAAGCTTTGGCCAGCCCTCTCCAGAAGGCTGTCTTTTCCAGTTTATTCATGCGCGTTCTCCTTTACAGCTTTTCAACTTCCGCCCTCATTCCATCCATGAGTTCCTTGCCCAGAAGCTCTTCCAGCTTCGGCCACGACTTTTCCCGCACGTAGTCCGCGTAGGCGTCGACCTGCTCCGGAGTGAATTCCACGACTTTCACGCCGTAATCGTCTGCGAGCTTTTTCTTGTAATTCTGTTCATTCTCCTGGGCGAGGTCAAAGCTCTTCCTGCTCTGCCCCTGGAATACGTCGATCAAAGTCTGGGCATCCTCCGGCGTTAGCTTGGCAAGGGTTTTTTCGCTGACGACATAGCTGGTGGCTTCCGCGTGTATGTAATTGACGTACATGTATTTGATCACCTGACCTACCCACGCGTAATTGATGTTCGGCGTGCCGCCCACCCATCCGTCCACCACCTTGGTCTGAATGGCGGTTGGAACTTCGGCATAGGGCACGGTGATGGGGTTATAGCCCAGATCTTCCTGCGCCACCCGGAACGTCGCCATGGCAGGACTCCTGGTCTTGACCTTTTTATTGGTTCCCGGAGTGAACACATCGTTGGGTTCCGTCACAAATGCCATCCCGATAAAGCCTTCCAGCACGGTTCCAAGGAACTTGACCCCATTTTGCTCCGTCAGATCGCCCAAGACTCCGGCCAGATAGGAATCCGGCGCAAACAGGACCTTGGCTTCGTCAAAGCTCTTCGCGTAGTATGGGACGTAAGCGGCTCCGAGCCTGGCATCCAGAGCATCCGGAATGGTGATCTGACCAAGGTCGATAGTTCCTCTTACGATCTCTTCATATACCGTTTCATATCCGCCCAGCTGGCTGGCCGGGAAATACTCGATCTTGACTCTCCCGTCCGTCTTCTCTTCCACCAGCTTGCAGGCCTCTTCATTAAGCCCCGTGGCGATATGCTCAAGGGGCGCGTCGGAAGCCAGCCTCAAAACGATGGGCTTGCCCGATTCCCCGCCTCCGCCGGACCCGGATCCGCCGCTGCCGCCGCAGCCTGTAAATCCGGTCAGGACCAGAGTCAGCGCTAATAAGATTGCGATCCATTTTCTTTTTCTCATTTCCTTCCTCCTTTTTCCCATAAAAAAATATTAGCTGATTAAAATTCAAGCTAATATTACGACTATTCTGAAAACTAAACAATACGATGAGGAAAGGCTTAAGATTTCTTTATATGAAAATTTAGGTTGTTTTAAATTAACGGCCCAAAATTTTAAATTAAATTAAATATTCTTTTCGTATGACTCCCTGTATTTTACAATCTTTTCTCTCGTGCTCCTGTCTGCCTTTAAAATGAGACTTCCTGATATAAATACGGCGCTGTTGGCCATCAGAGCGATGACGGCGCAATAGCTGACGTTCAGGTCCGTAAAAACGGCGCACAGCGCCAGCACGAGGATTCCCGCCCCAATACCCAAGGCCGCCGCCTGGCCGTTGGAGCGGTTCCAGAGCAGCGCCCCCACGGTGGGAACAAGCACCTGGGCGGTGCCGCTCATTCCGATGGTGCCTGTGTAGATGATCATCACAGGAGTCTTGAGCAAAAGGACGTATGCGGCGGCGGAAACGATCAGGACGGCCCACTTCCCGGTGGACACCAGCTTTTTTTCAGAAGCGCTTTTATTGATGTATCTCTTGTGGATATCGATGGTATAGACGGCTGCAACGGCGTGGATCTGGGAATTCGCCGTGGACAGGGCGGCGGATGCGACGCCGCAGAACAGCATCGCGGTCAATACCGCATCGCCATGCTCCCACAGCATTACCGGAATGATGTTGTCCGACTGCGCGATCCCGGGCGCCAGTATGATTCCGGCGCTTCCCGCAAACAGAGTCCCGACGCATTGGATCGCAGCCAGGCATATGAAAAGCGGGACAAGATCAAAATTGGACTTTTTTTCCGCCGCATAAAACCGGATCCACATCGGCGGGCCCATCAGCGCCCCCACGGGGACGGTGATGAACATTGCGATCCAGAGCCAGGGTCCCGCGTTGCCCTTCGGTCCCGGCAGGGTCACATTTCTGACGTCTGCTTTCGCAATCGTCTGAAACACATATTCAACGCCCCCCGCTTTACCGATGAGAAAGAATCCGATAAACAGCATGGAAACAAACAGGCATATCCCGTAGAAAATATCGGTCATGGCGACGGCCCTCAGACCGCCCGCCCACAGGTAGATGATGATGATCAGATAGAATATCAATCCTGACATCCGCCAGGGGATCAGGCCGTTTGACGCGATTTCAATGATAAAGGCGCCGCCGGACAGCTGGATCTGAAGATAGGGAATGGTAAACACGATCATGATGGACGTGATCATGATATTCAGAGGCTTGAAATTGTAAATATCGCGAAAGAAATCCGTGGGGGTTATGTAGTGATTCATCGCTCCGTAATACCAGACCCTTTTCCCTATCAGCATGAACAGCAGTCCGAAGAGCACGTCCCACGCGATGGCGGTCAGATATACCGGGCCCATTTCATAGAAATACCCGCTGGCGCCAAGAAAGGCAAAGGCGCTCATCCATGTGGCATATACCGTAAAGAGATGCATGAAGGCCGGCATTTTTCTGCTCTGAAGAAAAAAGTCCTCGATGGTGGGAAAGGACTTATTCCTTGCGATTTCAGCGAAGATGAGCGGAACAAACGCAAAGGCGAACACGATCATCAAGACCGGGGTTGAGGCTCCCATAAAACGTGACCCTTTCCTCAAATTCTTGCGATTTTGCT
>DAITKX010000014.1:23298-23554 GCA_036835995.1 Bacillota bacterium | reverse complement strand
ATCACGGGATTCATTTATAATGAAGTATATGTTGCACGGGTTCGCCGCCGCTTCCCGAAGCGCCGAAACCGGCATGCCGAGGAAGGGGGAGAGTCGCTTGTATCTGCCCAGTGTGATCCTTACGTTCATTGTCCTTACGCTGCTGATGTCCTTTGTATATTTTTATATGTTTGCGCGCAGTCAGGAACGGTATGTACGATACTGGGGTTTTTGCTGGCTTGCCTACTCTCTGAGCCTGCTTTTCCTGATCCTGTCC
>DAITKX010000014.1:20706-23288 GCA_036835995.1 Bacillota bacterium | reverse complement strand
GTAAAAATGTCATAGAGCTCCTGGAACTGCGCAAAATATTCGATCTGCTGAACATTCTCTTTCTTCTTTACGGAGCTTACGCCTTTATGCACGCGCAGATTCCGACTTATTGGAACCGTTTTTTTCTCTATATCACCATGTGGCATTTATTGGGCGTATATTATAACTTTGATCACCTCTCCCTCTATCTGCCCGCATCGATGTATCAGATCATCATCACTTCGGTGCTCTGCTACGTCGCATATAAATACTGGGCCGTACCTGTTTTCGAGAAGGTCATGTCCGTCACGGTTTTCATTCTATGGGGCATGGGGAAAGCCGCTCTATCCATCTTTGAAATATATCACGACGACATTTCCTCCCTCTTCCTTATGGAAATTATTTTTTCCAACATACTCAACTTTTCCATATTCATCATCTATCTGCATAAGGTAAGGGAAGAAATCTCCATCGCGGATCGGTTATACCGAATCATCGCGGAAAACGCCACCGACGTCATCTTTTATTATACATTGAAGCCGAAACCGGCGTTCACATACATATCCCCTTCCGTGGAATCTTTTACGGGATACGCTCCGGAGGTGTTCTACCAGAACCCTAGATTTTATCTCGAAATTATTGACTCAGAACATTTCACGTGGTAAAAGCCCTCTTCAACGGAGAGCAGCCCGCCGACAGCAGCACCTTTCTGATCCACCATAAAAACGGCACATCCTTTTGGGGAGAGTTTAACAGCTCCATCCTGTACCGGGACGGAAGCCCCGAAGCCGTCGAGGGGATCATAAGGGACGTCACCCGGATGAAAAGCGCCGAGAACCAGCTGCGGTCGGCAAAACAGTCAAGAGACTTATTGCTGACTCACATATCCCATGAGCTGAAGACTCCGATTACTGCCATCCTGGGCTATGTGAACGCTCTAAATGACGGAACCATCAGCTCCGCAAAGGAGAGAGACGACGCCATGAGTCTCGTCGCTTCCAAGGCCATGCTGCTGGAGCACCTGATCAACGACCTGTTCCAGCTTTCCAAGCTGGAAAGCAACCAGTTCTCCTTTAACTTTATGCACTTATCCGCCTTGGAGCTCTCCAGGCAGTTGATCGACCAGAACCTTCTCGATATAAAATCCGCCGGGATCGATCCGGCCATCGAGCTTGACAGCCCGGCGCTGACAGAGAAGTATATCATTGCGGATCCGAAGCGCATCGGCCAGGTATTCTCCAACATCGCGTTCAACGCTCTGAAATATACTGAGCCCAAGGGGAAAATCAAGCTGAAATTCGGAACCGATCACAGTTTTGAGCATTATGTCGTGTCCGTTTCGGACAGCGGGATTGGGATCCCGCCGGATGACCTGCCCTTTGTCTTTGACCGCTTTTTCAAGGCCCATTCTCCGGTCCGGCCGGGAATGGAAGTTGGGAGCGGCCTGGGGCTGACGATTTCAAAGGAAATCATCTCGGCCCATGGGGGAACCATCTCTGCGAAAAGCAATCTTGGAAAAGGCAGTACGTTCACGTTCACGATTCCGATCTACTATGACTGATATGATTGAGAGAAAACTTATCCCATCTTTAAGGAGGAATGCTCTATGGCCGGTGAAAAAATACTGATCATCGACGATGAAAAGCCCATCAGCGACTTGATTTGCTCCTACCTGACAAAAGAGAGCTTTATCCCGATTTCCGCCTATGACGGCAAAGAAGCCCTGGCCCTGGTGAAGTCGGAAAAGCCGGACCTGATCATTCTCGATATCATGCTGCCCGATATCGAAGGAGTGGATCTATGCATGGAAATCAGAAAAACGAACAACTCCCCCATTCTGTTTCTGAGCTGCAAAGCGGAAGAAATCGATAAAATCATCGCACTGTCGGTGGGGGGAGACGATTACCTGACCAAGCCGTTTCTTCCCGGCGAGCTGATCGCCAGGATCAAGGCGCATCTCAGAAGGCAGAAGACTTCGGCAAACGCAAAGGCTTCCTCCCATGACGAGGTTTACGAATTTCCCGGTCTAACCGTCAATATGCAGACCCGGGAAGTGATTGCGGACGGGCGGACAGCCAGCCTTACGCCGAAGGAATTCGATATCCTGCAGCTGCTGATCGAAAATCCAAAGCAGATTTTTACAGCCGATCAAATCTTTGAGCTGATATGGAAGACCACCAGCCTCGGCGGGGATGCGAGAACCGTAATGGTCTATATCAGCACCCTCAGAAAAAAGCTGGAAAAGAACGCCGAAAGTTCGAAATATATCATCAGCATCCGCGGCGTCGGATACAAATTCAATCATAAGCTCATGGAGACAGGCGACCGGTAATTTTCCCGGCGGTCAGTGATTTCTGCCCCAGCGGCTGCGATACGCGAAGAAGATGACAACGCAAAGGTACAGCCACCAGAAGAACAGATACGCATAAAAGAAAGGCACGCCGAAAACAAACGGGTAAGCGACTTTTCCCACGAAAAAAACACCGGGAAATTCAATGGCGCAAAGACCCAGGATTATGAGAAACCAGATCACTTTCATCTTAGTCGGAATCTTGCTTTTCATATAAATGTCCTCTTATGTTCGCGGCGAAGGTCGCGGCTCT
>DAITKX010000014.1:7336-20696 GCA_036835995.1 Bacillota bacterium | reverse complement strand
CCCCTGCAAGCTCCACGAGACTGTCGGCCTTGTTGGCCATCTCCATCATGGCAAAGCGGCTGGGCAGGATAAATGTCTTGTTCATATTGAGCCCGCTGATCAGCTGCTGCGCTACGATGTCCCCCCCGCTGTATCCGGAAACAATGATGCCGAAAAGGTACTTGTCGTAAAACTTCTTCTTCCGAAGCAGGGCGGTGAGCCGGTTGATGAATGCCGCAAGGTTCGCGCTGATGGCGTCGTTGTAATTCGGGCACACCATCACAAGGGCGTCGCAGTCCAGAATTGCGGGAAATACCTGCTCCACGATGACTCCGCCGTAAATGCAGTTCTCCATCTCGCCGAAATGGCGGCAGGTGGTGTAAGGACAGCCGATGCAGTCCATTACGGTGCCGTTCCTGAGAGAGATTTCCGTGATCTCACAGTCCGGAAGATGCCGCTGAACCATCTTCCACAGCGCCAGGGTGTTGGACCTCTGATAGTTGCTGGCGTGGAGCACCAGTATTTTGGGATTCTTCTTTCTGGGCGGGCTGAAGTTCATGATCTGTTCCACCAGAACCCTTCCGGAATGCATATACGCCTGAAGATGATCCACATCCAGCCTTGCCGCGACGATATTATAGTTTTCAAGAGACTTTGTACCCTCCACCAGGGGCTTTCCCGGAAAAGTGCAGCCGGAGCGGTTTGCGCTGAACACCAGCTCTCTTCCCACTGATTTGGTGAAGAGCTCGCTGTTTCCGTCTATGATGATGCCGCCGACGCTTCCCTCAAAGCAGGTCCTGTCCTGCCTGATCTTTTTCAGGATGGAATAATGTTCGAGATTGATGCCGGACTCCCCCAGGGAGATGGCAAACAGAAGCTTTTTATTCTTCAACTCTCCGAATTCCTCCGCCGTCGTCACGGTTTCACAGGAATATCCGGCCAGGCTTTTTTCCAGAATAGCGCTCAGCCGCTTGGTCTTTTCTTCCTCCCGGCAGCGAGGTCTTATCAGGCAGATATCAGCCACGATGATCACCTCCCGTATGGATCCGTTCCAGTTCGCGGTACGCGTGCTCGATCCTGCGGAACAGCGCTTCCGGAAGGGGCAGGGATTCCACCTCCACCCCCGATTCCGTCATGCGGTTCCTGACGCCCAGAAAGACGCCGCCCAGCGAAACCGAGCTGTAGTGCCACTCTCCCCGCAGCGTCAGCAAGATCGACAGGGCGCCCGAGGACAGAGCCGGCGCGATATACGGCTTAAACCCGGCTTCCCTGGCCTTCATATTCGCCTCCACAGCCAATGCCGTCAACTCCCGTGAAAGAGCGTCGTCGTAATTCGCGATGCTGTTGGCGATGACCAGATCCCTTCCATGGGGACCGAATGCGCGTCCCTCCGTCAAAAATGACCGGAACCTTTCATCTCTTTTGGCATAATACGCGGCCCTGCTGTTCATGACTCCCAGCCCGTATCCCTGAACCTGGCCGGAACGAAGCCCCTTGTTATCGGTAACGCCCGCTTCATTTTTATTGCTCTCCCGATAAGCCTCTCCGCAGAGCGCATCCACCGGGTCGGACACCACGGCAAACAGACCCCGGTACTCTTTATTTCTCGCCATGACGGCATACTCTCTGATGATTTCCCGGTTGGCTTCAAACTGCGCCATCCGCACGTCGGAAACCTCGGTTCCCACCGCGGGAACCGCTTTGGATGCGCAAAACACAAAGGCGTCGCAGTTAAAGAGGTCTTCTTTTTCTACGGTCTCAACCTCCGGCAGGTCATCGTAATTCCAGGGATATGCGATCTGGTTCATCTCGAACTCATAGCGTTTCCCGGCGTCAATCCCGCAGCAGATCCCGATGCGGTCAACGACGTCCCCTCCCAGCAGCTTCAAGCCCATAAGCAGGGTTCCTCCCACATCTCCAAGACCGAGGATATGGACCCGCTTCTTCCCGGAAAGGCCGAAGGGGGCTCCCCCGGCCGCCATAGTATCTTTTTCTCCTTCTGTTATCAAATCTTCCAAGTAATACATATTCGTCTCCTGATGCTTAGTGTTCACACAATTCAGATTCGTCTCCTGACGACTGGTGCTCACCTCTGATTGAAAAGGCCTTAATCTATTATGATATTCGCCAGGCGCTTCAACAGTTCAATATCGTTTGCCACATACACCGATGGCGGCAGGTTCAGATCATAGCTCATGTTCAGTCCCTTATCCGGATACCTCGGTGACATCACCGCCTCGCTCAGCCGGTTCATGGTGAGATTCCTTTCGTAGACCTGCTGGTATTCTTCCTCCAGCACCGTCATGATATTCTTCGTGTTCTCAAGGCAGGACAGGGAAAAATCATACTGGGCATTCCGCGGCAGATCCCTCATAAAATTCGGAGCGACGTAGGGAAGGATCAGATTGATGGAAGGAATCAGTCCTGCATTGGCCGTTTCACCCCCCGGTATCCTCTCCCGGTGGATGCTGTCTCCGCCGAGGAAGGGGTACATCGCCGATTCCACAAACCAGGACCTCAGATTCGGGATGAAATACACGCTGTCCACCTGTCTCCCCTGCAGCGTCATCAGATCCTTTCCCCTGCCGGAAAGGATTCCCACGATGATCTTCACCACGTCTACCTGCTCCTGTCTCAAAATCGGATCCAGGGCCTTCATCCGGTATCCCTTGTGAAGCAGTTCGTCCGTAAGGATGATCGGCCTGCGGAAGGATTTGATGGTCCTCACCTGGGTTACCAGCGGAGAATAGTACGGATATTCCGTGATCTGAAAGCGGTCAAGCTCCGGCTCGAATCTTTTCTCCGTGTGGAGCGACTTCGTCACGGTGTTGGGCACCGCCATACCCCTCAGGATCTTGCCGAAGGGCACGCACATATACTCGCCCGGATTTTTCACCGTGAGGGGTTCGTTGGGGACTTTGTTTTCCCTTGTGACCATATCGATGATCCGGTGGTTCATCACCTCGGCGTCAAAGGTCAGGATCAGGTTCCCCCGGTAAAGCTTTGCCAGATACTGCTGTATCCTGACATGAGACTCGGCGATAACGTTCAGAACTTTCGGACGCTTATCAAAAGGCGGTTTCACCATGGTCGTAATGTCGCTGTAGAATGTGACCGGAAATTTCATATCCACAGCGTAGATTGGTTCGTCCTCCGCCTCATTTTCGTATATGGGCTGAAACCCCTGCCTCTCCAAAAGGCCGATCATGTTTCTGTCCGTATCTCCCAGATGATTGTGAAAAATGGCATAGGTGAAATCATTTTTGACGCAATAAGCCAGGGCCTCGGTAACGGCAAGCTGTTCCGCGTTCTTAATGGAAGTTTCCCGAACGGAAGCAACGCCGGACAGGATGATGACCTTACCCGAGGTGATGCTTCTGATGCGGGACGAAAGCCGCAGATTGCTGAATTCGCCGTAGAGGTCGGACATCCCCACCTCATGAAAGGCCGCGATCCCCACAGGTATGCCGCCCTGGTATCCGTCCCGGACGATCACCGCGTTGGCGTCCTTCCGCAACAAATATTCCCGTATCCTGCTCTTATCGTCATGGCTTCTGAATATGGTCGCTTCCAGTTCCCGGACCAGATCCTCACAGAACCGGTCCACGATTTCAAACTGAACCCTCTTGGGAATAAAAATATTTTTAAACAGCGGTTCTCTCAGATACAGGCTGTTGTCATAGATAAAGCTCTGCACCAGCGGATCCACCAGGTTTGAAATGTCGCGGTTAAAATCGATATTTTCCCTGACCTTGGTCGAACTGATCTCCTCCAGATGGGCGGGAAGATCAAAGCGCCGGATCTCGCCGGCAATCATGGAAAGATCCACCGAGTCGTTGGGATTTGACCGGTTGGCGATGAGATGCGGAAATCCATGGATCGAACCTTCCTCCGGAGGAACGTGATATGCGGACGCGTGTTTGATCACGTCGGTCCCCGCCACGATATGGACCTTCCGCCCGGGGAACAGCTCTTCCTTCATCCGCTTCAGATCCGAGGGATTGCCGATGTTGACCGGGATTTCGTCGGGAAACAGGTAGACGTTCATTTCATCGGATATGGACATGCTGATGATCTGCCTGCGGATCATCTTCGGCTGGGTCTTTTTCGACCAGAAAAATTCGTCGATGGCGAGGTACACCTCATAGCCGAGATCTCTGACGATGCCTGCGATTTTCTTATGGCCCAGGGAAAACGGATCGGTGACAGGCATCGCAAAGTTCCCGTGGAGGAACAGGTACTCCGACAGGAAACGGTAGATATGGTTCAGGGATGCGGCGCTGTTGAAGAAGGAAAGCTCCGACTCCTCCTGAGCCATTACGAGAGTCAGCATTTTCTTAAAGATCACCGCAAAGATCTTATATTTCTCTTCCAGGGTCAGACGGCCGCCGAAAAGGTACTGTCCGATCACCAGAAACGCTTCCTGGCTGACCGCTTCGCGATAGTTGGACAGACCCTTGAGGATCATGGAAAGAATCCTCTCCCTGCGCTTTTGCACCGCTGCGGAGCTCTCCCGAAACCGTTCCTGATAGGCCGGATAATTTTCCAGCATCACGCCCAGGGTATCCAGCGTAACGGAACATATCCTGTCGTTGGAACTCGTAAGCATCTTTTTGAAGTCCAGGATCAGCTCGTCCAGCTCGTCGGGATGAAGGTATAAAGCGATTTCCCCGAGATACTGGGGAATATATTTTGAGAACTCGTACTCTCCGATTTCCAACCCTTTGCTGAGTTCTATCGCGATCTCGTTTCTCTGATCAAGAGTCAAAAGCGGAATGATGGAAAGTAATGCTTCCCCCGCCCTGTGCCGGACAGCCACACGTTCGCTCACCTTGATCAGATTGGAAAGGTGCGCCGCAACCTGAAGGATCGGGCTCCACGTCTCGTTCAGGGTTTGATCCAGCAGCAGATCAAGATTTAAGATTTTCAGGATCCACGGAGTCGCCGCCTTGAGGTTTTCCAGAAACAGCTCCGAAGCGACCCCTGTTTTTCCATAGAACAGCTCCGCAAAGCGGTTTTTCTGTTCCTCGGTCTGAAAAAGCCCCAGATTGCTGCGGACCTTAGCCATCAGAAACTCAACCCCGATCTCTCCCGCGGAATCGATCCTGTCGAGACAGTCCGATATCTCGGGGAGAAATTCTTCCCGGCACTGGGGATCGCAGGACAGGTGATACAGAAACCGGAGCGCCGCAATCTGGATCTCCACGGTGTCCTTTTGCGCCATACGAACGGTAAAGTCCAGCAGCGTCCCCTTGTCCTCCCGCGTACAGACCTCCAGAGGGAGCGCATAGATGGAATCCAGCAGAATAAATGCCGTGGAATCGCTCTGCTCCATATCACGGTAATACTGAAGGAATATATTCAGATATTCCCGGGCGTCAGCCGTGTGGCAGTACTGCTGCACCGAGTTCACGACGAACCTCAGCGCATAGCCCAGCCATCTTCTGTGCTGCTCCGTCGCTCTATGGTCCGGCTGAATGATCAGCTCCAGGTACTTCGCCCAAAGATCCAGGCTTGTGATCACATCCGGCGACTGGCTGACCCCCTGGGGCAGTTTCTTCCTGTATTCTTCGTCGTAATGGACGATGATATTGCCCATCAGCGCCCCGCTCTGCCTTCTGATGTCCCCCTCCCGGTTCATTAAAAGCTCATAGAGGAAATTTAAGGTCATGATCTTCTGTTTCTGTGTCATATAAGCGGAATATTCCTGAAAGATATTGATGTAAGCCCTTACATTTTTCCAGTTCTTCTCGCTTCTCGCGGTTTCGATGATCTCGCTGAAGGAGGCCTCCCCGTTAAATTTGTGCATCACCAGGAGGTTGTGCCTGATTGCCAGATGCTTTAAGCTTCTCACCGCCTCCTCAGGGCTGAAAAGCGACGCGTCCTTCCTTTCGGGGGGCCTGATCTCGTCTGTGGTCAGGTCGGTATTGACCCCCAGGCCTTCCATGTAATCCTCAAAATCCTTCAGCTTGGCGTAAACCCTGTCATACCGGGCCCGCTTCGCGTCATCCACATTGTCCAGCTTATCCAGTATGACCTGAAAGGAATCCTTCAGGCTGAAGTAAGTCACGACTTCCCCGCCCTCCCCGTCTCTGACGCTTTTGACCCGAAAATCCGCATAGATCAGGATCAGGGACTCGGCGGAGAGATTTTCAAGCTCCAGGTCCCAGGTGGAATGGTTCGTCGCAATATGGCCGATCGACGGCATATGATTCCGTTTAAAATAGATGTCCGTATAATAATAATGCAGGTACGGGATTCGCGCAGCCTCCTCGGGCCTGCAGCCGTACTTTCCGATGTCGTGGCCGAAGGCGGAGCCGGAAACCAGAGCAATATCGACGGGCACCCCGGCGGCAAGGAGCTGCCGCGCCACATGCATGGCGATGTAATGGACGCCGGCGATGTGGGCAAGGGTCTTATGCCTCGTGATTTCCGAGCCGATCCTCATGAATTCATAAATGTGCTGATCCCGGATGATATCGAGAAGCCGGCCGTATTCCGCCGCCGTCTCAGTACCGCCATATTCAGGCTCTGTAAGAAACGCCATATGCAATTTGGGATCAAAAGGCTTTGTTTCCATTTCATACTGCAGGAAAAACCGCAATACTTCCATATAGAATAAACCGGCCGCATCCCGGGGGTTTTCTTCCCTTTTTTCCGTTTCCTCAGGAAACAGCCGATGCAGTATCCCGTTGTAAATATAGGAGAGCCATCCCTCCTCCGGCTCTTCCGAAAAAGAGGATAGGGCCGGTTCGCACAGCTTTAAAACATCCTTGCAGACCACTGTTTCCCGGCTTGTTATATCCCTGATCCCCGCCTTCCATCTGGCGGATTCCGGCTGGATCAATTCAAGCATCGCCTTTTTGGAAAGCTTAAAGCCTTTCAAAAGCTGCCGGTCCGTCAGGCGGCCCAACAGTTCTCTGTAAAGTTCCTGAGTCATCTTTTCTGACATGCTGATCTCCATTTCACCGCCAATGCCGGCGGCATGATCTCTTTTCACTGTTCGTATAGTTATTCGTACCCTTATTATGCAATCTTTCACAAGGATTTACAACCTTTTTCGATTATTCAGGCAACTCGAACCCTGCCGTTTTTCCCCGTAATATATCGCAAAAAATATCAAATTTTTTCCGTATAAAAGCTCAAGAAAATTTACATATTATGTAATGCATCCCCGCGCTTCCTGTGGGATCCTAAAATCAGAATATGACTGCACGCTTTGATATTTCAATTATGCTTCAGATCCCCATCCCACCTGTGTTTTGAACCATAATTCTCCGTGATTACATAAGCTTCCAAATTGCCTTACATTTAATTACATTGCGAAATTTTCATAACATTAGAACTTCTTATTTCTTGTTGACATTGATATTTACAATAGAATATGATGACAGTGAAGAATTCTGCAGAAGATTCTATAGCAAAATGCCCAGCTGGCACTCAATCACCTAAATTTTTTATACCGCAACCGTATGTGATGCGGTAAAGGGAGGTTTTATTTATGACACAGGAAGGATACAATCCTTTCATTGCTGCGCAGACGCAATTTGACCACGTTGCGGACATTATTGATTTGGACCCGGCAGTCCGGGAGTTATTGAGACAGCCGAGCCGTGAGCTCCACTTCACGATCCCGGTTAAGATGGACGATGGTACCACCAAAGTTTTCAGAGGTTACCGTATTCAGCACAACGCTGCGCGTGGTCCGGCAAAGGGAGGCATCCGTTTCCATCCGCAAGAAACCGCTGATACCGTAAGAGCGCTGTCCATGTGGATGACCTGGAAGTGCGCGGTTGTCGATATCCCGTTGGGTGGAGGAAAAGGCGGAGTTATCTGTGATCCGCATAATTTATCGCAGGGTGAACAGGAACGGCTGTGCAGAGGTTTTGTACGGCAGATCGTCAGACTGGTGGGCCCGGTTCAGGATGTTCCGGCACCGGACGTAATGACCAACGGCCAGCATATGCTTTGGATGCTTGATGAATACGAAGCGATCACCGGCGGGCATTACCCCGGAATGATCACGGGAAAACCCGTGGGCATGGGAGGTTCCCTCGGCCGTACGGAAGCTACAGGCTATGGAGTTGTATATAACCTTCGTGAAGCACTGAAGGAATTGAAAATAGATATCAAGAAGACCACTGCAAGTCTGCAGGGCTTCGGCAACGTTGCCGAATACGCGGCAAAGCTTTATACCAAACTGGGCGGCAAGATCATCGCGATTTCGTCCTGGGATCAGCATGACAGCAAATCCTACACCTTCCGGAAGATGGAAGGCCTTGACATCGACAAGATGGTTTCCATCAAGGATTCCTATGGCACCATCGACAAAGATAAAGCCAAGGCTATGGGCTGTGAAATTCTTGCCGGCGACGAATGGATCGCTCAGGACGTAGATATTCTGCTCCCCTGCGCTCTTGAAAATCAGGTAACCGCCGCTGCTTTCCCGAAGATCAGCAAGCAGGTAAAGGTGATCTGCGAAGGCGCTAACGGCCCCACCGCACCGGACTGCGACCCCCTGATCCAGGAGAGAGGCATCTTCCTGATCCCCGATTTTCTGGCCAATGCAGGCGGCGTAACCTGCAGCTATTTTGAACAGGTACAGTGCAACCAGAATTATTTCTGGACAAAGGAAGAGGTTCTGGAAAAACTGGATAGCCGCATGACTTCGGCGTTCCATGCCGTCTATGACGTTTCCGTCGACAAAAAGCTGTACATGCGTGACGCGGCTTATGTAATTGCCATCAACCGCGTTGCGGAAGCTGTTAAGCTTCGCGGCTGGGTTTAATTTAACAATTCGATTGATTTTTAACAATTCAGGCTATATCATATTGGTATAGCCTGAATATTTTTTTGTTTTCATATTATATATCATAACCGGGAGGTAAAATATGGCAAGCGCAATAAACAATTCTTCTGTCGACTCTCTGAAAGAACGCGCAAAAGAACTGGAGACATTATATAAGGTGGATGAGGCTCTGACCAAGGCTTCCATCCCGGAAATTCTGTCAGATATCTGCAGGCTGCTTCCAAAAGGATTTTGTAATGTGCACTCCTGCTCTGTTTTGATTTCCCTGGACGGCAAGCTCTATTCCACGGGTCCCATGCCGGAAGCCCCCGCCGATGAAATACGGTCCGATATCATCATCGGCGGCAACGCGAGAGGATATATCGAGGCGATCTACGCGGAAGACGCCGCCCATTCCTGGAAGAGGAGAAAAAGCTGCTGACATCCATTGCAGGCAAAATATCCAGCCGGATATTTTATGAAGAGCTTTCATCCGCCGAATCCAGGAGCAATTGGGAAGCGATCCTGCTGTTCCTTCAGAATACGGACCATGACACGCTGCTTTACGTCTGCGAGAAAATGCTCACCCTTCTTGCAAAAAATGATCCGGCTTATGTCGGCGACGTCTTTCGCGAAATGAACTGGACGGAGCACGATTTTCAGGGTGAAATCAACTTTCCGCGCAGCGATATGCCCTCTATGGATGTTACGCTCCTGAGCAACGCCGTCTTTAATGCCGCCAGGTCCTGTTTCGATAATGCGCAGATCTTCGATCATATCAATCTGTGGATCTACCAGGGAAGGACCTATGAGCTGATCAAGCTTGTGGATAAAAGGAACTCAGACGTCAAGGATATCGCAAACGCGCTGGCTCAGTACCTGAAAGCGGTCAAAACCAGCGATACGGCCAGCAGAGCGACAAAGCGCTGGCTTATCGTCGAACTGGTGCGAAGATTCCTGACCGACAGCTCGTCGATGATCGAAAGCGCGAGAAAAGTTCTGTCCGTAGCGGATTTCTGCGAACTGCTGGAGAGGGTTATCTGCGCCCCCAGAAGCTCGGGAAAAGTCGGCGGAAAAGCCACGGGCTTTTTCCTTGCAAACAAAATCATAAAATCCCATATTGAGCGCAACCCCTCCTTCAGCAACGTCAAGATGGTAAATACCTGGTATATCTCAGCCGACGCACTGACGAATTTTCTTCATGACAATCACATGGATGAGCTCAACGAGCACAAATACCGCGATATCCTCGAAATACGAATCAGCTATCCGAAGGTTGTTCATTCCATCAAAGGCGGACATCTCTCCCCTTACATTCTGAGCGAGCTGAATCAGGTTCTGGACCAATGCGAAGGAAAGCCTTTAATCATCCGGTCTTCCAGCCTGTTGGAGGATCAGAGGAACACCGCCTTTTCCGGAAAATACAAGAGCCTGTTTTTAACCAATGAGGGAACGAAGGTCGAACGCTTAAAGAGCCTGACCGAAGGAATTTTGGAGGTCTACGCCTCCATGTTCAACCCCGATTCCATCCAGTACCGGAAGGAACACGGCCTGTTGGATTATTCGGAACAGATGGGAGTGATGATCCAGGAGGTCGTCGGGCGCAGGGTCGGTCCCTACTTTTTCCCGCTGTTCGCCGGAGTCGGCTTCAGCAACAACGAATTTCTGTGGTCTCCCCGCCTGAAACGGGAGGATGGTTTGCTCCGCATGGTCATGGGCCTCGGAACCCGGGCTGTGGACAGAGTCGGCGACGATTTCCCAATCCTGGTCTCACCGGGCCAGCCAAGACTCCGCGTCAATCATGTGCCCCAGGAAATGAAGAAATATTCTCCTCAGATGATGGATGTCCTCGACATGGAGAACAACCGGTTCGTGACCATCAATATCGAAGAGTTTATCAGGGATTACGGCTTGGACACCCCTTATCTGGGCCAGGTAGCGTCATACCTGAGAGGCGATATGATCACCGATTACAATAAATACAGCACCAACTCGGAACATGACACGCCCGTCATCACCTTCGACGGACTGATCAACAAGACGCCGGTCATTTCGCAGCTCAGGGTGATCATGTCGCTGCTGTCGGAAAAGCTGGACTTCCCGGTAGACGTCGAATTTGCCAGCGACGGAGAGTTTCTGTACATTCTCCAGTGCCGCGCCCAGAGCAAGAGCCGGGACAACGTTCCCGTTGCCATACCCACGGACATACCCTCTCAGAATACCATCTTCACAGCGAACAAATACATCACCAACGGAAAAGTGACGGGCATAAAAACCGTGGTGTATGTCGATCCGGAGGAATATGGAAAGCTGGAAAATCACCAGGATCTGGTGAGGGTCGGAAACGCCGTCAGCGAACTGAACCGGATCCTTTACCGGAGGAGCTTCCTGTTGATGGGCCCCGGGCGCTGGGGCAGCCGCGGGGATATCAAGCTCGGCGTCCCAGTAACCTATTCCGATATCAGCAATTCCGCCATGCTCATCGAAATCGCAAAAAAGAAATCGAGGCATCAGCCGGAGCTTTCTTTCGGGACCCACTTTTTCCAGGATCTCGTGGAAGCAAATATCAAATATCTGCCCCTTTATCCCGAGGATGAAGGGATCGTATTCCAGACGAGCTTCTTCCAGAAGAACACCAACGCGCTGGAAGCGATGCTGCCGGCTTACGCCGACCTGCGGGATGTCATCAAGGTCATCAACATATCGGAAAACTATTTTAAAAAGGATATGGTCGTCCTTATGAACGCCGATCTTGGAAAAGCGGTCGCCTTCCTGGAGCAGCCTCAGCGGGCCGGCAGAAAGTATCACGAAAGCCTGATGGATGATGAGGATGCCAGGGACAGTTCGGACAGCGAAGGCTGGAAATGGCGTCATTACATGGCGGAGAAGATCGCCGCCCTCATGGATATGAAGGCCTTTTCCGTCAAAGGCGTCTATCTCTTCGGCAGCACAAGTACCTGTACCGCGAGGCTGAACAGCGACATCGACCTGCTGATCCATTTTGACGGCGACGAGCAGCAAAAGCAGGAGTTGAGCATCTGGCTTGGAGGCTGGAGCAGGGCGCTTTCCGAAATGAACTTCCTGAAGACCGGCTATCAGTCGGAAGGTCTTCTGGACGTCCATTATGTGACAGACGACGATATCAAAAATAAAAACTCCTACGCCCTGAAGATCAATTCCGTCTACGATCCCGCCGTCGTGCTGCGGCTTCGGGACGAAAACTGAAACTCTAAGAAATGCAAACCCTTGCCACCGGCCAGCGCCTAATGACGCTGGCTTTTTCTTTGAACAAATAAGCCGCGCAAACTCCGGCGCCTCAACGACCCAATGAATATTTTTTCACTAAAGCGGCAGACTACCTGGCAGATAAGGATTTGCAAAAGCATCGAAGAGCATTCAAATAAGGATTTGCAAGAACATCAAGAACATTGATGAATATTGATGGGTGCTGATTAGTACTTGATGAACACTGAGGAACATTGATGGTTAAGAAAATTATCGTCTTATTTATTGCGGTTATCAGCCTTTTATGGACGCCAGGCCCGGTCTACGCGGACCAGGTCCACCGCGTGCAGCCCGGGGAAACCATATGCGGTATTGCGAGACAATATGGACTCACAACCGATTCCCTGCTGGGAAATAATCAATATGTCGTAAACCCTTCCAGAATCTATTCGGGTCAGGTTTTGATTATTCCCACCTTGAACAAGCAGACTCATCTGGTCAGACCGGGAGACACGCTGTATGGAATCGCTAAAGAGTTTGGAATATCTCTGGCCGTATTGGCCGACGTCAATAGAATATCGGACCGAGGCAGGATATATGCAGGCCAGATGTTGATCGTGCCAAAGGTTTATACCGTCAAATCCGGGGACACTTTATCAGGCATTTCCCGCAAGCTGGGGACCAGCACGACGGATCTCGCGGTGGAAAACCATTTGACGGATTCAAGCAGCCTGTCTATCGGCCAGGAGCTCGTCCTTCCCGTGCGTTCGAGCAGAGAAGAAGAACTCGCCGATATCGACCAGGAGCTGTCGCCCGTCGTGGCTAAATTCCCCCAGTCCTTTTATTATAAAGGGAGCCCGGGCGGGCGGAGAGTTGCGCTGACATTTGACGACGGTCCCGACAAAGATACCACGGCGGCGACGCTGGATCTGCTGAAAAAATACCGCGTGCACGCCACCTTCTTTCTGGTGGGAAGCAATGTGACGGGAAACGGCGATATCATCAAAAGAATCGTAAAAGAAGGCCATACCACTGCAAGCCATACCTGGAGCCATCCGGACCTGCGGACGCTGACCCAGCCCCAATTGACAGGGGAAATCATGAATCTTGAGAACGCCTTAAAGGAGGTCACCGGCTTGAAAACAGCCCTGATACGCCCTCCCTACGGCTTTGTCTCGGATGATAATATACGGCAGCTTGCGGACATGGGTTACAGCGTCATAAAATGGTCTGTCGATACCAACGATTGGCGGGACCGGAATGTCGACCAGATCCTGATCAACACGATGCCCGACATACGGGACGGCTCCATCGTTCTCATGCACGATTATCAAAAGGATTCCGTTATCCGCCAGGTTCTGCCTGAAA
>DAITKX010000014.1:5914-7326 GCA_036835995.1 Bacillota bacterium | reverse complement strand
GGGTTATACCTTCGTCACCGTGGATGAGCTGCTTGGAGTCAAGGCTTATAAGTGAGGCCCGGCGGTTTGCCCCGCCCGCAATTTTAGATTTGAAATGAGCTGCGGCAAGTTGCCGCAGCTCTCATGTAAATAGAATGTTTATTTATTCCTGATTTCGCTGTGCCTAATCTTGCCGCTGCTGGTTTTCGGCAGTTCCTCGACAAATTCAAACTGCCGGGGAATCTTATAGGACGCGACGCGGGACTTCAGGTATGCTTTTATTTCCGCCTTCAGCTTTGCCGACGGCTCCGTTCCCTTTGCGAGGACGATGGTCGCCTTGATCACGTTTCCCCTCAGCTTTTCCGGCGCGCCGGTAACCGCGCATTCCAGGATTCCGGGAAACTCCATGATCAGGTTTTCAATTTCGAAGGGGCTGATGCGGTATCCCGAGCTCTTGAACACATCGTCGTTTCTGCCGATAAACCAATAGTATCCGTCCTCATCGCGCCATGCCAGATCGCCGGTGTGGTAAACTCCGTCATGCCATCTTGACTGGCCCATCTCTTCTTCGTCCGGATATCCAAGGAACATTCCCGGCAGTTCGCCCAGTTTTGTAAAAACGCAGATCTCCCCTGTTTCTCCCGTCGGCACCGCCTGTCCCTCGGAATCCAGAAGCTCGATGTGATACTGCATTCCGGGTTTTCCCATGGAGCCCGGCTTCACCTTCATCCAGTGCATCACTGCGATGGTCAGCGTCATTTCCGTCTGACCGTAACCTTCAAAAATATCCTTTCCGGTCATCTGGGAAAACTTATCGATGACCTCCGGGTTGAGGGCCTCACCCGCCACCACATAGTGTTGAACGCAGCTCAGATCGTACTTTTCAAGGTCCTCCTGGACCAGAACGCGGTAAATGGAGGAAGGCGCGCAGAATGTGGTGACCCTGTCCTCCGCTATCCTTGTCAGCAGCGCGTGGGCGGTAAATCTGTTATAATCGTAAACCGCGATTCCGGCTCCCATAAACCACTGTCCGTAAAGCTTGCCCCAGACCGATTTCGCCCAGCCTGTGTCCGCGACAGTCAAATGCAATCCATCCGGGTCCACGTTATGCCAATATTTCGCCGTTGGAATATGTCCGATGGGATAAGAATAATCGTGGGACACCATCTTAGGCATGCTCTCTGTGCCGGAGGTAAAATAGATCAGCATGGTATCGTGGATGTCGGGCCATTCCGAAGAAGGCAGAGGCTTAAATTCGCCCGCTTCCGCCAGACCCTGCTCAAAGGAAAGCCATCCCGTCCGGTCCTCCCTCACCAGAATCTTGATCAAGCTCTTATCCGCATCCTTTTCGGCCTCTTCAAAATGCTCAGGCACGTCATTTTCCGGCGTGCAGACCACAGCCTTGATATCTATTTTTCCGAGGCGGTAGACGA
>DAITKX010000014.1:2867-5861 GCA_036835995.1 Bacillota bacterium | reverse complement strand
ATCTTATGGAGCCCCATTATGGCAAACCAAAACTGATAATGCCGCTTCAGAATCAACATGACGCGATCGCCCTTACCGATGCCGAGGGACTGAAAATAAGCCGCCGCGCGATCGCTCTGCTCTTTGATATCGCCAAAGGAAAATACATGCTTCTCTCCGGCCTCGTTGCTCCAGTGCATCGCTCTGCGCCGGGGATCTTCCAGCGCAATCCTGTCGGCTATATCATAGGCAAAATTGAATTTTTCGGGAACGATAAACCCGCAGGACTCTACATTTCCGTCATTTCCTATTTTTTCTGTTAAATACTCTTTGTGAATTTCTGTTATCATAGCGACTCCTATCTTTGAAAATTATAACAATATTTAATATAACACGATACGGTTTCGATTTCAATGGAACATCATTTATAAAATCATTTTATCAGATTTCTCAGTCATTGTCAGAAAATTCATCGGGATTGATTCAGCTTATCCTTCAAACGGAAAAATTTCCTTCTTTTTGAAAATTGTATTACATATTTTTACATTTGTCGTTTTTTGTCGAATAGAGTAAATGTAATTTAATTACATTTACTTTTGTGAGGTTCTGCACCGTTTATTTTTCAATATTTATTCATTTTAACATCAATTTGTCCGTTTACCTCCGTACAGTATACAAAATCCACGGCTAAATTGGTGGATTTTCAACTGTTTTCAGAATATTAGAACTTTGCAAAAACGGCCATTTTCCCTTGTATAATTGTTGACTCTGTTTTTTGGTTATGTTAATGTAAGTGTGAAAGAAAACTTACTTTTTATTATAATTTTACAATCGTGATTGAAAGAGAGGAGTAAAAAAATGACAGTTAATGTGCAAAAGTATTTGGACGATGTTAAAAAAAGAAACCCTGGCGAAGTAGAATTCCATCAGGCCGTAGAGGAGGTTCTTGAATCTATTGCTCCTGTATTGGATAAAAACCCTCAATACGTTGAGGCCGGTATCGTCGAAAGACTCCTTGAGCCGGAAAGACAAATCATGTTCCGCGTTCCCTGGGTGGACGACAATGGTAAAGTTCAGGTCAACAGAGGCTTCAGAGTGCAGTTCAACAGCGCAATCGGACCCTATAAAGGCGGCCTCCGCTTCCATCCGTCCGTATATCTTGGGATCATCAAATTCTTAGGTTTCGAACAGATCTTCAAAAATTCACTCACTACCCTCCCCATCGGCGGCGGCAAGGGCGGATCAGACTTTGACCCCAAAGGCAAATCCGACGCGGAAGTGATGAGATTCTGCCAGAGCTTCATGACCGAGCTTTGCAAGCACATCGGACCTAACACGGACGTTCCCGCCGGCGACATCGGCGTAGGCGGAAGAGAAATCGGCTTCATGTACGGACAGTATAGAAGGATCAGAAATGAGTTCACCGGCGTGCTGACAGGAAAAGGGATCGGCTGGGGCGGATCATTGGCAAGAACCGAAGCTACCGGCTACGGACTCGTATACTTCGTAAGAGAAATGCTGAAGGCAAACGGAAAGAGCTTCAAGGATCAGAGAGTCGTTATCTCCGGTTCCGGAAACGTCGCGATCTATGCCTGCCAGAAGGCTCAGTCCTACGGCGCAAAAGTTGTTGCGGTATCCGATTCCAACGGTTATGTGGTTGACGAGGACGGAATCGATGTCGCTACCGTTCAGAGACTGAAGGAAGTTGAAAGAGCAAGAATCAGCGAATATGTAAAAACACGTACCAACGCAAAATATGTTGCCGGAGGATCCGTATGGGATACCAAATGCGACATCGCTCTTCCCTGCTCCACCCAGAATGACATCAACGAAGAAACAGCGAAGAAATTAGTCGCCAACGGAACCTACGCGGTCGGTGAAGGCGCTAACATGCCTTGCACAAACGAAGCGGTTAAGTACTTCCTGTCCAAGGGCATTCTCGTCGGCCCGGCAAAGGCTGCAAACGCAGGCGGAGTTGCTACTTCAGCTCTCGAAATGTCGCAGAACAGCCAGAGGCTGGAGTGGACCTTCGAAGAAGTAGACGCCAGACTCGACAGGATCATGACAGACATCTTCAAGGCCTGCGACGAATCCTCCAAAGAATTCGGCATGCCCGGAAATTATGTGGCCGGCGCAAATATCGCAGGATTCCAGAAGGTCGCGAAAGCAATGCTGGCTCAGGGCGTCATCTAGGATTAGAACTGAACTTTAACAAGTAAACAGCAAGTAAACAAAAGATCAATCACTCATATACATAGGATAAAAAAGAGCGGGGGCTAAACTTCCGCTCTTTCCTATTTTTTTGTAGAATCGCTTCCTTTTTATAAAACCTCTTCCGAACCGATTTCCGGCTCCAAGCCGAAGCTTGTGAATACGGTCTCGCCCGCGCTGCTTACGGCCCTTCCCTTCCCCAGCCTTTTGGCCTGATAAAGCCTCTTGTCAACGCTGCCGATCAGGTCTGTATAATGAATCTGTCCGTTTACCACTCCCACAGATATCGCCCCCGCGCTGAAGGTCACCGGGATTTCTATTTCCGTAGAGAAGTATTGCTCAAGCTCCCCGTGGATCCGCTTCAGTATCTGTAAAGCCTGTTCCTCATCGACCTCACGAAAGATAAAGATAAATTCCTCTCCTCCATATCTTCCGATCAGATCATTGCCCCGTATATGGCTGTGGGCGATGCTGGAGAATACCTCCAGGACCTTGTCTCCCATCAAATGTCCGTACCGGTCGTTGATCAGCTTGAAGTGATCAAAATCTATCATGCAGATGGTGAAATCGCCTCCGGCCCTGCCCGGCTCCATCATCTGTCTCAGAGAATCCATCAGACAGGTTTTATTCAGCGTTCCGGTAGCAAGGTCAAGGGTGAGCTTTGTCTTTAAATGCCTCTCTTTTTGTTTCATTTCGGAGATATCGATAAGCGCCATCACCGCATACTGCTCTCCCTGCCAGGTCATTTTTCCGCCGCTCAGCTGAAACCATTTTCTCACTCTGCGGCGTTCTGACTGAAAAGAG
>DAITKX010000014.1:0-2801 GCA_036835995.1 Bacillota bacterium | reverse complement strand
ATGCCGGAGCTTCATACAGCGGAATGCAGCTCCGAAAGACAGTCCGGCAACATCCCTGGGTTCTGACTGAAAGCAGCAGAAGACCTGGTCGTTTGCAAACAGAATATCCATATTCTTATTTACCACCACCTGCCCGATCGTGGAGTGCTGAAAAAGATGATAAAAAAATTCATTGTGATCGGTTGCCCGGTCGGTATCCCTTTGTACGGTGCGCTGGTTCAAAACTTTTTCCTCGAAGCTTTATCGGCTTTTCGTTCTATTGGTTGAGTAATATGAAAAATGCTGATTATACTAGTAATGGCACTGGATGTATTATATAACAAGTTTTTCTTGTTGTAAATAAAAGAAAAACATTTTATGAAATGCGACCCTGGCTTGCTAAAATGGGATCAGAGGTGATAATTCGATGAAAAATTTAAAGAAATTGCGTGAAAAAGCACGTTTAAGTCAAGAAAAACTTGCAAATCAACTGGGAATTACACAGCAAAGCATTCACAGCTATGAGCACGGCATTTACGAACCTGATATCGCAACATTGAAACAGCTTGCCGCTTATTTTGACACCTCGATAGACTATCTGGTCGGAAATACCGAGGTTTGCCGCAGGATCGAAAGGACCGATTCATATGAATTAAATGAGGATGAAGCAGAAATAATTAAAAAATACAGGTCCTTGTCGGCGAAAAACCGCAAGAGCCTGCATCTTATATTGGATAGCCTTATTTAGAAGCTCAATCCTTCGTTTTTGATATCGATGGTGATATTCTCACCGTCGCTTACCTCGCCTTTTATAATCTTTGAAGCAATCTCCGTTTCAATATGCTTCTGCAGATACCGCTTGACCGGCCTTGCTCCATAAGCCGGAGAGTAGGCCTCCTGGGCGATATACCGCTTTGTGGAATCGGTCAGGGTCACAGTGATATTTCTTTCCGTAAGCTTTTCCTGTATCTGAACCATTGCGATATCGATGATCTTTATGATCTGCTCCTCGGTAAGGGGCGAAAAGATTACGACGTCGTCGATACGGTTTAAAAATTCCGGTCTGAAATAGCGCTTCATTTCGTTCTCCACCGTTTCCTTCACCTCGTCGGAAATGGTCCCATCCTGGGAAATATTCTCGATCAGGTATGGGCTGCCGATGTTGGAGGTCATGATAACGATGGTGTTCTTAAAGTCTACGGTCCTGCCCTGATTGTCGGTGAGCCTGCCGTCGTCCAGCAGCTGGAGCAGGATGTTGAATACGTCCGGATGCGCTTTTTCGATTTCATCAAAGAGGATAACGCTGTAGGGCCTTCGACGGACCGCTTCGGTAAGCTGTCCCCCCTCATCGTAGCCCACATATCCGGGAGGCGCTCCATGTATTCGGACATATCGATCCGGATCATGTTCTTTTCCGTATCGAACAGGGCTTCCGAAAGGGCTTTTGCAAGCTCGGTCTTGCCGACTCCCGTGGGGCCAAGGAAGATAAAGGAGCCGATGGGCCTGGTGGCGTCCTTCAGCCCTGCTCTCGCCCGGAGCACCGCCTCTGCCACCGCAGTGACAGCGTCATCCTGGCCGATCACCCTCTTATGGAGCGTTTCCCCCAGCCGCAGCAGTTTTTCTCTCTCCGCTTCCACGAGCCGGCTGACCGGAATGCCGGTCCACTGGGAAACCACTTCCGCGATTTCCGTCTCAGTGACCTCTTCCTTCAAAAGCCGTTTCTCTTTGGCGTCCTCGTTGATCTCCATCTCGGCTTCCAATTTCTTTTCCAGCTCGGGCAGGGTTCCATATTTCAGCTTTGCAAGCTTTTCCAAATCGTATTTTCTCTCGGCGTCTTCAATCTGCAGCTTGACTTCCTCAAGCTGCTGTTTCGTCGCCTTCAGCTCCGTGATGGACTTCTTTTCGTTTTCCCACTGGGCTCTCATGGCGGAGTTCTGATCCTTCAGATCCGACAGCTCCTGCTCGATATGGGTCAGCCGCGACTTGGAGCTGTTGTCCGTTTCCTTGCCCAGGGCCTGTTTTTCTATCTCAAGCTGCATGATCTTTCTTGCGATCTCATCCAGCTCCGCAGGCATGCTGTCGATTTCCGTGCGGATCTTGGAAGCGGCTTCATCCATAAGGTCGATGGCCTTATCCGGGAGAAACCGGTCGCTGATGTACCGGTCCGACAGCGTCGCGCACGCAATGAGGGCGTTGTCGGTGATTCTGACGCCATGGTGGATCTCAAACCGCTCTTTCAGACCCCGCAGGATCGAAATAGTATCCTCCACCGTAGGCTGCTCCACGAGGATCTTTTGAAATCTTCTCTCCAGAGCCGCGTCCTTTTCAATGTTTTTCCTGTATTCATCCAGGGTTGTGGCGCCGATGCAATGAAGCTCTCCCCTGGCCAGTTTCGGTTTCAGCAGATTTCCCGCGTCCATGGCGCCCTCGGCCTTTCCCGCTCCGACGATGTTGTGGATCTCGTCGATGAACAGAATGACCCTGCCTTCCGACTTTTCGATCTCATTCAGCACGGACTTCAGCCTTTCCTCAAACTCTCCCCGGAATTTCGCGCCGGCGATGAGGGCGCCCATATCCAGGGCGTAAATAGTCTTATCCTTCAGCCCCTCGGGAACGTCGCCGTTGAGAATTCTCTGGGCGAGACCCTCCACCACAGCGGTCTTTCCGACCCCGGGCTCTCCGATGAGGACCGGGTTGTTCTTCGTCCTCCGGGAAAGGATCTGTATGGTATGCCGGATTTCCGAATCCCTGCCGATGACGGGATCCAGCTTGCCTTCCCGGGCCATCTGCACCAGATCGCGCCCGTATTTATTCAATGCGTC
>DAITKX010000013.1:37157-46914 GCA_036835995.1 Bacillota bacterium | reverse complement strand
TTCCGAAGAAGAGGCAGGGAGCGAGCAGGTTCAGCCGGTTCAGGAGCAAGTGAAGGAACAGGCTGCCAAAGCCCAGGAGATAGAAAAAGAAGAGAATCGTCGTCAAGTAAAAAGATTCGGGAAGTAACCGGAGGGAATTTACAGGATGGAAAAGTATATCATGGCGCTGGATCAGGGGACTACCAGCTCCCGCTGCATCCTTTACAATAAAAAAGGCGAGATCGTCAGCATTGCGCAAAAGGAGTTTACTCAGATCTATCCGAAACCGGGCTGGGTCGAGCATGACGCCATGGAAATATGGTCCACTCAGATCGGAGTCGCCCAGGAGGCGATGTATAAGATCAACGCCGGCTGCCAAAATATTGAAGCCATTGGCATCACCAACCAAAGAGAGACTACCGTAGTCTGGGATAAAAAAACAGGTCTGCCCGTCTGCAACGCCATCGTATGGCAGTGCAGGCGCACCGCCGAATACTGCGACGCCTTGAAGGAAAAAGGATTGGAAGAAAAGTTCAGGAAAAAGACCGGGCTGCCCATCGACGCGTATTTTTCCGCCACCAAGATCCGCTGGATCCTGGAAAACGTGGAAGGGGCCCGAGATCGCGCCGAAAGGGGAGAGCTTCTGTTTGGGACCATCGAAACCTGGCTGATCTGGAAGCTTACCATGGGAAAGGTGCACATCACGGATTATTCCAACGCTTCCCGAACCATGCTGTTTAACATCAATACCCTGAAGTGGGATCAGGAAATTTTGGATGAGCTGGATATTCCCCGGGACATCCTGCCGGAGCCGGTGTCCTCAAGCATGATATACGGCATGACGGACAGCAGGATCTTCGGGGGAGAGATTCCCATCGCGGGAGCGGCGGGAGACCAGCAGGCGGCCCTTTTCGGCCAGGCCTGCTTCACAGAAGGCGAAGCGAAAAATACATATGGCACCGGCTGCTTCTTATTGATGAATACGGGAACAAGGCCCGTATTCTCTCGAAGCGGCCTGATTACTACCATTGCCTGGGGAATGGACGGAACGGTAAATTACGCTCTGGAGGGCTCCGTGTTCGTAGCGGGAGCCGCGATCCAATGGCTTCGCGATGAGATGAGGCTGCTTGACAATTCGGCGGACTCCGAATGGATGGCCCGAAAAGTGGAGGACACCGGGGGCGTCTATCTTGTTCCGGCTTTTGTGGGTCTGGGGGCTCCGTACTGGGACCCTTATGCGAGGGGAACCATCGTGGGCCTGACCCGCGGCTCCAATAAATATCATATCGTCAGGGCGGCGCTGGAATCTCTCGCCTACCAGTCCAATGACGTTCTCGCGGCTATGGAAGAGGATTCTGAAATCAAGCTGTCCTCACTGAAGGTTGACGGAGGGGCCTGCGCCAATAACTTCCTGATGCAGTTTCAGTCCGACATCATCAACGTGCCGGTAAAAAGACCCATATCGGTTGAAACCACAGCTCAGGGAGCCGCGTATCTCGCGGGCCTTGCCTCAGGTTACTGGAAGAGCAAAGAGGAAGTCCTGGAGAATTGGCGGATCTCCAGGGTGTTTGAACCTGATATGGAATCCGCGGTTCGGGAAGAATTGCTGAAAGGCTGGAAAAAAGCCGTACAAACATCGTTTGGATGGGCAAAATAGATGAATGACAGAGATTATCTCTTTGACAATTTAAAAGCGACCCTTATCTTTTCCGTGGTGATCGCGCACTATTTCCGGGTGAGCGGGTCTTTTGCGGTGCCCACATTCGGCGGGATCGTTTACATGATATCCTTCTCGTATATTATGCAGGGATTTCTGTTCGTATCGGGGTATTTTTCAAGGAATCTGGACAAGTGCAGGCGGACTTCATTTCAGAATTTTCTGTTTCCTTACCTCGTGCTTATGCCGGTCATGTTTTGCATCAGGTATCTCCTGTTCGGGCATGCGCATCTGGATTTCACCCTCCCGACCATGGCGCTCTGGTATCTTCTCACGCTGTTCGCGTACCGGTTTTTGCTGAAGGATCTGGTCAGAATAAAATATATCCTGCCAATCAGCGTTGTTGTTTCGCTGACGGCAGGATTTGTTCCCCCTTTGGATTCCACCCTTTCCCTCGGCAGGACCTTCAGTTTTCTTCCGTTCTTCCTGCTGGGATATTACTTCAAGGGAGATTGGATCGAAAGGCTCAGGAAAATACCAAAAGCGGCGGGTATCCTTTTATTGGCGGCATTGATCGGCCTGACCGCCTATGTGGCTTTGCACAGAATCATTCCTCTGTCAGCCCTTTACATGAAATCCTCTTATGCTTCCACGGGACTGACAGGCGGCCAGGGAGTCGGGGTAAGAATCGTCATTTCATTGATTTCCATAGCATGGATTTTTACTTTTATCAACCTTCTCCCCAGAGGCAGAACTTTTTTGTCCCTCATCGGGCAGAACACCATGGAAGTTTATGTGCTTCATATCGCAGTCAGATATGTTGTGAAGCGCTTCGGAGGCGTCTTCGGACAGGATGTTCTTTCTTATTTAACTCTGACCTTGATCGCGGTCATGGCAGTCTGGATCTTTTCAAGGCCTGGGGTGGCGCGCAGATACAATGCGCTTTTCGATTTCCTCTATCGGTGGGTCATTACGATTCCCGGAACTTTAATTCGGCGAATTTTATGATCAGATCTACAGCTCCGTCGATGCCTGACGCCCCGGAATTGATGGAAAGGTCATAATTGTTCGCCCGGCCCCACTTTTCGCCGGAATAATAGTTGTAATAAGCCGCCCGTCGCTTGTCCGTTTTGATCATGACATCCTTCGCATTCTTTTCCGGAACACCGTAGGTATGGATCACGCGGCTCAGCCTGTCCTGTTCGCCGGAGTGGATGAAAACCGGAACCATATGCGGGTCATCCTGCAGAATGTAATCTGCGCAGCGTCCGACGATGACGCAGGAGCCTGCGGAAGCCAGCTGTCTGATGATGTTTGACTGAATCAGAAAGAGATGGTCATTCATGGGCATTTCGTTATAATATGAGACGCCGTTGCCGTAAAGATTGACGGCTCCGGCAGCCATTGACCAGTAACTGTTTGTCCTGTTCTCGTCCGCGGAATCAAACAGCTTCTGATCGATACCGCTCTCCTTTGCCGCCAGCAAGAGCAGGGCCTTGTCATAAAACGGAATATTCAGTTTTGCCGCAAGCTTTTCGCCGACTTCCCGGCCTCCGCTTCCATACTGCCGTGCGATGGTTATGATGACTTTGCTTTTCATTTTGCCTTGCTCCTTTTTTATAATAATTTTTTTTTGATATGTTTAAATTATAGCATATAAGGTAGATATAATACATACCGAACCGATTAATATCGACAGACTAAAAGGTGAGGTAAAGATTTCGATCAGTGGGCCGGAAGTTTTATGGAAAAAATTTTACATTTATTTTAGAAAACACTGTTGACATTGCAGTACAACAGTGTTAAATTTAAAGTATGAATTAGCACTCACCAATCAAGAGTGCTAACAAGCTTAAGGCACAAATTGCTGTAAACCGTTAAAAAATGGTGATAGATATGAATTTATCGGAAAGAAAATTAAGAATACTGCAAGCGATTGTGGGAGACTTCATACGTTCCGCTGAGCCCATCGGTTCGAGAACTCTTTCCAAAAAACTTGATATGGGAATCAGCCCCGCTACCATCCGAAATGAAATGTCGGATCTGGAGGAGATGGGGTTTTTGACGCATCCACATACTTCGGCGGGCAGAGTGCCTTCCGACAAGGCTTACCGGTTATACGTGAACAACCTGATGCAGAGATATGAGCTGCCGGAAGAAGAAAAGCACATCATCGAGGAAAAGATCAAGAAAAATGTCACCGAGCTGGACCGGACGATTCAGCATGTGGCGTCCCTGTTGTCGGAGCTCACCAATCTGACGTCCTTTGCGATCACGCCGAATCAGGAGTCCAACAGGCTGAAATACATCAACTTCATGCCAGTGGACGAGGCGACCGTCGTTTTGATGATCGTAACGGAAAGCGGAAAGGTGTCCAATACAGCCATCAAGATGAAGGTGCCCTACACGGAAGAAAACCTTACGCTGCTATCAAAGGTTATGACATACAACTATAAGGGAAAAAGCCTGAGCGACATTCTGAAGTCGGAAATCATCAGGAATTTTGAGTCGGACATCGCAGCGATGAGCAGCCTTGTAGAGAACATCAGGCCGAATTTTATCAGCACGCTGGAGAATATGCTCAATGTAGAGCTGTT
Organism: Bacillota bacterium; assembly: GCA_036835995.1. GTDB lineage: Bacteria > Bacillota > Clostridia > Peptostreptococcales > Anaerovoracaceae > Anoxybacterium. Next base: position 42,681 of record DAITKX010000013.1, on the reverse strand, counting down.
TATGGATGGGCTTACAAATATCTTCTCCATTCCGGAATATAATGATATCGAAAAAGCCAAAGTATTTCTGGAGATGATCAATCAAAAGAAGCACTTTACCGATGTGCTGCTGAACAGGGAAAACGGGGTAATTATCACCATCGGAGCAGAAAACTCCGAGGATGTCATGAAAGACTGCAGCCTGATCACGGCGACTTACCATATCAATGGAAAGCTGGTAGGAAAGCTCGGGGTCATCGGCCCCACCAGGATGAAATACGACGAAGTGACCTCAATCATTGAATATATCACGGATAACATAAATCAGACATTTAAAATAACGGGAGGAAAAGATGACGATGGCGACAAATAAGAAAAAGATACCCGACGATGCCCAGACAATCGATAAAGAACAGAAATTTGAGGCGTCGGAGGGGGAAGAAAAGGAGCCGGACGCGGTAGACGGCGAAGAGCAGGCGACTCAGGAAGAGGAAGAACTGAACACCCGGTATCTGAGGCTGGCCGCAGATTTTCAAAATTTCAAAAGAAGAGTGGAGAAAGAGAAAGGCGACATTTATGCATATGCTAACGAGAAACTCGTAGTAGAATTGCTTGATGTAATAGATAATTTCGAAAGGGCGCTCCAACACAGCGACAGCAGCGAAAGCTTTGCCGAAGGCATGAACATGATCTTTAAACAGTTTAAAGGAGTGCTGGAAAAAAGCGGAGTTGAGGAAATTAAAGCGATAGGGGAACAGTTTGATCCGAATTTCCATCACGCGGTGCTCACCGAAAATTCGGTGGAATATGAAAGCGGAAAGGTCACACAAGTATTGCAAAAGGGGTATTTACTGAATAAAAAGGTCGTCCGTCCCGCCATGGTAAAAGTGGCGGAATGACCAGGGCGGCGCTTGCAAATGAAGAAGGCAGATATTCAAAAGAATACCGGAGTAAAATCGATTAGACAATAAAACAAATTAGGAGGATATTACAATGGGTAAAGTAATAGGAATTGACTTAGGAACAACAAACTCATGCGTAGCCGTTCTGGAAGGCGGGGAGCCGGTGGTAATCGCCAATGCCGAGGGTAACAGAACAACCCCGTCGGTAGTCGGTTTCGCCAAGAACGGAGAAAGACTGGTGGGTGAGACTGCGAAGAGACAGGCTATCACCAACCCTGACCGGACGATCGCTTCCATAAAGAGATATATGGGAACCGACCACAAGGTTGAAATAGATGGAAAAACATACACACCTCAGGATATTTCCGCAATGATCCTTACAAAGCTAAAGACCGATGCGGAAAGCTATCTCGGTGAAAAGGTCACGGAAGCGGTCATTACCGTTCCCGCATACTTCACAGACAGCCAGAAGCAGGCGACTAAAGACGCGGGAAAGATCGCGGGGCTTGACGTCAAGAGGATCATCAACGAGCCTACTGCGGCGTCCCTTGCTTACGGCCTTGACAAAGATCAGTCCCATCACAAGATCTTAGTGTACGACCTGGGCGGCGGTACCTTCGACGTATCTGTTCTCGAACTGGGAGACGGCGTATTTGAAGTGCTTGCCACAAACGGAGACACCAGACTCGGCGGAGACGACTTCGACGAGGTTCTGATCAACTTTATCGCAGACAGCTTTGCGAAGGAAAACGGCATCGATTTGAGAAAAGACAAGATGGCGCACCAGAGGTTGAAGGAAGCTGCGGAAAAAGCAAAGAAAGAGCTTTCCAGCTCACAGACGACGAATATCAACCTTCCGTTCATCACAGTGAATCAGGATGGACCGCTCCATTTGAACATGGACATCACCAGGGCGAAATTTGACCAGCTCACCGGCCATCTGGTGGAAAGGACCATCGAACCGATGAAAAAGGCCATGGCAGACGCCGGCGTCACCACCAACGACCTTGCAAAGGTAATTCTGGTGGGCGGCTCCACAAGAATTCCGGCCGTCCAGGAGGCAGTGAAAAAAATTACCGGTAAAGACCCGTTTAAGGGAATCAATCCCGACGAGTGCGTGGCTATCGGCGCTGCGGTCCAGGCCGGCGTGCTGACCGGAGAAGTAAAGGACGTGCTGCTCCTTGACGTAACCCCGCTGTCGCTGTCCATCGAAACATTGGGCGGCGTCGCCACAAGGCTGATCGAAAGAAATACGACGATCCCGACAAAGAAGAGCCAGATATTCTCCACTGCGGCAGACAACCAGTCGGCGGTGGACATCCACGTAATGCAGGGTGAAAGAGAGATGGCATCAGGGAACATAACCCTCGGCAGGTTCCAGCTTTCCGGAATTCCGCCGGCCCCTCGCGGCATCCCTCAGATCGAGGTTACCTTTGATATCGACGCCAACGGCATTGTAAACGTAAGCGCTAAGGATCTGGGCACCGGCAAGGAGCAGAGGATTACCATCACCTCCTCGACCAAGCTTTCCGACGACGAAATCAAGCAGAAGGTCAAAGAAGCAGAGCAATATGCGGAAGAGGACAAAAAGAAGAAGGAAGAGGTCGAAATCAGAAACAGGGCTGAAACTCTCGTCTATGAAACCGAAAAATCCATAAAAGAAATCGGCGCAAACCTGAGCGAAGATGAAAAGTCGAAGATCGAGGGCGCGAAGGACGCGTTATCCAAGGCTCTTGAAGGGAACAACATGGAGGAGATCAAGGAAAAGACGGACGCTCTGACGGAAGAATTCCACACGATCTCTGCGAAGATGTATCAGCAGTCACAGCAGGCACAGGGCGGAGCCGGAGGCTTTGACCCGAACATGGGAGGCATGGGCGGAACAGGCGGAAGCGCCGATCAGGGTGACTCGGAACCAAAACCGGACAATGTAGTGGATGCGGATTACGAGGTAGTCGACGACGACAAATAGAGGTAGTTGACGGCATTCAATAAAAGAAGTATAATTTTGCGGTACGCACCTTGGGGGGCGTACCGCAAAAAGCTAGTAAGAGAGGGTTTCATTGATGGCAGAAAAACGAGATTTTTATGAGGTCCTTGGACTGAAAAAGGGCGCATCGGAGGATGAGATAAAAAAAGCCTTTCGAAAAAAGGCCATGGAGTATCATCCGGACCGAAACCCGGGAGACAAGGCCGCGGAAGAAAAGTTTAAAGAAGTAAACGAAGCTTACAGCATACTTTCTGACCCTCAGAAGAAGGATAAATACGATCGGTTCGGCCACGCGGGAGTTGATCCCAGCGCCGGTTTCGGCGGCGGTTTCAACGGAGGCTTCGGCGGTTTTGAAGATATATTCGGCGACCTGTTTGGAGGCATGTTCGGCGGCGGTTTCGGCCAGAACAATGCAAGAAGAAGAAACGGCCCGAGAAAAGGCCAGGATCTGCAGAAGGGCATCAGCATCACCTTTGAGGAAGCGGCTTTCGGTACGAAGAAGCAGATTCAGATCAACAAGAACGTGGCCTGCGAAAGCTGCGGCGGCAGCGGTGCGGAAAAAGGCTCCAGCAAGGTCACCTGTCAAAAGTGCGGCGGTACCGGAGAGATCCGCACGACCCAGAGGACGCCCTTCGGGCAGTTTTCCAACGTCCAGACCTGCGACAAGTGCGGCGGCGCCGGAGAGGTGAATGAAAATCCCTGCCACGCGTGCGGCGGCACGGGGAACGTCAGAAAGACCGTTACGATTTCCGTGGATATTCCGGCAGGCGTTGACAACGATTCCGTGATTTCCATCAAAGGACAGGGAGAGCCCGGCGCCAACGGAGGCCCCAACGGGGATCTCTATGTGGTCATATCCGTTCAGCCCCATTCTTTATTCACACGGCGGGGCACCGACCTGTGGCTGGAAATACCCATTACGTTCAGCCAGGCGGCCCTTGGAGACGATATCGTCGTTCCGACCTTGAAGGAAAAGGTCTCCTACAAAATTCCGGCAGGCACGCAGCCTGAAACCGTATTCCGTCTTAAGGGGAAGGGAATCAAGTCCCTACGTTCCTCAAAGGTCGGAGATCTCTATGTAAAAGTGGTTCTTGAGGTGCCGACCAAGCTGACGGGAGAGCAGAAAAAGCTTATCAACAAGTTCGGAGAGACCCTCAACACCGACGGATATACCAAAAGGAAAAAGTTTGCAGACACGATGAGGGAGATCTTTAAATAAGAATGCAATATATAGAAGTAAAAATTTTCACATCACAGGAAAATATCGACCCGCTGACCTGTATTCTCATGGATATGGGGATAGCGGGTTTTGCTATTGAGGACGCCCGGGATTTTCGGGACCTGATGAATAAAAAAAATACATATGATTGGGACTATATCGATGAAAGCCTGATGGAGCTTGAACATGTCCGGACCAGCGTTGTTTTCTATCTGGAAGAGTCGGAGGAGGGCCGCCGGCTTCTCGGACAGCTTCAGGGGAAATACGGTTCGGAGATGGTGTGGAAAGCTGTGGATGATTCCGACTGGAAGGATAACTGGAAGGAATATTTTAAGCCCGCTAAAATCACCGGCCGCATCGTGGTCAAGCCGACCTGGGAGGAGTACGAGCCCCAGGAGGATGAGCTTGTGATCGAGATCGATCCGGGCATGGCATTCGGGACAGGGACTCACCCTACCACGTCTCTTTGCGTAAAGCTCCTGGAAAAGTACATCGAAGGATCGAAGGATACCGTTCTGGATGTGGGCTGCGGCTCGGGAATCCTCTCCATTTCCGCCGCGCTTCTGGGTGCAAAAGATGTCCTTGGGGTGGATATCGATCCCGTTGCCGTTGAGGTGTCAAGGGAAAATGTCCGGCTGAACGGCCTGCCCGATAAGATAACGGTAAGGGAAGGGGATCTGACCAAAGGGCTGGACATGCAGGCGGATATCGTCGTGGCAAACCTGATGGCGGATCTGGTGATGATGCTTTCAAAAGACGTCGCGGCTCATTTGAAGGGGAAAAGCATCTACATTTCATCGGGGATCCTGATCGAAAAGCGGAAACAGGTGGAAGCAACAATAGAGGAATGCGGGTTTAAGGTGCTGGAGGTACTGGAAGAAGGGGAATGGTGCGCCATCGCCGCACAGTTGTAAAGGAGAGTTTATGAGCAGATTTTTTGTGGACCGCCATAACGTGATGGACAGCACCGTTCGAATCACGGACCCGGACGATCGGAAGCACATGACGAAGGTGCTCCGCCTTGGAGTCGGCGATTCCATTACCGTTTCCGATACGGTGGAATTTGAATATACCGTGGTGATTTCGGAGATCGGAAAGGACTACATCGAAGGAACGATCACAGACAAGCAGAAATTTGCCCGGGAGCCGGATCTGAAGCTAACCCTGTTTCAGGGAGTGCCAAAGCAGGGGAAGATGGAGACGATCATTCAGAAAACAGTGGAGCTGGGAGTCTATTCCATCGTGCCGGTATTTACGGGCAGGTCGGTGGTGGTGGATCATGGGAATTTTCATAAGAAGATTGAACGGTGGCAAAAGGTTGCGGATGAGGCGGTAAAGCAGTGCAAGAGGGGTATTATCCCTCAGGTTCAAAAGAAAATGTCGTTTCAGGAAATGCTTAATGCACTGGGTGAATATGAATTGATTCTCTTTCCT
>DAITKX010000013.1:20458-37147 GCA_036835995.1 Bacillota bacterium | reverse complement strand
CTTATGAAAATGAAGAAAACCTCACCATAAAGGATTGCCTGAGACAAATTGAAGGAAAGCCCGGGAATGGGGCTGTCGTCATCGGCCCGGAAGGAGGGTTCTCTGAAAAAGAGGCGGAAGCTCTCATAAAAGCGGGAGCAAAGAGCGTATCTCTCGGAAAAACCATCCTGCGGACGGAGACCGCCGGAATGGCGGCAATCGCTATGACGATGTATGAGCTGGAGCTATGACTTTGAAAAACGCTTCGCTGGATTTCTCGGGAGTCCTGTTGACGCGCTTCAGCCGGTAAAGACAGTCAGGGTCCCTTGTGATGTAATTGATTCCCTCCATACAGCTGAAGGTCGAGCGGATCCCCAGCTCCTTCAGAATTTCTTTGGAGCTGTCGCTGACATATCCATATGGATAGGCAAAGGCTGTGGGCCGTTTCCCGGTCACCTCATACAGCTTATCCTGCATCGATCCCACATCCTCGTTCAATACCTGGCGGTAATGCTCCAGGCTTTCTCCTGAATTCTGCATGGCGCCCCGGCGTTTATAGTTATTATTGTGCATATCGTAGGAATGGTTTTGTATTTCCACGTAGCCTGAGTTGCTCAGTTCTTTGATCTCATCCCATGTCAGATAAGAATAGTAAGGGTTTTTGTCCTTCGTCAGGGAGGCCTTGTCGGTGAACTTTCCGATTACGGCGACCACCGCCTTCATATCGTATTCCCTGAGTAGGGGATAGGCGTAGAGATAGCTGCTGTAAAAACCGTCGTCGAAGGTGATGAGCACCGGCCGTTCCGGCAAAGGCGTACCGTTGTCCACATAGGCGATCAGATCCCGGACGAGGATCGGCGTATATCCGTTTTCTTTCAGATATTTCAGATCCTTTTCAAACTGCTTTGGGTTGATAAAAAAATTGTTTTGGTAGCGGGACTCCTTTACCAGTCCGTGATACATGACTACCGGGAGGGGAATGCTGCCCTCCGGCGCGGCGGAAGAAAGAAGCGCCGCCTCTGCCTTGTGGGCGCTGTCCTTCATATTTTCCGTTTCCAGGAAATAGCTGGGCTCCGTGAAATCATATTTGCGGTAATATTCCTTTGTTTCCTCGTCCTTATATACCGGGCATTTGTTTTTTAAAAGAAGCTTGCTGATAGCGTACATATCGACCCAGATCTGATTCGGGCTGTCCTTCAGCTTCTCGTCAAAGATGAGCTGCATTCCAACGTGAAGATGAGGCGTATCGATATTGTTTACATTTTCCTTTCTGCTGTATCCCGTCCTTCCGGTATACCCGATGACATCGCCGGCTTTTACCGCTTTGCCTACATACAGTCCGGCGCTGTAAGGACGGTCCTTTCGCATGTGGGCGTAATAATAGTAACGCTTCTTGTCAAAGCTCCGTATCCCGACGCGCCATCCGCCGTACTGATTCCAGCCCATCGCTTCGACGATTCCGCTTTCGATGGACAGGACGGGCGTGCCCACGCCCACCATCAGGTCGTGGCCAAAATGCTTTCTCTTAAAGCCGTAGTCCCTCCCGGCGCCGAAATCGTCAAAGTCGGAATACCAGTATCCTGCGGGGATCGGAGAAAAGGCTTTCAAACCGTATTTCGATTCCCAGACGATGCTCCCACCCGTTTCGGACTCCACAGGCTCCTGTATTTCATACTCCCCCAGAAATCCCCCCAGAACCGCCGAATAAGCCTTATTATAATAGTCGTAGCTCTTCATATTCTCTGTGATCGCCTCGATGGATTCCCCACGGTTGAGGCGCGCTGCCAGATCATCCAGGTCCTTGGCTTTATAAAGCTTGAAGTTTCCGCCGTATTTGGCGCCCAGATAGGCGAGGAGCTCTGTCCATTTCAAATGGGTTTCCGTCTCGTAGGATTCGATATCCATATGCATGGTCTTTTCCAGGAGGTCATAGGGCACGTCAAAATCGACCCACTTGATGGAGCCCTTATCAGCATCGGCGTTTAATACAGGGAGATAGGCGGGTATCGACCTGATCAAAAAAACAGACAATACCGCAGCCAGAAGGATAAGAAGGATAACGATCAGCTTCATCAGCCCCGGATGCAGGTATCTGAAAAATTTCAGCCTTTTTCTATTCAGCTTCAATGGATTTACCCCCAGGAAACACTATTTGATATAAAGATATGATTCAAACCCCAAAATATGAGTACAGACATTATAAACGCGCGCTAGGCAGATGCCGAGGCGCGCGTTTACAGCTTAAAACGATATTAAATAATATTGATCCTTATATTAATATTCTCCGGAGACAACCTTCCCATTGAAGATCGTAGCCAGTACCTTGGTCTTGTCGATATCCACGGGATTTACTTTGAAGATGTCCTGATCGACGATGATCATGTCGGCGAATTTGCCGTTTTCAAGGGAGCCAACGGTCTTTTCACGGTACAGCTCATAGGCGCCGTTGATGGTGTATGCCCTGACCATATCCAGGACGGAAACCCGCTCCGCCGGATTCAGCAGCCATTTCGGGTCATCCATGTTGGTGATATCGTCAACTCCGTAATACTCCGCGTTTTCCAGGTTTCTGGTAACGCCGCATTCAATTGCCCAGAACGGGTTGTTGACCGGGGAAACCGGATAGTCGCCGGAAGCGGTCAGGAGCGCTCCGTTATCCAGAAGGGATTTCACAGGATACTCCTTATAGGCGCGTTCCTCTCCCAGAACGGCGCTGTCCACATAATCGTACCATTCCGGTTCTTTGAGGTGCCAGTAAGGCTGAAGGACCGCGATGATTCCCAGCTGGCCGAATCTCGGCTTATCGGCGTCGTCAACCACCTGAAGGTGGGTGATGGCATTTCTGGCTTTGATGGTCGGATTCTGTTCCTGAGCGTATTCCAGAGAATCAAGGACCTTTTTCGTAGCCGCGTCGCCGATGGAATGGACGTGGATCTGGAAGCCTGCCTTCATGGTCTTGTCGAAATACTGGTTCAGCTGATCGGGATCCCAGTAAAATTCGGATACATAGTCCGAATCAAGTCCGGCTGCTTTATCATAGGGCTGGAGCAGATATGCGGTGGTTCCCTCCACGACGCCGTCGGCAAAGTATTTCGCCGTCGTCACGTCGATCAAGTCGGTCTCAAACTGCTTTTTCATGTCAACCAGCGCCTGAAGCTGGGGATCAAAGGGCGTATCGTTGTCGATCAGACCCGCCAGGTTGACGCGCAGGCTCAGCTCGCCTTTCTTTTCCAAATCGATATACCTGGCCGGGTCCACGTCAATGGGGGCGATGGACATGATACTGGTATATCCCCAGCCGTTCATGGTTTCCACAAAGGATTTCAGGGCCGTGGCTTCCTGCTCTTTCGTGTAGGACTGCTTCATTGTGAGCAGGGAAGAGGCGTCGGTGAGGTTCCCCCAGGGTTCGCCGGTGACAGGGTCTTTATGTACCCGGCCTCCCGCCGGGTTCGGCGTGTCCTTCGTGATTCCGTTCATCTGGAGGGCCTTTGTGTTCAGCCATCTGTTGTGGCCGTCATTGGAAGTTAAGATGATCGGTTTGTCCGCGCAGATTTCATCCAGCCATTCAGCCTTCGGGCCTTTGGGATCGTCGCTGATGCCCAGGGAGTAGCCGGAGCCCCAATATACATCCATTTCCGGATGGGCGTCGATGAAATCTTTGATCGCTGTCAATGTAGCTTCCTTGGTAAGCGAATCGTAGAGGTAAATGTCATACAGCTCCGTCAGGGCGGTGCCGGGTGCGTGAACATGTCCGTCGATAAAGCCGGGCATCACGGTTTTCCCCTTCAGATCAACGACTTGGGTAGCGCTTCCCCTGTAAGCTTCGGCGCCCGACTTCGTTCCCACATAGAGGATCTTGCCGTCCTTCAGGGCGATTGCATCCGCTACGGTGTTTTTATCATCGACGGTGTAAATAGTGCCGTTTTCCAGGATCGTGTCCGCTGAGATCTGAGGTGTCGGAACAACAGCCTCGGGCTCAGAAGCAGGCTTTTCCACAGGTTTGCCCGGCTCTGCGGGATTTTGATCCGGGATTTGAATCACCTGATTCACGTAGATCAGATTGGGATTGCCGATCTGGTTAAATTTTGCGAGTTCCTGATAGGTGGTTTGATACTGTTCGGCGATTTTCCAGAGCACGTCGCCTGCCTGAACGGTGTAAGAATTTGCTCCGAATGAAAAACCAAAGCTGCCAAGGACAAGGATCGTGATCAGCAAAACACTGAATGCCATTCGTTTTTTCATCATATGACCTCCCTTTACCATTTTTTGGACAGTATTGACAGCTTTATTCTAACATGTTGAGAATGATTTAACAATTCGAAATATTTTGAAAGATTTACAGAAAAAAGAGAAACTGCTACAATGGGATAAAGCGAAGGAAAATAATAAAAATATAAACTATAAAAGGCAGAAGGAAAGCAAAACATATTATGAAAATAGCATTTCACACCCTTGGATGCAAGGTGAATCAATATGAGACCCAGGCGCTGAAGGAGAAATTTCTTCAGCGGGGATATGAGGTGGTCGGAGAGGACGAGCTCGCGGATGTTTATGTGATCAACACCTGCACCGTCACAGGATTGTCCGACAGAAAATCGAGGCAGTTTATCCGGCGGGTCAAGAAGATCAACCCCGGCAGCATTACCGCCGTCATCGGCTGTTACGCCCAGGTAAGTCCCGACGAGGCGAAAAATATTGAAGGGGTAAATATCGTGGCGGGGACAAACGAAAAGAACAGGCTGCCCGATTACATCGAGGAGTATGCCGCGGCAAAGGGCGTCGAATGCCATATCAGAAAGTGGGAACAGCTGACGGAATATGAAGAGACCGGCATTATCACCTCCATGGATTCCAGGACCAGGGCGTTTATCAAGGTCCAGGAGGGCTGCAACAGGTTTTGTTCCTATTGCATCATACCCTATGCGAGAGGCGCGGTGAGAAGCCGGGCAAAAGAAGAGATTATAAAAGAGGCGGAGAGCCTGATAAATCAGGGATTTAAAGAATTGGTCCTCACCGGGATCAACACGGCTCTGTACGGCATGGAAGGCTCCGCGGGTGACAAGGTTACAGACAGCGCCCCCGGTGCGGCGGATAATGGAGAAGAGATCTACGGCATTGAGGTTATCGTCAAGGCCTTGAACGAACTTCCCGGGGATTTCAGGATCCGGATCGGTTCTCTGGAGCCAAACGTCATCGATGCCGAATATGCCGCAAGGCTTTTGAAATATGAACGGCTTTGCTCCCACCTGCACCTCTCTTTGCAGAGCGGCAGCGACCGGATCCTCAGGGAAATGAACCGCAGCTACAGCGGCGCGGAATATTTAAATCTGGTGGATATGCTGAAGAGACACGATACGGGATACGGGATCACGACGGATATCATTGTCGGATTTCCCGGAGAGACGGAGGAGGATTTCCGGGACAGCTGCGATATGGTGAAGAAGGCAGGGTTCTGTAAGGTCCACGTATTCAAGTATTCCAGGAGAGAGGGTACGAAGGCCGCCCAAATGGAGGGACATATCGCTCCTGATGTGAAATCCAAAAGGAGCGAGAGGCTGATCCGCATTTCGGAAGAGGCGGCGCGGGAGTTTTTCTCGCGGAACATCGGGTCCACCCGGAGGGTTCTGCTGGAGCAGTACGACCCCGAAACCGGACTTTTGGAAGGTTTGTCGGACAATTATATCAAGGTGTACTGCCAGGGCGGAAGCGGGCTTTGCAATTCTTTCGTGGACGCGGAGCTGATTGAGCTTTACCTCGACGGGGTAAAAGGGAATATTATGAGAGATTAACGAGATCAAGAGGAGGCAAAGATGAAAAAACGATTTATTATCATATTGGCTTTTATGATGGTTTTCGGCTTGATGCTGATGCCGGGATGCGGCGCCAAGGATGACGGCTCATCCCAGGGACAGGATGGGACGGATAAAAACGGACAGACCCAGGCCGAGGACCAGAGTTCAGAGGAAGCGCCAGCCTCCGTCAGCCTTGCCAGTTTCCGAACTCAGGATATCGACGGGAACGAGGTGAATCAGGATATCTTTAAAGACTATCCGCTGACCCTGGTAAACGTCTGGGGGACTTACTGCGGACCCTGCCTTGAGGAAATGCCTTATCTGGGAGAGCTGCACAAAGAGTATGCGGACAAGGGAGTCAACATCGTCGGCATCGTCATCGACGCCCAGGATGAAGACTTGCAGATCATAGAGGATCAGAGAAAACTTGTAAAGGAAATCGTGGAAAAGACGGGGGCGGATTACACGCATCTGGTGGTATCAAACGACTTGATCGAGTCGGTGCTGACTCAGTTTGACGCCATCCCGGCAAGCTTTTTTGTTGACAGCTCCGGAAACGTGGTCAGCGAATTATATATCGGCTCCAGATCGAAGAAAGATTGGGTTGATCTCATTGAAAAAACAATGGAAAAACAGCAGCTATAAGGATAGCGCATATAATACGGCCAATACGGCGGATTCTGACGGAAAGGGCGGCGGCAGAAAAGGGATCCTGCTGCCTGCGGCGCTCCTGTGCATCGGCGCCGCCTTTGTTTACCTGGGCGTCAGCCGGGGAGAAATGGGGGTGGTGCTTGTGAAAGCAATCAACATCTGCCTGGAGTGTATCGGCATTGGCTAGCCTGTTTCGAACAGCGAAAGCCCGCGTCCGCCTGTGGGTCCAGATCGGATTTACGGCGGTCACCAACGGGTATGTGAAGGGTTTTACCAACGGCAGCATCTATACCGGATCCCTGAAATCCTTCTGCGTGCCGGGCCTGAACTGTTATTCCTGTCCAGGGGCCCTGGGTTCCTGCCCCATCGGAGCGGTGCAGGCTGTCATCGCCACAAGGAATTTCAATTTTTCTTATTATTTAGCCGGCTTTTTTCTCATGGTGGGCGCCCTTTTAGGGCGGTTTGTCTGCGGCTGGCTTTGTCCCTTCGGACTGGTGCAGGATCTCCTTCATAAAATTCCATGGGGAAAGAAAATCACCGAGGTAAGGGGAGACCGGTACCTGCGCTTGCTAAAGTATGCGATTCTTCTGGTGTTTGTCATCCTGCTCCCCATGTTTGTCCTCGACATTGTCGGTCAGGGCGAACCGTGGTTCTGCAAATGGATCTGCCCCTCGGGCACCCTGCTGGCGGGGTGGCCTCTGGTGGCGCTGAATTCCGGCATCAGGCAGGCCGCCGGATTTCTGTTCGCCTGGAAGAACCTGATTCTTTTCGCTTTGATCATACTTTCGGTCCTGGTGTACCGCCCGTTCTGCAAATATCTTTGTCCTCTCGGGGCGATCTACGGACTTTTCAATCCCATTGCTTTGTACAGGCTTCAGGTCGATCCGGAAAAGTGTACAGACTGCGGGGATTGTCAAAAGGCGTGCAGGATGAATATATCTGTTAACGTGAATCCCAACAGTCCGGAGTGCATTCGGTGCGGAGACTGTGTCCGGGCATGCGGTTTTCATGCGATTTCAAAAGTTTCCTACCAAAAACAGGAGGGAAATGGTATACTGAATTGTAAGAATTCAGCGGAAAGGCAAGAGTAGGGGGTAAGCCTTATGGGAAAGTATTTTATACCCATCGCTATCGGTATCTGCCTTTTATCCACCGCTGTGATAACGGCTGTGGGGCAGAATTTTATCAGCAGGCATCCCGACCGGGAACTCTGCGTGGAAAGCCGAAGCTGCGCCATAAATTATATGCATCATTTAGAGACAAAAGAAAATCAAGAACAGGAGTGAAAACATGTCAGATTGTATTTTTTGCATGATCGCAAACAAGGACATTCCTTCAAAGATCGCTTATGAGGACGACGAAATCATAGTTTTTCACGATTTGGAGCCCCAAGCTCCCGTCCATGTGCTGCTTATTCCGAAAAAACATATCTCATCGCTTTCCGATCTGCAGCCTGGAGACGCCGAGCTGATCGCGCATCTCATGATGAAGGTGAAGGATGTGGCGAGGGAACTGGGTCTGGAAAACGGTTATCGCCTGGTCAACAACTGCGGCGAGGACGGGATGCAGACGGTAAAACATTTGCACTTCCATTTGCTGGGAAAAAGGAAAATGACATGGCCTCCGGGCTGATAAAATCCATTTGTTTGAATGCACGGCGAAAGTCGAAAAAAAACTTGCCTAATATGCAGAAAGCATGTATAATATTTTCGTTATAGGTAATTCCGTTCTTGATGACGAGGCGTCATTGAATTGTTTTGTCTCGTCAGAAGCATCTAAGATATTTCAAAATACGGAGGGAGGGGAATGAATAAATGGCACAAGTAGTTGTAAGAGAAAACGAAAGTTTGGAAAGCGCGCTGAAAAGGTTTAAGCGTTCTTGCGCAAGAGATGGAGTAATGTCTGAGCTCAGAAAAAGAGAGCATTATGAAAAGCCTAGCGTAAAGAGAAAGAAGAAATCGGAAGCCGCGAGAAAAAAGGCGAAGAAATTCTAAAAAGAAGGTGTAAGGCCCAATGTCTTTAAAAGACAGACTACTGAATGATTTCAAGGAAGCCATGAAGGCAAAGGATGAAATCAGAAAAAACACGGTAAATTTAGCCCGGGCTGCGATCAAGCAGTACGAGGTGGACAATAGAGCAGAACTGGATGATCAGGGAGTTTTGGAAATCCTGACCAAACAGGTGAAAATGAGAAAAGATGCCCTCTCTGATTTTGAAAAAGCAGGAAGAACGGATTTACTGGAAGCCTATAACAGAGAAATAGAAATTTTGATGGAGTATCTGCCCAAACAGCTTACGGAAGAGGAAGTCACCGAAATCGTAAAAGCGACAGCGGCCGAACTCGGGATCGAGGGCGGCAGGCAGAACATGGGGAAACTCATCGGAGCCGTCATGCCGAAGGTAAAAGGTGTTGCGGATGGAGGCCTCGTAAAAAAAATAACTGAAGGGCTGCTCTGACAAAACATAGATCCAAAAGAAAAAAACCTGGTTGGAAACAACCAGGTTATTTTTTATGCCCGAAAACATAAAATTGTACTGAAGGCTTTGTGCGCCTGTCGACGTATGCCGGCGGAGTCAATGCAAATTTCTACCGTGAGGTGTCTATGAACGTCAGAGAAGAATTATTGTTTGATTTCAGCATCAATATGCCACGTCTTCTCATCAGCGGGAAAACCGGCATTCTTGATAATGTGAAAAAGATTATATTCATAACTGAAAACAGCATCGTCGTCGATCACGGCAGCCGGTTCAGCGCGGTGAACGGAGACATGCTTCGCGTGACCCTCATCGAAGAGGAGAGAATGATCATCACGGGGGACATAAAATCAGTGGAGTTCTACGTTGGAAAAAAGGGTGATTCCAATGAATAGCGGCAGAGGTTTTATGGAACATTCCATCCGGATCAGGGTGGAAGGCTTTGAACAGCAGAAGCTGCTGTCGGAGTGTATCAGAAGAGGCATTCCGGTCAAGGATATCCATACCGTCAGCGATATTGAAATGTCTCTTACCGTCATGGAGTGGGATTACCAGGAATTTCTCAGGATCACCAAAAACCGATATCGGCTCACCGTGATAAAAGAAAGCGGATACAAGCCCGCCGCAAAAAAAGTTTTCAGTAAAAAAAGCACGATTATCGGCTTGATACTGTTCGCTCTGATCATGTTTTATCAGAGCACTTTTGTCTCTGAAATCCAAATCACAGGCTATGAAAAATTTACCGAAGCGCAGATCAGGGACAGCCTCAGGGCGGCGGGACTATACGAAGGCTGCAGTAAAAGCGTCGATCTGGCGAAAGTGAAACGGCATATTTATCAGGATCTTGATAATATTGCCTGGGTTGGGGTAAAATATATAGGAAATTTGGCAGAAGTCTCCATCGTTGAAGGAAGTATCACCCCCAAGCCAGTCGACAAGTCAAAGCCCTGCGATATCGTGGCGGATAAAGAGGGCTACATCGAAAAGACCATACCCAAGGACGGAGTTGCAACGGTACTCCCGGGGACATATGTGAAACCGGGAGACATTCTGATTGCAGGGACGATACCGCTTCACAGCACAGCCTACGGAACCCCATCTGTCGATATCACAGAGCGGTATGTCCACGCCTACGGGGAGGTTTACGCCAAAGTGCCTTACCGCCTTGTATATCATCAGGAAAGATACGATTACATCAAAGAGCCTACCGGCAGGAGCATATCCGGCATTCATCTGGAAATCGGGGGTTTTAAAATCAATACGGCGCGGGTATTTTATGACTATATGAATTCCGTCTATGAGGAAAGGCCCCTGTTCCATACGGTGCGTCCGATCCCCATGACCCTTGGAATCGTAAGGATCAGCGAGGTTAATGTGACGAAACAGGAGAGAAGCCGGGATGAGCTCACAAAGGATGCAAACCGGCTGGCGAGGCAGGCAATAAAAGAAAAAGTGCCCGAAACCGCACAAATTCTAAATAAAAGTTTGAAGTTTTCCCCGGAAGAAAATATAATAGGAGTAACCATAATGCTGGAGGCGTTGGAAAAAATCGGCGTAGAAAAGGAGATTGTGCTTGGAAACCCCACTGATAGAGGAACTGAAGATAAAGATAGATCATGAACAGGATACGGATGAACTGTTTGGAAATCTGGATGTAAACCTAAAAATAATCAAAGATAATTACGACGTGGAGATCGTACAGCGTCAGGATGAGATCATCATCAAGGGAAAAGAGGCGGAGAAGGCTCAAAAGGTCATCGTGGAGCTTCTGGGAATCCTGGAATCCGGAGAAATTCTCGACGCACAGAAGGTAAACTACGTAATCAGCCTGAGCGACAAGGGGCTGTCCTATAAGGACAGCAACATCAATAAGGACGTCATCTGCTTCACTCACAGAGGGAAACCGATCAAGCCAAAGACCTTGGGGCAGACAGCTTATGCCCAGAGCATCAAAAAACACGATGTAGTGTTCGGCGTCGGTCCGGCGGGAACAGGGAAAACCTATATCGCCGTGGCAATGGCCATCAACGCTTTTAAGAATAAAGAAGTACAGAAAATCATACTGGCAAGGCCCGCCGTTGAAGCGGGTGAGCGGCTGGGTTTCCTGCCGGGGGACCTGCAGGAAAAGGTAGACCCATATTTAAGGCCGCTTTACGACGCCCTTTATGACATATTGGGCAGGGACAGCGCGCTCCGGCTGAAGGAGAAGGAAGTCATCGAGGTAGTGCCGCTGGCCTACATGCGGGGACGCACCCTGGACAATTCCTTTATCATACTTGATGAAGCGCAAAATACGACAAAAGAACAGATGAAGATGTTTCTGACCAGACTGGGCTTCGGCTCAAAGGCGGTGGTCACCGGCGACATCACCCAGATCGACCTGCCGAGAGGAAAGAAGTCGGGCCTGGTTGACGCAGTCAGGGTCCTTGACAAGGTGGATGAAATCGAATTCTGCTTTTTGAAGGACGCGGACGTGGTAAGGCATGCGCTGGTCAGAAGGATCATCGTAGCATATGAAAGATATGCGAAGGAACATCCGGAACAGGAGGGAGAAGAATGAACCTCATATTCAGCGACGAACGAATGCCGGGCCAAATTGTGATCGATCACATGATCCAGGCCGCCGAATTATGCCTGAGAGAGGAAGCTCTTGATCCGGAACCGGTGGAAATCAGCGTGACCTTTGTCAGTACCGAGGAGATACATGAATTGAATAACGTCTATCGCGGCAAGGATTCTGTAACGGATGTCCTGTCTTTTCCGCAGTATGAGAGCACGGACGAGATGCGCCGCGTCGAGGGGATTTTATGCCTTGGAGACGTGGTGATCTGTCCGGAACAGGCGCTGCTGCAGGCGGACGAATTCGGGCATTCCGGTGAGAGAGAGCTCGTCTATCTTTTCGTTCACAGCGTTTTTCATCTTTTGGGATACGACCACCTGGAGGAAGCAGACAAGTGCGAGATGAGAGCGCGGGAAGAAAAGATCATGAGTCAGATCGGACTTACAAGATAGGGGCTGTCGGATCGGGTTGACCGGCAGACCTGTTCAGAGTAGATTGGAGGTTTTGATATGAAGTACAGAGAGCTTTATCGAACAGCGCAGCAGGTGGTTCAGTACGCGTATGCGCCTTATTCCCGCTTTAAGGTGGGAGCCGCCCTTTTGACGAAATCCGGCGAGGTGTTCACTGGCGTCAATGTTGAAAATTCCTCCTTTGGCGCTACGATCTGCGCGGAGCGGACGGCCTTTGTCAAGGCTGTTTCCGAGGGGTTTCGGGAGTTCGACGCCATCGCTGTCGTCTCATCGGACGGGGAGGCTTATCCCTGCGGCATCTGCAGACAATTTATGTTTGAATTCGGCGACGAGTTGAAGGTTATCACAGGTGAAGACGAAGATCACCTTCACATTAAAGAAATCAAGGAACTGCTGCCGGATGGCTTCCGGCTGTAAGCAGTAAGCAGTTCAAGTTTAGGCAAAATTTAAAGGAATGATACATTTCATGAAATTTTGCCCAAACCAAAACTTTGTTTTGCAAATAAGCAAAGTTTTGGAATTAATAAAGTTTTAGGAGAATAGATGAAGTCAGGATTTATAGGAATCATAGGCAGGCCCAACGTCGGCAAGTCAACTTTGCTGAACGCGATTCTCGGCGAAAAGATCGCTATCACGACGGACAAGCCACAGACCACCAGGAACAGCATCCGGGGCATTTACACCAGGCACAGCGGCAGGGAAGACGACTGCCAGATGATCTTTATCGATACGCCGGGCATACACAAGCCGAGGAACAAGCTGGGCGGCTACATGACGGAAATGGCCATCAACACCTTTAAGGAAGTGGAGGTCGTTGTTTTTATCGTGGACGACGAACTCTCCGCAGGCCCGGGGGACAAGTATATCGTCGACCTGCTGAAGGATGTCGACACGCCTGTCTTTCTGGTGATCAATAAAATCGATAAGCTGGAGCCGGAAAAATATAAGAGAATCTTTGAAGAATATCAGGAGTTGGGGATTTTTGCCGACATCATCGGAGTATCGGCCCTTTCGGGAAAGAATGTGGACGTTTTACTGAAAAAAATTGAAGAACGGCTGGGAGAAGGGCCGATGTATTTCCCCGAGGACATGGTCACCGACCACCCCGAACGCTTCATCGTAAGCGAGCTCATCCGGGAGAAGGTATTGCTTTATCTGGACGAGGAAGTTCCCCATGGCGTCGCCGTCGAACTGGAAAGCTATAAAGAGGAGCCGAATATCACGAGGATCGGCGCCGTAATATACTGTGAGAAGAAATCTCACAAGGGTATCATCATAGGAAAAGAAGGAAAGAAGCTGAAGGGCATCGGAAAGAGCGCCCGGCTGGAGATCGAAGGGCTGCTTGGAACGAAGGTTTTTCTGGAACTGTGGGTAAAGGTGAAGGAGAATTGGAGGGACAACGATTTTGCTCTGAGCAATTTCGGATATACAAAAGAATTATAGCCGTTCAACTAAGGGGGAGTCAAATGAAAAATCGTATCAATTTATTGTTAATGGCGTCAATACTGTGTGTCGGATCGGTGCTGTGCATTCCTCAGACGGCCTATGGGGCTGATTATACCCCCGGACAGTCTCTGGTTGCCGAGGATCAGGTCAAGGCAAGCAGGGGACTGAACTTTCCCGGATTGGATATCACCTGGCTTGACTTGGGAGATAATCACCTCATATCCTATTCCTCCATGCCGGATCAGTTTTCGGAAGGAATTTTTACCATGGATTTGGGCGATGCTAACGGAAGAAAAAGCGTTGCCTTCGATGCCTCAGGAAAAATCATATCGACGGGGAACTATGACGAGGTACACCTGTTTTCCGATGGAATGGCTTTGGTTCGGAAGTATCTTCCGCGAGAAACGGAAGTACAGCCGGGGCAGCTTTCCGCGCCTCCCGGTTACCAGACCGGATATATCGACAAGGAGGGCAGGGAAGTGATCCCCCTGGGTAAGCTGGACGGCCTTGAACATGAATTTTATGAAGGCTTTGCAGTCATCGGCGGATATGATCAAAAGAAAGGCTTCATCGATAAGACCGGCGAAATCGCCATTCCGCAGATCTATCTGAATGCGGGAGATTTTTCCGAGGGACTCGCTCCGGTACAGAGCGCGGAAACGAAGCTTTGGGGTTATATCGACAACGCCGGATCTCTGGTCATTCCCATGGAATTTGAAACGGCGGAGCCTTTCCATGAAGGGCTCGCTTATGTGTGTAAGGGCGGACTGGCAGGCTATATCGATAAAAGCGGAAAAACAGCAATCGATTTTCAGTTGAAGCCTGAAGAAAATCCAGGCGCCGTGGACAGGAACTTTCATGATGGTCTGGCGGCAGCACCGGACGCTTCCGGGAAATACGGCTATATTGACAAGTCCGGAGCATTTGCGATTCCAGCCAAGTACAGGAGCGTTGAGCCCTTTACGGGAGGACTGGCCTTTGTCACGTCGGAAAATCCGGCGTATACCGGCGGATACGGTTCCGGCTTCCTGATCGACCGTCAAGGCGAGAGGATCACTCCGCTGTGGTATTACAGCCACTACGTGGGAGAGACGGCGGAAGAAGGGCTGATCCGGGTGATTTATCCCTATGGGCCTTCGTCGAACGAATCCATCGCCGTGCTCAATCAGTACGGGGCCGAGGTCATTCCCGCGTCCTTGAATATAGAGAACATCAGCCCCTTTAACGGAGGCGCCGCGCTGCTGATCGGCTCCGGCAAAGACGGAGAGATGACGGCAGGGCTGGTAAAGAAGCCCGAAAACATCGATGAAAAGAAGAGCGGAAGTCTGATCAAGGTATTGATCGACGGGAAACGGCTGGATTTTACGGATACAGACCCCGTGATCGAGAATTCCAGGACCCTTGTTCCTATGAGGGCCATCTTTGAAAGCCTTGGAGCCCAGGTGAGCTGGGATGCGGAAAGCCTCACCGCCACAGGGACGAAGGACAGTATCGCGGTATCTCTGAAAATCGGAGACAAGAAAGGATATATCAACGGAAAAGCCGTGGATCTGGACGTTCCGGCCAGGATACAGAATGCGAGGACGATGGTTCCCATCAGATTCATAGCCGAAAGCTTCCAAGCTGATGTGTCATGGAGCGATGAGAACAGGACGATCAGCATCGAAACGAAGTAAGGATAATAAAATGTACACGGATACGGAAGGAATCATTTTCAGACAGGTTAAAACCGTCAACGGACGCAGGATGGTCCTTTTGTTTTCGCAGAAATTCGGCAAGATCAGCGCGGGAACCAGCATCAGCGAAAAGGGGAAGAACAAATCCTCCCTTGCCATGCGTCCCTTTACATACGGGAGATATGAGCTCTACAAAAACAGGGACAGTTACCATATCAACAGCACCGAGGTGATCAAGAGCTATTACGGCATCGGCGAGGATGTTGAAAAATACATGTGCTGCTCCTATGTGCTGGAATTCACTGAGAAGCTGCTTCAGGAGGAAGCGCCGGCAACCGGAATATTCCGGATGATTCTGGACTTTTTCGACATCATGGAAAGGCGTTCCAAAAAATATTACTCCCTGATCCTGGCCTATCAGCTGAAAGTCTTGCAGGAGGCCGGCAGCATGCCCCAGGTGAACCGGTGCGTGCTCTGCGGGTCGAAGGAGGAGGAACCTGCCCTTTTCAGCGTAAAGGAGGGCGGGATCATCTGTGAAAGATGCGGCTCAAATTTTGCGAATAATGAGAATGATGCGTTGATTTATACTGTAAATTTTGGTATAGTTAATATATTGCGATATATTTTTGATAACCCGTTAAAAAGCTTTGAAAATCTGGCATTGGATGATAAAATCCAAAGACAGCTCGGCAGGATCGTCAAAAGCTATATAGCATACCATCTTGATATCGGCGAACTGAAGAGCGAAGGCTTTTTAACCGAATAATATTTAAAATGGAGGTAAGATTATGGAGATTACATTAGAAAAGATCGAACTGGTCAAGGACAGAACTGGGGTGAGCTATAAAGAGGCAAAAGAGGCACTTGAAGCCGCAGAGGGGAGCGTAGTCGACGCCATCATAGATATCGAAGAATCCATCGACATCAAGAGCAAGAACAAGTTTGCCGAGCAGAGCTCACATATCGTTGACAAGGTAAAAGAGGCAATCAAAAAGGGGAACGTTGCCAAGATCATCGTCAAGAAAAACGATGAAGTGATCATGAATCTGCCCGTCAACGTCGGCATCGTCGGTACGGTACTGGCCCCCTGGGCGGCTGTCGCCGGCGTCATCGCGGCATTCGGCACAAAGTGCGTGATCGAACTGATAAAGGATGACGGAGAAATCATCGACATCAGCGAGATGGCTACCGACACCTTTGACGACGTAGTGGAAAAGGGCTCTGTCGTCGTCGATGAAGTGAAGAGCAAGAGCGCGGATGTCTTTGCCAACGTAAAGGCAAAGACCAGCGAAGCGATCAATAAGGCGAAAAAGACCGACGATGGGGAATGCAGCTGCGGAAGCGAAGAAGAATGCGATGACAGCTGTTCCTGCGGAACCGGGGACGAAGAAAAAGAATAATAAAGAGCAACAGCAGAAATGGTAGGTACTTATGAGCAAAGAATTTTCAATGGACAAAATTACAGCACTGGCAAAATCGAGAGGGTTTATTTATCCGGGCTCGGAAATTTACGGAGGCCTGGCAAACACCTGGGACTATGGTCCGGTGGGTGTAGAACTGAAAAATAACGTAAAAAAAGCCTGGTGGAAGAAATTCGTTCAGGAGTCCAAATACAATGTGGGCCTCGATGCGGCCATCCT
>DAITKX010000013.1:10497-20448 GCA_036835995.1 Bacillota bacterium | reverse complement strand
TGAACCCGAAAACATGGGTGGCCTCGGGCCACGTCGGAGGATTTGCGGATCCCCTGATCGACTGCAAGAGCTGTAAGGCCCGTTTCAGGGCAGATAAGCTGATCGAAGATTACATCAAAGAGCACGATCAGATGACTGTCACCGTAGACGGCTGGTCCAATGATAAGCTCGAAGGATATATTAAAGAAAAATCGATTCCGTGTCCGGAATGCGGAAAAAGTGATTTTACATCCATCAGGCAGTTCAATCTGATGTTCAAGACGTTCCAGGGTGTTACGGAGGATTCCAAATCCGAGATTTTCCTGAGGCCGGAAACGGCTCAGGGTATCTTCGTAAACTTCAAAAATGTATTGAGAACATCGAGGAAAAAAATGCCTTTCGGTATCGCTCAGATCGGAAAGTCTTTCCGAAATGAGATCACGCCGGGTAACTTCACGTTTAGAACCAGGGAATTCGAGCAGATGGAACTGGAATTCTTCTGCAGGCCGGGAACCGATCTGGAATGGTTTGCATACTGGAAGGAATACTGTGTAAACTGGCTCAAATCTCTGGGCATGACGGTAGAAAACATTAAAATGAGAGATCACGAGAAAGAAGAGCTTTCTCACTACAGCAACGCCACGACGGATATCGAATACCGTTTCCCATTCGGATGGGGAGAGCTCTGGGGCATTGCAGACAGGACCGATTTCGATTTAAAACAGCATATTGAGCATTCGGGGCAGGATATGTCCTATCAGGATCCCGAAACAAACGAGAAATATGTGCCCTATTGTATCGAGCCTTCTCTGGGGGCCGACAGGGTGACGCTGGCGTTTATGGTGGACGCATATGATGAAGAGATCCTCACCGATTCAAACGGCAAAGAGGATGTCAGGACCGTAATGCGCTTCCATCCGGCTCTGGCGCCGTTTAAGGCTGCGGTTCTGCCGCTGACGAAGAAGCAGAGCGCAGGGGCGGAGGAGCTGCATCAGGAGCTTTCCAAATACTTTATGGTGGACTACGATTTGCCCGGCAGTATCGGCAAGCGTTACCGGAGGCAGGATGAAATCGGGACGCCGTTCTGCATAACCGTAGATTTTGATACAGAAACTGATAAGAGTGTGACAATCCGTGATCGCGATACGATGGATCAGATAAGAATACCGATCTCAGAGGTGAGGAAATACCTCGAGGATAAGCTGGTATTTTAAAAGTAAAAGGGACATGGGACAAGCACCTTTCAAAGGAGGCTTGTCCTTGTGTTACGCACCTAGCCCTGTTTGTGAAGCAAACGTCGGCAGGTGCTATACGGAAATTCCCCGGCGTCAGCCGGATTGGAATTTTTCCGTTAATATTATATTATATAAAGGAGAGAATAAGATGGGAAAAAAATTTGTTTACTTATTCAGTGAGGGCAAGGGTTCCATGCGCGAGCTGCTCGGCGGCAAAGGCGCAAACCTTGCAGAGATGACCAATTTGGGGATGCCCGTTCCGCAGGGCTTCACAATAACGACGGAGGCTTGTACCCAGTACTATGCCGACGGCGAAAAGATCAACGATGAGATCAAAGCAGAGATCATGAAGTATATCGGCGAGATGGAAAAGATTACCGGAAAGAAATTCGGCGATCTGGACAATCCGCTGCTCGTTTCCGTCCGTTCCGGGGCCAGAGCTTCCATGCCCGGCATGATGGATACCATCCTGAATCTGGGCTTGAATGACGCGGTAGTGGAGAGCTTTGCCAAAAAGACCAACAATCCCCGCTTTGCATATGACTCCTATCGCCGTTTCATCCAGATGTATTCCGACGTTGTAATGGAAGTCGGAAAGGCTTACTTTGAGAAGCTTATCGATGAAATGAAGGAAAAGAAGGGCGTAAAGCTCGATACCGAGCTGGACGCAGACGATCTGAAGGAACTGGCAAGACTGTTCAAAGAAGAATATAAGAGCAAGATCGGCGCTGATTTCCCAAGCGATCCGGTAGAACAGCTCTTTGGAGCCATCAAGGCAGTATTCCGCTCCTGGGATAACCCCCGGGCGATCTATTACAGAAGAATGAACGATATTCCTTCTTCCTGGGGTACCGCTGTAAACGTACAGGCTATGGTATTCGGAAACATGGGTGAAACCTCCGGAACCGGCGTTGCGTTCTCAAGAAATCCTTCCACAGGAGAGAAGAAGCTCTACGGCGAATTCCTGATGAACGCTCAGGGTGAAGACGTAGTAGCCGGCGTAAGAACGCCTCAGACCATCGATCAGCTGAAGGAGACCAATCCGGAAGCATACGATCAGTTCTATAAGATCGTATATACCCTTGAAAAGCACTATAGAGATATGCAGGACATGGAATTCACCATCGAAGAAGGCAAGCTCTATATGCTTCAGACGAGAAACGGCAAGAGAACTGCCGCCGCGGCTCTGCAGATCGCCTGCGACCTTGTGGAAGAAGGCATGATCACAGAGGAAGACGCTGTAAGGATGATCGATCCGAAACAGCTTGACGCTCTGCTTCACCCGCAGTTTGACACCGACGCTCTGAAGGCCGCAAAACCCATCGGAACCGCTCTTCCGGCATCTCCGGGAGCTGCCACAGGACAGGTCGTATTTACTGCGGAAGACGCGACGGATTGGACCGTCAATAAGGGAGCCAAGGTAATCCTCGTTCGTCTGGAGACCTCTCCGGAAGACATCGAGGGAATGCACTACGCTCAGGGTATCCTGACGGTCAGAGGCGGTATGACCTCTCACGCCGCGGTAGTTGCCCGCGGTATGGGAACCTGCTGCGTATCCGGATGCGGAGAAATCAAGATCGACGAAGAAGCCAAGGTGTTCTGCCTCGGCGGAAAAACCATCAAGGAAGGCGACTGGATCTCCCTGGATGGTTCCACAGGAAATATCTACGGCGAAGCAATCAAGACGGTGGAAGCGTCCATCTCCGGAAACTTCAACACCATCATGAAATGGGCCGACAAATACAGGACAATGAAGGTAAGAACGAATGCCGACACTCCGAAGGACGCCGCACAGGCCGTCAAGTTCGGAGCGGAGGGAATCGGACTTTGCAGAACGGAGCACATGTTCTTTGATTCGGAAAGAATTTCCGCTATGAGAGAGATGATCGTTTCCAAGACGGAAGAGCAGAGAAGGACCGCTCTGGCCAAGCTGCTGCCGATGCAGAGAGGCGACTTCGAAGGAATTTACGAGGCGATGCAGGGCTATCCTGTAACCATCCGGTTCCTGGATCCGCCGCTTCATGAATTCCTGCCAACTGATCCTGATGACATCGCGGCACTGGCAAAGGAAATGAAGATGGACATCGCAGACCTGAAGGCCGTGATTTCATCCCTGCATGAATTCAACCCGATGATGGGACACAGAGGCTGCCGTCTGGCCGTTTCTTATCCTGAAATCGCAGAAATGCAGACGACTGCCGTCATCGAAGCCGCCATCAACGTTCAGAAAAAACATCCGGAATGGAAGATGGTTCCTGAAATCATGATCCCGCTGGTCGGCGAAATCAAAGAGCTTCAGTATGTCAAGAACATCGTTGTTGAAACTGCTGACGCTATCATCGCAAAGGCTGGAGTCGAGCTCAAATATATGGTCGGTACCATGATCGAAATTCCGAGAGCCGCGCTGACAGCCGATGAAATTGCTAAAGAAGCGGAATTCTTCTCCTTCGGAACAAACGATCTGACTCAGATGACCTTCGGATTCAGCCGTGACGACGCCGGCGCTTTCCTCGGCGCTTACTACGACAAGAAGATCTACGAAAACGATCCATTTGCAAGACTGGATCAAAAGGGAGTAGGAAAGTTGGTCAAGATGGCTGTAGAGCTCGGAAAATCCACCCGTCCGGACATCAAGCTGGGAATCTGCGGAGAACACGGCGGAGATCCGTCCTCGGTGGAATTCTGCCACAACGTCGGACTGAACTACGTGTCCTGCTCGCCGTTCCGCGTGCCTATCGCAAGACTGGCCGCAGCCCAGGCCGCGCTGAAAGCAAAGAAATAAATCTGTTGCTTTCAGGATGTTAAGATAACGATTTGAAACAGGGTGCCGCCTTATTTAAGAGGCGGCACCTTGATAAAAGTTCATATTTAAAGTTTTATAGGGTTCCGCGGTTTTTTAAAAAACCGGTCTGGTCCGAGATAAAACGCACAGTTTATCTGTGTTCACGGAAGGATAAAAGCCTGGGAGATATAACAATTATCTCTCGGGCTTTATGTGTATAAGAAGGAGGAAAATGCATGAAATGGGCAGCATTAGTCATCGCGGGAATGATGGAGACGGGGTGGGCTGTAGGGCTGAAATATTCCCAGGGCTTTACAAAGCTTGTACCTAGCATACTTACCGTGATCGGGATGATCGCAAGCTTTTATTTTCTATCGTTAGCTTTGAGAGACCTGCCGCTGGGGACAGCTTACGCAATCTGGACGGGGATAGGCGCAATAGGTACTGTCATACTGGGTATCATACTGTTCAAAGAACCGGCCGATATGATGAGATTGATCTGTATTGGATTTATATTGATAGGAATTATAGGACTAAAGATATCATCTGATGTATAATGCGATTAGATCAGTTGAGAGATGAAGCCTTATATTTATGAATTGAGATGAAAGGGAGGAAAAAACCAATGTTCAGAGAGATGAGAAGAAGTAAACAATTATTGTCAAAGGAGGACACTGCGGCGGTGATGGACAGGTGCACCAACGGAGTTCTGGCGTGCATAGGAGACGAGGATTACCCCTACGCGGTTCCGCTGAGCTATGTCTATTTCAATGATAAAATCTATTTTCATTCAGGAATGGCGGGCCATAAGATCGACGCTCTCGCGAAGAACGCAAAGGTATCTTTTGCTGTGATCGACGAGGATACGATAGTAAGTGAAGAATACACTTCTTATTTCCGCAGCGTCATTGCTTTTGGAAAGGCAAGAATCACAGAAGGCGATGAGAAAATGGAAGCTTTCAAAGCCATGGTTGAAAAGTATTCGGGAGACCAGCCCGAGGAAGCCAAGCATAAAGAGATAACCGAATGCACCCGGGCTTATATTTTTGCCATCGATGTCGACCACATAACCGGCAAGGAGGCCATCGAGTACGTCAATGCAAAAAAACAATCGCAATAAGAACTTTTTACGATCCAAAACGTCTAAAGGTGTATGATGCAATACAAAGAGAGGAGAGACATCATGATTACATCACTAAAAAAGGCTTCTGTGCGGACTTTTGCCGTATTGCTTATCTTTACGCTTTTGACGGGATGCTCAAGCTCGAAAAATCCCTCGGATAACGGACAAGATCAGGAGGATTCACAGAAACCAGCGGATGGGACCGTGTATGAAAACACGGAGTACGGCTTTGATTTTACCTTGCCGGACAGCTGGAGCGGCTATACGATAGTGGACGGCAGCTGGACGGGAGAACCGATAGAGGGAACGGATTCCGATAGCAGCGGTGATATAACAGGTCCAATGATTTCAATCAGACATCCTCTATGGACTTCCGACGATCCGAGGCAGGATATCCCCATCATGATCTTTACCACAGATCAATGGGACTCTCTGCAGAAGGAAGAGTTTCATATCGGAGCCGCACCCATCAACCCAAAGGAGCTGGGGCATAATTCCAAGTATTATTTTGCACTGCCCGCACGCTATAATTTTGCGTTCCCAACGGGGTATGAAGAAGTGGAGACGATCTTGGAAAATGATCCCCTTAAACCGTTGGAAAAATAAAAACGGACCGCGGCACGCTGCTCCGAAAATGGAGCCAGACGTGCAAATCAAAGGGGGCGTCTCAGACGCCCCCTTTGTATATGTATATTAGTTATTCGATATATCTGCGGATTCCGATTCGCTCTTGTCGAGCCTGTCGCTCAGGATTACGATATCTACCTTTCGGTTTTTCGATCTGTTTTCCATAGAATCGTTCGGCAAGGATGGGCGGTATTCCCCGTAACTGACGGAACTGATTTTATTGGGGTCAATGCCGCTTTGACCGATCATAAGCTTGAGAACCTCGTTGGATCTGCCTGATGCAAGATCCCAATTGCTTGGAAACTGAGCTGAATTTTGAGGAACGTCGTCAGTATTTCCTTCGACGCGGATATAATTGTGAACTCCGTTTGCGATCTGCCCGATGGCCACCAGAGTAGGTACCGCGTCCGGCTTGATCTGCGCGCTTCCCGGATCAAAGAGGACGGTATTCATCAAACCGACTACCACGCCGCGCTCCTCAATGCTGACGGAGACTTTATCCTGAAGATTCTTTTCCTTGATCAGCTCCATGATTTTATCCGCCGCGGCGACCAGTGCGGGGTCGACTTTCTCGGTTTTTCCGTCGGTGGGAGAAACGCTGACCTGTATCCCGGCGCTGCTGGCTTGTCCCGAGGATCCGTTGAATACCTCTCCAAAGGATTCGGAAAGCACCTGATACTTCTGAGCGTCGACGCTGCTTATGGCATACATGACTACAAAGAATATCATCAGCAGTGTGATCAGGTCGGAGTAAGTCAAAAGCCAGCGGTCGCTATTATCTTTTTCATGTTCTACACGTTTTTTCATCGAATCACGTCCTTAACTCGCTTTTCTGGATCTCTTTCCGATATTGATGCCGCCGCTCATACCGCTTCTGCCAGCGGCGCTGTCAGCCTGAGCGGAGTAGCCGCCGCTGATCGGGCCCTTGTAATAAAGCTGTGCTTCGGAGAGGAAGCTGGAAAGCTTTTCTTCCATATAGTTGGTGTTTACGCCTTCCTGTATCAGCAACAGACCTTCGATTATCATGGACTTATATAAGATTTCCATCCGGTTCTTTTCTTTCAGCTTATTGGCCAGTGGAAGCCACAGCAGATTTGCCAGACCAATACCGTAAAGGGTAGCGATAAAGGCCATTGCGATTTTGGGGCCTAAGGTGTCCGTGTCATCCAGATTTCCAAGCACATGAACCAGGCCGAGGACGGTTCCGATAATACCCATGGTGGGGGAGTAGCCGCCGGCCGCCTCAAAGATCTTGCTTCTTGACTTATGCCTGTCCTCAATCACCTGAAGGGTCAGCTCCAACGCTTCCCTGGTGTATGCGGGGGAGGTGCCGTCAACGATCAGACGCATTCCTTTCCGCATGAGGCTGTCAGGCTCCGAGTCGATCTGGCTCTCGAGACTGAGCAGGCCGCTTTGGCGCACCTGAATGCACATTGCCTTCATTCGTTCCATCAGAACGCGATAATCATATTTTTGATCTCTGAAGATAATCTTCAACATTTTGGGGATCTGACGAAGCTCGTCCCTTGGGAAGGAAACCGCCGTCGCTCCGATAGTACCGCCGAGAATGATAAGGAGAGCGGTAGGAGACAGCAGTCCGATTAAGTGGCCGCCTTCAAGGACAAACCCTCCAATGACAGAGCCAAATCCAAGTATCATGAAAATAATTAAGAATATGTCCATATGCAACTCCTCAAAAATCGATTTTTCCGCGATGTAAATTAAACTCTTTATCTAATTTTATTACGAAAAAGTCATAAAATCAATACCCTATTGCTTTTATTTGTAAAATTATGAAATAAATTTACAAGTTTTATTTCGATCTCACATCTCAAGAGTGTCAAAAATAATGATATCCTCTCCGATTTTGCGGATCGAACTCCATGGAAGCTGGAAGTAATGCTTGCTTCCTAAAAAATTGAATTTCCCCTGATAATCAGGCGCAAGAATTGCTTTGATAAGCCCCTGTTGTTCGTCGAAGAGCAGTTCCGCTTCGGACAACTGTCCATAACGGCTGCCGTTTGCAAGGTTCACAATCTCCTTGTCGCCCAAGTCACTAAGTCTCACTATATTCACCCCACTTTTATGAAATTCAAGTCAGATAAACGGATGCACAATGTATATATCGGCAGATTTGCGTTTCAGTTTACACCTTTTCGCAAAATTCCTACCCATAATAAAAAAATATATTTTGGAAAAACTATATTTATTACAAAGAAAGGAAAAAGAATATGGATAAAAATACGGATAAGAATAGAAAAATGGAAGCGGATCATGAACCCGACAAGGATGAAAAGGAAGATAAGAGCCAGGATCCGAAAGCGAACATTGACAATTTCGGAGTGATCAGCAATGCCTTCAATTTTCAGAGTGAAATTCAATATCTTACGATTATAGGGAATATCGAGGGTCATATGGTTTTGCCTCCTAACAATAAAACAACCAAATATGAAAATATAATTCCACAATTAGTTGCAATCGAAGAAAACCCTAACATCAAAGGGCTTCTATCCATTCTCAACACAGTAGGGGGAGACGTTGAGGCGGGTCTGGCGCTGGCGGAGCTGATCACAACGCTGTCAAAGCCTACGGTATCCCTCGTCCTCGGCGGAGGGCACAGCATCGGAATCCCGCTGGCGACGGCGAGCCAGTATTCCTTTATTGCGGAAAGCGCAACCATGACGCTGCATCCGATTCGAATGACGGGAATGGTTATCGGAGCCGAGCCGACTTACGATTATTTCCGGAAAATGCAGGACCGTGTCCTGGATTTTATAACCCGGACGTCGAAGTCCGATCGGAAGAAGCTCGAGAAGCTCATGAACGCGACGGATAATATGGCGGCCGACATCGGAACGATCCTGGTGGGACAGGAAGCGGTGGACCTGGGGCTCATCGATGAAGTGGGCGGGTTGAACCACGCGCTGGCGAAACTGAAGTCCATGATGGAGGAGCAAAAGGCCCCGAAACAGAAGTTTAAGATGTAGGAATTTATTTTTTAAATGCGATGAGGAACTTTCAAAATACAGAACCCCTCAATATGCAGCCGGCAGGAAACAAAAACTGTCGGCTTTTTTATGTCGGTTAAAAAATCAATTCAGTGTTTTGTCGAAATAAGTCGACAAAATGCAATTGTAAAATTATGTAATACATGTTAAAGTTTAAATAACAAAATTACATATAATTACAAATGTTACACAATGAGGTACTCGAAATGAATGTTAGCAAACTGCTGCTTACCGATAGAGATTCGGAGTATAGCAGAGCTCTGGCAAGAGCGGTGGCCAATTTATATCGGGAGTTTGAGATCGCAATCATGCCCCTTGACCCGCAGGGAGTCACTGAGATGGATAACAGGGTAGATTTTGGGAGCTATGATCTGATTCTAATCGGCGGTTATCCGGAAGAAGCTGTCGCGGCCCTTGCCGGCAGAATCACAAAGAATGACGGCGAAGTAAAGGGCAGTATTGTGATGCTGACGGAATATCCCGTCGAAAGCCTTGTCAGACAGTCGGAAAATACGGAAACGCGTTTCTGGTACATATATAAATACGAAAACACTGGTGAAATCATTTCCAACCTGGCGTATCTGACCGGCGCTATTACCGGAAGGAGGAGCCTGCTGAAAAAAAGCACCACTCCGGTCATGATCGGGTTTTACGGTGTCTGCGGCGGGGCGGGCAGGACTTCCGTTGCCTTCGGAACGTCGCGGGAGCTTTCCAGATATCACGATAAGAAGGTGCTGTATCTCAGCTTCGAAGAAATACCTTCCGTTGAGATGTTTATGCAAAGCGGTCCAAATCGGGGAAACCTGGGAGATTATCTTTATTTTCTACTGGAGAAACAGGATGAAAGCTTTGGCAGCCGCCCGGAAGGCTTTACAGTCACAGACGAGTTCGGTGTCGAGGCTTTTTACCCTTCAAAGGGGCGGAACGATCTGAACGAGCTCATCCAGGAAGAGCTGGTCCTCTTCTTTAAAGCGATTTCCGATAGCAGCAGGTATCATTATATCATTTTAGACTTGAGCAGCGATCTGTCGGAAAAGAATCTCTATTTAATGAACATTTGCAGCAAGATCGTAATGGTCCAAAACGACGATCCGCTCTCTGAGCTCAGAACACAAAAGCTCGTTGCATATATGGAACAATTAAACGGCTCCAGGTGGAAAGACCGTATGATACTCGCCGTGAATAAGGCGAACAGCC
>DAITKX010000013.1:0-10487 GCA_036835995.1 Bacillota bacterium | reverse complement strand
AATCCGTTCCGGAAGATGATAACATTTCATGCCCCGGCGGCTTGAAACGGATCCGCATTGAAAAAGATGACTCCAGCTTCCGCTTTACGGAAAATCATCTGGATATCGATATCAGCCACGTGTTCGGTATCGGGGTCAAAAAAATTGCCGATGAAATCGTCTCATCGACGGCGGCGGGATCCCTTTGAATAAGATTGGAATAAAAAAGGAACGCAAATGAACAGGAAAGGAGAGCAAAGGATGAATCGTGAACTATGCTCGGTAAAAGAAATCACAGAGGGAGTCAGAGCCGTGATCAACAGCAGGCAGGAACAGCTCAGCGATAAGGAAGTGCTGGCCCTCATCGAAGATTACGTTCTCAGAGACCGGCGGACGGAGAGCTGCTCCTTCCGGGCAAAGGGCGAGCTGATCAGCGGCATTTTCAATACGACGCGAAAGGACCTGGATATCCTGCAGCCTTATGCAGAAGACACGGAAGTGAGCGAAATCATGGTGAACGGTCCCGACAGAATCTTCATCGAAAGAAAGGGGAAAATCGAAAAGCTGGATATTCGATTTGAAACGGCGGAAGAACTGGAGGAGATCATTCGCAGGATCGCGGCAAAGGTCCACCGGGAGATCAACGAGCTGAACCCTATCGTCGATGCCAGGCTCGAGGACGGTTCCAGGGTGAACGCGATCTATAAAAATGTTGCGCTGAACGGCCCCATACTGACAATACGCAGGTTTCCCGAAAGCAGGATTACCATGAAGGACCTTTTGAGAATGGGAGCCATAACGGAAGAAGCCGCGGAATTTCTGAAAGTTCTCGTAGGCTCCGGCTATAACATCTTCATTTCCGGCGGAACAAGCTCGGGAAAAACGACATTTCTAAACGTGCTGACCGAGTACATCCCAAAGGATGAAAGGGTCGTCGTCATTGAGGACTCCGCGGAACTTCAGATCCCAGGGATCGAAAACATCGTAAGGCTGGAATGTAAAAACGCAAACGTTCAGGGGAAAGGAGAAGTGAACGTCAGGCAGCTGATCAAGGCTTCCCTGAGAATGAGGCCGAACCGCATCATCGTGGGAGAGGTTCGGGGCGGCGAAGTTCTGGATATGATACAGGCGATGAATACGGGGCACGACGGGTCGCTTTCCACAGGTCACGGGAATTCTCCGGAAGGAATGCTGTCAAGGCTTGAGGCGATGTTTCTTCAGGCGGCGGATTTTCCAATCGATGCTATACGCAGTCAGATTGCCGAGGCCATCGATATTATCGTTCATCTTGGAAGGCTATCCGACAAAAGCCGAAAAGTGCTTGAAATTGCTGAAATAGAGGGATATCAGGACGGTAAAATACGAGTTAACCCGATATTTAAATATATCATTAACCGTTCCGGCGCACTCAACGGAGATACTACTGAAGGAAGTCTCGAATCTACAGGGAACCAGCTGAAAAACACAATGAAGCTGGAGATGAACGGAGTCTGCATATGAAAGAGCAACTGCTTCCCCGGTCCTATCTGAACTATGAGCTGAGCGTAAAGGAAAAGGCCCGGTTTTTATTCCTCTGTGCCCTTGGGCTCATGGCTGCCGCGTATCTTTTTTATCACAGCGTTCTCGTATCTCTGCTCTTTTCCCTGCTGGCGTACCCCTTCCTGCCCCTCTACCGCTCTCAACTGGCGGAAAAGAGAAGAAGGGAGCTGAAAGAACAGTTTCGGGATGTGCTTTATTCCGTATCAGCCTCGATTTCAACGGGAAGACAGATGCCGGAAGCGCTCCAGGAGGCGGAGCAAAACATGAAACTGATTTTTAAAGAGGATGCTCTGATCGTCAGAGAATTGGCTCATATGGTAAAGAGGCTTAAAGAGTACAGAGAATCCGAAGAGGAGATCCTCAAGGAATTTGCCGCCAGGACTTGTATCGATGATATTTCAGATTTCGTGGACATCTATCTGACATGCCGGGAGACGGGAGGGGACCTGATCAAGGTTCTCGCAAAGGCGTCAGAGGTTATCATGGACAAGATCACCATCGAAAAGGAGATCCATACCATCACAGCGCAAAAGCAGTTCGAGGCGAAGCTCCTGACAGCCATCCCCTTTATCATCCTCCTTTTCCTTCAGGTGGTATCGCCGGACTATCTCTCCGGGATGTACGAAGGCATAGAAGGGCGCCTGATCATGACCATGGCGCTGTGGGGCATCGGCTTTGCATATTTCTGGAGCATGAAGCTGACAAAGATAGAAGTCTGATTTCAGGCGGAGCGGAGAAGGATCATGAAGAATGTTCATTTTATCGGCAGCTTTTACAGGGCTGCGGACAAACTGGCGCGGATTCTCCCGGATTGGATCACGGGGAAAAGCGAAGTAATGGGGCAAAAATACCACAGAAAATACGGCGATGAAGATTTTATCCCCTTGGTAAGGAAGAACAAAGGGCGAACCATGGCGAACTATATGCTGATCGCGGTTTTCTTTCTGATTTTCGAATTCTGCTCGTTCCTCGGGCAAACGACGGCAGGAGAGGAAATCAGGAGCATTGAAAGGCCGGCCTTCGGCAAAGCTGTGGAATCGGTTCCCCTCAAGGTGCGAATGAAATTTGGGAATCACCAGCTGACCAGGGACGTGACCGTCCAGGTAAAGCAGAAAGCTCTTACCGATGAGGAAAAGCTAAAATTGATCAAAGCGTACGAAACTAGACTGGAAGGGCTGATCCTGGGGGAAAACCCAGATCGGGACCATGTCAGCAAACCTCTGAAGCTTCCGGAACGGGACGGGGCTACCGGGATAACGGTAAACTGGACCAGCGACGACCCGGAATCGATCAGCGAAAGCGGAGAAGTGGACCTGATCGGTGCGGGTAAAAACCGGACGGTCACCCTTTATGCGGAATTGGCCCTGGATGATGTTTCGGACACGAGGGTTTATACGGTGAGGCTCGATCCCGACGCGGCGGCGGAAGATTACGAACGCAGTATGACGAATCGGCTGAAAGAAAGCATCGACGGGTTTAATGAAGGAGTTGCTTCCTCAGATATAAAGCTCCCTGATTCCCTGGGAGACGGAGTCGAAGCCGCGTGGTTTACCGGAAAGGAAGGCGGGGGCGCAATCTTCGCGCTGATCTTCGTCATGATGGTTTTGATCGTATACATGAAACGGTACGATCGGATCAATAAAGAGATCAAAGAGGCGGAGGAATCTATCATCAGGGACCTGCCGGAATTCATCAACAAACTGGTGCTGCTCCTCAACGCGGGCCTCGTAGTGAGCGCGGCGTTTTCCAAAATCTCGGCGGATTACGAGATGCTTTATCACGAAGGCAAGGCTGAATCTCGAAGAAAAAAGAGATTCTTATATGAAGAGCTGCTTGCAATTCAAAAAAAGACGGAAAGGTCCAACGCATCGCTCATCAGAGAATTGCAGGAGTTTTCCCAACGATGCGGCGTAAGGGAGATGGTGAGGCTGACCGCCGTGATTTCAGACAATTGGAACAAAGGCAGCGTGCTGGCCGAAAAGCTGGAGGGGGAAGGCAGTCTGATGTGGATCACCAGGAAGAAAAAGGCGGAAGAAAAGGGCAGGCTCGCGGAAACAAAACTGACATTTCCGCTGATGATCCTGTTGATCGTATTGATCATGATCACCGTTGCGCCTGCGATGATGGACATGTAAAAGGAGGAGAACTTATGAAAATGATTTCAAACAACAAAAAAGGAATGGAAATGGTTCAAGTAGCTATCTTAGTTGCAATCGCAATCGGGCTGGGGCTGATCTTCAAGCAGCAGATCGGGGATTTTATCAAAACCACCTTCGAATCGCTGAACGGCAATAACTTTTCAAATATTTGAGAAGGAATGCAGGTGCCTGAACATGAAGAAGAACAGTAAAAAGGGCGCCGCGCTGGTGGAAGCGGCCATGATATTTCCATTGGTGATCGCGGGGGTTATGGCGGTTATCTATATCGTCATAAACATGTATTCCTCCTTATCCCTTCAGACGTCACTTCACATGGCGCTCCGCAGGGAGAGCGGCGAGCTGTCTCAAACCGTTTATCGTCAAGAAGCGGGAAAGAATTTTCCAATGCAAAAGGATTGGTCCGGAATACGGCCTGTGATCCGGATGGAACAGAAAAGGGAATACGGGATTGACATTCTTTTTCACGACCGCGTTATGCGGCAGGAGGAGGGGAGGGTCTATGTGATCGATGAAGCGGAACTGATCAGAATCCTGCCCTTTCATGAGGGGGAATCTTGATTGAAGTTTATTGGCTACTCGAAAAAGGGAGTCACATCGGTTTTTTTAACCATGATAATGGCAAGCGTTCTTCTGCTGGTGGGCTTATTCATCAACGCGGCGGCCCAGGCAGCAGGGAGAAGCTATGCCGATGCTGTATTTGATCTTGCCGGGCGCTCCGTGCTGTCGGAATATGACCGGGAGCTCCAAAAAAGATACGGCATTTTCGCCGTCCATACCGATGAGGACAGCGCTGAGAAAAAGCTCAAGTATTATGCCGATTACAGCTTTCATGACAATTATCTGAAAGAGATCTTGCGGGGAAGAAGCTATACGGACGCACTGAAGCTGAAGCTGGACTCCGTTCATGTGAATCTGAAAGGGTATTCCATGACGGATACCGGACTTTTCCAGCAGCAGATTCTGAATGATATGAAATCCGGGATCCTGAAAGGCGGAGACAGGTTGGAAGGGGAGCGCCCCGAACAAGGGCAGGACATTGCGTTGAGAAACGAACAGATCATCAACGGCCTTCCGTCAAAGGGCTACAAGAGCGGCTTTTTTACCGATCTGAAATGGATCGCGGAAAACGGGATCCCAAGCCTGTCTGAAATCGCAAAAGATGAGAAGGACTGCTTTCTGGTCAACGAGTACATCCTCGGGCATTTCCTGAATCGCAGCAAAGCGCAGGAGAGGAGAGACACATTCTTTCAAAACGAAGCGGAATACATACTAAAGGGGAATTTCAGCGACGCTCAAAATTACAGCGGCGTGCGGTCGGATCTCTTTATCGTGAGGAATGTTTCAAATCTTGCACATATCTTCAGCGATCCGGAAAAGCGAAACCAGGTGTTGGAGATCGCCGCGGCTTTGACCCTTGGAGAAGGGGCGGAGATTGGCGCGCCTGTGGTTGCGGAGGCCTGGGCGGCCGCGGAATCGGAAAATGATTTATTGCTGCTGGAAGCGGGAAAGAAGGTCGCATTTATCAAGAACAGCGAAAACTGGGCCGTACCTGTCTCCAGCTCCCTCGAGTATCTGTGGACCGATGAGTATCGGCAGCCGGCAAAGGCGACGGGATATGACTATGAAGATTATCTGCGGGTTCTCTTGTTTTTGGAAAACAGAGAGCAGAAGCTTCTCCGCTGCATGGATCTCATCCAGCTGAACATGAAAGGCGGCGGTAACCGCGATTTTGATTTGAAGGAGTACTACGGAGGATTTCAGTTTGAAGCTGTCGTCAAGGATAAGAAGTTTACCTATATTCAGAAATACTAAGGGGTTTTCCGGCAGAAGAGGGTTCATCACAGTGGAAGCGGCGATCTTTCTGCCGATTTTTATCGC
This sequence comes from Bacillota bacterium, assembly GCA_036835995.1. Classification (GTDB taxonomy): domain Bacteria; phylum Bacillota; class Clostridia; order Peptostreptococcales; family Anaerovoracaceae; genus Anoxybacterium. Next base: position 4,932 of record DAITKX010000013.1, on the reverse strand, counting down.
GGGGGTGCTGACCCTGGCATATCTGATCAAATTTATGGCGGTAGAGGAGGCGGTGTTTCACTCGTTGACCGACGAAGCAAGGGCATTATGCGCAGAAGCGGGGAAAAATCCTCTTGGCGCGCCTTTGTTTGAGCTGAAGACAAAGGAGAGAATCTATGATGAAAACGGGGGCAATGTCTCCTCTGTAGATATCGATCGGTTCCTGTACCGCTACTCTGTCCACGGGATGTCGGATATGATCTCCATGGATCTCAATTATGATGTGAACATTAAAATGCCGATCCCTTTCCGCAAGTCCCTTCCCGTGTCCGAATCCCTGATGTGCAGAGGCTTTGTGGGAAAGGAGGAAACTTATGATCCGCTCCCCTTTGAAGAGATGGAGAAGGAAAAAGATTCCGATCTGGTATGGATCTTTCCAAGGGCAGGCGGAAGGTATCACGGTGAAAACTGCACGTACATCACCTCTGAACCGAAACAGATGATCATGACAGACCAGGTCCGACGGAAATATGAGCCCTGCAGCATCTGTCATTCCCGCGGTCTGCCAAACGGAAGCCTGGTCTATTGCTTCCGGACCGGACAGTCCTTTCATACGGGGGATTGCCCCATCGTCGACAAGTATGTAATCTCCATCGAAAGGGAAGAAGCCATCAGAAAAGGATATACTCCGTGTTCAAAATGCGGCGGCCATTAAGAAAGAAAAACGGCGGCCCCGGGCCACGCAGAAAGGATCAGAACAATGGAAACAATGAAAATCGAAGAATCAGGCGGCAGAAGAAGATTCTGTATGGATGTGGAGGGAAGAATCCGGGAATATGAAAAAAGAATGATCTGTGGCAGCGATTGTCCTTATGCTCTTCCGATGCATTTCGTTGCGGAGGGAGAAACGGAAAAGGCATATTATGATTTTACAGGACATCTTCAAATTGCGGACCATATCAGACGTCAGCTCTCAGATAATCAAGCGTCAATAGAAAATCAAAATCTGGTTTCCGGCGCTCTTGAAATGCTGTCGGACATACTGAAATGTTTGAAAGGGATGGAACTGTATCTGATTTTTCCGGAGAGGGTCACCATTCACCCGGATTTGATCTTTATTGACGCGAACTGCGGCCGGGCATCCCTCGCATTTTATCCGAACGAAAACTCGGAGGCGCCGCTTCAAAACCGGATCATATTCCTCCTTGATAAAATGAGCGCGCTGTACAGCAGCGCGGAGGTTGACCAGTATTTAAAAAAAATGAAAGAATTCTCGCAAAGAATCCGGGACTCGACGGGATGATCGCATTCCTTGGGACGGTGCAGAGGGAGGTGAGCTACATCTACTGGCATTCCGCTGATTTCAGAGCTGAAGAAAGGAAGGAGGCCGAGCAGGAGCATGAAAGTGAAGGCCGAAATAAGCCCTTCTCCGGTATACGGAAACGGATCATGCGGGGCGATGCGTATGATTGAGCATGGAAAGAGGTTGGGTGCGTAAACGCGTAATAAAAAGCCGGGCTTGCGCCCGGCGTTTTTATAGATGCTTGGTGTGAGATATTCTTTGCAGATTATCTGTCGTTTCTGAACTGTCTTCTCTCGTTCTTCTTCTTGTCTCTGCATTCCTTACATCTTTTTGGTTCGTTATCAAAACCCTTTTCCTTATAGAATTCCTGTTCCCCTACTGTGAATACGAAATCCTTACCGCAGTCTTGACACACGAGTGTTCTGTCTTCCATGTTTTTCCTCCAGATTTTTTAAAAAAAATTAAAATTTTTAAATATTTAAAATGATGATGGAGACGATTTCCCAAAAAGATGATCGGGCCATTGACCAATTTTAAATATCTCATTTGTTATTATATAAGCATTTCAGCCATCTGTCCACTAATTTTTTTAAAAATCAAGAATTGTCTGAAATATATCCATATTTTTTTCTTTTCAATGAAAACACCTCCATTTGACAAGTATCTTGCCAAACGAGGGTAAGATAAAGTATAATAAAATAAGCCATTTTACAATATCAAGCACTGAGGAGGAATCAGGAATGAAAAGATTTCTTGAGAACTGGAACTATAAGAAGCATGCCGTATCGGTCAGCTGCTTTTATCTGGGAATCGCGATGGTTGGAAATGCTTTTTTAGGAAGAAAAGTTCCAAAGGACGAAAAGTCCCTTAACCCCGTCAATGTGTGCAGACAGATGACGAAAAAGCAGTGGATCTTCAACGGAGTGCTGACGGGCATGTATAGTATCGACATGAGCCTTGCATACTGCTTGATAGATCATTATAAAAAACAGTTTAAATAGTGTGAATGTGAATTTGCGAAAAGCCTAAAAACAGCACTTATGTGCTGTTTTTAACACTGGGAAGGAATCCATGCTGGGCTATGTGAAACCGGACAAGCCGGAACTTAAAATCAGGGAATTCGAAATATACGGCGGATATTACTGCGGGATCTGCAAATCAATCGGCAGCCGGTACGGGCAGCTGCCCCGGCTGACGCTGAACTATGATTCGGTATTTCTGGCGATCCTGCTGGCTGGCATCAGCCCTGAAAAAGAGCATATTAAAGTCGAACGGTGCGTCATTCATCCTGAAAAAAAGAGGACGATCCTGTACGACAGTCCGGAGATCGATTATGCGGCGGATATTCTGCTCCTTTTAGCCTATTACAAGCTGAAGGACGACTTCCAGGACGAGGGAAGCAAAAAAGCCGCGTTGGGCGTCGCTCTGATGAAGGGAACCTATAAAAAGCTGATGGAAACGGCGCCGGAAAAGTGCGCTTACGTCAGAGACCGTCTGGAGGAACTGTCCCTCCTGGAAAAAGAAAACTGCCCATCCATCGACAGATCCGCCGAACCCTTTGCAAAGCTCATGGAAGAGGTGTTCGACTATCCCGGACTGCACAGGGAAGGCAAAGAAACGGATGGGAAAGAACCGTCGGAGAATGGGGACTTGCCGCAGATATTCAGGAGGATCGGCTATCACCTCGGAAAATGGATCTACCTCATCGACGCTTTTGACGATATCGAAGAGAATGTGAAAAAAAAATCATTTAATCCCCTGCTTTTCCAGTTTGAATTCGACCCTCAGCGGGAAGAAGTAAGGGAGTTTAAGGATCGGATACGGGAACGGGTAGAGAGGAACCTGGTATTGTATCTCGCCGAAATCGCAAAGTGCTGCGGCCAGTTAAAGTTTGAAAAGAATCAGGGATTGATTGAGAATATATTATATTTTGGCCTCATGAGAAAAACGGAAGAGGTAACGAAAGGAACAGAGCAAGATGCAGAACCCATATGAAGTGCTTGGAATAAAAGAAGGGGCAAGCCAGGAAGAAATCAAGGCGGCTTACCGGGAGCAGGTGAAGAAGTATCACCCCGACAAATATCAGGACAACCCCTTGCAGGATTTAGCGGAGGAAAAGCTTCAGGAAATCAATGAGGCTTATGAATATTTGACGAAAAATGGCGGAGGCGCGGGTTATCAGAGTCACTCGGGCGGCGCCGGCTATTCTGACAGCGGCGGTCATGGCGGTCGTCAAAGCCCGGAATTTGCGGAAATCAGAAGGATGATCGACAGGGGCAATCTGCCGGGGGCCGAAGCCTCTCTTAGCCGGATCAAGGCCAGGAATGCAGAATGGTTTTTCCTGTACGGGATGATTTCCCTCCGAAAAGGCTGGTACGACGAAGCGGTGAACAATGTGCAGACTGCAATTTCCATGGATCCTTCCAACATGGAATATCGGAATGCTATAAACAGTATAATGGCATCGGGAGCCGGATACAGGACACAGTCCTATGGCAGGGGATACACCTCCAACGACGAACTGTGCAAGCTGATGCAGTGCTATTGCTGCGCCGACGCCCTGTGCAACTGTTTTTAGAAATTCCGGACTGCCGCATGGGAGCTATGCGGCGGCAAAATTCTGTACGGCGGTAAGGGAGAATCATAACAATTGAGAGATAACAATGTGAAAAAAATTGCTCTGGGCGGCGTATTGCTGGCGTTATCCATCGTCACTCTGTTCTGCGCCACCTTGATACCGGGCATCGAACTGACGCTATATGCGCTGTGCTCTGTTTATGTGGCGATCATCGTCATCGAATTCAAGATAAGCATGGGATGGCTATTTTATTTTGCCTCGATATTGCTGGCCTTCATCCTTGTTCCAAATAAAGGCGGTCTGATTCCTTATGGGATTTTCTTCGGATGTTACGCTGTCGTCAAATACTACATCGAAAATTTCAAGAAGCTGGCCCAGCCTGTGGAAATCATATTGAAACTGGCGTTCTTTAACCTGATGTTCGCCCTTGGCTATCTCGGTTTCGGGGCGCTGTTCACAGGCGCGATAAAGCTCCCCGACGTTTCGCTGCCATTGATCCTGATCGGCGCGCAGGTTTTTTTCCTTGCCTACGACTATATTCTGACGCTGGTCATCGGCTTTTATCTGAGGCGTCGTCCGAAAGTATAGGTCATAATTTTGGCTTCCTCATAATAAACATAGCAATAAAGAGGGTTTATCCCAAAACTTGCTGAGAGAAAAGAGGGAGCATATGAAAAGACGTAATCGCCATCCCAGAAGGGACTCAAGGACGGGCTTTTCCATTTTTATCATCGTCATTATTCTGGCAATTGCCGCTGGCTATGCCGGGACAAAATATATCATTTTTCCGTATCTGCTGGGGAATGATAAGGCTGCGGAGTCGGGAAAACAGTCCGGTGTTGATGAAACCGTAACGGGCTCGGGCGTTGACGTCCTGCCGGACACCCCCAGCGTGATCATAGATCAGCAGAACCTGACCAACGATGCCGGGGATAAGGGAAACACTGACGCAAATAAAGAAAACACCGATCCAAATAAAGGAAATACCGTCGTAAACAACGGTGTTGCCGCGGCGGGCGCGGGGCCGTTCTGCGTGCAGTTCGGCAGTTTTTCGACCAAGGAGGGCGCAGAC
>DAITKX010000012.1:20994-48505 GCA_036835995.1 Bacillota bacterium | reverse complement strand
TTACTTGAATCTTGTCCTGTCTGATTTTTCTCTGAGGGCAAAACTATATTCGGCATGAAATTTGTATGCTATAATTACGTTGTTGTTTTTTTAATCATATATTAGCCGAAGTTTGCTGCAATATGATTCAGACATATGCAGCCTGGAGCAGCCGCGAGCCGCCTGGACCAGCATGTGGAATAATAAGGAGGATTATTAAAATGTTAAGAGATGCATTACCAAAGATCGTTACACCATTACCGGGCCCGAAGGCGCAGGCGATCATCGACCGCAGAGCGAAGGCGATGCCGAACGCGATCAAGTGCGGATATCCCTGTGTGATTGCCCGAGGCGAGGGCGCAATGTTTGAAGACGTTGATGGCAATGTTTTCCTTGACTGGATCGGTGGAGTAGGAGTACTCAATATCGGATACAGCAATCCCGAATTGATCGACGCCGTTAAGACCCAGAGCGAGAAGTATTTCCATGCAATGATGAACATCACGACTCACGAAAGATACATAGAGCTTGCCGAAAAGATGAACAGCATCGTACCGGTTAAAGGCGACGACAAAAAGACCATGTTTGTAAACAGCGGCGCCGAAGCGGATGAAAACGCGGTAAAGATCGCGAAGAGCTTTACCGGCCGTCCGAATATCATCGTATTCACCGGCGCGTTCCACGGAAGAACCCTGATGACCATGGCCATGACGGCGAAGAAAGCATACGCAGTGGGCATGGGACCGTTCCCGGATGGAGTATACAGAGCGGAATTCCCGAACCTGTACAGAAAGCCGGCGGGATTGACAGACGCGGAAGCCGTCGATTACTATGTGAAGAAGCTGGAAGAGATCTTCGTAGAAGCTTCTCCCGCCCAGTATGTAGCCGCTATCGTGTTTGAACCTGTTCAGGGCGAAGGCGGATTTATCCCCGCTCCCATCGAATGGGTCAAAGCGGTACGGGCCATCTGCGACAAATATGGAATCCTGATGATCACAGACGAAGTACAGTCGGGCTTTGGAAGAAGCGGAAGGATGTTCGCGTCGGAATACTATAAAGAAGCGGGATGCGCGCCTGACATCATGACCAGCGCGAAATCCATCGCAGGCGGGCTGCCCCTTTCGGCGGTGACAGCCAGAACCGAGATCATGGATGCGGTTACCCCCGGCACCATCGGCGGAACCTACTGCGGAAATCCCGTGGCATGTGCGGCCGCGCTGAAGGTGATCGATGTGATGCAGAAGGAAGACTATCCCGGAAAGGCTCTGAAAATAGCCGAGAAATGCATGAAGCGGTTCAACGAATGGAAGGATAAGTATGAAGTAGTAGGAGACGTCAGAGGAGTCGGCTCCATGATGGGCGTTGAATTTGTTACGGATAAGGAATCCAAGAACCCCAATGCCGATATCGTAAACGCCATCGTTAACGAAGCGGTTCAGAACGGTCTGCTCCTTGAAAGCGCGGGGACTTACGGCAATGTCATCCGTTTCCTTTGCCCGCTTTGCGTAACGGACGCGCAGCTGGACGCAGGTCTTGAAATCTATGAAAAGGCGATCCAGAAGTGCATGAAATAAGGACATATCACGGCGCGAAAGCCCTTGATAAATATCAAATATAAAGTAAGTTTTCTAAAAAAATACCGGAGGCAGGAAAGTTCCCTGTCTCCGGTATTTTTGAGCGGGCTCCGGGCGCAGACCAGGATAAAATTGTATTAATGATTGAATTTCTATCATGAGTATGGTAGTATTATAGAACACTGATGACTGACTCTGAAGAAAAAGGATAAGGAAAGACAGTTATGGAAATAGAAATGAAATATGAGATAGGGGATAAGGATATCATAAAAAATATCTGGGAGGACGAGTATCTTTCGAGCATCGAGGAAAAGGACTCAAGGGAAAAGGTATATATGAAGGCCGCCTATTTTGACACCGACGACTATATCCTCTGCAAAAACGATATTGCATTTCGTGTCCGCATGGAAGGCTCCCGCATCGTTGCGTCCCTGAAATGGAAGGGCTCAAGCGAGGCCGGACTCCATACCCGGGAAGAAATCAACGTACCCATCAACGATGAGACCTGTTTTATCGCGCCGGATCCGGCAATCTTTAAAGAGAGCGATATCGGTCAGGAGATGATGGGACTTGTGCAGGATAAGCCGCTTCACAGCCTCCTGGAGACCAGGTTTTTAAGAAGCAGAATGAGAGTCGATACAGGAAAGAGCATCTGCGAGGTTGCAATCGACGAAGGTGAGATCGTAACCGACTTCGGGACTCTGCCGATCTGTGAACTGGAGATCGAACTGTTCTCCGGCGAGCAGGAGGATGTCCGGCGGATCGGTGAAACTCTCGTTGAAAAATATCCCCTTACCGAGGAAAACATAAGCAAATATGCCAAGGGGCTTACGCTCCTGGAAAACGCGGATTATTTAAAATAGCCAGTTTACAAGATTCCAAAGATATTATATAATATCCCCGTAGGTTGCGCGGTTAAAGCGCATAAGTAGCTCGGGAACGCCTTTGCGGAGGCGACGTTCCTGAAAGGGAGGGTATATATATGATATCTTTGTTTATTTCTGTCCTGCCGATTCTCGTCATTTTGGCTATGCTGCTGATCTGGAAGAAACCGGCGGACATCACAGGCATAGCAGGTTGGATCGCCGTATCCATACTTGCATTTCTTTTTTTTGACACCGGCGCCGAGGTGATCCTCCGCTCCAGTGTCGCCGGCCTTATAAAATCCTTTGCGGTCTCTTTGATCGTAGCCGCTTCCCTGCTTCAGATGGCATTGATGCAGACTACGGGAGCGCTGGACCGTGTCATCGTCTTTATTAAAACCATCGCCCTTGACAGCAGGGCGGTACAGATCATCATGATCAATGTCGGTTTCGGAACGCTGATGGTTGCCGTGGGAGCAACCCCTGTTTCCCTGCTGCCTCCGATTTTGCTGGCTCTCGGGTATTCTACATACAGCGCCATCGCGCTTCCCGCCATCGGATATGACTCCCTGTGCACCTATGCGCTTCTTGGAGCTCCGGTGGTGGTTCTGGTGGACTCCATCAACGCGTTCCTCATTGCGGGGGACCCCAACGCGGCGCCTGTGACCCTGGGAATGGCAGCCCGGGTATTCTGCCTGTTCGTTCCCATCACGGCGACGATGATCGGCTTTTGCATGCTTTGGATCGCCGACCGGTGGAACGGAGTGAAAAAGGGATTTTTGCCGTGTATCACCGCCGGCGTGGTGATTGCCATCGTGGCCTACCTCACCAGCCTGATGGACAATCTGGTACCCCTTACGGGCATCTTCTGCGGAGCTGCGGTGATGGTCGCCATGGTGCTCTACCTGAAGCTGACGGGAAGGCGCGTCATCGACAGGAGCGGGCTGACGGAGAGGGATCTGGAGATCGAGGCCAGAATGCCGCTCTGGAAAGCCATCAGCCCCTGGGTGATCCTGATCGTTTTGATCCTGGCGCTGAACCTGCCGAAATCGCTGTTTGAGTTTTTCTACTATCAGTTTACGATGCCGATCACGGGGCTCACGGCCAACGGCGCGCCGATCCCGACCCGGTTTATATGGAACGCGTATACATGGATATTTGTCAGCGTTCTGATCTCCATTCCGATTTTAAAACCCTCCAGGGAGCAGCTTGGCACCACATTTAAGCTCTGGGGGAAGCGGGCGCCGCGCCCGGTATTCGCCGCCGCGATCTTTTTCAGCATCGGTGAAGTGATGAACATGTCCGGGTTCAGTATGGCATCCCAGGCATTTGACAAGCCAAGCATGGTTCAGGTTCTTGCGGACTTTTCCGCGAAGGTGTTTGACGGCCTTTACGTCGCCGTGGTGCCCTATATCGGATTGCTGGGAGGGTTCATTACGGGAAGCGAAGCGTCCACCATCGGCATGTTCGGCAAATATGCCCTGGCTACCTGTGCAAACCTCGGAAATAACGTTCCGGAAATGATCCTGATCGTGGGAGGCCTCGCTTTCGGAGGCGGTCTCGCCAGCGTCATCTCTCCGGCAAAGCTCCAGAATGCCGCCGCGTCCATCGACAAATTCGGGGAAGAAACCAAGGTGATCCGCGTCGCTTTCATATTCTCGCTGCTGCTGGTCACGCTTACAGCGCTTCTCGGGGCAATTTACCTGTTCGGCGGCGCAGTATCGTAGAATAATGCTTTACATTATAGCAAGTTAAGGGTATAATAATATGCGCACATTGTGCGATTTCAGACCAATGGGAATCCATTGGTCTTATAGCTGCTATCACAACTAGGAGGATAAAATAAATGAATTCAACTATGATATCGAAAGAGAAGAATCTGGCGAAATTCACGATGGAATTTACTGCCGAAGAATTTGAACAGGCGGTAATTGAAGCATATCAGGCGACAAAGAGCAAATATGCCGTCGACGGTTTTAGAAAGGGAAAGGCTCCGAGAAAGCTCATCGAAACACATTACGGAGAAGACGTATTTTTTGAAGACGCGATTAATAATATGTTTTCAAAAGGCTACCCGGAAGCAATTGACAGGCTTGGGCTGGACATCATCGACAGGCCTTCTGCCGAATTTGACAAGATCGAAAAGGGCAAAGGATTTACAGTGACCATTACGGTAGCCGTTAAACCTGAATTTACGGTAAAAGATTATAAAGGAGTAAAGGTTGCTAAAGTTGAGCACAATATAACCGATGAAGATGTTGACAAGGAAATGGAAGCACTGAGAAAGAGAAACTCAAGGATGGTGCTTGTGGAACGCCCCGCCCAGAACGGCGATACCGTTCTCATCGATTATGCGGGCTTCGTCGGCGACCAGCAGTTTGAGGGCGGCACTGCGGAACGGCAGCCTCTGACCCTCGGAAGCGACACCTTCATCCCCGGCTTTGAAGAACAGCTCGTAGGAGCGGTTGCAGGAGAAGACAGAGACGTAAAGGTTACATTCCCGGAGGAATATCATTCCGCCGATCTCGCAGGCAAAGAAGCGGTGTTCAAATGCAAGGTCCATGAGATCAAGGAAATGGAAATGCCTGAACTGAACGACGACTTTGCCAAGGACGTCAGCGAGTTTGACACGCTGGAAGACCTGAGGAAGGATTCCAGGGAAAAGCTCGAGAAGTCGGCTGCGTCAAAGGTGGAATACGAGACCAAGAACGCTGTTTTAGAGAAGGTTTACGAGGCCAATGAGGTCGACATTCCCGACGTCATGGTGGAAGATCAGATCGATGAGATGATGCAGGAGTTTGACCAGCAGCTGCGGTATCAGGGCCTGGATCTCCAGAAATACTTTGAGTATCTGCAGAAGGATCCGAAGGAGTTCAGAGAAGAGCTTCGGGCAGACGCGTACAAAAAGGTCAAGACCAGGCTTATCGTAGAGGCGGTTGCCAGCGCAGAGAAACTGGAAGCGGCCGACGAAGACATAGAATCGGAACTGACGGCCATGGCGGATCAGTATAAGATGGAACTCGACAAGCTGAAAGAAGCTTTGAGACCCGAGAACTATGCGATGGTCGCCCAGGACATAAAAATGCGGAAAGCCGTTGATTTTATGTTTGAAAACGCGATAGTTGAGTAATATATAATTAGTAGAGACTACGCAAAATTAATAAATTAGATTGCGAAGGGAAAATTTCGTAGTGCCAGGCGCGCCGGACGATAACGAAGGACGCGTATACAGACATACGCAAGCGAGTTTGAGGACGGCAGCAACGCAGCAATACGGAATTTTAACAAGCAAGGGGGGAAATCAGATGGCACTCATTCCAATGGTAGTGGAACAAACGAACAGGGGTGAAAGGTCCTACGACATCTATTCAAGGCTGTTAAAGGACAGAATTATATTTTTAGGAGAAGCGATTGACGAGCACGTGGCAAGCCTGATCGTTGCACAGCTGTTATTTTTGGAATCCGAGGATTCTGAAAAGGATATCCAGCTGTACATCAACAGCCCGGGCGGCGTGGTGACGGCCGGCATGGCGATTTACGACACAATGCAGTATATCAAGCCGGATGTCGCCACCATCTGCATCGGCATGGCCGCCAGCATGGGCGCGTTCCTGCTCTCCTCCGGCACAAAGGGGAAACGGGTCGCCCTTCCCAACGCCGAGATCATGATCCACCAGCCTTTGGGCGGCATCCAGGGCCAGGCGGAAGACATCAGGATCCATGCCGAATGGATCATTAAAACAAGAGAAAAATTGAACAAAATCCTAAGTGAAAATACTGGTCAGGACCTCGATCGGATAGCAAAAGACACGGACAGAGATAATTTCATGAGTGCCCAGGAGGCAGTAGAATACGGGATTGTTGACAAGGTAATGAAATCCAGAGAGTAAGGGGGATTGGCTTATGAGTAAATATGATGCTACAAAACAGTTGAAATGCTCCTTTTGCGGAAAACCGCAGGATCAGGTAAGGCGGCTTGTGGCAGGACCAAATGTATATATTTGTGACGAGTGCATCGAGCTTTGTCAGGATATTATAAAAGAAGAGTTTTCCAACGCCATCGACGACGTCGAACGCAGAGGAGATAAGTTCGAACTGCCGAAGCCGAAGGAGATCGCCAGCATCCTTTCCGATTATGTGATCGATCAGGACGACGCGAAAAAATCGCTTGCGGTAGCGGTATACAACCATTATAAAAGGGTGAACAGCCTGGGCAAGCTGGAAAACGACGGGATCGAGATCCAGAAGAGCAACATCGTGATGATCGGACCCACAGGCTCCGGCAAAACGCTGCTGGCCCAGACATTGGCGAAGATATTAGACGTTCCCTTTGCCATCGCAGACGCCACCGCTTTGACGGAGGCCGGCTATGTGGGGGAAGACGTGGAGAATATACTCCTGAAGCTGATCCAGGCCGCGGACTACGACGTGGAAAAGGCCCAAAAGGGCATCATCTATGTGGATGAAATCGATAAGATCGCCCGGAAGTCCGAAAATCCGTCCATCACCCGGGACGTCAGCGGCGAAGGAGTTCAGCAGGCTCTGCTGAAGATCCTGGAAGGGACTGTCGCCAGCGTGCCGCCTCAGGGAGGCAGGAAGCATCCGCATCAGGACTTCATCCAGTTTGATACCACAAACGTGCTGTTCATCTGCGGAGGCGCCTTTGACGGTCTGGACAAGATCATCCAGAGAAGGATCGGGGAAAAGACCATCGGCTTCAACGCGGACATCAGGTCCTCCAAGGTGGAAGCATCCGAGATCCTGAAGAAGGTTCAGCCGGAAGATCTGCTGAAATACGGTCTGATCCCGGAATTCATCGGCAGATTGCCCGTGATGGTGACGCTGGATGAGCTCAGCAAGGAAGCTTTGGTACGGATCATCAAGGAGCCGAAAAACGCGATCCTGAAGCAGTACAAGAAGCTGTTCCAGATGGACGGCGTCGAGCTTGAGATCGAAGAGGACGCCATCAACCGGGTGGCGGAAAAGGCCATTGAAAGAAAAACCGGCGCCAGAGGGCTTCGGAGCATACTGGAGCACGTTATGACGGATATCATGTATGAGCTTCCCTCAAGGGAGGACATCACGAAATGCATTATAACAAAAGGAACGATTGATTATAACACAGGGCCGGCTTTAGTGCTTGTGGAATCGAAACGAAACAAGAAAAGCGAAGAATCTGCATCATAAGGACAGGCGGCGAAAAGCCGCCTGATTTTTTACCGGAAGTTTACGGTTTGCAGAGCAGCCGGGCTGATAACAGAGGGATATAAAGGGACACTGGATACAGGAGGGTAATATGTCTGAGGATAAAACAAAAAAAACCGGCGGGAGGCCGCGCAAAAAGATTGAAGGCGCCGGAAAAGAAGATGAATTGCAAAATAGAGATGAAGATGAATTACAGGATAGAGGCGGCATTGATTTTGAGGATGACCTCCAAGCGGAGATGGAGGAGGACTTTTCAGATGTAAAGGACAATTCGGTGAGGACGATGCCGATGATCCCCCTCAGGGGACTTTCCATCTTTCCTTACATGGTCCTTCACTTTGACATCGGAAGGGAAAAATCCATCAGCGCGCTGGAAAAAGCCATGATGATGAATCAGCTGGTATTCCTTTCCGCCCAGAAGGACGCGGAAACAGATCTCCCCACCCATGAGGATTTCTTTAAGGTCGGGACCATCGCAAAGATCAAGCAGATGCTCAAGCTGCCGGGAGACGCGATCAGGGTGCTTGTAGAGGGCGTCAGCAGAGGAGAGATCCAGGACGTCGTCTTTGAAGTGCCGTACTTCAAATGCGCCGTCAAAAAAATAGCGGAGAGAGAATATGACGAAATTCCTTCCAAAATAGTCGCTCTGATGCGCTCCGCTCTGGGAAACTTTGAAAACTATCTGGAGCTGAATCCGAAGATATCACAGGATATCTTTCCGTCGGTCGCGACCGTGGACCAGCCGGGAAGGCTGGCAGACGTGATCACGTCCCATCTCGAGGTCAAGACGGAGGAAAAGCAGAAAATATTGGAGGCTTTCGACCCCGAAAAGCGGCTGGAGATCCTCAATGAGATCCTGAACAAGGAGATCGAGATCCTGACCATCGAGCAGGATATCAATATAAAGGTGAGAAGCCAGATCAACAAGGTTCAGCGGGAATATTACCTGAAGGAGCAGATGCGTGTCATTCAGGAGGAGCTGGGCCAGGACGAAGCCATCGAGGATGAGATCGAGAACTGGCTGGATCAGCTGAAAAAGCTCAAGCTGTCCCCGAAGGTCAATGAAAAGGTAGAAAAGGAAATCAAGCGGCTGTCAAAGATACAGCCGGCCTCCGCGGAAGGCGGAGTGATCAGGACCTATGTGGAATGGATCCTGGCCTTGCCTTGGAATAAGTCTTCCAGGGGAACCATCGACATCAAAAATGCAGAGAAGATATTGAACGAAGATCATTACGGGCTGGAAAAGGTAAAGGAGAGGATTCTCGAATACCTTGCGGTCATGAAGCTTTCCAAGAGCATGAAGGGACCGATCCTCTGCCTTGTAGGGCCTCCCGGAGTCGGCAAGACTTCCGTCGCCAAATCCATCGCAAGAGCCGTCAACCGCGAATTTGTGCGGATGTCTCTGGGCGGTGTGAGGGATGAGGCCGAGATCAGAGGGCACAGGAGAACTTATATCGGGGCGATCCCCGGCAGGATCATTTCCGCCATCAAGGAGGCGGGAACCAATAACCCGGTGTTCCTCTTCGACGAGGTCGACAAAATCGGTGCGGATTTCAGGGGAGACCCGGCCTCCGCGCTGCTGGAGGTCCTGGACCCGGAACAGAACAAGGAATTTACGGATCATTATCTGGAGATCCCCTTCGATCTTTCCAAGGTCATGTTCATCACCACGGCAAATACCACGGAGACGATCCCGAGACCGCTCCTTGACAGGATGGAAGTGATCCACGTCCCCGGCTATACGGAAGAGGAGAAGGTGAAGATCGCCGAACGGTATCTGATCCCGAAGAAGATCAAGGAGCACGGGCTGAAGGAGCAAAACATCACGATTTCCGAGAGCACCATCCGGGGCATTATCAATTACTACACGAGAGAGTCCGGCGTCAGGAACCTGGAAAGAGAGCTGGCGAACCTGTGCAGGAAGGTCGCCAGAAAGATCGTGGAAGAGGATGCCACAAGATTTCGCGTCACAGCGGGAAATATTGAAAGCTATCTTGGCAAAAAGCGCTACAGATATGATATCATAGAAGGAGAGAATGAAGTGGGCGTTACCACCGGTCTGGCGTGGACCGTCGTGGGCGGCGACACCCTGTTCATTGAAACGACGCTGCTCCCCGGAACCGGCAAGCTGGTTCTTACGGGACAGCTGGGCGAGGTCATGCAGGAATCGGCGAAAGCCGGTGTGAGCTATATCCGCTCCATCAGCAAGGAATTGGGCATCGACGAGGATTTCTACAAGGAAAACGACCTTCATATCCATATCCCCGAGGGAGCGACGCCCAAGGACGGACCGTCCGCCGGCGTCACCATGTGCACCGCCATCATATCCACCCTTACCAACACACCGGTGAGGAAGGAGGTAGCCATGACCGGAGAAATCACCCTTCGTGGGAAGGTGCTTCCGGTAGGCGGCATCCGGGAAAAGGTGCTGGCGGCTCACAGAGCCGGGATCAAGAAGGTGTTGATTCCCGCTGAAAACGAAAAAGATATTGAAGAAATTCCCGCAAACGTCAGAAAGAAGCTGGAATTTGTATTGATCCATGACGTGAAGGAAGCCTTGGATCACGCTTTGGTCAAAACGGAAGAGAAATGATAATAAAAAAAGCAGAACTCGTTGCGGTAGCAGTGAAGAAAAACCAATATCCGGAGGACAACAAAAAGGAGATCGCCTTTGCCGGCCGTTCCAATGTCGGCAAGTCCTCCCTGCTGAACCTGCTGGTCAACCGAAAAAATCTTGCCAGGGTGAGCGGCAGTCCAGGTAAGACCAGAACCATCAATTTTTATGAGATCAATGAGGAATTCCGGATCGTGGATCTGCCCGGTTACGGGTACGCGAAGGTTTCCAAATCGGTTACGGAAAACTGGGGCGACATGATCGAATCCTATCTGGCAGGCAGGCAGGGGCTGGTCAAGGTGGTCCAGCTTGTGGACATCAGGCATAGTCCGTCCGCCCAGGACGTCCAGATGTATGAGTGGCTGAAGCATTACGGCTTCGACGGCATCGTCGTGGCTACCAAAAGCGATAAGATATCCAGAAATGAAATGGCCAAATGTATTGGTGAGATCAGAAAAACTCTGGGACTTTCACCGGAAGATAAGGTCATACCCGTCTCTTCTCTGAAGCGGACGGGTTATGACGAGCTGATGAAGGAGTTGGATCGTCTTTTGGAGGAGGTTTGATCAATGCAGTTTATTTTCCTTCAGGTATTGTTTAAAAGGATAAAAGCCATCAAATACTTCATGAAGGATAAAAAAGTGCCCTTGAGGAAGAAGATCATTATCGTGGCGGGGATCGTTTATTTGCTGTCTCCCATCGATCTCATCCCGGAGCCGATTCTTCTCTTTGGAATCGTCGACGATATCGTGCTTTGGGCCTTTATCCTCTGGTATCTCAAGAGCGAGCTGGATAAATATTGGGTGGAGACGGATCAGTTAAGGCCCGCGGGAAAATTCAAGGGCAAAAATATTATTGATGATGTAAATTTTGAAGTAAAGGACGAAGTCATCAAGGAGGAAAAGGAGCAAAAAAGGAATGGAAAACAATGATATATTGGGGCAGGTCATGATTACCCGGGAGCAGATTTCGCAGCGGGTTAAAGAGCTGGGGAAGCAGATTTCCGAAGATTATAAAGGGCAGGAAATCCTGGTGATCGGAATTTTGAAGGGCGCGGTGCTCTTTCTGAGCGATCTGATCAGGGAGATCACGGTGGATACGAAGATCGACTTCATGGCGGTTACGAGCTACGGAGCTTCTACAAAGAGCTCCGGCGTCGTCAGGATTCTGAAGGATCTGGACACAGGCATTGAGGATGAACACGTGATCATCGTGGAGGATATCATCGACTCGGGCGTCACCCTTCACTATCTGAGGGACTATCTGATGAACAGAAAGCCGAAGTCCCTGAAGATATGCACCTTGCTGGACAAGCCGGAGCGCAGGGAAGTTGAGATCAAGTCCGATTATACCGGGTTTGAAATAGAGAATAAATTCATCGTGGGATATGGACTGGATTATGACCAGAAATACAGAAATCTTCCATACATAACCTGCCTGGAGGATTGAAGGGCGTCGAACAAATCAATTAATATATATGGAGGACAAAGCCAATGTTTGAAAAAATGATTGAAAAGCTGAAGGCGGATCAGCAGAAGCTCGTGTTTACGGAGGGATCGGATCCAAGGATCCTGGAAGCCGCAAGCCGTTTAAAGCAGGAGAAGATCCTGGAGCCCATTCTGCTTGGAAATCCGGGGGAAATTCATGAGGCGTCAAAAAAGCATGGATTTTCCATCGACGGCATCGAAATCATCGATCCGCTGGACTACCCGGAGATGGATTCCATGGTAGCCAGGCTGGTAGAGCTGAGAAAAGGAAAAATGGATGAAGCGGCCTGCCGCGACGCCCTGAAGAAATCGAATTATTTTGGTACCATGCTGGTGCAGATGGGATACGCCGCCGGCCTTTTAGGAGGCGCGACATATTCCACCGCCGATACGGTGCGGCCGGCGCTGCAGATCGTTAAAACGAAGCCCGGAAACAGCATTGTGTCGAGCTGCTTCATCATGCATCGGGAGACGGAGAATGGCGACGAAAGGTATGCCATGGGCGACTGCGCCATCAATATCAGCCCCACCGTTGACGAGCTCGTGGAAATCGCCGTTGAAACCGCTAAGACCGCAAGGATATTTTCAATCGATCCCAAGGTGGCCATGCTTTCCTACAGCTCCATGGGTTCGGGCAAGGGCGAGATGGTGGACAAGGTCCGGGAGGCGACTGAAAAATTAAAGTCCATAGATCTCGATTTCCCGGTGGACGGCGAGCTGCAGTTTGACGCCGCTTTCGTGCCCGAAGTCGCAAAGACAAAGGTGAAGGACTCCCCCGTTGCGGGCCAGGCAAACACCTTTATTTTCCCGGATATCAACGCGGGAAACATCGGCTATAAGATTGCCCAGCGCCTCGGCGGATTTGAAGCCATCGGTCCGATCCTCCAGGGATTGAACGCGCCCATCAACGACCTTTCCAGAGGCTGCAACGCAGATGAGGTCTATAAGATGGCCATCATCACCGCGTCGCTGAGATAATGAAACGGTGAAGATATGAAAAATTTAAACCAATATTTCGACCATACCATCCTGAAACCGGAAGCTACGGAAGCGGATATCGCAAAGCTCTGCGGCGAGGCCAGGGAATACGAATTTTACGCCGTTTGCGTCAATTCGTGCTACGTGCCGCTGGCTGTCGAGCTCCTTGAAGGCACGGACGTAAAGGTCGCATCTGTCGTCGGATTTCCTCTCGGAGCGTGCAGCACTGAGGTAAAGGCCTTTGAAACGGAATACGCCTGCAGTGAAGGAGCGGACGAGATCGACATGGTCATCCATGTGGGCGCCATGAAGGAAAAGCGCTATGATTATGTTCGAGAGGATATCGCAACGGTGGTTGCCGTTGCCTTAGAGCATGACGCCATCGTCAAGGTGATCCTGGAGACCTGCCTTCTCACGGATGAAGAGATCATAAAGGCCTGTGAGCTTTCCATGGAAGCGGGAGCCGCCTTTGTAAAGACCTCCACGGGCTTTTCCAAAGAAGGAGCGACCGCCCATCACGTGGCCCTGATGAAGCAGACGGTAGGCAAAGATCTTCGAGTCAAGGCCTCAGGCGGAATCCGAGATCTTCCAAAGACTCTGGAAATGATCGAAGCGGGAGCCGACCGGATCGGAGCCAGCGCTTCCGTGGAAATTTTCAAGGAGAGCATGAAATAAATAACAGATAAAATGAGATGGACCCGCCGGGCCCATCTCATTTTATCTGATCGAAGTTCCACTTGATCTCGCTTTGGGAATACTTCTTCGGATAGATGATGAAAGACTGAATATGCCTTCCGTCCCAACGCTTCTGAAGAATGAACATAGGCCTGTCGCACTGGCCCTTTTCATCGAAATAAATCGATCCGGTAATGCCTTCGATTTTTCTCGGCCTGGAGAGGTCGTTCCGCAGGATTTCCTTGAAGTTGTCTCTCGGAAGGTAGCCGATGACCCTTGCGAGGCTGTCCTTGAGGATATAGACCGCTTCGTAGCTGATTGCGGAAAACATATTCGGCATGTCGCCGTATTTGCTCAGATAAGATTTCATAAAGACGTCGGACATGGGCGTGGAAAAGGAGGGATGCCATTGGGTGGAAAACAGGCAGCCGTCGGCGTAGACCCCCAGTTCAGTGTCAAATTCGGAGTAATTGAAGCCGCCCTCGCCGTAGAGGAGGCCTTTATAACCGGCATCCCGGGCGTCCTTTACCAGTTGGGTGGACTCCTTTCCCGATGAGACGACGTATATAAGGTCGGGGAAATGGTCTTTATACCGGTCGAAGATATATCGGTAGCTGCTTTGATTGAACGGAAACGGTTCGTCAAACAACAAGGCGTTTTCCCTCCCGGCGCCGGTCAGATCGTCCTTTACCAGCTGCTGCATCTCCGAACCCCAGGCGTCATCCTGCCAAAGGATTCCCAGGGTCTTTACGCCGAATCCCTCAAGCATGATAAAATCGCCGGCCAGAGGGTTTGAAAAAGAGTTGACCTTGCGCTGTGAGGTGGTAGCGCCCAGGGTGTTCCTGAAAATGTAGTCGTCCTCAAGATTGATTTCATCCGCCATGGCGATGGGGGTGATCAGCGGTACGCCGCAGCTGTTGATCAGGCCCTTGACGGCAAGGCAGCACTCGCTGCTGAAGGGACCTATGATGGCCTCTACGCTGTCGATAAAGATCAGCTCTTTTGCCGCCTTCTCAGCTTTCGCCGGGATGCCCTGATCGTCGTATTCCACCAGAGACAGCTTCGCGCCGGATATTCCGCCGCTCTGATTGATCTTGTCGACGGCGAGCTCGACTCCGTTCTTCATGCTCAGACCGCCGCTTTGATTGGAACCTGTCAGTGGAGCAATCAGGCCGATCTTGATCTCCTTGCCGCCGGAGGGCACCTCCCTCGGCTCAAACAGGGATTTGTAAGCGAAAAAAAACAGGGCCAGAATTATGAGAAAATAGATGAAACCTTTGATAAACGGTCTGATCATGGCGGCTCCTTTATCAAGTATTATGACATCTGCACATGCATCTTAAAGTCCATTACTGTTTTTTAATATTTGACAATCCGATTGATTTATTATAACATAAAATGACGAATAGAAAAGGGGTGAGATGGTATGGCAAAGGAATATTCCTATTTGACGATAGAGGACGTAAGCGAAATGCTGAAGGTCGCGCGGTCCACTGTATATAAATTCAAGGATATGGGAATGCCGTTCATTAAAATCGGAAAGACCATACGTTTTAAGGATAACGAGGTAATGCAATGGGTTGAAAGTCACAGCACTTCAACCAATAACGACAAATAGCAAAATCCATTGTCCGCGGCAGAGATAAGGATTATCTTATTGCCTTTGGAGGTGATAGTATCAGCATTCCCTTACTTACGATCATCGCATATGTTGTGATCGTGCTGGCTATCAGCGCGTTCTTTACGAAAAAATCGATCCGGTCCTATGAGGAGTACACGGTTGCAAGCACTTCTTTGGGATTTTTCTTTACGTTTTTCACGTACTTTACCACGTGGATCAGCGGGGCGACCATAATCGGACTGGCTACCATGTCCTTCAAGTGGGGCCTGTATCAGTATTGGTTTTTGGCCGTCACATATATAATGGGAGCCATATCGGGTCCGATTTTTCTGACCCGCATCAGAGCCCTCAATGTCTATACCGTGGGGGACTTTTTTGCGCTGAGGTTCGCCCCCTTTGAAAAAATCGTGCGGTTGCTGGTGGCGGCCTCGATGCTCTGCAGGAACCTTACGATAATCGGCGCACAGTTTACAACTGTGGCTTTTTTTATTTCCATCGGCTTCAATATCGAGTTCAACAGGGTTCTGTACTTTACGGCGCTGTTTATCGTCACCTATACCGCCTTGAGCGGCATGTGGGGCGTAGCGGGAACGGACGTCTTTCAGGGGCTCATCCAGCTGATCGGGATTCCGGTGCTGATCTTTTATATCGTTCGGTATGCCGGGGGCCTGGACGGCATTTTCAGCTTTTATGATAAAATCGATGGGATCTCTTATCTCAAAATCTTTGAAAATGCGGATAAGACGACGGAAATCATGTTCCTGCTCCTGGCGCCGGGCCTGTTCTTTATCATAGAGGATCAGGCGACCTGGCAGAGGATCGTTTCCTCCAAAAGCGAAAAGGTGGCCTTCTGGGGATATCTCGCCCCCATCGGAGCCTCTCTTTTCTGGCTGCTGACGCCGTGCCTCATCGGGGTGTTCAGCAAGGCGATCTTTCCGAATTTCACAGCCTATCCCGTAGCCCTGCTCAACTTTATATTTTCACTGCCCCAGTCGGCGACGCTCATCATCATGTTTGCCATCCTGTCGGCGGCGGTTTCCACGTCGGACTCCTATCTGCTGGCCTCCGGCATGATCTTTTCCCAGGATATCATGCGAAAGGTATTCAATATCAAGGCTTCCGATGACCACCTGATTCTTTTTACCAGGGTGGGAATCGCCCTCAGCGGTCTCCTCAGCATGATCGCCGGGATGCGGGTTTATGATATCTTTGACCTATATATGCTGGGTGCCTATATCGGAGGCTCCACTTTGACCGTTCCCTATCTGCTGGCATGGTTCTCAAAAAGGATGAACGGGATCGGACTGGTTGCGGGGATACTCTGCAGCGTCGCTGTCTTCACCGTCTGTGCGCAGGTTCTGATCTTCAGCTATTCGGTTTCCATGATGCTCAGTATGGCGGCCAATCTGGTATTCGCCTATTTATTCTGTCTCATCGGCCCGCCCCCTGCCAGGGAGGAGATCGACAGCACCTATTATTTTTCGCCAAGATTTTTAAAGATCGGCAATATTCCGAAATAGTGGTCAAGAGGGAAGTATCGCCTTGAAATTGCAGCAATCCGCAAACACGGGTTGCTTTTTTATTACGGCTTTTACAGCGAAATCCGGGAGGAGAAAACAGAAAATTCAAAAAGAAAAGATTGACATTTCCAACCCAGGAAATATAATTAAGATGTTAAAAGATAATAACGGACATTAAGAAATGATTAAGGAGGATAAGAAATGATGAGCTTTAAAAGGAAAGCATCGCTGCTGTTGGTGGTGGCATTGCTCGTTTCGGTGCTGGCCACAGGATGCGGGGGCGCAAATTCCGGGCAGACCGGCGACAAGAAAGATCAGCTTCTGTACATGGCCAGCTACTGCGCGCCGGTCATCGACTGGGATCCGTCCATCTGTTTCTCTGTAGAGAGCCTTGTGATGGCAAACTTCTATGAGACGCTTCTCCGGTACGATTCGGAAACAGACTCCTTTACCCCGGTGCTGGCGACGGAATATTCCAAGAGCGACGACGGCCTCACCTGGACCTTCAAGATAAGGGAGGGCGTAAAGTTTCACGACGGCTCCGACATGGATGCCAGCGACGTGGTCTATTCCCTGGAGCGCTCAAAGAATATGAACAAGGGCGCGTCCTTCATCTGGGATCCGGTGGATAAGATCACCGCCACGGACGACCATACAGTGCAGATCGCGCTGAAGTATGCGGCGCCTCTGGACCTGATCGTATCCTGCGCCTACAGCGCGTACATAATGTCTCCGGAGCAGGCCGACCAGGGAACCGACTGGTTCCAGCAGGGCAACGAATGCGGAACAGGCCCGTATATGCTTCAGAGCCAGGTCCCCAGCGACGAGGTAATCATGACAAAATTTGATAACTATTGGGGAGGCTGGGAAGGCAAGCACTTCGACAAGGTCGTGATCAAGAACATCGGAGAAAATGCTTCCAGACGTCAGATGATCGAGAGCGGCGAGGCCGATATCACCAATTCTCTGATGGTAGAGGACCTGAAGGCTCTGCAGAAGAACCCCGACGTTACCATCTATCAGAGCAACTCCTTTGCAAATACCGTAGGTTTCTTCAATACCAAGTCCAAGCCTTTCGACAACAAACTGGTGAGACAGGCGCTGAACTACGCGTTCCCCTATGACGACGTCATCGAGTATGTTTCCCAGGGCTTTGCCACAAGGCCTACGGGACCGATTCCCACCGCGATGTGGGGTTCCCTCGACAAGCCGATGTATGAGCATGACATGGATAAAGCGAAAGAGCTTCTTACCGAGGCGGGATATCCCAACGGCGGATTTGATATGGAAATAACCTACATCTCCGGCGTAGAGGACAGGAAGAAGACCGCGGAGCTCTACAAGTCCGAGCTTGAAAAGCTGGGAATCAACGTTACGATCACCGGCATGCCGTGGGATCAGATGTGGGAAAAAGCGAAGAGCACAAACCCCGAAGACAGACAGGATTGGCTTTCCATCGCGTGGTGGCCGGATGTGGTAACTCCCGCCAGCTGGTTCAAGGCCCTTTACATGACGGAGGATTCGATCACCTTTAACCTCGGCTACTATTCAAATCCTGAGCTGGATAAGATCATCAAGGATGCGGACGTATACTGTGCCACCGACAGAAAAAAGGCCGCCGAGCTGTATCAGGAGGCGGGTAAGATCGTTTCGGACGACGCGGTTTCCACCTTTGTCACCGACGGGAAGAGCATTTACGCCATCAGGAACAACCTGAAAAACTTCAGCGAGGATCCTGCTTATCCATACGTTCTCTTCTTCTACGATTTTTATAGAGAGTAGTT
The DNA here is from genome assembly GCA_036835995.1 of Bacillota bacterium. Lineage (GTDB taxonomy): Bacteria > Bacillota > Clostridia > Peptostreptococcales > Anaerovoracaceae > Anoxybacterium. The sequence goes on along the minus strand of DAITKX010000012.1, from coordinate 30,205 downwards.
TTTTCATGGAAAACCGGGCTTGGTATCTTTGTGCCGGGCCCTGTTTTCTATTTTGTATTGAATTGACTCAGTCTTTTGACGGACACGAAAGGAAGCCTTATGAAACGATATATATTGAAGAGGCTGCTGCTCTGCGTTATCGTCCTCTTCGGGGTGATTCTGATCATCTTTACCATAACCAGAGTGGTGCCGTCCGACCCTGCGGCGAAATGGGCCGGAGCGAGAGCGACACAGGCGCAGATAGAAGCCGCCAGGGTCGAGCTGGGATTGGATAAGCCGATCCCTGTTCAGTTCATAAATTACATAACCGATCTGCTTCACGGAGATCTCGGCTATTCCCTGAGGACCAGAAATCCGGTGGTCAGCGATTTGAAAGCCTTTATCCCGGCCACGGTGGAGCTGGTGCTCATCGGAACGCTGTTCGCGATGTGCGTCGGAATTCCCCTGGGACTTTACTCGGCGAAATATAAGAATAAATTGCTGGATCATCTCAGCAGGTTCTTTTCCATAGGCTGCGTGTCGCTGCCCGGCTTTTGGGTCGCCCTGGGACTGCAGCTGGTATTCTACAGCTATCTGGCCTGGCTTCCGCTTGGGGGAAGGCTGAGCATCGAGGTCTCCCTGTCCTCCAACATTCCGAATATAACGGGAATGCTGATCTTCGACAGCCTGATCACGGGCAACTGGACCGTGCTGGCCGACGCGTTGAAGCATATCATACTGCCTGCGATCCCCATCGCGCTGTATCCCATCGGCCTTGTGGCCAGAATGACGAGATCGGCGCTGCTGGAAATCCTCAACGAGGATTACATCACGGCGGAAAGATCCTACGGGCTGTCCGACAAGCTGATACTGTGGGTGTACGCGCTGAAAAACTCTCTGGGCCCCACAGCCACGGTGGTGACCCTTTCCGTCGGCTATACGCTGATGAATACCTTCCTCGTGGAATCGATCTTCAATTGGCCCGGCATTGGAAAATATGTGGCGCAATCCGTTGTGTCCATGGATTTTCCGGCCATCATGGGGGTCACAATTTTTTCGGCGATCTGCTATATGATCCTGAACCTGATTGCCGACCTGATCATCGCTCTGGACCCCAGAGTCAGATTATAGGAGGTGCGCCGTGTTCAGCAATTATATATCCGTGAAATCCTTACAGCCTAAAATCAAAGAGTTCAAGCTATCCTTCTATTTACTGAATCAGAATATCCTGACCAGAGGCGCGCTGATCCTGCTTCTGCTCCTCGTGCTGATCGCGATCTTCGCTATGGTCATCATACCGTATCCATCTCATGTTACCATAGGAAACGATCCCGGAAACGCACTGCAGCCGCCGTCCTCACACCACCTTTTCGGAACCGACGAGCTGGGCCGGGATATCTTCAGCAGAGTGATGTATGGGACCAGGATCTCCCTGGAATCCGCAATCGTCACGGTATTCTTCGCGCTGATCATCGGCAGCTTCCTGGGAGCTATCGCAGGCTCGAAAGGGGGCTGGGTCGACGAAGCCATCATGCGCGTGACGGACATCTTCCTGAGCTTTCCTCCGATGCTGCTTTCCATATGCATTGCGGCGCTGATGGGTCCTTCCCTGATGAATGCGAAAATAGCCATCGTCATCTCCTGGTGGCCCTGGTATACTAGGCTCGTCAGGGGCCAGGCCATCTCCATCAAGGAAAAGCAGTTTTCGAAAGCGGCGGAAACCATAGGCACCTCTCAATTTAAGATTATTTTCCGGCACATCGTACCGAACTGCATTTCACCGGTTATCATACAGGCTTCCATGGATATGGGCGCCGTGATTCTCTCTCTGGCGGGGCTGAGCTTTTTAGGCCTCGGGGCCCAGGCTCCGACTCCTGAGTGGGGCCTAATGATCAATACCAGCAGAAACTATTTCATGACCGCTCCCTGGTACAGCCTGTTCCCCGGAATCGCGATCTTTTTAACCGTTCTTTCATTCAATCTTCTTGGAGACGGCATCAGGGAGATCCTTGATCCGAAGACCAGGAAAAACTAGGGGGGCAGGATATGAGCAAGTATTTTGAAATAAAGAATCTCAAGGTGAACCATAAGACCTTTGAAGGCGTCCGGAATGTCCTGAACATCGACTACATCGGCCTCGACAAAGGGGAGACCTACGGGCTGGTGGGAGAAAGCGGCTCCGGCAAAACGGTGCTGGCATTGACGATTCAGAAGCTGCTCGGGACGCCGCCCGGCGTCATCGAAAGCGGGGAGATATGGCTGGACGGAGAAAACCTGATGGCCAAATCCGAAAAGGAAATGCGGAACATCCGGGGCAGAAAGATCGCGATGATCTTCCAGGACCCCATGTCCACGCTGAATCCCGTATTTACGGTGGGCTACCAGATGATCAAGGTCATCATGAAGAATCAGAAGCTGAATGAAAAGGAATCGCATAAAAAGGCGGTTGAAATGATATCCACGGTCAGGCTTCCCGACCCGGAAGAGATCATGGAGAAATATCCCCACGAACTGTCGGGGGGGCAGCGGCAGCGGATCATCATCGCGCTGGCACTGTGCTGCGGCGCGGAGTTCATGATCGCCGACGAGCCCACGAGAAACCTCGACGTGACGATCCAGGCGGGCATTCTGAAGCTCATCGACGAACTGTCCAAAACCCTGGGCATCACAGTGCTGTATATCGCAAACAATCTGGGGCTCGTATCCGCCACCTGCAAAAGGATGGGCGTCCTGCAGCACGGCCTGGTGGTGGAACAGGGAAATGTGGCGGATGTGCTGAAAAATCCCCAAAATCCATATACCAAAATCCTGCTGGAAGCCATCACTCCGAACCGGAACAGGAGCGGGGATATAAAGGAAGCGAAGCCGGTCGCTCCGGAAGCGGTCACAGGCTTGGGAAATATAGAAGAGACCACAGGGGCTGGGGACTGCCTGCTGCAGGTGGATCACCTGCGGAAATACTTTCCGGTCAAGAGCGAATTTCGGAACGTAAAGGGCCTTACCGTCAAGGCGGTGGACGACGTGAGCTTTACCCTCAACAGAGGGGAGATCCTGGGCGTGGTCGGCGAGTCCGGCTGCGGAAAATCGACCCTGGTAAACACCATCCTGCTGTTGCATAAGCCCACGGAAGGCCAGGTGCTGTTCAACGGAGAGGATATCTTCTCCCTGACAAAGCAGGAATTGAGAAAGGCGAGGAAAAATGTCCAAATCGTTTTTCAGGATCCTTTCTGGTCGCTGAATCCCAGATGGCTGGTCCGGGATATTATCGGCGAACCGCTGAAGGTCCATGAAAATCTGGGCGCGGACGAATATCTGGAGAGGGTGCAGCAGCTCATGGAAACCGTCGGCCTTGATCCGGGGGACGCCTTCAAATATCCCCACGAATTCAGCGGCGGACAGAGACAGAGGATCGCCATCGCCCGGGCCTTGTCGGTCAGACCCAAGCTGGTGGTGCTGGATGAGCCCACCTCCGCTATCGACGTGGTATCCCAGGCCCAGGTGCTGAAGATGCTGGATAACCTGAAAGAGGAGATGAAGCTGACCTACATCATGATTTCCCACGATCTGAGCGTCGTAAACTACATGTCGGATAAGATCATCGTGATGTACCTCGGCAAGATCGTCGAGTACGGGAGCTCGGAAAAGGTCTTTTCCAGCCCGAAGCATCCCTACACCGTCGCGCTGTTCAACGCGATCCCCAAGCTCGATACCGGATCGGTCGATAACCTGGCCGTCATCAAGGGAGAAATTCCCAGCGCCATCAACCCGCCGGCGGGATGCAGATTCCATCCCCGGTGCGAAAGCTGCATGGAGATCTGCAGGACGGAAGATCCCGAGCCCCGGGAGGTTGAGGGAAGGACCGTGGCGTGCCATCTCTTCAACTAAGGGAAGGATCGTGACGTGCTCTCTATTTAATTAGCGGTATGGAATTCCAATGATGCTCGATTTGAAATTTGAAGGAGAAAAAAGATGAACAGATATATCAACATAGGAATTATGCAGTACGAAATATCCGACGACTGTGAGGAAAATCTTGAGAAGATCAGGCGCAATGTGTTTAGCATGATGAACGGGATGAACCGGCCGGAGATGATCCTGGGCTCGGAGCTGAGCCTGGGGCCCAACGCAAAGGATGTGATCCCGGGAAAGCTCACCGATGAGCTTTCCCGGATCGCGAAGGAGTACGGCATTTACTTTCTGCCCGGCTCCATCAAGGAGATCGTTCAATCGGAAGAAGGAGAGATCCTGTACAATACGCTCCCCATATTCGGCCCTGACGGAGAGCTGATCGACACCTACAACAAAATATGCCCGTACTATCCTGTGGAGAGTGCCGTTACGCCGGGAAACCGCTACGTGGTATTCAATGTCAAGGAGAAGGACATCAAGGTGGGCGTGATGATCTGCCATGACTGGTGCTTCCCGGAAATATCGAGGAACCTTACCCTGATGGGGGCGGAGATTCTGATCCGGCCCGCCATCGATCCTGAAGGGCTCTATGAGGCGTTTAAGTATGTGCCCTCGGTCAGAGCGCTGGAAAACCAGGCCTACTTCATCTCCCTGAACGCGGTGGGCAGATATGCCGGGTCCTACGCCTACGGCCATTCCATGATCGCCGACCCCGAAGGAAGGATCATCTACGAAGCGGGAGGTATGGAGATCAACCACTGCATCACTCTGGACGCCGATTTTGTGAAGAGGACCAGAACCCACGGAACCTTCTTTACGGAACAGCTGGTCCGGCAGCTGAATTTCTTTAAAATTCCCATGCCCTTTGCCGGGAAAATAGAAGAGGCTCCGATCTTTCAGACCCTGCCCGCCGCGGATAAAAATTTGCAGGAGAGGCTGGATAAGCTGAAGTCGGCGGGACTGAACGACAGGCTGGGGAAATAGCGGATCCTAAAAGGGGGCGTCTCCAAATGAATTCTTTACAAATCATTTGGAGACGCCCCCTTTTAAGTTTGCTTAATAGTTTATTCGTACCGCAGCGCTTCGATGGGATCCAGCTTTGCCGCCTTTCTGGCGGGATACAGTCCGAAAAACATGCCGACGACGGCGGAAAAACCTACGGCAAGCAGGATTACCTTCGGGTCGATCACGACGGAAATTTTCGCAAAGCTCATACCCACCGAGGCGATGACGATTCCCAGAATCGTTCCCACCACGCCTCCGATAGCGGAGATAATCATGGACTCGATGAGAAACTGCATGAGAATATCCTTCGTCCTTGCACCCAGGGATTTTCTGATGCCGATTTCCCGGGTGCGTTCCGTCACCGACACCAGCATGATGTTCATGATGCCGATCCCGCCTACCACCAGGGAGATGGCGGCGATGGCGCCGATGGCGATGGAGAGGGTGCCCAGTATGTTGTTTATGGTGCTCATCTGTGATTCTGCCGATTCAAAGATGTAAAACTGGGGATCCTTATCCTTGATGCGGCTCAGGTAAGACGTGAATTCCTTCCCAAGGGCATCCTGATTTTTCTTTTCATTGGTATAAAGCTCTATGGCAGACGCCGCCTGATCCCCCTCCTGAAGCAGGGGGTAGGGGACGTAGGTGTCATAGGAATCGCTCATCCCCATAGCGCTGAAGATACTGTTTTCTACCTCGTAAACGCCTATGATGGTCAGATCCTTCATATCTCCGTTGATGGTGACGCTCAGGGTCCTGCCCACGGGATTCTCGCTGTTGAAGAAGTAGAGAGCGGCTTTTTTATCGATGACGATGCGGTCCTTTTTTCCCGCCACGTCATCCTTGTTTATCATCCTGCCGTGGATCAGGTCCATTTTTTTAAATTTATTATAATCGGCGGCAACCCCGGACATGGCCAGCTTGCCCTCCACACGTCCCACCTTGGTCTTGCTGTTGGCGGAAACCGCGGGGGCCGCATAGCGGATATCGTCCGGGTATCTTCTCTCCAAAGCCTCGATATCCTCAGGAATGATGAGGTCGGAGTATTCCATGCCGTCCTGTACGAAAGACCAGTTGATGTAAACATACATGTCGTTCATACCAAAGGATTCGAATTCTTTTCCCACCACACCCTTGGCGCTTGCGCCGATGGAGGTGATGGCGATAACGGAGCTGATGCCTATGATGATTCCCAGCATGGTGAGGAAGGAGCGCATTTTATTGGTTCTGATGGCGGTCAGGGCCAGGAGGATATTTTCCCAAATCAGCATAGGGCCACCTCCCTGATCCGTTCATCCTTGACGATATTTCCGTCCCTAAAGGTGATGATGCGGTCTGTGAACTCTGCGATATCCCGTTCATGGGTTACGATGATCACCGTATTGCCGTCCTCCCGGTTCAGCTTTGTAAAGATATCCATGATCTCCACCGAGGATTGGGAGTCCAGGTTTCCTGTGGGTTCATCCGCCAGAATGATTTGAGGCGTGTTGGCCAGAGCTCTCGCGATGGCGACCCTTTGCTTCTGGCCGCCGGACAGTTCGCTTGGCATGTGGTGGCCCCGGTCGCCGAGGCCGACTCCTCTCAAAAGCTCCTCGGCTCTTTTTCTTCTCTCTTCGGAGCCGATCCTTCCGTAGACCATAGGCAGTTCCACGTTCTTCAGCGCGCTGGTCCGCGGAATGAGATTAAAGGACTGAAAGACAAAGCCGATTTTTTTATTCCGGACGGCGGACAGCTCGTTGTCGCTTTTCTCCATGATGTCGACGCCTTCCAGAAAGTAGCGGCCCTCGGAGGGCCGGTCCAGGCATCCGATGATGTTCATCAGCGTGGATTTTCCGGAGCCGGAAGCGCCCATGATGGCGATGAATTCGCCTTTGTGCACCGTAAGGTCGATGGATTTTAAGGCCATAACCTGAATTTCCCCGGTGTCATAGATCTTGGACAACCCCTCCAGTTTAATGATCTCGTCTGTCACGGCGGTTCCTTTTTTTATTATTTCTTCCCTCATGACAGCCTCCTACATTTCAGGCGCGGCGACGGCTTCCATACCGTCGGTCATTTCAAAGGTCGGGCTCAGAACCACCTTGTCGCCGACCTTCAGGTCGCCGGAAGCGATTTCAACGTTGAAATCTCCCTCGAGGCCAAGCTCAACGGGGACCTTTTTGAGGGTGGTGCCGTTAAGCACCAGCACAAAGCTACCGCCTGTAGCCGGATCCTCCAGTATGGAGTCGATGGGGACCGACAGCACGCCGCTTTTCTTTTCAATTTCTATTCTGGCCTTTGCGGTCACCCCGGCGATCAGATTGGGATTCCCGCTATCCACGTCGATCTGCACCGGAATCACCATCTCCGTTGAGGAGGGGTCTTTCTGCTCTCCCGTGGGTGAAATCCTTGATACGGTTCCGTTCACGCTCTCGTCGCCCAGGACGTCGGCGGTTATCGCGACCTTTTGACCGACTTTGATTTTGCTGATATCATACTCGCTGATTCTGACGTCCATCTTCAGGTTCTGAAGATCCTCTACCACAAACATGGGCTCGCTTTTTTCGGTATCGTTGGCAAAGCGTCCGATGTTTACATTGACTCTGGTTACGGTTCCGCCGATGGGACTCTTGATATTGACCTTGTCGGTGATGTTCAGGGAATCTACCGTGAGCTTGTCGTTTTCATACTGGGTTTCCGCTTTGAGGTAATCCTCTTTTGAAATCGCCCCTTCTTCATAGAGGCTCTTGGATGATTCATAATTGAATTTTGAGTTTTTCAGCGCGGTCATGGCCTTCTGGTAATCATCCTGCAGATCCTTGGAATCAAGGACTGCGAGAACCTGGTCCTTGCGCACGATATCTCCCTCTTCCACCAGTATGGAAATGATTTTATAATTGAGGGAAGTTGCCACATCCGCCTTCTGGGCACCCTCGATGGTTCCCTTGATGGTGACCTCCTGCTGGATGTCCATCTTCTCGACCGATCCTGTCGTTACCATCAGAGGAGTAGTCCCGTCCGACAGCAGCGAGTGTGCGACGATCAGCAGGACAAGGACTGCGATGACGGCTGATATGATGATGATCCGCTTCTTTTTCTTTGACACCGGTTTTCGCGGCTTCTTCACTTTTCCTGCGTGTTCTCCCCCGGATTCCGATTCATTAACTCTTTTCCGAAACATAACTACCTCCTGTGTTCTTTTAACGGTTTATTATACCATAGATTTACCCTTGGACATTTTTAAGAATTTATTAAATTTGTCAGATTTTATTCTGCTTCACTGGGAAAAATAGAAGATATGTCTGTGCAATCATTTATTTTTAGTGTATAATATTAGGAATTGAAACGGGAAACGCGGATTTCCGATGAAAGGGAAAAGGAGGGTATCATGTTGCCGACACCAAATCCGGTTGCATTTACTATATTGGGGCTTGACATTATGTGGTACGGGGTTATAATCGCAGCTGCAATGGTTCTAGCTGTAATTATCGTCTACAAAAGAGCGCCTATTCACGATATACCGTCGGAAAAGACTTTGGACTTTATTCTCATAGCCGTTCCCATGGGGGTGATCGGAGCAAGGCTTTACTATGTGGTCTTCGATTGGAGTTTTTACGCGGGTGATATTCATAAGATCATCAATATCAGGCAAGGCGGCCTGGCGATTCACGGGGGGTTGATCTTCGGGTTTCTGACCGCCATCCTGCTTTGCTGGGGAACGTCAAGGCGCTGAATCTCTTTGACCTGGTAGCTCCGGCAATCGCCCTTGCCCAGTCCATCGGACGCTGGGGCAACTACTTCAATCAGGAAGCTCACGGCGGGCCGACCAATCTTCCCTGGGCGATTTCCGTGGACGGACAGATGGTGCACCCGACATTTTTGTACGAGTCCATCTGGTGCTTTCTCCTCTTTCTGCTCCTTCTTTATGTCGACAACAACCGCAAATTTCAGGGACAGACCTTCCTGCTGTACGGGATGCTCTATTCCGTCGAGCGGTTTCTCGTGGAAGCGCTTCGAACGGACAGCCTGATGATCGGGCCGTTTAAACAGGCTCAGGTTCTGAGCGCCCTCGTATTCATCGTCTTCCTCATCGCTTATCTGGTCATGAGAAGAAGGAACAAATACAGAAACAGAATTTTTTATTAACTTGAGGAGTATTCTATGAAATTAGGTATTGTAGGTCTTCCCAACGTTGGGAAGAGCACATTGTTCAATGCGATAACAAAAGCCGGCGCGGAAGCGGCCAACTATCCCTTCTGCACCATCGAACCCAACGTGGGCGTAGTCACCGTTCCCGACGAGCGCCTCAAAGTCCTTCACGAGATGTACGATTCCAAAA
>DAITKX010000012.1:13315-20984 GCA_036835995.1 Bacillota bacterium | reverse complement strand
CTCCATTGAGTTTTACGATATCGCCGGTCTTGTAAAGGGCGCCTCAAAGGGAGAGGGACTCGGAAACAAATTCCTGGGTCATATCCGGGAGGTAGCCGCCATCGTTCACGTGGTGCGGTGTTTTGAAGACCCCAACGTCGTTCATGTAGACGGAAAGATCGACCCGCTCTCGGATATTGACACCATCAATACGGAGCTGATCCTGTCGGATCTGGAAGTGATCGAAAGGCGGCTTCAGAAGACGCAGAAAAACCTGAAAGGGGATAAGACCCTCCAGGCCGAGCTCGATCTTTTGCGCAGGGTAAACGATACCCTTGAAAAGGGTTTGTCAGCCAGGACGCTGGATTTGAGCGAAGAAGAGGCGGAATTCGTCAGGTCGCTGGACCTGCTTTCCTATAAGCCCATCATTTATGCCGCCAATGTCTCCGAGGACGAAGCGGCCTCTGACGCGGACAATGAATATGTGGCGGCAGTCCGCAAGTTTGCGGCTTCCGAAGGTTCCGACGTAGTGGTGATCTGCGCCAAGGTGGAGGCGGAGATCGCCGAGCTGGAGGACGATGAGAAAGCCCTTTTCCTCGATGAACTGGGAATCACCGAATCCGGGCTGGACAAGCTGATCAAGGCGTCCTATCATTTACTGGACCTGATTTCCTTCCTGACCGCGGGACCCCAGGAGGTTCGCGCCTGGACCATCACCAAGGGCACCAAGGCTCCCCAGGCCGCCGGCAAGATACATACGGACTTTGAGCGCGGCTTCATCAGAGCGGAGACCATCGCTTACAAGGACCTGATCCAGTGCGGCGGAAACCTGGCGACTGCCAAGGAAAAAGGCCTGATCCGGTCGGAAGGCAAGGAGTACGTGGTCAAGGACGGAGACGTGATCCTGTTCCGGTTTAACGTGTGAGAACTTTAGCCAATAGTATTGAATAACGCAGTTTATCAGTAAGATGAAATTTTGGCACGGAAAGCTGTAGGCTTTGAAAAATAGGCTTACAGCTTTTTTAGTGCTGGCTCTATCGGAGCGTAGATTTTATTTATCACATTGACAAATTTCGATTTGAATATAAAATATACGTATAATTTACAAAAGAACAGGAGGTTTTATTTATGCCGGTAAAGAATGAATACATCAGGGTTTTCAGGGCTTTTACTGATGAAAACCGTGTTCGCGTCTTGGAACTGCTCTGCAAAGATGGAGAGCAATGTGCCTGCATCCTGCTGGATGACTTGAAAATCAGCCAGCCCACACTCTCGCACCACATGAAGATCTTATGTGACGCCGGGATTGTAAAAAGCCGCGCTGTAGGAAAGTGGTCCTACTATTCCATCAATGATTCGGGCTGCGAATATGCCAGCCGTTTATTGAATGCGATCGTCAGGCGCGATGTGGAGCATACCCTTCGCATCATGAGTTCCGTGCACCGTTTTCTGGGTTCTGTCAAAGCGTCGTTGAAATTAAAAAAGGCGGACGGAGAGGACGATACCTGCTCCTGTTGCTGCGGGCGGACTGGAATATAAAAAGTGCAAAAATATAAATAAGCAAGGAGAAGAGCAAATGAAAACGTATTACAATCCAGAGGACCTGGCGCAGTTCGGCAATATGGGAGAAGACGCCCCTGAGCTGTGGGAGAAATTTATGGCGTATTATGGCAAAGTTTTTGAGGACGGAGCTTTGACGGCGAGGGAGAAAGCCTTGATCGCTTTTGGAGTCGCACATGCGGTTCAATGCCCGTACTGCATCGACTCCTATACCCAGGCGCTTCTGGAAATGGGTGTGAATCAGGAGCAGATGATCGAAGCGGTCCACGCGGCGGCGGCTATCAGAGGAGGGGCTACGCTGGCCCATGGAATGCAGGCTAAGAATGTCATTAAAAAGCTTGGACTATGACAATGGAAAACAAATATTTAGACCGGATGAAAGGTATCCCTTCCTTCAACGATAGAGAGGAATGCAAGAAATTTAATACAACCTGCCATGATCTTGACATTATGCAGGTGAATATCGGAAAGCGGTGTAATCTGGCCTGCAAGCACTGTCACATCGAAGCGGGGGCCGGCCGCAGTGAAACGATGAATAGGACTGTCATGGACGCCTGCCTGAAGGCCTTTGAGAAGAATCGATTCAAAGTCCTGGATATCACCGGCGGCGCACCCGAGATGAATCCTGATTTCCAGTGGTTTACGGAACAGGCTGCAGAGCGGGGGATCCATACGATCGTCCGGACGAATCTGGCCATATTGAAAGAGGAAGGATACGGACATCTCCCGGCGTTTTATGCGCAGAAGAAGATTGAGCTGGTCGCTTCGCTTCCCTATTATACCGAGAAAGATGCGGACCGGCAGCGCGGAAACGGAGTTTTTAGAAGCTGCATATCGGTGCTGCGGGAATTGAACGGTTTGGGATATGGAAAAGACCCGAATCTCGTGCTGAATCTGGTATACAATCCCGGCGGCGCATTCCTGCCACCGAACCAGGAGAGCCTCGCGGTGGAATATAGAAAGAAACTCGCTGATTTGTACGGGATTTCTTTCAACCGTCTATATGCGATCACGAATAATCCCATCGGAAGGTTTGGCGATTTTCTTGAAAGGAGCGATAATCTGACGGGATACATGAACCGCCTCGTGTCGGCTTTCAATCCGGCAGCCGTTGAAAATATGATGTGCCGCAATCAGATTTCGGTCGATTGGGATGGTACGATTTATGATTGTGATTTCAATTTGGCAGCTGGTCTTAAAGCAGACATCCCGCATCGGATTCAGGATATAGGAGATATCGCTATTTCTGAACGTAAAATCGTTTTCGGAAATCATTGTTATGCCTGCACGGCAGGCGCAGGATCGAGCTGCGGTGGAACGACGGCATAAAGAGGCTGTGAAAAATGGAATTGAAAGGGAATAAACTATGCAGATCGATAAAAGGGTCGGAAATATACTTGATAACGCTTACGCCGGACAGTCGCCGGGGCGCGGAGACTGCGCGCATCTGCTTTCCTTCGATGAAAACTCCCCGGAAGCATATGCGATGCGCTCCGCGGCTTCCCACATCGTGCGCAGCAGGAATGACAATTCAGCCATCATTCTGGGACAGATCGGGCTGGAAATGGCTCCTTGCCCTGGAAACTGCGGATTTTGCTCCTTTGGAAAGGATCATACGAAATTTTCCGAGGCTAGGATCAGTGAAGAAGACTTTGAGTCCAAGCTGGCAGATTTCTGTAAAGATGATGATTTATACGGCCTGTATTTGATGTCCATGCATGAATATGATCTGGACTTCTTTCTGGAAAAAGTGCGCCAGGCAAAGAAGCTGATCCCCGGGGCGACACAGCTGTTATCCAATGTCGGCGATACGAACTTGGACGCCTTCAAGGAAATGAAAAAAGCCGGTATTACCGGAGTCTATCATGTCTGCCGCATCGGAGAAGGCAGCGTGACCGCCCTGGACCCAGAAAAGCGGATGAAAACCATGCAGAACGCCTTGGACGCCGGACTGCAGATATTCAGCTGCCTTGAACCCATTGGTCCCGAACATACTATCGAGCAGCTTGTAGACAATATGTTTATCGGAATCGAGCAGGGCTGTACCCAGCATGCCGCCATGAGGAGGGTAGCGGTACCAGGAACGCCTCTCGCCAGGTATGGTCAGATTTCCAATCTGCGCTTGGGGCAGATCGTCGCCGTGGTGGCGTTGGCGACATCTTCAATGCCTACCATGACTTATATGGGCGTACATGAACCGACGGAAATCGGTTATATTTCCGGAGCAAACGTTGTAACCGCGGAAACCGGGGTCAACCCAAGGGATCATGTGGCGGATACCTCCGGCAATAGAGGGCTGGATATGGCCGCATGCAGGAAAATGCTTCTGGACTGCGGATTTCAGTATATCCGCAGAGGTGATGAAAGCAAAATTCCGTTGGATCTTTCCTATGTAATAAAACAAAGTTGAACGGCGGTTTTGCCGATTTAGAAAAGGGACTGAAATTTCAACAGAAATTTTTGGAAAAGTATCCTTCTGTGGTTTGTTGTGAACTTTTGGGATATGATATAAGCAAGCCTGATAGGCATACTGGAAGAACTCCTTTGATTTTCGGAGGATTGGGAATGGAATACATTATCTTTGACTGTGACAACACCTTCGGCGTGCCAGGATGTCCTGTAGTGTTTTAACAAACGCAAAGGACCTTTCGATTGCGACGGGAAACAACTGCCTGCCGGCGTATATCCGCCATGAAGATTACAGGTCTCGGCTGATGAACGCGGAAAATCCTATTGGGCGGTACATTTATGAGAAAACAAAGAATTGGTTTGACGTCAAGGTCAAGCGGTATGATCTGAGGGGCTTTTATAATTGGGATGCGGTATCAGCGGTATATCTGCGAATTCGGCGAATCTGCCTGAAATTTGCAATGCAGAGGCTTTTATTGAGGAGTTGTATGAGAGTTGGCTAAAGGTAAAACTCGATGGAGAAAAGGTGATTGAATATGATCTATTTAGATAATGCCGCAACGACGTGGCCAAAGCCGGAAGCCGTATATGACGCCGTGCTGGATGTTATGAAAAATAAAGCCGGCAACCCCGGGCGTTCAGGCCATGATATGTCTCTCTCAGCGGGTAGGGTTCTCAATGAGGCGCGCTTTTCAGCCTCCAGATTTTTTGGCGTAAAAGACCCAAGCAGGATCGTATTTACCTGCAACGCTACCGATTCGCTGAATTTAGCCATAAACGGGAGCTTAACGGCAGGGGACCATGTGATAACCACTTCCATGGAACATAATTCTGTCACTCGTCCCTTGGAATATCTCCTGAAAAAAGGGATCGAATATACGAAGGTCAGGATGGACCCTGTGCTTGGTGTGGAGCCGGAGGATGTAAAAAAGGCCCTGCGCGGCAATACGAAGCTCGTTGTTATTACACATGCCTCAAATGTGACAGGCACCGTAAATCCCATCGGCGCCATCGGTGAGATGTGCAGAAATGAGGGGATCGTTTTCCTTGTCGACGGATCCCAATCCGCCGGAGTCATCCCCATCGATGTGGACTCCATGTACATTGACCTATTGGCGTTTCCCGGCCATAAGGGGCTCTTCGGTCCCTCGGGCACAGGAGGGCTGTATATAAGGGATGGCCTTTCCGTTGAACCGTCGAGGTATGGCGGCACGGGAGTCCATTCCGAATTGCTTTTGCAGCCCTCGGAAATGCCGTATACGTACGAGTCGGGCACGCTCAACCTGCCTGGGATTGCCGGGCTTGACGCGGGAATCAGATTTATATCGGATCAATCCCTGTCGTCCATCCGCCAGCATGAGACCAGGCTGACCGATTTATTGCTCGATGGGCTGAAAAGGATAAACGGCGTAAGGATCTACGGCCCGCAGCACGGTGAAGAGCGCGCGGCAGTGGTTTCCATCAATATTGAAGGGACGGACCCCATGGAGGCAGCTCTGATTTTGGACACCTCCTTTGGAATTGCCGTACGGGCGGGACTGCATTGCGCTCCGGATGCCCATAGAACGCTGGGAACCCTTGACAGCGGCGGAACCATCCGGATAAGTCCGGGATTTTTCAATACGGAAGAGGATATCGGCCGGTGTCTGGAGGGGATTGCCGTAATCGCGGCGGAAATTTAGAACATAACGAAAGAGGGTTTGAACATGGCTGACATGAACAGATACAAGAGGCAAACGATATTTTATGGAATCGGCGAGGACGGACAGGAAAAACTTCTCGCTTCCCGGGTGTGCATAATCGGCATGGGCGCTCTGGGGTCGGTCATTGCAAATAACCTCTGCCGTTCCGGGGTTGGATACATTCGGATAATAGACAGGGATTATGTGGAGAAAAGCAATCTCCAGAGGCAGACTCTTTTTACGGAGAGGGACGCCGATGAAAATCTGCCGAAGGTGATAGCCGCATACAACCATCTGACCGAATTCAATTCCGATGTAACCATCGATCCCATCGTGGCCGATGTGAATTCATTCAACATTGAAGAATATATCAAAGACGTCGATTTGGTGATGGACGGGACCGACAATTTTGAAATCAGGTTTTTGATAAACGAGGCCTGCGATAAGCACCGGGTAAAGTGGATCTACGGAGGAGCGATTGCCGGCGGCGGCGCGACGATGAATATCCTTCAGGACGGAGGACCGTGTTTTAGGTGTTTCATGCCGGAAATGCCCGAGGCAGGCTCTTACCCGACCTGCAGCACGGTAGGCGTGATCAATTCGATCACGGGTATTATCGCCTCCTATGAGGCCTCCGAAGCGATAAAGATTTTAATCGATTCTCAGGAAATATCGAAGCGGTATCTTGCGATAGATATATGGGATAATACGTTTGATTATATCGACGTTGACAAGAACCCCGAGTGTCCGGTTTGCGTTCGGAAGCGCTATGAATTGCTCAATCGGGCCGGAGGTTCCCACTCGGTCAGCCTCTGCGGAAACGATTCCTGGCAGATCGTCCCGGAAAGCCAGCGTCCGGCGGATTTCGACACGCTGGCAGGGCGGCTGGAAAAGCTGGGAGAGGTAAAGGTCACAAAATTTTTGCTCAGCTTTCAGGGGCAGGGCGTGTCCTTTAAGCTTTTCCCCGATGGCCGGGCGATCATAAATGAAGTAAAGGATGGAGCGGAAGCGAGATCCGTGTATTCGGAATATATAGGGCTATAGCACATTTTTCAGGGTGAGAGTGAGAGTGACATGGAAATAACAATTGAGTTCAGGGGGATGTTGAGGAGCCTTTTCGGATGGAAAAATGAGCGCGTTATCGAGGCGCCTGATAATTGCACCTGCGAAGAAGCGCTGCGCATGGTAGGTATAGAATGGGGAGTTACCCAGCAATTCGGCTTCGCCATCGTGGACGGGAAAAAAATCGAAAAGGACTTTGTTCTAAAGCCCGGGGATAGATTGAAGGCTTTTCCAAAGTCCTTTGGAGGATGACGCTAAATTTTATCGGGTCAATGCGTGAGGTGATCTATTAAGCCAATCTCTTTTGCAATATCCAGATTTACGTTCACCACATTCACGGTTTCTTCTCCGAAAACGCCGAGAAATTTGCCCCGCGTGTTCTTTTTTACAATGGCTTCAAGGGTTTCCCGCGGCAGACCCGTCGCTTCGATTAAAGCTGGAATTTGAACTGCGGCTGATGCGGAGCTGATGTGCGGATCAAGCCCGGAGCCGGATGCGGTCAATAAGTCCGTAGGAATAGCCTCTTTTTTTACTGACGGATTTGCTTTCAAAAACTTATCGATATCTGTTTTAACGCGTTTTATCAACTCCGGGTTTGTCGGCGCATAGTTCTTGGAGCCGGAGCCGATTCCCGCATAATTGCCGTTTTCTTTGTCCGACTGCGTGTATGTGTTGTAATTCACTGCGGAAGGGCGGCATTTCATGAAGCGGGCATCCGTAAAGTCCTGCCCGATAAGCTCTGACCCCACGGCCTGCCCATCCGCTGCGATCAGGCTGCCGTTAGCCTGATGGGGAAAGATGATCTGGCTGATTCCGGTGAGAAGCAAAGGGTAAGCCAGCCCGCAGATCAGAAGCAGAACCAACGTTACCAAAAACGGCTTCTTCATTCCTTTCAGAAATATAATCATTTTCACAACCTCCTTCTATATCCCTAAAACTGCCAGGACGGGGGCGATGAGGAGATCAATCAGCTTGAT
>DAITKX010000012.1:0-13305 GCA_036835995.1 Bacillota bacterium | reverse complement strand
ATAAAAAATGGCCTCCTCCCCTATAATCCATATAGCTTTTATTTATAGACCTAAAGCCGCCAGAACCGGAGTGATCACCAGATCAATCAGCTTGATGCCCACGAATGGGGTGATCACTCCGCCCAGCCCGTAAACCAGCATATTGCGTGAAAGCATCTTTTCCGCGCGCATCGGCCTGTATTTGACGCCCCTCATCGCCAGGGGAATCAGAATCGGGATAATGACGGCATTGAAAATCAATGCGGAGAGAATCGCGCTGTTAGGGGTGGACAGGGCCATGATATTCAGCACCTGCATTTGCGGAATGACCGTCATAAACATTGCGGGTATGATAGCGAAATATTTAGCGATATCATTGGCGATGCTGAACGTTGTCAGAGAGCCGCGGGTGATCAAAAGCTGCTTGCCGATTTCCACAACATCCAGAATCTTGGTGGGGTCAGAATCCAAATCCACCATGTTTGCCGCTTCTTTGGCGGCAGTGGTTCCGCTGTTCATTGCGATGCCCACATTTGCTTGCGCCAGGGCAGGAGCGTCGTTAGTCCCGTCTCCCGTCATGGCGACGATTTTGCCCTGGGCCTGTTCCTCTTTGATCGCCTTAATTTTATCCTCCGGCTTGCATTCCGCAATAAAGCTGTCCACGCCGGCCTCCTGGGCTATAGTCGCTGCTGTCAGCGGGTTATCGCCAGTGCACATGATGGTCCTGATTCCAATGGCGCGCAGTCTTGCGAAGCGCTCCACCAATCCCTCCTTAATGGTATCCTTCAGATAAATGACCCCTAAAATCCGATCTCCGGCGCAGACTGCCAGCGGAGTACCGCCCAATTTGGCAACCTCGTTCACCCGGGTCTCTAAATCGCCGGGAACGACGCCGCCCATACTCTGTACATACCTTTGTATCGCATCGGAAGCGCCCTTGCGTATCCTTGTGCCATCGGCCAGGTTGACTCCGCTCATGCGCGTCTGCGCGGTAAAGTCTATGAATTCCATGCCGGGAACCGCGTTCAGGCGCTCTCCGTTCAGGCGCTCGCCGAGTGTCACCACTGACTTACCCTCCGGGGTATCATCTTTTATCGAGCTGACGACGGCATAGTGAATCAGTTCCTGTTCCCGCGTATTGCCCACGGGGATAAATTTTGCCGCCATACGGTTGCCGTAGGTGATAGTGCCGGTTTTGTCGAGAATCATGGTGTCCACATCCCCGCAGGCCTCCACAGCCTTTCCGGACATGGCGATGACGTTAAACCGCGTAACACGGTCCATGCCCGCGATACCGATGGCCGACAGCAGTCCGCCGATGGTGGTGGGAATCAGACATACCGTAAGGGCAATCAGCGTGGAAACCTGAAGGCGGACCCCGCTGTACAGCGCGATGGGATAGAGGCTGACAATAACGATCAGGAAGATGATCGTCAGGCTTATCAGCAGTGTGTTCAGCGCAATCTCGTTGGGCGTTTTCTTGCGGGAAGCGCCTTCCACCAGAGCAATCATTTTATCGAGGAAGGATTCCCCCGAATTTGATGTGATCTGGATTTTCAGCCAGTCGCTGACCACCGTTGTTCCTCCGGTTACCGATGCGAAATCGCCGCCGCTTTCCTTTAACACGGGTGCGGATTCGCCGGTAATCGCCGACTCATCGACTGAGGCAATTCCGTCGATCACCTCGCCGTCGTTTGGAATCAGTTCTCCGGCCTTAACAAGCACAACGTCGCCTTTCTTCAGCATGCTGGCGCTCATGACCGCTTCCGTACCGTCGTCACTAAGGATCCGGGCCTGCATATCCTTTTGGGTTTTTTTCAGGCTTTCCGCCTGCGCCTTGCCCCGGCCCTCGGCCACCGCTTCTGCAAAATTGGCAAACAGCAGTGTTATAAAAAGAACGGCCGATACAAGCGCGTCATACGTCCGCAGATTGCTTCCTTCATCCCCGAACAGGCTTGGAAAAAAGCAAAGCAGCAGCGTCACCGCAAATCCTATTTCCACGACGAACATGACGGGGTTTCTCATCATATACAGAGGATTAAGCTTTATAAATGCTCCAAACACGGAGGGTTTCAGGATGTTCCCCGTTATAAATTTTGTTTTCTTTTCTTTACTCATAAAAGTATCCCTCTTAATTCCATAAGGTCATATGCTCGGCAATCGGGCCAAGGACTAGCGCCGGGAAGAACGTTAGAGCGGCAATGATCAGTACGATCAAGAGCAGCGATATGGCGAACGTCCTCGTGTCGGTTCTCAGTGTTCCGATGGATTCGCTGACCGGGTTCTTCAACATCAGCGAGCCTGCGATGGCCAGGGAAATGATAATGGACAGATAGCGCCCGAGGAACATGACCAGAGCTGTGGTGATATTCCAGAAATACGTATTATCCGCCAGGCCCTCGAAGCCGGAACCGTTGTTTGCGGCGGCGGAGGTGTACTCATACAATATCTGGGTAAGCCCGTGATAGCCGGGATTGGTGATTCCATTCAAACCGGCAGGAACAGCAACGGCTAATGCCGAAAAGGACAGGATCAGAAGAGGGTGGAGGATAATGCCCAGCGCCACGAGCTTCATTTCTTTCCCTTCTATCTTCTTTGCGAGATACTCCGGCGTGCGGCCTACCATAAGCCCGCAGATAAATACTGTGAGAACTACATACAGAAGCATGTTGAGAAGACCGACTCCCTTTCCGCCGAATACAAGGTTGAGCATCATATTCATCAAGGGTACCATGCTCCCCAAGGGCGTCAGCGTATCATGCATGTTGTTGACGCTGCCGGTGGTAAAAGCAGTCGTCACGGTGCTGAAGAGCGCGGATTGGGCAATGCCAAAACGCACCTCTTTCCCTTCCATACTGCCCATGCTCTGATTTAATCCGGCCTGTTCCAGCAGGGGATTCCCCGCTTGCTCTGCTCCAAAGCAGACGGCGATACCCACAGCCAAAAGGATGAGCATGACGGCAAATATGGGCTTGGCCTCGCTGCCGAACAGGACCTTTTTTTCTTTGTCATTCCCGATTTTCTTTGTTCGGCTGCGGACCATGAGACCGAACATCACTGCGCAGGCTCCTGGCAAGAGCATCATTGAGAGGATTTCGATCATATTCGTAAGGACATTGGGGTTTTCAAAAGGCGCAGCCGAGTTAGCCCCGAGAAAACCTCCGCCGTTGGTTCCTATGTGCTTGATGGACTCCAATGCGGCCATGGGACCCATGGCGATATCCTGATATTTTCCTTCGATCGTCGAAACTGTTATGTTGGGAGACAGCGTCTGCACAACCCCTTGAGAGACAAGAACCACTCCGACAAACAGGGAAAGCGGCAGGAGAACGCGGGTCGTGACGCGGATGAGATCCGCATAGAAGTTCCCCATGGTTTTTGCTCTGCCTGCAAAGCC
The DNA here is from genome assembly GCA_036835995.1 of Bacillota bacterium. Classification (GTDB taxonomy): domain Bacteria; phylum Bacillota; class Clostridia; order Peptostreptococcales; family Anaerovoracaceae; genus Anoxybacterium. The sequence continues at coordinate 9,929 of DAITKX010000012.1, read as the reverse complement.
GCGGACAGCGGCAATGGCGACGGAAAATCCGGTGGCCGCAGAGGCAAACATCAGAAATATGATGACCGCCATCTGGCTCAGATACGTGAGTCCGGATTCGCCCGAATAATGCTGGAGATTCGTGTTGGTAATAAAGCTGATTACCGTATTGAACGCAAGGCTTGGCTTCATCGCGCCGATGGCGTTTGGGTTCAGAAACAGAAGCTCCTGAACCCGTAGGATCAGATATCCGGCAAGCGCCATGACCGCGTTGGTCGCAAGCATTGCCGCGGCATACTGTTTCCAGCTCATTTCTTTTCTATCGATACCGCACAGGCGGTAAATTCCGCTGTCCACCCGGTCGAAAACCGGATCGGCAAAAGTGTGCTCCCCTACTGCAACGTGATATAGATACTTCCCCATCGGGAAGATTACGGCAATAAAAGCTGCTAAAATAATGAGAATCTGTAGCATATTTCTCTTCCACCTTTCCTGGCTGCATTGCTAAATTCCTCTCACCGCCTAATTTATGATTCAGTGTATCATCTCTGTCATTAGTTTAGGATTAGGGTTTTCATAGGCGGATTAAAATTGAATTAAGATTCCTTTTTAATACCGTAATCCAGGTAAAAAAACACTAACCAGCCCTTTGAATAGCATGGTTAGTGTCTGCAATTAAAAACTTTTAATTCAATATTGGCGCTTCGCCTCAGCCGGATTTGCCGTCGTCGCCGATCCGAAGCATGCGATAGCCGACTCCGATATGCGTTTGAATGTACTTAGGCTGTGAAGGCGTTTTTTCCAGCTTCTTTCGAAGGGTTGCCATAAAAACGCGAAGGGCGGGAACATCTCCGGCGTAATTTCCCCATATTTCATGCAGGATAAAATTGTGAGTCAGGACCTTCCCCGCATTTTTAGCCAACAGGCACAAGAGCCTGTATTCGATGGGCGTCAGGTGTATTTCCTCTCCATCCAGCCATGTGCAGCCGGCCGCATAATCAATCTTCAGATCCCCATTGATAAAGATGGACGCGTCCTTCTGCAGCTTTTCACTGTCATAGCGGATCCTGCGAAGGCTGACCCGGAGCCGCGCCAGGAGCTCTTCCACACTGAAAGGTTTTGTCAGATAGTCGTCCGCCCCGGCATCTAACGCGCTTATTTTATCACGGTCCTCACTGCGGGCGCTGACCACGATGATAGGCATGTTTGACCATGCCCGGACCTTTCTGATGATATCCACTCCGTCCATGTCCGGAAGCCCTAGATCCAGAATCATAATGTCCGGCTGACTGGAAACGGCTTCCAAAATCGAGCCTTCGCCCGTCCCGGCCGTATGATACTGGTATTCCTGTGTTTCCAGCGTTGTGGTGATCAGCTTGCGGATTGCCTTATCGTCCTCAACCACCAGGATCAGGGGTTTATTCATGAACATTCACCTCCTCTGCCTGCAAAGTAAAGCAGAATACCGTACCGTGCGGGACATTATCTTTTACATAAATCCTGCCGCCGTGGGCGTCAATGATGGATTTACACAGGGAAAGACCCAGACCAAGGCCGCGCCGGCCGTCTCCGCGGACATTGTTTGCCGTATAAAACATATCGAACAGCTTGGTTTTGGCCTCGTCTGATATGCCGGGACCGTCGTCGGCGATTTCCACGAGCACCATCTGCTTTTCATGTCTTGCGGAAACAGTGATATGCGATCCGGGCGGCGTATATTTGATGGCGTTGTCCACAATATTGATCAGAACCTGAACGATCAACCGGGAATCCATCCTCGCCATCAGGAGCTCATCCTCCAATACGGTTTCTATCTCGTAATCCACGCTGTTCCGGTTAATATGAAGCAGTGCTTCCGCGATGACTTCCTCCAGAAGCTCGGGCTGCACATCTAAATTCAGCGTGCCGTTGTCGATCCGGGTAATGGAGAGCAGGTTCTCCACCAAATTGATCAGCCACATGGAATCGTCGTAGATATCGGTATAAAGACCCTTTTTCTGCGCTTCGCTCAGCACTCCGGAATTCCCCATGAGAATGCCCGCATTGCCGGAGATGCTGGTGAGAGGGGTGCGCAAATCATGTGATATTGCCCGGAGCAGGTTGGCGCGGAGCTGCTCCTGCTGTATCTGCATGGATATCTGTTTCTGGGTGTCATTGAGCCGTTCTTTTTCGAGCGCCAGCGCGCACTCCCCCAGCATGGCGATCATCAGACTCTTTTCAAAGGGCTCCAAGGGAGCTTCCTTCTCCATGGCAATTCCGGCGACGGCCAACACTGAATTACCGCTGCGTACCGCAAGATATAAGCATTTGGCATCGGAAAGGGTGTTGGTAGTGCATCCCGCTCTTTTATTGTTCTTATATACCCACTCGGCTACCGCGCGCTCATTTGTTCCGAGATAGGCCTGGGAATCGACCGACTCTTCTTTCGGAAAAATGAAGGGCTCGGATAGCGTATTCTGTTGCGCGGAATAGAAAATCACGGTTCTGTTTAACAGTTTTACCATTTGATGCGCCGTTTCACTCAAAATATCCGATTGATCCTTTGCCTGCTGTAATTTCCGGCTTGTTTCCAGAAGCACTTCTGTGCGGTAAGCCTTTTGTGCGGATTGGCGGGCCTGCTCCTTAACCCGCTTGGTCAGCGTGCTGGTAATAAGAGAGGCTGACAGCATGACCAAAAACGTCACCGGGTAACCTGGATCAATTGCCTGGAAAGAAAAATGGGGATCGGTAAAGAAATAATTGAATATGAGCACGCCCAATGCCGATGATACGGCGCTGTACATCCTGCCTTTTGTGATCACGGCATTGACCTGAACGCCCAGAATATAGACGATTATAATATTTGCCATACTAAAATCCCAAGCGGTAAACAGAAACCCGATTAAGGTGCAGATAAACAAGAGGCCGGCGGATTTAGCCGTGTCGGCCAGAGAAGGGCCGCCTGACGGCTTTACAAATTTGGGAGTCCTTATATGGAAAGACGGCTGCGCATCGGGGATAATGTAGATATCAATCGTTGGCGCCAGGATGGTGAGCTTGTTGGTGAAGTTAAATTTCCCAAACCATTTTCTGGTGTTTATGGAGCGTCCTACGACAATTTTTGAGACGCGGCTTGCCTTAGCGTATTCCGCGATCTGCCCGGGAATATCCTCCCCGTAAACGGTTGCGATCTGTGCGCCGAGCTGTTCGGCCAGCCTTACATTTTCCCTCAGAGCAGTCCTGCTTTTATCTGAAAACTTCGATGTCTCCGGTGTTTCCACAAACACTGCCGTAAACGTGCCATGAAACGCATCCGCCATTCTCGCCGCCGTGCGGATCACTTTAGCGTTGGATGGGGCCGGCGATAGGCAGACTAAAATATGCTCGTTGGCATAGGAACTGCCGCTTTTTGAAGGCTCGCTGGTTTGCGCCGCCACCCTGTTGACGTGGTCCGCCGTGCGGCGCAGCGCGATTTCGCGCAGCGCGATCAGCTTTTCTCTGGTAAAGAAATTGGCAAGCGCTCTCTGAGCCTGCTCTTCCCGGTAAACCTTACCTTTGTTTAAACGATCGATCAGTTCCTCCGGTTCAATATCGATCAGTTCGATCTGATCGGCATTATCGAATACGCTGTCAGGAATGCGTTCCCGCACGGTGATTCCTGTAATGGAAGCTACAACGTCGTTAAGACTTTCGATGTGCTGGACATTGATTGTGGTGTACACATCGATTCCTGCCTGCAGAAGCTCTTCAACATCCTGATATCTTTTTTTGTGGCGGCAGCCGTTAGCGTTGGTGTGGGCTATTTCATCCACCAGAATAAGCTCCGGCTTTCTCCGGATGGCGCAATCCAGGTCAAACTCCTTTAAAGAGACGCCCCTATATGATATTTCCAGGGGAGGTATCGATTCCAGCCCTTCCAGAAGCGCCATTGTTTCCGGCCGGACGTGGGGCTCGATATAGCCGGCGACCACATCAATGCCGTCTTTTTTAGCCTCGTGAGCGTCAGCGAGCATGGTATAGGTTTTGCCTACGCCTGCCGCATAGCCGAAATAGATTTTCAGCCTGCCACGCCTTTTTTCCGCCGGGATGGCGGAAAGCTGCTCAAGCAGGGAGCCGGAATCTGTTTGTTTGATCGCCATTTTATTACGCTCCTTTAACATGGCGTTTGTACTTTGCCAATCGACGCTAAATATCTTTTAATAAGTATAGCATATAAAAAATCAGCATCACGTTATAATTCTCGCCATAGTATTAAGATTTAATTAAGATGAGAGCGTAAAATATTTTTTAATAGTCCGGAGAATAATCTTGATGTAGCCGTCCAGATCTTCCGGCGTCAGTAAAGGGATTTTCCAATAATCGATGTATGATTCGGGAACCAGAAGCGATATGATCGCGGCGGTTCCTTTTTCTATTCCCGCGCCTCGCGCCGTATTGTGGAGCGTATTGCTCATAAAACTGATTCCGCCCGCATCCTCGCTGATCAATTTTGCGAGCTCAGCGATGATGGAAACCTTATCGGATGAAGCGTCCGCCTCCTTTAATTCCTCCGACAGCTTTATTATTTTCTCCGCGAAGGCCTTCGTAGCGTTTGAAAGATGCCCTTCTATCCGGGGCATGGCGTCGGTTAAAAGCAGGTGAGGGATATTCAGCTCTTTGGCGGCCTCGGCCAAAGCCTTTGCCAACGGCAGATTATCTATGCCCTCCTGGGCTCTGAATGAAAAAGAGGTTTCTGTGATCCGCTTGGCCAGGTCAGGCGCATATGCCTTGCTTTCGACGATTATAGTCGGGATATCGGTAATTCCAACCCTTCTCATCAGCTCTCCCTTTGAGCCGAGGGAAGTATTCCCTTCATTATCCTCGTCAGGCCCGACGCCGCCTTCGGATCCGTTGATGTTTAAAAGCAGTGAAACGGGCAGGCCGCCGACATCAATCACAAGGGCCGCCATCTGATCGATCCGGCCCGGGTAATCCTGAGGAGTGACCAGCACTTTGCCGGGAGATTTTTTGCGGAAGGAATCAAGGACGGCCAGAGCGACGGCGCCCTGCAAAGCGGCGGGAGTTTCCGTGACCCCTTGTCCGTACATCCTTCCGAACACCTTGATCGCGACGTTTTGCGTAAACAGTCCGTCTTCGTCCGCCGCGTTTTCAAGCAGGTCGATTTCCGATGGCGTCAGGCCTCTTCTCGAATAGGACCGGCCGACTCCTCCCTCATATGTTTCAGCGGTAATGCAGCCGGTGACAAGATTTCCGGTCACGCTTTTTATGCGCGTATCCGCGTGAAGCGCGTCTTTCATCAGCTTTCCCACCACGGCAAACCCTGCCGAATCATCCTGCACGAAAGAGCTGTGACTATGGACGTGTCCGACGCCCACATGCCCGACTACCGCAAGGATTCCCGCTTTTTTTTCTGAAATTGAAATGCCATTCATAGTTACACCGCCTTTTTATTGATAAAGCATTATACAATTAATGGGAAGAAACAACAAGCATGGCTGATCGTATTTTATGTGGTTTTTTATGTCCATAATAATTGCGAAATGCTCTCTGAAAATGTATTATTAGTGAAACAGTGATAGACCCCGGTCTGGAAAAACGGTTCACGTTAAAGAGGAGAAATAAAATGAAAAAGCTTATCATAATCTGCCCCGGAAAGGTGACTTCGATCAATCTGGCAAACCAGCTTCAGAAAACATTCGGCGAGTATACGGAAATAGAGCCGTACTGCCTGGACGACGAACTCGACTTCGACATATCAAATTCCATTGTGATCCTGTCTTCCCCCCAGGCCATTGACAGCAGAGTTCAGAAGCTGATGGACGACGGTATGGATTATATCATGGCCAGGAGGGTGATCAATCATCGCTACATCTCGGAGCTGCTGAGCCTTCCGAAGGCCACGGAGGTTCTGCTGGTGAATGACCGGGAGGAGGCGACTTTTCAGGCGATAACCCAATTGCAAGCTCTGGGAGTCAACTATATCAAATACTATCCGTATTATCCCGGCATCGCCTCCTACCCGAAGCTCGATATTGCGGTAACCATCGGAGAACCCCAGCTGGTTCCGTTTGGGATAAAAAAAGTGATCGACGTGGGTACGCGGCAGCTCGATATCACGACCCTGGCGGACGTCGCCAAAAAAATAGGGCTGATGGAGGTCTTGGGAAGCAGTCTGTCGTCTCAGTATATCCATGAGATTATCGGATTGCTGAACAGGATCAACGACAGCGCCAAGAACATGAAAGTCGTGAGCGACAGGCTGGAAACCGTCGCCAACTGCCTGACCAAGGCCTTCATGTACGTTGACATGGAGGGAACGATCATAACAGGAAACAGGGAGATGTATAATCTTCTCGACTGTTCCCACGAAGATCTCATAGGCAACAACATCAAAAGCTTTCTTCCTGAAATCGCGGAGAATGATACCAGCCATGACAAGGTTGACGTCGTGGTGATCCACGGAAAGGAGCTGCTGGTCACCTCAAGAATCATCAAGGGAAGCGGCAGTGAAGACGGTATTATTTACACCTTTGAAAGAAGCGAGGACATTGAAAAGAACGAACACGAACTTCGAAGAAGGAATACCGCCGGAATCGAATCGAATCTCTACACCTTTGACGATATCATTTACAAGTCCGGAAGCATGGCAAAGCTCATCGAGAAGGTAAAAATCTTTGCCGATACGGATTCTACGATCCTGATCCAGGGCGAAAGCGGAACGGGCAAGGAGCTCCTTGCACAGGCGATCCACAACGCATCAAGACGAGCCGGCGGTCAATTCGTACCTGTCAATTTTGCTTCCATGCCCATGAGCCTGATCGAAAGCGAGCTCTTCGGCTATGAGGACGGCTCCTTCACCGGCGCCAGGAAAGGCGGGAAGCGGGGATTGTTTGAAGTAGCCCACGGAGGAACGATATTTCTCGATGAAATCGGCGACGCTTCATTGGAGTTTCAATGCAGGCTGTTAAGGGTGATTCAGGAGCGCCAGGTAAGAAGAGTGGGAGGCGTCAAGGAGATACCCGTCAACGTGCGGGTCATTGCCGCAACAAACCGCGATCTGGTGGAAGAGATCAGAAAAGGCAATTTCAGATCGGATCTGTATTACCGGCTCAACGTCCTGCCCGTAAGGACCCTGAGCCTCCGGGAGAGGAAGTTGGACATCCCTGTCCTGGCGGATTATTTCCTCCAGAGCCACAGCGACGGCAAGTTCAGGAACCTGAACGAGGTTCTGGGGCAGGACGCCATCAGCCGCTTATATGAGTACGACTGGCCGGGCAACATCAGGCAGCTTGAAAATGCCATGGAATATATCGCGTGCATCAGCAAAGAAGGACGGAAATTAGGCATTACAGAGCTTCCCGATTACCTCGTAAGCGGCGGTGAAAGCCGGCCCGCGCCCTCTGTCCTGAAAGACGTCATCGGTGAAAACATGATCTGGGTTTTGGAAAAAATAATGAATTCCAACGGCCTGGGAAGGCGCTATATCGCGGAGCTTGCAAAAGCGGAAGGGAAACCCCTGACGGAAGGACAGATCAGGAGCCTGTTGAGCAGTGCGGAGGCCCTTGGATTTGTTGAAGTGAATTCGGGAAGGAAAGGAACGGTTCTGACCGAAAAAGGGTATGGCGTGATGACAGCGATATGAATAGCAGGACAAATGAAGCATAAAAGCAACGGGATAAACGGAGGTTTAATGGGATAAATAAAACAAGAAACGGGAAGATTGTGAACCATATAAAAACATATCACAATCTGCACTAATGGGCCCAAATGACGGCTTTCAATGGATTTTTCGCCGGTGGCATGATACTTGCGTACGTAGAATAATATTGCAAAACTGCGTATACCTAGCCCGAATGCCAAGTCGGATAAGCGATGGGAAAATTTATTGATAGAGGTGAACTAGAATGATTTTGGGAATAATGGGAGGAATGGGCCCTGCTGCAACCGTTGATCTGTTTGAGAAAATAACAAATTACTCACAGGCAAAAAAAGATCAGGAGCATGTCCATTTAGTGATCGACAGCAATACGAACATCCCGGACAGAACGGCGTATATCACCGGGTCCGGCGCTAATCCGATCTTTGAAATGGTCAGGTCTGCAATTAGATTAGAGATGATGGGAGCGGATTATATTGTGATGGCATGTAATACCGCTCATTATTTTTATGATGAAATATCGAAGTATATCAGGGTGCCTATCATAAACATGATCAACGAAACAGCCGAGTATTTAGTGAAGGCGTTTCCCGATTCAAAGAGCTATCTGCTGCTTGCGACGGAGGGGACCTACCTTTCCGGAATTTACAAGAATATATTTGCCGGACACGGGTTGAATATTTTGGAGCCGGATCAAAAGGACAAAAAATCGGTCATGGATTGGATCTACAAGGTGAAGTCGGGAGATTTTTCCGTCGAGCCGTCAGAGGTGGAAACGCTGATCGGTAAATATGTGGAGGGATGCGGATCTACCATTCTGGGCTGTACGGAGTTGCCGCTGCTTGCAAAGAAAATCGGCGCTCCGAAACAATACATCGACCCGGTTTCCATATTGGCGCAGCGCTGTGTGGAAATCGCGGAAGAGGGCAAAGACCGGCCCTGAAATGGGAAAATGGGACCGATGATCAGGAAGAAAAACATCCCAAATAGCACGGAAATCTGAAATTGTTGAATCAATTTGAGGGATTTGCAACTGGCACGGTAATTGCACTTATATAAGGGCACATGCATGTAATATTTAATCCTCACATTAATTTAATATGATGAAAGGAAAAAAGCTATGAACAAACAGCAGGAAATTAAATGGATGCAGTCAGACGCCACGGACTTCAAAAGAGAAATAGGCATTTTTGGCGGCGTCAGCATCATCGGAGGCATCATGATCGGCTCCGGTATCTTCTATCTCGGTTCGTATGTGCTGGAACGCACGAACATGAGCCTGGGCCTGGCTCTGGTATGCTGGGTTGTGGGCGGTCTGGTATCGCTGCTGGGCGGGCTGTGTTTTGCAGAATTAGGCGCTTGCCATCCCAAAGCGGGAGGCATGGTGGTCTATCTGAACGAAGCATACCATCCAATCGTCGGATTCCTGTTCGGTTTCTGCAGCTGGCTGATCAGCGGGGCAGGTTCCATCGCGGCCATCGCAATTGCGCTTCCCACCGCCATGAGGGCATTTCTGCCAATGAGCGATCTCGCCATCAAAGTTGTCGCAATTATATTAATTATCGGACTGACTGTCTATAACTACTTTGGCGTAAAAATGGGATCGATTCTGCAGAACGTCTCCATGATCGCAAAGCTTGTCCCCATTGGGATCATTATGATAGGGGCTCTGATCTTTGGACAGCAGCACCCGGATTTAAGTCTGGTTCCCGCAACTGGAGAACCGGTAAGCTTCGGAAGCATGATAGGAATGATCGCCTTTGCCACCGTCGCGACCTTATGGGCCTATGAAGGCTGGACCAATCTCAATTCTGTCGCCGAGGAAATGAGGAACCCCCGGAAGAATCTTCCGCTGGCCTTGATCATCACCATCGGCAGTATCACGGTATTGTATACCTTGTTTAATTTCGCGATCTACAAAGTTCTGCCGTATTCCGACATTACATCCATGATCGGGGATGGAAACCTTTATCTTGGCACGGAAGTGGCAAAACAGATCTTCGGCAATGCCGGCGGCGTTATCGTAGTTGTAGGTATGCTGATCTCCATGTTCGGAGCGCTCAACGGAATGGTTCTGACTTTCCCCCGCATTTATTATGCAATGGCGGAGGAAGGCCACTTCTTTAAGGTCTACGGAAAGCTGCATCCGAAATACAAGGTTCCGGCAGCCTCCCTCATCGGACAGTGCGTTATCGCGGTGATTCTGGTCATGCTGAGAAATCTCGACCAGCTGACGTCGATGGTAGTCTTTATCGGCATGCTCTTCAATGTCCTCGTCGTCATTGCAGTCTTTATCTATCGCAGAAAATTCCCC
>DAITKX010000011.1:49526-51337 GCA_036835995.1 Bacillota bacterium | reverse complement strand
TTTATCATAGAAAGCTATTTGATTCCTTTATTTACAGACTTTTCTTCACAGGCCCAATCTAAACCAATCCCTTGCCCTTTTTGCTAAACCTTAGGCTTTGCCGATTTGCTCCTGCGGTTAATATCTCGGCAATCCTTTTCTATCCGATGGTCCCATGAGCAGCACCTGTTCGTGCTTCAGCTGGAATTCCTCTATCATGGCCTTGAGGGATTGGGCCTGGGCCGCCAGCTGTTGGCTGTGGGAAGCGCTTTCCTCGGATGTGGCGGTAGTGCTTTGAGTCACGTCCGCCACCATATTGACGCCCGTCTTGATCTCTGAAATGGCGGTGGCCTGCTGCACCGACAATTCAGAGATCGTGCCGATGATCTCGGCAGCGTTCTCCACTCCCCGAATAATCATGTCGAGAGCGGCCGCGGTTTCGTTGGCGATCTTCGCGCCTTCTTTTACCCTGGAGATGGAAGTCCCAATCATGTCGGCGGTTTCCTTTACCGCGTTGGCGCTGCGAGCGGCCAGGTTCTTTACCTCGTCGGCAACCACCGCGAAGCCCTTGCCGTGAGCCCCCGCCCGAGCCGCCTCCACAGCGGCGTTCAGGGCCAGCAGGTTTGTCTGGAAGGCGATATCATCAATCACCTTTATCACGTTTTCGATATAGTTGGAAGATTCTCTGATGCCCTCCATGGACTCGAGCATCCTATCCATCTGTCCGCTGCCATTTTCCGCATCCTGCTTTGCCTTCAGCGCCAATTCACTGGCATTCCTCGCACCTTCCACATTTCGTTTCGCGTGCTCGGAGACCTCCGAAACGGTAGCGCTGATCTGCTGCAGCGAACTGGCCTGTTCCGACGCTCCCTGGGCCAAGATCTCACCCGTGGAGGAAACCTGATCCGCGGCAGCTTCCACATCTCTCGCCGCCATATCGATCCTTGCCATGATCTCATTGAGATTTTTGATCGTAGTGTTCATCGCACTCATGATCTTTGAATAATCTCCGCGGTAGGTTCCCGTCACGGTGACGTTCAGATCCTTTTCCGCAATTCTCGACAGCACTGACGAAATTTCAGCCATTGGCTCAGAAATGACGTCCAAGGTCGTATTCATTCCCTGAATAACAGTCCTGTATCCTCCCTCAAACCGGTCGGAATCTCCCCGTACGCTGAGGTTTCCGCTTTCAGCCGCCTGAGCAAGCATATGGGATTCCTCGATCAGGTTTCTGATGCTCTGCATCATGGCGATACAGGCCGGAGTAAGCTTGTCATCCTCTGATTTGGCCCCGGACTCCAGAAGCGCTTCAAGGCTGTCGGTGTTTCCCTTCGACACGAGCTGGAAGATGTTTTCTATTTCCACAAGGCTGGCCTGCACCGTGTTAATGGAATCCTTGAGGTCTTTCAGCATTCCTTTATACTGTCCCGACATCTTGATGCTGAAATCATTGACGGCCATCTTTGTCAATACGTTCTGAGCTTCATAGATCGGTTCCGACACGATGTCGAGCATCTTGTTGATGCTCACGATCATCTGCTGGTACACGCCGGTAAAGCTCTGCATGTCTCCTCTTGAGGACAGGTTTCCTTCAATGGCCTCGTCAATGATAAAATCGCATTCCGCGATGTAAGCCTTGATGATATTTACGCTCTTGAGCAGGCTGCTTCCAATTACGGCAAAATCCTCATAGAGCTCTTCCGTGTCTTCATCCGCTGGCTCCGGAGCGATTTCGATGTCAAGGTTCCCCTGGGAAAGCTTCGATAGAGCCTCCATGAGCTTGACAACCTCATTTCTCTGATAGCCGTGCTGTTTCGCGGCAATTTCTATTC
>DAITKX010000011.1:48160-49516 GCA_036835995.1 Bacillota bacterium | reverse complement strand
GACCAGATCTCTTTGCTTTTCCGCTTCCCGGAATGCCCCCTTGATTTCCGTCATGTCCTGAATCACTTCAAAGGCTCCGATCGCCGCGCCTTCAAGATTGCCGATAGGTACGGCGGTGCTGGTCATCTCATAAGTCTTTTCACCGATGGAAAGTTTCATTTCGGCATATTGAGGCGCTGCTTCCTTAATTGCGGAAATACAGGGCGGCGTTGATCCTTCTGAGCCCATTCCGAGCCAAAGGGCTTCGTATTGCGTGTTGAGCAGTTCACTTGCGGATTTTTGCCACAGCCGCTCTCCTGCGCTATTGATAAATCGGATCCTGCAGTCTGTTCCCACGATGACGACAGGCGTCGGGAGGTTGTTAAAATAGGCTTCAAGAGAATCCATGACTCCGTTCAGTCCTTTTACGATGTCCTGATAGCTTCCTTTAAACTTTTCCGCATCAGCTCTCAATCCAAAGTTCCCTTCTAAAGCGGCTTCCGTCAGCGTATCGGCCTCGTCGATCAGGGCTGTGACATTATCGGTCACTCCCTTGAACGCGTTGGAAAGGACACCGATCTCATCCCTGGAGTCTGTCTCCAGCGCGATAGCCAAGTCTCCCTCCGAAACCCTTCGGGAGGCTTCTGTCAGATGTTTCAGCGGTTTTACGATAGAGCGGACGGTGAGCAGCAGGAGGATAACGGTCAGAGCCGCCAGCACCAGGACAACGATGGAGATGAGCATGCTGATTTCCCGGACGATGTCGGTGATAACGCTCTTTTTTTCGCCGCAGAAGATAACGCCCGCATTTTTTCCGCTGACATCCTTCAAGGGGACATAAGCTCCGATATAGTTTTCCCCTGCGATTTTCGCGGGGCCATAAAAGAGTTTTCCCTCTCCCAACGCCGTGTCAGAGGCTGCCTTGCTTAACTTTGTTTTATTTATAGCATCCTGATCGCCGGCTCCAACCGTCGAAGCAATGGCCGTATCGCCCTCGAAGATCACGACCTCTTCGTTCAGCATCTTACTGAATTCCGAGGCGGTTTCATTGTTTCCAAGAACGTAGCCCGCCGAAATTGCGCCCACCATGGTGCCGGAGCTGTCCCGGAGCGGAGTTCCCGCCCTGATGGAAAACTTGACGACCTTGCCGTTTTCAATTCCCACGCTCTGCTTTCCCGCCAGGGCATTCTGTATGTTGACCTGGTTGGCAATGTTGTCTCCATAGTTGTCGGGATCGTGAGCCCTTACAAATACATTGCCTTCCGTGTCGGTAATGACCATATAATCAAATTCAAAGGATTTCATGGCGGTCTGGCCCAGTTCAACGGCTCCGCTCCGATCTCCGGTTTTCAAGGTTTCCGCCAGCCTGTCCGAGTC
>DAITKX010000011.1:46944-48150 GCA_036835995.1 Bacillota bacterium | reverse complement strand
TCAAACCAGGACAGCGAATTCAGCGCTCTTGTTTTATAGGTCTCTACCTCGTCGGAGATTACTTCGCCGTTTTTCATGGCGTTCTCCTTGATGTATTGCTCAAAGTAATCCTTTACAAAATAAGAGGCCGAAAAATCAATTGCGGCCACCATTATTATCATCAGAATGACAAAGGGCAGCATAATTTTAGTTCCTATACTTCTATCTTTCCACTTCAATTGCTTCATTGCTTTGCTCCTTATTAGCTGTATTTTGTCGCAATTTGTCATATTTTGACTCATCTATTTTATTCCATTGCTTCGATCATTTCAAATAAAATTATGCATTATTAAAAAAACAGGGAACCATCTCATTTTTTGACGGTTCCCTGCCATTTATTATATAGCCGTTAAATGTTTCTTTTTCAATGATCGGTCCTAGTATTTGATTCTGTAGATCATTGCGGCGGCTTCCACACGGGTGATGTTGTCCTTTGGATGCAGCTTGCTGTCTGAGCCGCCAGTGATGATTCCCGCCTTGATCAGGGCCGAAATTGCGTCCTTTGCATAGCTGGAAACAGAAGCTTTATCCGAATAGGAGGACAGGTCGCCATCGCTGCCGATGCCGACGGAATTGCCGCTTGCGCTCATGGCTCTCTGGGTCAGGACCATCGCGTCTTCCCGGGTGATGGTCGAATTCGGATAGAATTTATTTTCACTGCCCTGGGCGACGCCCATAGCCTTTGCCGACGCAATGGCGTCATAATAAGAAGTCCCCGCGGCGACATCGCTGAAATTGCCTGCCGCAGTGGAAAGCGGGAGGTTTAGAGCTCTGAAGAGGAGCGTCATGAAATCCCCGCGGGTTATTTTGCTTGCCGGGTTGTAAGTGACCTTGCCGTCCGCGCCGGTGGAGCCCTTAATAATGCCTGCCGAATACAGCGTATCGACATAGCTGACCGCCCAGGAATAGTCTCCTTTTACGTCGCTGAAATACTTCGAGCTGCCGCCTGTGACCGGCGCCGTCGTCGAAGTTCCTGCCACCAGAGTGATGGACACTTTGCCGGTGAAGGAGCCGCCGTCCTCGCCGTAGGCCGTATATTCGACGGTGTATTTTCCTGCGGCGGTTCCCGCCGAAACGAAGGATACCTTGTTGAGATACGGCGAATTCTCATAGTAATATTTCGTGGAGGCCGTTACCTTTGTAGAGTTTGAGGCCGTCGTATAATCG
>DAITKX010000011.1:42800-46934 GCA_036835995.1 Bacillota bacterium | reverse complement strand
AGTACAGGGTGCCGTTTGAAGCCGAAGGAAGGGTGAACTTGACATATTCAAGAGTGTCTTTGAGCACGCTGGTGCACCGCTGGCTGAAGAAGAGGTCCTGCATGACGGCCGGGGTGCCGGCGGTTCCGGAAAGGAAGATGTCGTCAGCTTCAAGATCTTCATTGGCAACGGATATCACGACGGTGCCCTTGATGGAATCCCCTTCTTCATCCTTTCCTGAAAAGTCAATGGAGACATTCCCGGAAAAACCTTTATCCGGAACAAAGGTGATATCGTCGATGGAAGGCTTTTGATCGTAGTAATATTTGGTCGATTTATCGACTTTTTTCTCATTTTTGCCGTCGTAGTCATACCAGAGAACACCCTTGGAAGAAGCTGGAATCGTGAAGGTGACATAGTCGAGATCTTCATCGTTTTCATCCTGACAATAGTCGTTGAAATTATCTTCATCAAAATCGATTTCCTCGTCGGCGTCGCCAGAATAGTTGATATCGCCCGAACTGCTGCTGCTACTGCTGCTGCTGCCGGTTTTTACCGTAATCTCGACGACCCCTTTGAAGGAATCGTCCTCAACGTCGTAGCCTTTGTAATTTATGGTGATGGTACCGGAAAAATCCTCGTCGGGGACGAAGGTCATATCGTCGATATCGTCGGAATCATAGCTTTTGGACGTGCTCACCTTGGAACCGGGATCGTCTTCATCCTCATAGTCCAGGTAAAGGATGCCTTTGGACGAAGGCGGCAGGGAAGTGAATTTGATATAGTCGAGATCTTCATCGTTGGCGTCGTCGCAGGCGTCCTCAAAATCTTTCGAATCAAAATCCACAGTGCTGTTGGACTTGACGGAATATGTAATGTCGTCGGCGTCGCCGTCTCCTTCTTTCACCGTGATTGTAATTTTTCCGCTGAAATCGTTGTCATCAGTGTCATAACCCGTATAATTTATAGTGAACGTGCCGGAATAATCCTCGTCAGGCTCAAAGCTGATATCGTCGATTTCATCGGAATCAAATGTGTCGCCTTTTTTGATCTTATCATCATCGTCATACCAGAGCACGCCCTTGGATGAAGACGGCACGTCGTCAAATTCTATGTAGTCCAGATCTTCATCGGAATCGATAACGTCCTCGCAGGCGTCGATGAAATCTCCCTCATCAAAGTTGAACTCTTCATCGGCGGTGGTAGTGTATTTGATGGTGTCGGCCGAGCTCGCCGCGAACGAGACGGTGGGGATGAAAAGAAAAACCATCACTACCGTCAGCATGATCGCGATATGTTTCTTTAAAACAAATTCCATAATAACCCTCCTGAAAATTCGATTGCTTTATCTTCTGAAATTTTTTTCTCTATCTTTACATTATAACTGAAAAAAACCAATATGAGAATATTTTTTAAATCCCTTGACAATATAATTTATATGCCTATAATTGTTATGTGAATATAAATATTATGACGGAATAAATAAAGGGATTCATCAGTCAGAAGGAGTAGAGATATGCAAAAAGCAAAAAAAATAATAATCATCGCAGTCGCAGTGATTCTGGCAGTCGGTCTGGCCGCGGGCGGTTATTTTCTTTATGAATCAGCCAGCTATTTCAAAACGGACAACGCGTCGGTATCGGCGGACACGATAAAGATCATGCCGCTGGTCTCGGGGACCATTGAAAGCTGGAACGTGAAGGAAGGCGATGATGTGAAGCAGGGAGAGGTCCTGGGGAAACAGGACGTGTCGTCGCTGGTGAACAGCAGCAAGGTAGATCAGGCCGCTTTGGAGAATTCGGCGGACACGATCCTTTCCAAGGCGGAAATCAAGGCGCCCGTAGACGGAAAGATCGTCCAGTCCAACGTGATCAAAGGCTCCACGGCTGCAGCCGGGTCCACCGTCGCGGTTCTGGCGGATACATCCAATTTATATATCAACGCGAATATTGAGGAAACGGATATCTTCAAAATAAAAGTCGGGCAGAAGGTCGAAGTGAAAATCGACGCGTATCCGGGAAAGAGCTTCACCGGATACGTGGAAACCATCAGCGCGGCGACCCAGTCCTTCGCAACAGGGATGACCTCCATCAATACGAGCGGAACATACAGCAAGGTGACTCAGCTGATCCCGGTCAGGATCATGCTCGTCAACGACGAGAATCTGCCGCTTATGATCGGTATGAACGCTACGGTGAAAATCAGCATTCGATAATCAATGCATATATAGAGAGGGATGTAATAATGAAAAAAAATATAATTAAGATAACGGCCGCAGTTATGGCTGTTTCCGTAGCGATGCTGCTGCCGGGCTGCGGCGGAGGCAGCGATGAGATGAAGGTAAAGACGGCCGCCGTCGAAAAGGGACAGATCGAAGCGACCTATACGATCACCGGCGCACTTGTCCCCGCACAGGTGGCGGACATATCGGCTCAGATGATGGGCAAGGTTACGGAAGTGAATATAAAGGAAGGCGATGCGGTAACGGAAGGACAGGTCCTGGCCCGGCTGGACGCCAGCCAGCTCTCCGCCCAGATGGAGCAGGCCCAGGCTTCCTACCAAGGGGCGGTGAACGCACAGAAGCAGGCGAAGATCAACCTGGATAACGCCGCTGCCGCTTTGACGAGGACAAAATCCCTCTATGGGGAAGGCGCCGTCGCAAAGGTGCAGCTGGACGCGGATCAAAAGGCTTACGATCTGGCAAAGAGCCAGTACGACGCCAGCATTTCTTCAGGGGCGGGCGGCGCGAAGGCCGCTGTTGACAGCATCAGCGCCCAGCTCCAGAACTCCGTGATCAAAAGTCCGATTTCAGGTGTCGTGGTCACAAAAAATATCACTGTCGGTGAGACCGCTGTCGTTGGAAGCCCCCTGATCACCGTGGCCGACATGAGCGGCCTCAAGCTCAAGGGTACGGTTTCCCAGGCGGCGCTGCCCTATATCAATAAAGGTGACGTGGTGGATCTGTCCATCGATATCTACCCGGATAAGACCTTTCAGGGCACGATTTCCGAGATCGGGAACATGTCCGTAAGCACCGGCGCTTACTTCCCCGTGGAGATCACCATGGCCAATACAAACCAGATGGCTTCCGGAATTTCGGCCCATGCGGACATCAAGGCAAAGGGCGCAGAGCACCTGCTGGTGCCGGCGACCGCCGTAGTGGACAAAAATGGGGAAAGCTATCTGTTCGTCATTGAAAATGGTGTCGCAAAAAAGACCGATGTGGTGACAGGACTGAAAAACGACGACAAAATTGAGATTTTAACGGGACTGTCAGGCGGTGAAACGGTTGCCGTCACCAACGCCAACCACCTCTTTGACGAAATGCCCGTACAGGTTGTGAAAGACTAGAGATGTGAAAGATTAGAGATTATGATTAAATTATTCAGAAACTTAAAACCATTTACACTCATGATCATAGCCGTTCTCGTGTTTATCGGCGGTCAGTCCATGGCGGAGCTTGCTCTGCCTACCCTGATGTCGGATATCGTGAACAACGGGATGATGCAGGGGGATCAGCGTTATATCCTCTCTTACGGAGCTTACATGCTGCTGGTCGCCCTGGCCAGCACAGCCAGCTCCATTATCGGCTCTTTCTTTTCATCGAGAATTGCGCTGGGTCTTGGAAGAAATCTGAGGAATATGGTGTTTACCCAGGTGGAGAACTATTCTCTTCACGAATTTGACAAAATCGGGACCGCCTCTCTCATAACGAGAACCACCAACGATATCGTCCAGATACAGACCGTTCTGGTCATGATGCTTCGCTTTATGGTCTCCGCGCCGGTCATGTGCATCGGCGGAATCTTCATGGCGGTTTCCAAGGACAAGGGGCTCACCCTGATCCTGGTGGTGGTTATTCCCATCATGGTCGGTTTTATCGGAGCTATGGCCGTGGCCGTGATGCCCGCCTTTAAATCGATGCAGAAAAAGCTGGATCGGCTGAACATGGTCCTGCGGGAAAATCTGACGGGTATCCGCGTGATCAGGGCCTTCAACAAACTGACTCACGAACATGCGAGATTCAAGGACGCCAACGGCGATCTGACCGATACCGCCATCAGAGTCAACCAGAAGATGGCCGCCATGCAGCCGATGATGATGCTGCTCATGAACGGGACTTCCATTGCGGTGGTCTGGTTCGGCGGGATACGG
>DAITKX010000011.1:28965-42773 GCA_036835995.1 Bacillota bacterium | reverse complement strand
ATTTGTCATGGTAGCCATCATGTTTGTTATGGTGCCGAGAGCCCAGGCTTCGGCCGAGCGTATCAATGAAGTGCTGGAAATGAAGCCGGAAATCGTCGACCCGGAAGAAGCAAAAATGCTGGCAGACGGAGTCAGAGGCCGTGTAAAATTTGAAAACGTGGCGTTCTGCTATCCCGGCGCCGAAGAGCCTGCTATTTCCGAAATCAGCTTTGAAACAGGGCCGGGAGAAATCACCGCCATCATAGGCGGCACCGGCTCAGGAAAATCGACGCTGATCAATATGATTCCGCGGTTTTACGACGTCAGCGAAGGAAGGGTCCTTATCGACGGAGTCGACGTGTCGGAGCTTCCTCAGAGCGTGCTTCGCGGCAAGATCGGATTTGTGCCCCAGTCGGCGGTGCTTTTCAGCGGCAGCATAACAGAAAACATCCGCTACGGAAAGGAAGACGCCACGGATGAAGAGATCCGCCACGCGGCGGAGGTTGCCCAGGCGTCAGACTTCATCGCGGATATGCCCGACGGCTTCGATACCGCCATCGCCCAGGGAGGAACCAATGTATCCGGAGGCCAGAAGCAAAGGCTTTCCATCGCGAGAGCCCTTGTAAGGAAGCCGGAAATATATATCTTTGACGACAGCTTTTCCGCTTTGGACTTCAAGACCGACGCGCTGCTTCGCGCGGCGCTGAAAAAGGAAACCGGAGATTCCGCCGTCATCATAGTCGCACAGCGCGTGAGCACCGTCATGGACGCTGACCGCATCCTGGTGCTGGACGACGGAAAGCTGGCGGGAGTGGGCAACCATAGAGAGCTGATGAAGAGTTGTCAGGTTTACCGTGAAATCGTATCATCCCAGCTGTCCGAGGAGGAGGTCAAGGCTTATGAGTGATCAAAACAACAGCCAGGCAGCGGCAGGGCGGAGAAGAGGCCCTGGAGGTCCCGGCGGCGGCGGACCTGGCGGCGCTATGTCGAGGCCTGTGGAAAAGGCAAAGGATTTTAAGGGGACGCTGGTCAGGCTGGTCGGTTATCTCGCCCCGCAGAAAATGAGGTTTATCGTCGTTGGGATCTTGGCCATCATCAGCACGGTTTTTTCCATCGTCGGTCCCAAGATTCTGGGAAAGGCCACCACAAAGCTTGCGGATGGCGTTATAGCCCAATATTCATACTACTATAAAATACAGACCGCGATTCATCAGAACCAACCGGCTTCGGTCATTGAATCCTTGAGAAATGCGCCGATTCCGCTGTTCGATCTGGGGTATATCGGAAAGATCCTGCTCCTGATGGTCGTTCTTTATATCATCAGCTTCCTCACCGGATACGCCATGTCTTTCATCATGTCCGGCGTATCTCAGAAGACAGTCTATACCATGCGTAACGAAGTGAAGGAGAAGCTGGACCGGCTTCCGCTGAAATATTTCGACGGCAGGACTCACGGTGAGATCCTCTCCCGTGTCACAAACGACATGGACACCATTGCCACCACGCTGCAGCAGAGCTTGACCCAGCTCATCACCTCGGTGGTCACAATCGTCGGGGTATTGGTCATGATGCTGTCCATCAGCCCAGTCATGACCATCATCGCTTTGGTGACGCTTCCGGCCTGCGCCGTCTTGACGGTGGCCATCGCGAAGCAGTCCCAGAAATTTTTCGCGAATCAGCAGAAATATCTGGGCCAGTTAAACGGCCATGTGGAAGAGATGTATACCGGTCACAAGATCGTGAAGGTCTTTGGCCGCGAAAAGGAATCCATCGAAGAATTTCAGAAGGTAAACGATAAGCTTTACCAGGCCGGATGGAAAGCGCAATTCATGTCGGGGATCATTATGCCTGCGCTGAACTTCGTCAATAATTTGGGTTATGTGCTGATCTGCATCGTCGGCGGCCTGCTGGTAGCGAAAAAAGCCATCGACGTGGGCGATATCCAGGCGTTTATTCAATATATGAGAAGCTTTACCCAGCCCATCGTTCAGACCGCCAATATCGCCAACGTGATACAGGGCACCATCGCCAGCGCGGAAAGGGTATTTGAGGTGCTGGATGAAGAGGAGCAGGTGCCGGACGCCGAGGACGCCGTTCCTGTCGACAAGGACGCTGTTCACGGAGAGGTAACCTTTGAGCATGTTGACTTCCGGTATAAGGAAGACGTCCCCCTCATCCAGGATATGAACATTCACGTCAAGACGGGACAGATGGTGGCCATCGTCGGGCCTACCGGGGCCGGAAAGACGACTCTGGTCAATCTGCTGCTTCGCTTCTATGAATTGAACGGAGGGCGAATCACCATCGACGGCGTCGATATCACAAAGATGGCGAGGGCGGACCTGAGAAGCCTGTTTGGCATGGTGCTTCAGGATACCTGGCTTTATAAGGGCACCATCATGGAGAACATGGGATACAGCCTGGAGGATGCGGACCCGGCGAAAATCGTGGAAGCCGCAAAGGCGGCTCACGCGGATCACTTTATCCGCTCCCTGCCCCAGGGCTACGACACCGTATTGAATGAAGAAGCATCCAATATCTCTCAGGGGCAAAAGCAGCTTCTGACCATCGCCAGAGCGCTTCTTGCGGACCCGCCGATCCTGATACTGGATGAAGCTACTTCCAGCGTCGATACGAGAACGGAAGCATTGATACAAAAGGCCATGACAGAGCTTATGAAGGGGCGCACCAGCTTCGTCATCGCCCATCGCCTGTCGACGATCAAGAATGCCGATCTGATTTTAGTCATGAAAAGCGGCACCGTGATCGAACAGGGCACCCATGATGAGTTGATCAGTCAAAAGGGATTCTATGCGGATCTTTATAATAGCCAGTTTAACGCCGCCACCGTTGCGTAACGGCCTTGCCGCGGCGGAACGGACGGCAGCGCAGCTGTCACAATTAAAACAAGTTCGGAAGCGAGGAGGGTAAAATGAATAAAGAATTGATGCAGGCTGTCAGCGAATCGCTGGTCAGAGTACGGTTTCAAGCGGTGTCTCACTTTAAACCGCTTCGGGAAAGAGAGCGGGAGCTCTGCGATTTTTCTCCGGGACATATGCACGTGCTGGGATGGCTGAAGTCCAAAGGAGGGCCTGTCTCTATGACGGACCTTGCCTCCGCTTCCTTCGTTTCAAAACCGAATTTGACCACCATGGTTGATCGCCTGTGCGCCGACGGGCTGGTGGAGCGTTCCGCCGACGTCAATGACAGGCGCGTTGTAAATGTCGCTCTTACGGAAAAGGGCAGGCGCTTTATGGCCCGGAAGCATGAAGAGATGGCGTCTTTTATCGAAAGCCAGCTGGCTCTTTTGGACGACGCCGATCTTGAAAAGCTGAAACGGGCGCTGGACGACCTCGCTGAGATCGTGCGCACCATGGGAGAAAAGCAGAAAGCGAGGAAATAACCCATAGCAGGGCGGCCGCAAGCGTTGCCGCGGCGCCAGGGTCATTCCTCCATCAATGTCATAGGCACGCGGCAGTTCATAGCCAGCGTCAGCCTTCTTTCGACTTCATACCAGTTGATCAGGTTCCACCAGGATTCGATATATTTTTGACGGTCGCTTTGGTAATCCAGATAGTAAGCGTGCTCCCACACGTCGCAGACGAGAAGGGGTATTCCGCTCCACTGGGTCAAGTTTTGGTGCTTCTCTGCCTGAAGGATCTCAAGCCGTTTCCACGTGGGCTGCCACGTCAGAATTCCCCACCCGCAGCCTTCCACCTTTGCGGTGGCATTTTGAAATTGACTTTTAAACGCGTTGAAATTGCCGAAGTAGCAATCGATCTGATTCATCGTGTTGGGCCCGGGCTGCCCTCCCATGCGGAGCGGGGCCATGACGGTCCAGTAAATGCTGTGTAAAATGTCTCCCGATCCGTTAAAGGCCAGTTCGTTTTCCCAGTATTTTATGAAGGTGTAATCGTTCCTGGCCCGGGCTTCTACAAGGCTCATTTCCGTACTGTTCAGGTCGTCGACCTCTGATTTATGGAGTATGTCGTGATGAATGGTGAGGGTCTCTTTGCTGATCACCGGTTCCAGCGCGTTGTAATCATAGGGAAGCGGCGGGAGCTTGTGCTGGCCGGGAGGAACCATAGTGCATTTCATTGGGTTCAAGCCTCCTTACATAAATAAATTATTAGTATCAGTGCATAGTATTCATCTAAGAGGCTTCTTATGTTATACTAGAGAAATCAATAAAAAAATAAGCAAAAACAAACAAAAATTGAACCAAAAAACGTACAAACGGCTGAGGGAGGCTGACACAATGTCCGAATTAGATCAGAAAACAGAACGCCTTGGAGAGTTTCCTGTCGGCAAACTTCTCCTTGAGTTTTCAATACCCGCAATCATCGCTATGATTGCGAACGCTTTATATAACGTAGTAGACAGCATTTTCGTCGGAAGGGGCGTCGGCCCGCTGGCGTTAACGGCTGTGACCATCGCCTTTCCTATCATGCTCATACAGATGGCTTTCAGCATGCTCATCGGGGTCGGTTCCACCGCGCTGATTTCTCTCAAGCTGGGTCAGCAGAAGCACGATGAGGCAGAGGAGATCCTGGGGACCGCCTTTATCACGGCTATCATAATGGGAATCGGATTCTCCGCGATCGTTCTTTTATTTCTCGACCCTATCCTGAGATTTCTGGGAGCGACGCCGGACGTTTTCGGATATGCGAAACAGTTCAGCGCCGTGATCGTGGCAGGCGCCGTATTTCAGTTTCTCTCCTTCGGCTTGAACAATATTATCCGTGCGGAGGGAAAGCCCGTGATCTCCATGGTTACCATGCTGTTTTCTGCAGGGGTCAACAGCATACTCAACCCGCTCTTCATATTCGGTTTTCACTGGGGAGTGATCGGATCCGCCATGGCGACGGTCACCACTCAGATCCTGATTTCCGTTTACATTTTGTATCACTTTACCGTGGGGCGCAATAATCTGAGGCTCTATAAAAAGAATTTCAGAGTGCGGTTCGATCTGCTGGAAAAGATAATGTCCATCGGACTTTCCCCGTTTTTGCTTCAGGTGGCGGCAAGTGTCGTAACCTTTGTATTCAACAGCAGTCTGATGAAATACGGAGGGGATATGGCGGTGGCCGCCATGGGCGTCATCAACCGCTCCGCCATGATGCTGCTGATGCCGATCTTTGGAATCAACCAGGGGGCGCAGCCTATCATCGGATTCAACTACGGGGCCAGGAAGTACGATAGGGTAAAAAAGACGTTAAAGCTTGCCATAACCGCTGCGACGGTGATTTGCATCTTTGGGTTTATCCTGTCGGAACTCTTCAGCCATCAGATCATCGGCGTGTTTAACAAAGATAAGGAATTGATTGAGATCGGCACCCGCGGGATCAGGATCTATCTGGCGATGTTCCCATTCGTAGGAGCCCAGGTCGTCATAACGAACTACTTCCAGTCTGTGGGAAAGGCATCCCGGTCGATCCTTCTCAGCCTCACCCGGCAGGTGCTGTTCCTGATTCCTCTGGTTTTGATCCTGCCGAATTTTTTCGGCTTGGATGGCATCTGGATCGCGGGTCCCGCGTCGGACCTTTCGGCTTCCCTGCTGTCGATCACCTTTATGGTGAAGGAGCTTCGCTATCTCCAGAGAAAGCACGATCACCTGGAAGAGCTTCCGGTCCGCGATTAAACTGCCGGATCATTCAGATTTGCATTAAATGGCCGGGTTATTCAGGTTTGCAATTAAACGGCCGGGTTATTCAGGTCATTGTAAATATAATATAACAGGACGTCGCTGGGATCTCCGCTGAGCTCCCAGATCATCGCTCCGGCCAGACCCATTGCTTTGATATAGTCCGTCTTGTACCGGATCGATTCCGGATCGTCATAGCTGATGAAAACAGAGCCGTTGAAGAGCCAGGGAACCTTCGATTCCGGATGGAAATATCGCGTAAAACCGGGAGCGTCCAGATAATTTGCGGCAACCTGGCTGTAAAGGATGGAATTGGCTCCGCTAAAAGGTTGGTACAGTCCGAAGTTGAAGTCGTTGACCGAGCTGTAGATATAACCGTAAAAAGGGATTCCCATCACCAGCTCTTCGAGGGGAAAGCCTGCCGCGTACCATTCCCGGACCGCGGAATCAACGCTCCATTTAAAATGATTGGTAATATCGCTGTTCAGGTATAAAGGCGCGTTGAAATCGGTATAGGTATCCCAGGTGCCGTAGATATCATAGGTCATGATATTTGCGAAGTCCAGGTATTGAGCGATCTCCGGCAGTTCCACATTCTGCGGATAATAGCTGCCGGCTCCTCCCGCAATGGTGAGGAGATAATGCTCTCCGTCCATCTCCCCCTGCGCATCCAGCGCTTCCCGCAGAGCCTGAAGCAGCAGCGTAAAGTTGCGCCGGTCCTCGGGGCGCCGCACATTTGTGGGCAGCCCGCCGCTTACCGGAAACTCCCAGTCGACATCCACTCCGTCAAATCCGTATCGCTTTATAAAATCGACACAACTGTCGGAAAAAATCCTCCGGGATTCTTCGGTGAGGGCCGCGTCGGAAAACCGGCCCGACCAGGTCCAGCCCCCCACGGAAATCAAAGTCTTTAAACTCGGGTAGATCTGCTTTAACGAATAGAGCTGGCTCATGTTAAAGGGGTCAAGATCGGGATACCCCAATTCAATTCTCAAGTCCGGCCCTATGTTGGCAAAGGCGTAATTGATATGGGTCAGCCTCGACGCGTCGATCTGAGACGGCGTAAAGCCGGAGTTGGCCGTCCAGGCGGCATAATACCCGACGATGATTTTCATCGTATCCTCCTATTCTTCTACCCGGGACAGCTGATGGCGCACCTTCCTAACCCAGTTTAATTCGTTCTGATAAGTGGTCATGAGATTGACGGAAATCATATTCCACAAAAAGGTTTCCCTTGCAGAGCGGTTCGGCCAGGATTTTTCCCGGTCATAATCCTCCTTCTGCTGATCCAGCTGGGCTTCAACCTCCGCCTCATACCGGGCGAAAAGATCTTCCAGTTCCCCTTTGTTCAGCATGTCGGCCCACGCCATCTGAATGAGAAACGGCTTTTTGAATTCCGGCGCTGCCGGGGCTGTCTTGATCCAGCCCTTCAGTTTCGAGGCGCCGTCTTTCGTTATGGAATAGACCTTCTTTGAAGGAGCGCCGTCCTGATGAACGGTCTCGCAGGAGATCAGCCCTTCTTTCTGAAGCTCCAGCAACGCCTTATAGATCTGGTTGTTGTTTCCCGACCAGTAAAGATAAGGGGAAGCCTCAAAGACCTTTTTTAGCTCATAACCGCTGGAAGGCCTCCAGCTCAACAGTCCCAAAATAGCGTACCGAATGCTCATAGTCTTTCTCCTTCTGTCATTTTTAACCAATATGTTATTTTTAACATACAATCGGCAGGAAATCAATAGCAGACAGAAGGAAAACAATCGATATAACCATTTATATAACTATTGACATTGTGACATGCATGTCCTATAATTTTTTTAAAAGAGACATGTGCGTCGCAATGAAAGGAGCTGGAAAAATGGCGGAAAAAGGTGATAAGACAAGGCAATTCATCGTACAGACCGCGGAAGGGTTATTCTCGCAAAAGGGCTTCAACGCGGTTACCATGAAGGACATCTGCGAGGCGTGCGGCCTGAGCCGGGGCGGGCTCTACCGGCATTTCGGATCTACGAAGGAAATCTTTATCGAAGTGCTGGAGCGGGATGAGAATGACGCCGGAGCCAGCATTGATCAGGCGATCGCGCTGAAGCTGTCCGCGAGGAAGCTTATGGAAGGATTCTTCCAGCTTCAGAAAAACGATATTGCCTACAATAAAAACCGCATTGAGGTCGCGGTTTACGAATTTTCCGTTTCGAATCCGGACCAGCGGGATTATTTAAAAAGGCGGTTCCATTCCACCGTAAATATCTTTGCCAAGTTGATCGGCTACGGACAGGCAAGGGAAGAATTTATGGAAGGGGACCCACAGGCTCTGGCGGAGCATATCGTCATATTCCTGGAAGGGCTGAAGCTGTCCTCCAAAATTATTGAGATAACCGAGGACTTTCTCGACAAACAGTTTGACATATTGAGCAGGCAGATCATAAAGGACGGAAAATGAGAACCGGGCAAACCAGAAAAGCCGAGAATGAAAAAGAGGGAAGACATGAATATAAAGAACGAACTGGTCATCGATGACTTTATTTACATGGAGCAGATGGAAAAGAAATATTACTCCGAGGAATACATCACGCCTTATGAGGAGGCCTACCGCTGGTATCTTTCCAATCCCAGCGGAGGCGCTGTTTTGGAGGATGACGGGGTCATCGTGGGCTTTACGGACGTACTGCCGGTGAAACAGGAGATTTTCGATCAGACGGTCAACGGAACCTTCAATGACAGAAACCTGACTGCGGAGGCTCTCATTTCAATGGAGGAATTGCGGGAAGGGGATTCTGTGAACCTGCTTTTCTCCTGCGTTCTTGTGGAAAAGGAGTACAGAAAGACCGACGCCCTCCGGATGCTGCTGGATGCCACGATGGATTACTACCGCGGCTTTGCGGAGAAGGGGATATGCATCGATTCCATCGCTGCCAGCAATGTGACTGAGGCTGGCGTGCGGTTTTCCGAGAGAATGGGCTTTGAACGGATCGGGAGTTCGGATCACCAGACGGCGCTTTTCCGAACGAGCTTCCGGGAGTTCGACGAGAGGGTGAGGAGGATGCCGATCCGTTCGGCTGTTTCTAGCACTCTGTAAGAAATCAGGGGTTACAGAGTACTAATAGCCCAGATAGATGAGATAGATGACTTCGCCCGGCCAGATCTCATTGGGATTTTCGATCTGGGGATTCTGGGCGATGATGCGCTGATAGTCCAGCTTAAACCTGTGACCGATCTTGTAAAACGTATCGTCGGGCTGCACCACATATTCCACATAACCCTCGGCCGGAAGTTCGATGGTGTCATGGCCCGGAATTTCCAGGATCATTCCAGGATAGGCGGGGAGGAAGTTCAGAACCGGGTTGGCCGCTATCAACTGATCCTCTGTGACTCCAAACCGGGAAGCCAGCATGCCGAGGGTTTCCCATGTCTCCCATGACTGTACGACGTATTTCATCGGGTTGGATCACCTCCTTTACTGCATCATATTCAACAAAAATAAAAAAATAACGCATCGAATGCGTTCTCTCGTTTTAAATTTCCCAGGTACTTTTTAAGTACCTTTTATTTGTCTTTTCTGCTATCGGCTGATCAGGATACTGTCCTGAGGCTTTCCGACCTGGCTTCTGCGATCTCCGCGATTTCAAACCAGTTTTTTACCCGAGTCACATTCTGCGGCAGCGGCCCTTTGTTGTATGAGCAGTCGATCAGCAGAACCTCGAATCCTGCCTTTGCAAGCTGAAGCGCGTTGCTGTAACTGTCCTCGATGAAGAGGTCCGATTTCAGCTCCTTCGCCTTCTCCACCTTGTTGGGATGCCCCAGCAGGCAGATGCTGTCCATAGGCATTTTGTGCTTTTCCAGCCATTCGATGCTCGTATCTCTGAGCTTCTCTTCCCTGGCGGTTACAAAGTGGATGCCGTGCTGCCGGTAGAGATCGCGGATCGTTTCGCTTGCGCCGAATCTCGCCTCAGCTTCCTTGTGCAGCAGTTTCCCATACAACTCGTAGAACTCGTCGTAATCGTCCTGGTCGATACCCAGCGCCTTATGGATCTCGTAAACTGTGATATCTTCCGGTTTGAGCTCCCTGCCGAAATAGCGGTTAGCCCTTGCCAGCCAGTAGTACGGTTCCGTAACGGTGCCGTCGATGTCGATGCATAAATTCAATTTCCTCAATATTTTTCACCTCCTTTTTCTATCTTATTTATGACTCCATGATAATACTCAATAATTAAGAACATATAAAATCCATGTAAAGAATGTGTTAAAAAAAATGTTGTCATTTGCAATCGGGCGAGAGCTGCGGGCGCGGCCTCCGCTCCAGTTAAAAAAATTTTTTATAAAAATCAAAAATACTATTGATTATTTTGAAAAAAAGGAGTATAAAAGAATTAGCACTCATCGATATAGAGTGCTAACAAAAATGATGATAATAATTTGAAAGGAGTTGTTAATCATGACAGGATTGGTACCGTTCAATAGGAAGGACAATGGTTTGCTGAGTACCGGATTTGGAGACTTCTATAACATGCTTGATGACTTTTTCAGTGATAATTGGTCACCGAGACGGAGCCTTGAGAGGGATACCTTCAAAATCAACGTTCAGCAAAACGACAGCGAATACCTGATCGAAGCCGAACTGCCCGGCGTAAACAAAGATGAGATCAACGTGGATCTGAACGACGGCAGACTGACCATCTCAGTAAAGAGAGAAGAGAAAATCAACGAGGAAAAGAAAAACTACATCCACAGAGAAAGCAGATTTTCTTCTATGAGCCGCAGCATCTATCTTGAGGACGCGGATTCAAAGGGGATCAAGGCGAAGCTGGACAGCGGCATGCTGAACATCACAGTGCCGCGGCAGGAAAGAGTTGCAAAAGTGGAAAAAGTCGAAATCGAATAATTCGACTCATCAGAGAAAAACATATGGGCCGGCTGAAGAGAGCATCTTCAGCCGGTTTTATGTACAAATGCATGAGAAGAAAAAATGGTTGTAAACGAGAGAGAAAAGGACGATAATATAGACAAGAAAGAGAACAGTAAGAGCAATGAGCAGAAAGGAAAAGGTAAGGGAAATGGCATTTTTATGGACGACTATCAATGTTAAGAATATGGAGGAATCCCTGAAATTTTATCAGGAGATCGTCGGTCTGTCTCTGGACAGAAGATTCGGCGCCGGACCCGGATCGGAGATATGCTTTTTAGGAGACGGCGAAACGAAGCTGGAATTGATTTCCAATGAAAAAACGGAAAACGTAAACCTTGGAACCGACATTTCATTAGGATTTGAGGTCAGCTCGGTTGACGGGAAGATCGCGTTCCTGGAAGAGAAGGGCGTCAAGCTTCTCAGCGGCCCGATTTCCCCAAACCCCCATACGAAGTTCTTCTTTGTCCTTGATCCCAACGGACTGAAAATTCAGTTTGTCGAAAATTTATAGCATGTAACGCCCTTCTTTTCAATAGAATAAATTATTGATGAAGAAAGGGTGTTTTTGTATGTTCATCTATACCGTTGAACCGGGAGACCAGATTTCACAGCTTTCCGAAGCCTTTCGGGTATCGCGGGAAAGCATCATCAAAGCGAACGGGCTTCCCAATCCGGATCACTTGCTGACCGGACAGTCCCTGATCATTCCAACGGCTGTTCCCGCTATCCCCAGAACTCCCGTCTCAGTGAACGGGTATCAGTACTTTCTGGGCGAAGGGGAGGAATCCATCGTCTATGAGGCAGGGCCATATCTTACCATCTTTACGCCGTTTTCTTACAGGGTAGATGAAAATGGGGGACTCATTCAGATCGACGATGAGCCGTTGATTCAGGCGGCCCTTGCGGTTCAGGCGGTTCCTATGATGTGCATCGTCAACTTCGCGTGGAATAAGGCGGGTCAGGACGTCGCACACGCATTTTTGAATAATCAGGCGGCAATCGAAAACCTCGTGTATCAAGTCATCGATATCATGCGCCGAAAGGGATACCTCGGTTTGAACGTCGATTTTGAAGGCGTGCTGCCGGAGGACAGAGAGGCGTACAATCATTTCCTTCGCGTGGTTGCGGAAAGCCTTCATGCCGAGGGCTTTTTCGTCTCCTCTGCGGTGGCGCCGAAGATAGGGCCGGATCAGAGAGGGATATTGTATGAAGCGATCGATTATCCCGTCCACGGCGAACTTCTCGATTTTGTAATCCTGATGACTTACGAGTGGGGATACAGGTACGGCCCTCCCCAGGCGATTTCTCCGATGAATCAGATCAGGAGGGTCCTGGATTATGCCGTTACGGTAATTCCCCGGGAAAAGATATATTTCGGCTTTGAAATCTACGCCCGGGACTGGCTGTTGCCCCATGAGCAGGGCCGGGAAGCGGAAACCTTCAGCAGCCAGGAAGCGCTCCTGCGGGCGATCGCGCACAATTCTGTGATCCGGTTTGACGAAGCCGCGCAATCCCCGTTTTTCAGGTATACGGACAATCAGGGCAGGCTTCACGAGGTCTGGTTTGAAGATGCGAGAAGCGCTCAGGCGAAGTTTGACGCTGTGAAGGAATACGGTTTGGAGGGGATCAGCTATTGGGCGCTGGGATATCCGTTCCCGCAGAACTGGACTCTTTTGGAGAACAATTTCGATATCGCTAAATTTGTTTCAATGTGACATATTTTTTGAATGATAATCCATTGACAATCGTTTTTTTTGATAGATAATATAGGTACGAGTTCCAAATTTTTATTTATGAAATGTAAAATGGAAATGGAAAAGGAAAAGTCGAAAGAGGAGTTACTGTTGCATATTGCGAAGCTGGAGGCTATCATTGACAGCCTTCCTTTTGCTGTGCGGGAGCAGGACTGTGAGGATGGATGCATCGCCGCGTATGAAGAACTCATCCATAGCGAGGAGCGGTTCCGGACCATCTTTGAGGAGGCGCCTCTCGGGATCGGGATTTTCGATACCAAAACCGGAAAGGCAACCCAGGTCAATAAGAGGTTTGTGGAAATTCTGGGGAGAGAGCCGGAAGGAATTCTGGATCTGAATCTGGTTCAAACCTTCCAGTCCGACGCACTTGAGGAAGAACTCAACCGGATCGGCCGGATGCTGGAAAACAAACCATCCGGATTTTCGACAGAAAAGAGATTTATCAGGCCCGACGGATCGGAAGCCTGGGTGAACATCACCGTGACGCCGTTCCAATCGGAACGGTTTCAAGAGAAAAGCCATCTGTGCATGATTGAAGATATCACGTCCCGCAAAAAAGCGGAGGAAGAAATACTGTATCTGAGCTATTACGATCAGCTCACGGGACTTTACAACCGCAGGTTCTATGAAGAGGAACTGAAGCGAATCAATACGAGCCGAAACCTTCCGATTACGCTGGTACTGGCAGATGTGAACGGCCTGAAGCTGACCAATGACGCTTTCGGACATTCACTTGGGGACAACCTTCTGAAGGAGATTGCCCAGGTATTCCGGAAGGAGTGCCGGGCGGAGGACATGATCGCGCGAATCGGAGGAGACGAGTTCGTGATGCTCCTTCCCAAAACAGATGAAAGCGAGGCGCAGAAAATCATCGAGCGCATCAACCGCTCCATTTCCGAACAGCAGAGGGTCCATATCATCTGGTCCGTATCTTTCGGGTGGGCGACGAAGCACTCTCTGAAAGAAGACCTCGGCAAGGTGTTTTTGCAGGCCGAGGATAACATGTACCGCAACAAGCTTGCGGAAAGCGCCAACATGAGGGATGAGACCATCAAGCAGATCACAAAGACCCTCTATCAGAAGAACAAGGGGGAACAGCTTCACTGCGAAAGGGTCAGCAGGCTTTGTGAGCTGATCGGAAACGCCCTGAAGCTGAGCCCGGATACGGTGCGGGAGCTGCGGATGGCGGGGCTTCTCCACGATATCGGCAAGATCGGGATCGATGAAAGCCTGCTCAATA
Source organism: Bacillota bacterium (assembly GCA_036835995.1). Taxonomy (GTDB): domain Bacteria; phylum Bacillota; class Clostridia; order Peptostreptococcales; family Anaerovoracaceae; genus Anoxybacterium. Next base: position 29,259 of record DAITKX010000011.1, on the reverse strand, counting down.
AACGGGGAAAGCTGACGGACGCCGAATGGGCCGACATGATGCGCCACCCGGAGATCGGCTACCATATTCTCCGATCGGTCAATGAGTTTGCACCCATTGCAAAATACGTGCTCCATCATCATGAGAGGATCGACGGAAACGGGTATCCCAGGCAGCTGAAGGATGAGGAAATTCCGCTGCAGTCGAAAATTATTGCCATTGCGGACGCTTATGACGCGATGACGAGCCGCCGGCCGTACAGGGAGAATCTCAGCCTGTCGGAGGTGGTGGATGAATTCAAAAAAAATTCAGGCA
>DAITKX010000011.1:0-28937 GCA_036835995.1 Bacillota bacterium | reverse complement strand
GGACGTTTTTATAGATCAGTTGTTGAAACAGCGGGTCTGGAAAAGGATCGGCAGAACAGATAGATAAAAGAGCATGGCGTTTGGGGAAAAAGCCCGCCTTTGCGAAGGATGGGCTTTCCTTATGCCGTTTTGACAGTTATAATGGAAAATGGACATATTAAGACATATATAAGAAGAAAGAGAGCTTTAACTGAATGGGTGGAGTTGAATTATTTGCGATCGCTGTGGGCTTGTCGATGGACGCTTTTGCGGTTGCTGTCAGCAAGGGTCTATGCCTGAGGAACAAACGGTATCGATACGCCCTGCTGACAGGTTTATTTTTTGGGGGATTTCAGGCATTGATGCCGCTGATCGGGTATTATCTCGGAAAACAGTTTGAGGATTACCTGACCGCTGTGGACCACTGGATCATCTTCGCGCTGCTTGCCTTGATCGGAGTCAATATGATCAGGGAATCCCGCAGGGATGAAGCAGAGAAGTGCGATGGGGTAAGTTTGAGAAATCTGACCATGCTGTCGCTGGCTACCAGCATCGACGCCCTGGCGGTGGGAATCACATTTGCTTTTCTTCATGCGAACATCTTTGTCAGCGTCACCGTCATCGGGCTTACGACCTTCGCCTTATCCTTCTGCGGAGTGGTGATCGGCAATTTGGTCGGCTCCAGGCTCAAATCAGGAGCGGAGCTGGCGGGAGGAATCATTCTGATTCTCATCGGAGTGAAGATCCTCCTGGAGCATATGGGAGTTCTAACACTTTAATAGGATGAGGCGCCGTTTTTTAAATATGCGGTAAAGCGGCGGAAAGGATGGGTTGCATGTTAAATTATGATTATGAAAACAGAACGCGCATTATCTTCGGAAAGGATACGCACAAACAGATCGGGAAGCTGGTCAAGCCATATGCCGATAAGGTCTTATTCCATTACGGCGGAGAGAGTATCAGGAAAAGCGGCCTGTATGACGAGGTTGCGGCATCTTTGAAGGATGCGGGGATAGAAGCCGTGGAGCTGGGAGGCGTCAAGCCGAACCCCAGACTTTCGATGGTCTATGAAGGGATCCGGATATGCAGGGAAAACAAGATCGAATTTATCCTGGCAGTCGGAGGCGGAAGCGTTCTCGATTCGGCAAAAGCCATTGCGGCGGGAGTACCTTACGACGGAGACGTCTGGGATTTTTACTTTAGGAAAAAGAGCCCTGAAAAAGTTCTTGACATGGCGGCGATTCTGACTCTTCCGGCGACGGGTTCGGAGTCCAGCGACAGCTCTGTCATTTCAAACGAAGAAATGCAACTGAAGCTTGGAATTCACAGCGATAAGATCAGGCCGCTGTTCAGCGTTATAAATCCCGAGCTGTTTTTCACTCTGCCGAAAAGTCAGATAGGAAACGGCGTGTGCGACATGATGAGCCATATCATGGAGCGCTATTTTACAAATACGATCCACACCGACGTTACCGACGGTCTTTGCGAAAGCACGTTAAAGGCGATCATGAAAAACGGCCTGGTCCTCAATCAGGACAGCCGCAATTATGACGCCTGGGCGGAGGTCGCCTTCGCGGGAACCATAGCCCACAACGGGCTTTTGGGGCTCGGAAGGGAACAGGATTGGGCCTGCCACAAGATGGAGCATGAGCTTTCCGCAATCTACGACATCGCCCACGGAGCGGGCCTTGCCGCCCTGACGCCGTCCTGGATGAGATATGTCTACAGGGCAAACGTCAATATGTTTGTCCAGTTCGCGGTAAACGTCATGGGAGTCGAGGCGTCCTTCCGGGAGCCGGAAGCCATTGCCCTCGAAGGCGTCGACAGGCTGGAGCGCTTCTTCGCCGCCATGGGCCTGCCGGTCACCCTTGCGGAGCTTGGGATCGACGACGCGAATTTCGAATTGATGTCCAAGAAGGCGACATGGTTCCGGGACGGACAGGAAAGGCCCGTCGGGGGAATCCAAAAGCTGTACTGGAAAGATATCGTGGAGATTTACAAGCTTGCCAGGTAATAGACGGAACGCATCGATTACTGCCGTTTAAAGCGCCAACCTACAGAGGCGGCATGGAAATAACCATGCCGTCTTTGATTGTATAGGAACCTCCGGCCAAGCCGGGGGCTCATTGCCGCACTTGGGGATAACCAACCTTATGCCGATCCAGTGAATTTTGCAAATTTATGAAAACCCCCTTGATTTCCCAGCCGAATTGTTTTACACTAAAGCTGTTAGCACTCATGAGCAGTGAGTGCCAGGACGCATTGAAAGGTGCGCATTCGCCAAAACGCCGCCAAAGGACATGTTAAAAATTTAATTGGAATTTACAATATAAAACAAACAGGAGGATAAGACATGGCCAAAAAACAGTTTAAAGCCGAATCGAAACGGCTTTTGGATCTGATGATCAATTCCATCTACACCCACAAGGAAATCTTTTTAAGGGAGCTCATTTCCAACGCCAGCGACGCCATCGACAAGCTGTATTACAAAAGCCTTACGGAAAACAATACGGGAGTTTCCAGGGAGGGCTTTGAGATTCGAATCGCCGTTGACAAGGACAATCGCACCCTGACAATTTCCGACAACGGCATCGGTATGACTAAGGAGGATCTGGAGTCAAACCTCGGAACCATTGCGAAAAGCGGGTCACTTGACTTTAAAAAGGAAAACGAGAAGAAAGAAGACATCGATATCATCGGCCAGTTTGGAGTCGGTTTCTATTCCGCTTTCATGGTGAGCAGCGTGGTCACCGTGACCAGCAAGGCATATGGAGAAGAGCAGGCCTGGCGGTGGGAGTCCACAGGTGCCGACGGCTATACCATCAACGAGTGTGAGAAGGAGAGCTGTGGTACGGAGATCGTTTTGAGGATCAAAGAGAACACAGAGGACGAAAAATACGATGAATTCCTGCAGGAATACCGCATCCGCGGCCTGATCAAGCGCTATTCCGACTACATCCGCTACCCCATCAAGATGAACGTGGAAGAGCGGAGGCTCAGAGAAGGGACAGAGAGCGAATACGAAACCGTCGTTGAGGAACAGACCCTGAACAGCATGGTCCCCATCTGGCGAAAGAATAAAAGCGAGATCACGGACGACGAGTACAATGAGTTTTATCAGGAGAAATTCTACGATTTTACAAAGCCGCTGAAGGTGATCCACACCAATGTGGAGGGCGTGGTGTCATACAACGCGCTACTCTATATCCCGGCAAAAACGCCGTTCAATTATTACACGAAGGAATATGAGAAGGGTTTGCAGCTCTATTCCAGCGGCGTTCTCATTATGGACAAGTGCCCGGACCTGCTTCCCGACTATTTCAGCTTTGTAAAAGGGCTGGTGGACTCCCAGGACCTGTCGCTGAACATTTCCAGGGAAATGCTGCAGCATGACCGGCAGCTGAAAGCCATCGCTTCCAGGGTGGAAAAGAAGATCAAGAGCGAGATTTTGGAACTGATGAACACGAACCGGGAGCAATACGATGAATTCTTCAAGAATTTCGGCCTTCAGCTCAAATTCGGTATCTATGACAAGTTCGGGGCCAACAAGGACCTGCTGAAAGATCTGCTGCTGTTCTACTCTTCCACGGAAAAGAAGCTGACAAGCCTCACCGAGTACGTTTCCAGGATGAAGACGGATCAGAAATACATCTACTATGCGGCGGGCGAGTCCGTCGAGAAGATCGACAGGCTGCCCCAGACCGAGCTGTTGAAGGATAAGGGCTTTGAGATCCTGTATTTCACCGACGATGTGGATGAATTCGCCATCCGTGTCCTGAACGATTTTGACGGGAAGGAATTCAAATCTGTTTCCGGCGACGATCTGGGATTTGAAGAGGATGAAAAGGAGAAGGATGCGGCGAAGAAGGAGACAGAGGACAACAAGGAGCTCCTGGGCTTCATGAAGGAGACTCTGGAGGGCAAGGTCAGCGAAGTGCGGCTGTCCCAGAGGCTGAAATCCCATCCGGTCTGCCTGGCAAGCGGAGGCGGCATCTCCATCGAGATGGAAAAGGTCCTCAACGCAATGCCGACAGACGACAAGGTCAAGGCTGAAAAGGTGCTTGAAATCAACGCGTCCCACCCCGTGCTTTCCGCGTTGAAGACAGCCTTTGCTTCCGACAGAGAAAAGGCGAAGAAATTCACCGAGCTGTTGTATGATCAGGCGCTTCTTATCGAGGGCCTGTCAATCGAGGACCCCGTGGCCTTCTCCAATGCCATCTGCGACTTGATCGCGGCAAATTAACATCTGCGACCCGATCGCGGCAAATTAAAATAAATTCCGGAGGCCGAGAAGGGTAAAAACCTAATTGGTTGTACGGTATTATAGCCATAAATATGTTGTAGTAGAAGGGAGTGCAAAGAAAGCGCTCCCTTTTTTCGCGCGTCGGTGGGGGCGGGCGCACAGTCCGCCGGATGAAAGTCCCAGCCGTTTTAACACAAATGGCTGTTTTCGAATAGTATGGTACATAAGAATCTGATTCGGAGCGACGGCCTATGTTAGAACTCATTCAAACGCTGTTAACAGAATTAAAGCCCGTATTCCCTGCCATTCTGGTGCTGGGCGGGATTTTCGCCTTTTTGATCTACCGCATCGTCCGGGACCTGTTCCCCCGGCATAGGGAGGCGGGCGAAAAGGAATTCGAAGAGCTCCTCAGCGACGCCGGCTATGAATATGAAGCTTCTCAAGGCATACTCGTCGCGAAGATGAATCCCTGGCAGAAAAAATGCGGATATTGCCGCCTCTACGACGAAGCTTGCGCTCCCATAGGCATGATCGTTGACTCGGAACCTGTATCTTTCGAATATGAGGGCAAGAGGTGGCTCATCGAGTTCTGGAAAGGTCAATATTACCTGAATACCGGCTGTGAGATCGGCGTCTACAACACAAAAAAAGCGGATATCGCCATACCTGATTTCTTCACCGGCACCTTTTATCACAGCGCACGCAAGGCGGATATGCTGGAAATGGCATTTACCTTATATAGAAACGGAAAAGAGTTATTCTCGAGAGAAGAGAAGCACTGGTGGCTGACCGGCTTTAAACCCGGTGAATTCTCAGAGCCGTCGGAATTGTCAATGCGTGTCAGAATCACATTTAAAGGTCAGGAGATGTGCGGCAGCTTCCTGAAAGCCATGAAAAAGCTCGGATATAAAGAAGATGAGCTTATCACCAACGGGGTTACGGCGGAATTCACCTTTGATAAACCCCATGGGGAACAGCCGCTGAGCAGAACGGAAGAAGCCGAATGGTTCGCCCAGCGATACAACGAGCATTGCTGCAACCTCTATCGGGAAGTGACGGCGGGCTGCGATACCTTCTCGGAAAAATTGAAAGCGGTCCTGGAAAAAGAACCGTTCCTGTATCACGCGGTGATCCAGGCCGGTAAAGCAAGAGAAATTTTTGACGTATTTAAGAAAATCAAAAAATATATCAAACGATTTTAATGGTTGGGAGAGGTTTCAATGTCTTCATTAAAGCGTCTATCCCAGGTTTTTGAGACGGCGGACAGAATCCCCTTTGACGACAGTTCGAAGATCATTTTGATAAGCGATTGCCACAGGGGAGACGGAAGCCAGGCAGATGAGTTTTTCAGCAATGAAAATATATATCTCTCTGCAATGAACCATTACTATGACGAAGGCTTTACGTATATCGAAATCGGTGATGGGGATGAACTCTGGGAGAATAAAAGGATTTCCGATATCATAAATGCGCACCCGGACACGTTCCAGATTCTGAAGCGGTTCTATGAAGAGAAGCGCCTTTATTTCATATATGGAAACCATGACATGGTAAAGCGAAACCCGAAGTATGTAAAAGATAATCTTTACGAGTATTACGACAGGCGGGAGGGCCGGCTGCAGCCTTTGTTTGAAGATGTCCGGATCCACGAGGGCCTTGTGTTGGAATATACGGGCGGCGGGCAGAATGTTTCGGGCAAAAAAATCCTTCTGATCCACGGTCATCAGGTGGATTTCCTCAACAGCACCCTGTGGAGGCTTGCGAAATTTCTGGTGCGGCATCTTTGGAAGCCGCTGGAGCTGTTTGGCATCACCAATCCCGTCAGCCCTGCCCAGAATCAGGAGAAAAAAGAGATCGTCGGAAAGCGGCTGACAGACTGGGTCATCAAGGAAAACCAGATGCTGGTCGCCGGACACAACCACAGGCCGATGTACCCTGAAATCGGAGAGCCTCTGTACTTTAATGACGGCTGCTGCGTTCACCCGCGTTTTATTACGGGAATCGAAATCGACGGAGGGGAAATCACCCTGGTAAAATGGTCGGTCAAGGTGAAAGGGGAGGGCACCCTCTTTGTCGGGAAGGACATCATAGCCGGACCCAGGAAATTGACCGAGTTTTTTATTGCGGAACGGATCTTCGAATCCTGTTCACTGCGAGACCCTGTGTAGCGAACGGGATAGTGACGGGGCAATTGGATGCCGCGGCGGGCATCGTATCATTTCGAATCGCCGCGGCTTTGGTATTGTGTCATTCCGGATTGCCGCGGCATAAAATGTAAGCATTGAGTACATATCAAAGGGGGAATTTTCCTATGATCGATCAGACGATCCAGTTGATGTATCAGACGATGTCGGAGCCGCCGGTATCATGTGCACATATCACGGGAAGCTCTGAGATCCATAATATGGTCGGAGATGTTTACGTCTATCCATTCCTGGAGGGATCTCTTCTGGTGACGGATGTCGAGGGCATTCCCTTTTCCGGTTTCTACGGATTTCACATACACCAGCATGGACCATGTATAACAGGGGAAGGTTATACCGGCTTTCAAGATGTCGGGGGACACTTCACCACGGTTCCCAACGCGCCACACCCTTACCATGCGGGGGACCTTCCGGTACTTATGTCCTTTTACGGGCACGCTTTTATGATCGTATATACAGACCGGTTCCGGCCCGAGGATATCTTGGGCAGGGCAATCATCGTCCACGAGTGGCCCGATGATTTCAGGACCCAACCCACTGGGGATTCCGGCCAGCATATCGGCTGCGGCACATTTTATCCCTGCACAGGTTATCTGTCGGCCCAGCCGAAAAGCCCCGGCACAGAGCCGCTGACACCGACTGAACCCGAGGCTCCGCCCGGACAGCCGCTGCCCCCTGCACCCGGGCTCTCTCCGATGCCCGAGCCCGAGGCCCCGCCCGCACAGCCGGGCTGATTCCGCTGAAAAAAGCCCCGGAGAGCGGTTACTCTTCGGGGGTTTCCTCGTTCTGATGGCGGTGCTTTGCTTCTTCCATTTCCCGTTCGGTCAGCATTTCCTTTCTGGACACCAAGTTCTTGCAGGTATTGCACATATAGCCCACGGCGCCGCAGCCGGAGAGCCTTTCCAATTTATCAAAACACTTGGGGCAGTAATAATCTTCCATGACAATCTCCCTTCCAATCCATTCCCGCGGAATTATGAAATCTCTTTTTATGCACATGATACCATAATTTCGGTTTCGGGAAAACGTGCATTTATGAGATTGACGAAAAAAGGGGCCCCCTCTGCATGATCCAGGTGTGATCGCGAGAGGCGCCCCGTTTTATTGTATTTGTTGATGTTATTACTACAGTAAATAAGGATATTTCATTATCTGTAGCGTCTGCCGCCGCAGCCGCAGCCGCAGCTTCCGCGACCATAGTTTCCATAGCCATAACCGCCATAGCCGCAGCTTCTGCCGGCGATAAAGCCCAACACCAATGGAATAAAACAATACATTGAGATACCTCCATTCTGTTAATTCAATATATGCAGCCGGAACGGAAATGTTGATTGACAGTTCCCTTGGCTTTTTATATAATCATTCTATAAGAATTAAATAACGGACTGCATTACTGACGGATAATTGTGGGGAACCACAGGGGAATGCAGATCTGAGCGAGCCGACCGTCTGGGCAATATTTGGTGATACCGAATGTTGCTCTTTTTTATTTGAGCCGCCGCCGATATCGTCGAATATTTTTTCGTAAATGGGAGGAAATATCAATGAATTATTCTGCATGGGAAGGTTTTAAGGACGGGAAATGGAAGGACGAAATCGATGTCCGGGACTTTATCCAGAAAAATTATACGCCTTACGAGGGAAACGGGGATTTTCTCGAGGGGCCTACCGAACGGACCCGGGCGCTTATGAGAAAACTGAATCATCTGTTCGACCTGGAAAAGGAATTCGGAGGCGTCCTCGATATCGATACGCAGACGGTCAGCTCCCTGACAAGCTATAGGCCCGGTTATCTGGACAAGGGCCGGGAAATCATCGTCGGCCTCCAGACCGACCGGCCGCTGAAGCGGGGCGTCAATCCCTTCGGCGGGGTGAACATGACGAGGCATGCCTGTGAAGCTTACGGATATGAGCTGTCTCAGAAGGTTGAGGATGAGTTTCAGTACCGGACGACTCATAACGACGGCGTGTTCCGCGTCTACACGGACGAGATCAAAGCGGCGCGCAGATGCGGCGTCATCACAGGTCTCCCCGACGCCTACGGGAGAGGGCGGATCATAGGCGACTACCGCAGGGTCGCCCTTTACGGGGTCGATCTGCTGATCGCGGAGAAGAAAAGGGATAAGGCGGAATACGGCGGGAGGATGATGGATGTGGACAACATCCGCCAGCTCGAGGAGCTGTATCAGCAGATCAACTTTCTGGGAAAGCTGAAGGAGATGGCGGCCATGTACGGCTATGACATTTCAAGGCCCGCTGCCAATGGGAAGGAAGCGGTACAGTGGCTGTATTTCGGATATCTGGGCTCCATCAAGGAGCAGAACGGAGCGGCTATGAGCCTGGGGCGCGTCAGCACCTTCCTGGATATCTACTTTGAACGGGACCTGAAGTCCGGACTGTTGACGGAATCTCAGGCCCAGGAGATTCTGGATGATTTTGTGATGAAACTGCGCATGGCAAGGCATTTGCGGACCCCAGACTACAACGAGCTCTTCGCGGGAGATCCCCTGTGGATCACGGAGGCCGTCGGGGGAATGGGGGAGGACGGCAGGACCCTTGTCACAAAGAGCTCCTATCGGATCCTTCACACTCTATACAATTTGGGAGCGTCGGCGGAGCCGAATCTCACGGTCCTGTGGTCGAACAGCCTGCCTGAGAGCTTTCAGCGCTATGCGGCAAAGGTATCCTGCGATACGGACGCCATCCAGTATGAGAACGACGATGTGATGCGGCCAGAGTTTGGAGACGATTACGCCATCGCCTGCTGCGTATCGGCAATGCGGGTGGGAAAGGATATGCAGTTCTTCGGGGCGAGGTCGAATCTGCCCAAGCTGCTTTTGATGAGCCTCAACGGGGGCAGGGACGAGAAGAGCGGGGAGCAGGTGGCGCCGGAGAGAATGCCCTATGAAGGCGAGTATCTGGAATACGATAAAGTGCTGGAAACGATGGAGTTTTACCGCCAGTGGCTGGCGAAAACCTACGTGAGCGCCATGAACATCATTCACTATATGCATGACAAGTATGCCTATGAAAAGACACAGATGGCTCTGCACGATACGGACGTTCACCGGTTTATGGCCTTCGGCATCGCGGGTCTTTCGGTCCTGGCGGACTCTCTTTCCGCGATCAGATATGGAAAGGTAAAGCCGATCCGGGATGAAAGGGGGCTGATCACGGGCTTTGAAACCGCTGGGACCTATCCCGCTTTCGGAAATGACGACGACCGGGTAGATTCCATCGCTCAAGAACAGGTCAGGTTGTTTTTGGAAGCGCTGCGAAGGAATCCGGCCTATCGCGGTGCGGAGCACACGCTGTCGATCCTGACCATCACATCCAACGTGGTTTACGGGAGAAAGACCGGAGCGACCCCCGACGGCCGCGGCGCGGGAGAAGCCTTTGCTCCGGGGGCTAACCCGATGCACAACCGCGAGAAAAACGGGGCGCTGGCCTCGCTGAATTCCGTGGCAAAGCTCTCTTATGATTACTGCAAGGACGGAGTCTCCAACACCTTCTCCATCGTGCCCCAGGCCCTGGGCCATGAAGAAGGGGAGCGGCACCGGAATCTCGTGTCGGTCATGAGGGGATACTTCGGTCAGGGAGCCCATCATTTAAATGTAAACGTGCTGAATCGGGAAACCCTTATGGAAGCTTATGAAAACCCGGAGAAGCATCCGAACCTGACGATCCGGGTGTCGGGCTATGCGGTGAACTTCCACAAGCTGTCCAAAATTCAGCAGAAGGAGGTTATCGCAAGGACCTTCCATGAGGTGATGTGCTGAAAGGCGAGGCGGTGGAAGCAATGGGCGCGGTCAATTCCTTTCAGAGCATGGGAGCGGTGGACGGGCCCGGACTGCGCTATGTCGTATTCATGCAGGGCTGCCCGCTTCGCTGCGTCTATTGCCACAATCCCGACACCTGGAGATTTGGGGGATCAGGCGTCAGGGAATACGGGGTTGAGGAGGTTTGCGAGAAGATCCTGCGGTTCAGGCCGTATTTTGAAGCGGGGGAGTCCGGCTCAAGCATCGTTTCCGGCGGGGTGACTGTCTCCGGCGGAGAACCTCTGATGCAATGGGAATTCGTTTTGGAACTCTTCCGGCGGCTGAAGGAAGAGGGGATTCATACCGCCCTGGACACCTCGGGCATCGGCGGAAACTTCAGGGGCGTCCGAGAGCTTTTGAAATATACGGATCTCGTGCTCTGCGACCTGAAGTTTTCCTCGGAGGAGGATTATCGCCGGTACAGCGGCGGCAGCCTGGAGGAGGTTCTGTCCTTTCTGAAGCTGACGGAAGAACAGAAGGTGCCTCTTTGGATCCGCCATGTGGTGGTTCCCGGGCTGACAGACGGCAAGGAGAGCCTTTCCCGCATCGCAAGGCTGGCAGGGCAGTTCTCCAACCTGGAAAAGATAGAGCTGCTGCCATTCCGAAAGTTCTGCTCCGCCAAATATGACGCGATGAATATTCCCTTTCCTCTGGCGAACAGCCCGGAGTGCACCTCCGGTATGATAGAGAGGCTGTATCGGGAGGTTGAAGGGCTCCGGAAGTGAACAGCCCAGTACTTTCACCCGAAATATAGTTTTGTGTATAGACGCCGCTCAAAGAAGACTGAGAGCGGCGTTGCTTGTTGTACAAAAAAATCGATATATGATATCGAAAAGCAATTTACTGTTCCGATATCGAAACTATACCGTGCCGAAATGGAAACTTAAACAGGATAAGGGCTTCCCTGAATGGATTTAACACGTGATATGTGAAGACTAAAACATTGAAAAACCAACGATATATAGGTGGAAGCAAATCTTGGATTGAGTTGGTATGCAAATTGCAAATATTAAATGCATGAGGAATCAATGCCATTAATGAGATTTCAGGGAGGAGGTGATTAAAATAAATGGTAAAGGATTTGTGGATATTAAAAGCGGGGAAGATGAAATTAGATAGAAGTATATTGCAAATGGGTAATGGCTATGGTATTACGGAAACGATACCGATTTATGCAACTCTTTTGAAAACATCGGATGGGTACATATTGATCGATACCGGTATGAATACGGAGGGCATAGATAATCCGGAAATTTGGGGAGAAAGAGCAAAACAACTGATCCCATGCCTTACAAAATATGATGATATAGGCAATAGATTAGAGGAGATAGGTATCAAAAAAAGCGATATCAAATATATCATCAATACTCATATGCATTGGGATCATACTGGAGGAAACAGACTATTCCCTGACGCTACTTTTGTTGTCCAAAAGGCTGAATACCGGTTTGCACTAAATCCTGATACGACAATAGGCAAATCGTATATGAAAAATCATTATCCCCCAAACGCGAATTATCGTTTGATAGAAGGAGATAGTGATTTATGTGAGGGCGTAAGGTTATTACAAACACCAGGACACACTCCAGGGCATCAGTCAGTTCTGATAACTCTTGAGAATGGAAAAAGAGCTATCATTGCAGGAGATGCTGTATATACATGGAACAATATTGAAAAACTGATCCCACCCGGTAACTTATATAATTATGATATGGCAATGTTCAGCCTGAACAAATTGAGGACCATCCAGGAGATAACAGGAGCAGCGATAATACCTTCACATGATCCTGGAGAAGATTTTTATGACAGAGTATACAAAATACTCAACGGCCTTAAGGAATTTTAAGAAAGATTTATGGAGGTGCCAAATGATCGAAGTTATGATTAGCGACAAATGTAATGGGTGCGGCATATGTGCTAAAAAATGTCCGACAAAGGTTTTCGAAATAATCAACAAAAAATCAAGCCTTAATAACATCTGTGAATGCATGGCCTGCAGACTTTGCGAAGTGGTCTGCCCACTGAAATGCATCGAAGTTGTAGAAAAGTAATTATAATCCATATCTTAGTTTGTCAAAACCAAGGAGGTTAAAGATGGCTACAGTATTTGATCCCATTAAAATAGGGAATTTTGAAATAAAAAACCGGCTAGCCGTAGCCGCCACTGTTAAGAACCTTGCCGACCAGAACGGATACGTCAATCCAAGAATACTTGAAAACTACAGCATTGAAGCAGATGGCCCCGGCCTGTATATTGTCTCCATGACATATACGGAGCCGCAGGGAAGGGTTTTTAAAGGACAAACAGGAATTCATGATGATTTGGCAGTATTCGGTATGTCTGAGGTTGCAAACCGAATCCATAAAGCTGGCGCTAAAACTGTTCTACAACTATCCCATGGTGGAAATCTTTGCAGCGAAGGTATTATTGGTGAAACTCCGGTGGGGCCTTCCGACATTCCGCAGTGGCCCGGACAAACCGTAAAAGCCCTGTCTACAGAGGAAGTATACAGGATTGCGAACAACTACGGAAAGGCTATCGCCCGTGCTAAGGAAGCCGGATTCGATGGCGTCGAGCTCCATGCGTGCCACGGATCCTTGATGCTGCAGTTTTTATCAAAACTTCAGAACCAGGGCAGGACCGACAAGTTTGCAGAAGGCAAAGAATTCCTTTATGAGTGTATTAGAAAAGGGCAGGAATATGCCGGAAGAGATTTCCCGATCGGCGTACGTATGTCCTGCCATGAATTCATGATGGAGGACAAGGGTGTTGAAGGCTTTGATTTGGAAAAGACGAAAGAAATCGTTGTAGAGCTCGAAAAGATGGGAGTTGCCTTTATCCATGCATCCGCTGGAAGGATCGGCCATACTCCGGACCATGCATTCCCGCCGCTTTATGAACCGAGAGGAGTCAATTTAAGATTCGCTGAAGAATTGAAGAAGATCATCAATATTCCGGTAATCACAGTCGGGAGATTCCAGGATGCGAAGCTGATCAAAAAGGCCGTTCGTGATGGTCAGACCGACATCGTGGCAATGTGCAGACCTGTCATCGCAGATCCGTTCATCTCGAAGAAAATCTGTGACGGCAAGGATGATCAGATCAGGCAGTGTATGGGCTGCAACTGGTGCCTTGAAAAATTATTTAATCAAGTTGCGCTTGAATGTCCGATGAATCCCGCGTATGGTTGGGAGCTGGAATATGCGCTAAAGCCTGCCGAAACCGTGAAGACCGTGATGGTAATTGGCGGAGGCGTTTCCGGAATGCAGGCTGCTTATGCGGCAGCTAAGAGAGGTCACAGAGTTAGCCTCTATGAAAAAGGAAATTCTCTGGGCGGTCAGTTTAAAGTGGCATCCCAATATCCATCCTTATACACGAGGGAATTATGGAATCTGCCGCGCTGGTTGATAAAAGAAATTGCGAAACTGCCGATTGAAGTGCATTTGAACACTGAAGTCGGCGAAGATTTAATCAACAAGGTAAATCCTGAGTCTATTATCGTTGCAACGGGTGCTGTTGAGACGAAATATGATTATAAGGTAAGCGGCGGCACAAGAGTCACGTATTTATGGGATTACCTGAAAGGAAATGTCGAGATAGGGAAAAAGGCTGTGGTAGTGGGAAGTGAAGCGGTAGAGGCTGCGGCCTCCCTGTGCAATGAAGGAAAGTCAGTAACGTTGGTGCAGGATCAGGCATCCTTTGTATGGCCGAATTATATTTCCGGCGGACACGCTAGAAGAGAGCCGCTTACAAGAATGCTGAAAAAGGCAGACTTAAAATTCAACGCAAAGCTGCTTGAGGTAACGGATAAAGGCATCAGGATTATTTGTGACGGTAAAGAAGAAGCGATCGAATGTGATGATGTGATTATTGCAGAAGGCAGGCAAAAGGTAGATGAACTGTTCTGGCAGTTCGTTGGAAAGAACAGAGAACTGCATATTGTCGGTGATGCTAAAGAAGTCAGAAATATGTTGACTGCCTCCCATGAAGGATTCTGGGCCGGCAGGACCATATAATTAGGAGGTGTTCTCCTCATGAAGCCAAGAATTCCACTTCCTGTAACGGTTGCCATACTCGCAGGCCTTGCTTGTTTAGTTACGGCTCCAGGATTAGGGCTGCCGGTTTGGGCCCTATTCATTGGTTGGGCGTGGTACTATGCTTTTGGTGCCACTACCGCAGTATTTAAAATGGTTCCCTCGGTAATCGCGGGTGCCGTATGCGCCTCACTTGCCGTCTGGCTGCTCGGATGGGGAGGAAGTATTGGATTTACGGGAATGCCGGCTTTGATGCTGTTCGTCGGCATTACGGTATTCCTGCTGATGCTCCTTATTAAGATTCCGGTATTCAGTACGGGACCAATAGCGTTTAATGGTTATTCGACTGTTTTTGCATTGACTTTTATCGGGGGATATCCTGAATTGGCTGTTGGTCCAATTATCAGCTGCTTCTTATGGGCTGTGATCGGAAACCTGTTAGGCCCGGTCTTTGGATGGCTTAGTATTGTACTGCAGTTTCCCAAGCGGGTCGAGGAACCAACATCAAAATAACATGCTTTCCAGTTTTGTATGAGCCCACTGTAGACAATACCGTCATATTACGTTGTTATATGACGGTATTGCATTCTATTAATTAAGGAATTGTTTGTGTAAAATTATGTTGTATAGAAAGCGGCATTTATCTATGATAAAATTATAGTGTACCGATTATGAAACAATGTAATGAAATATGTTCAGGAGTCAAAAATGGATAATGGGAATATACAAAGCCTCATCGATGGTATGATGAATAAATTCCATATGGAATCAATGAGTGAAGATGCAGTCAACATTTTAAATGAACTGCTTCATATCTTTTATAATTCAGAAGATGGAATTTATGTCGTTGATGGAAAAGGAATCACTATTCGCGCGAATCCCTCTTTTGGTAAATTTGCCGGCGTCGAGATTGAGGGCTTAATTGGCCGCGATGTCAGAGAGTTGGTACGCGAGGGTGTATTCAGCAGGTCCGCAGCTATAGAAGCATTGGAAGAGAAAAAAGTTAAAACCATTGTCCAGGAATATTCCAACGGAAAAATTGGACTTGTCACCAGCACACCTATTAAAAATTCTAAAGGTGAGGTGATAAAAATCATAAGCAATATCAGGGATATAACAGAGCTTTCAAAGCTTTATGACACCCTTTCCGCCAAGGAAAGGCTGATACAGAAATACTCTAAAATGATCGATGAGATAAATCTCATGGAGGCCAACGGTATTGTTGCAGAAAGTGAAGGAATGCTTAACACGATAAAAGCGGCAAGGAAGGTTGCAAGGACCGACGGCGGTGTAATTATTCTTGGAGAATCCGGCGTTGGGAAAAGCATGATTGCTAAATTAATTGCCAATTTAAGCGACCGCTCCGGAAAGACATTTGTATCGGTTAACTGTGGAGCTATCCCGGAAGGCCTCATGGAATCAGAACTGTTTGGCTATGTGGAAGGCGCTTTTACCGGGGCGAGTAAAGGTGGGAAAGTTGGTTTGATTGAGGAAATAGCTGAAATACCTCTGTTTCTGCAGCCAAAACTGTTAATGTTTCTTGAGAATAAAGAGGTCGTGCGCGTAGGGGCAGTTAAACCCAAAAAAGTTAATGTCAGGATCATTACCGCAACAAACAAAAACCTTTATGAAATGGTAAAACAGGGTACTTTCAGGGATGATTTGTATTATAGGCTCAATGTTATTCCGATTACGATCCCTCCTCTTCGGGATAGGAAAGAGGATATCATCCCCCTGATAAACAACTTGATGGAAGATTTGAATGAGAGGAACGGCGAGAAAAAAACGGTTTCAAAAGAAGTAATCAATATATTTATGGAATACTCCTGGCCGGGTAACATCCGGCAGCTGAAAAATGTCCTTGAAAGGATGTATATATTGAGCAGCGGAGAGATGTTGGAATACGCAGATATTCCAAAAGAATTGCTTGGAAATGGGAATGGCGTGCATCCTTCTGGAGGTACGAATATAAGAGCTGTAACCTTGCCGCTTTCTTTGCCTGATGAAATTGCAGAAATGGAAAAAGAAATGATCCGGAAAGCGTTGAAACAGGCGGGAAGCATTAGAAAAGCAGCAAAGCTTTTAGGGCTTTCCTCGTCATCGCTTTTTAGAAGGATGACAAAATTTGATTGTTTCGAAAAAGAAACGATAAACGTTTCGAAAACGGAACAAAATTTTGACTAATATAATATCCTTTATGAAATGAGAGAATATTTAAAGACGATTCATTAATAAAACATTGATATTTCAATGTTTTATTTTTATGGCGCTGAATAATTCAAATTGGCATTTTAATTGCAATTAATAAAATGGGAGAGACATATGCGTAACGTGGACTGCATTAGGAGGTAAAAAATAATGATTAAAGATGTATATGAATTATTCGCAGAGAAGAGGAAAAAGCTGTCGATTGCTGATAATCCGGTAAAAGTTGAAAAGATACATTCTCAGGGCAAGTTAACGGCGCAGGAGCGGCTTCAGCTTCTATACGACAATAATAGATATGAAGAAACATTCCCATGGATTAAAAACCGCTGCGTCAGTTTTGATTTATATAGAAAAGAACTGGAGAACGAAGGCGTGATAACTGCCTTTGGTAAAATTTCAAATCGCAAAGTATGTGCCTTTTCCAATGACGCAACAATTATGGGAGCCTCTCTTGGAGAAGCCCAGGGAATTAAAATCCATAGGACAATTGAAATGGCAATTAAGGCAGGCATACCGGTCGTCGGAATCAATGACGCTTCCGGCGCCCGGATACAAGAAGGCGTCGCTGCTTTGCATGGCTATTGCTCGATTTTTGGGATTACAAGTATTGCATCCGGATGGATCCCCCAGATTTCGGTAATAGCGGGCACTGCAGCAGGCGGGACAGCTTATGCTTCAGCATTGACTGATTTCATTATAATGACGAAATCGATTGCCAAAATGTTTATTACCGGACCTGCAGTCATTAAGTCTGTTACAGGTGAAGATGTCACCTTTGATGGACTCGGCGGCACCGATGTGCATAGTCTGAAAACCGGTCTGGCGCATTTTGTGGCTGATTCTGAAGATGAAGCGTTGGAAATCACGAAAAAGCTTTTATCTTATTTGCCATCAAACAGCAAAGAAAAGCCCCCGGCATATGACTGCACTGATCCTGTTGATCGAAAGACTCCTGAAATCAAGGATACCATCCCATTGAATCCCGGCAAGGGGTTCGATATGAAGGAGGTCATAGGACCGGCGCTGGATAATGAAGAGTTCTTTGAGATACAGAAAGACTTTGCGTTGAGCATGATCATCGGCTTTGGAAGGATTGGAGGTAAAACCGTTGGAATCGTAGCTAACCAACCAAAGCACCTGGCTGGATGTATCGATATCGATGCCTCATGGAAAGCTGCAAGATTCGTTAGGTTTTGCGACTCTTTCAATATTCCGCTTCTTATTTTTGCTGATTGCCCGGGATATCTGCCAGGGGTAAAGCAAGAGCACAATGGGATTATAAGAAACGGCGCCAAATTGCTGTTTGCGTTTTCAGAGGCAACCGTACCGAAAATTACCGTTGTAGTGCGTAAAGACTACGGCGGTGCGTATTCTGCCATGTGTGGGAAAGGAATGGGCGCCGACGTTGTACTTTCGTTCCCAACCGGAGAGCTTGCAGTCATGGGAGCTGGCGGCGCTTTAAATATCGTGTTCAAAAACGAAATGGATAAAGCGGAAGACAAAGCGGCTAAACGGAAGGAACTGGAAGAAAGATATCAGGACGAATATCTCAATCCATATCGCGGTGCCGAATACGGTATTGTTGATGATATTATTGATCCTGCCGACTTGAGGGAAAAACTCGCTTTACATCTTGAAATGTTAGAGGATAAAGAAGTCCCGGTGCCATATAAGAAGCATTCGAATATTCCCCTTTAATAATTACAGTTTTAGAGTAAATAGTTTGAATATATTATTCTTGTTGCGAATTAAGAAAGGAATGAGGCCAAATGAAAAAAATGCTGGAAGGTGTTAAAGTCATAGATTTATCCAGAAATCTTGCCGCGCCGTTTTGTACAATGATATTAGCCGATCTTGGGGCAGAAGTCATAAAGGTTGAAGCTCCGGAAACGGGTGATGATGCCAGAGGATATGGACCGATTATTAAAGGGAAAAGCGGATATTTTATCAGCATTAACCGGGGAAAAAAATCTGTCACTTTGAATCTAAAATCTGAATCGGACAAAGATAAACTGGCGAAGTTGATTCGAGAAGCAGATGTCATGGTAGATAACTTCAGGCCGGGTGTTCTTGATCGTCTAGGCATTACGCAAGAATGGCTCGACTCCATAAACCCTAAGCTAATATTTACCTCCATCACTGGTTTTGGGCATACGGGACCTTACCGCACGAAAGCGGCCTACGACTTGGTTGTACAGGGATATGGCGGTCTGATGAGCGTTACCGGAGAACCCGGCTCAAAACCGACGAGGGTGGGCGTATCCATTGGAGATCTTGCGGCAGGTCTATATGCAGCTATCGGAATTATAGGATCCCTTTACGCGCGGACAAAA
Source organism: Bacillota bacterium (assembly GCA_036835995.1). Classification (GTDB taxonomy): domain Bacteria; phylum Bacillota; class Clostridia; order Peptostreptococcales; family Anaerovoracaceae; genus Anoxybacterium. The sequence goes on along the minus strand of DAITKX010000011.1, from coordinate 10,117 downwards.
TCAGGTCAAGGAGATCGTTTAGATATTGCTATGCTGGATTGCCAGATCGCGCTTCTTGAAAATACACTGATCCGCTATATTGCTTCGGGAAAAGTTCCGGAGCAGGTAGGAAACAGGCATGCGTCTATAACTCCCTTTGAAATGTTTCCAAGCAAAGACGGGTACATAATTATCTGTATTGGAAATGAGAAGAATTGGAGAGTGCTTTGCAATGAAATAAATCATCCGGAGTTAATTGATCAGGAACGGTTTATTAACAATGACAATCGTACAACTAACCATGAAGAGCTTTACCAGGTGCTTTGCGGGATATTGAAAGACAAAAGCACGGCGGAATGGATAAGGATTTTGGATGGTGCAGGAATTCCATGCGGGCCGGTGAATAATGTGGCAGATATCATGGAAAATGAACAGGTTAAAGAACGAAAGATGATTGTATCAGTAAATTATCCTGACATAGGTGAGGTTAAAGCGCCGGGATGTCCAATAAAAAGTAAAAATTATCTCGTGGATCCGACCAAGCCTGCCCCGGAATTGGGGCAGGACAATGAAGATATATTAGGACAATCTCCACATTCATTCTAACGCTGGATAAAAAACATTATAAAGCAAATTATGCAGAAAGGAGTGAAAAACTATGGGTAAAATAACAGCCCCCATACCAGGCGTTGTTCTGGATGTAAAGGTTAAAGAAGGTCAGCAAGTCAATCTTCATCAGGTAGTGCTGGTATTAGAAGCAATGAAGATGGAAAATGAAATCGTTGCGTCAGAATCCGGCACGGTTACCGCCATTCATGTAAAGACAGGAGATTCTGTTTCTGTTGATTCTGTAATGATTGAGATTGAATAAGTACTAACCAGGAAACCTCTTTTTTATTGCTTATTTCGCTATTGGTGGGATTTAATACTTTTTCTCACCAATACCGGGATAAGTATTATTCCGCTCTCATCTGCAATTGTCCAGGATGATTTTTTGACGGTTTATATCATGCAGGTATTTGAATCGTAAGAAATATTTAATTTATCAAAGATAAAATATCTGATAAAATAAAGATAAATATTGAAGGAGCGGTCATGAAAAAGGGAAAGGACATTTTTGCAGTCAGAATAATCAAGGGCTTCATTATCGGGGCGTCCATGCTGGTTCCCGGCGTCAGCGGAGGCACCATGGCGATCATACTGGGAATTTACGATGAGCTGATCCACGGAGTCAGTACGTTTCGCCAGAAGGCGAAGGAGAATACCATCCTGCTCCTGACCTATGGGCTGGCCGGCATTGCCGGCATTCTTTTGTTTTCAGGACCGATGCACGCCGCAGTCAACTTGTGGACCAAGCCCATGATGTTTTTGTTTTTGGGTGCAATCCTCGGAAGTATTCCTCCCCTTTACCGAAAGGTTAAAATATCCAGAATCAAGCCCGTCAATATCATGGTCGCATTGATCGGAGCGCTTCTCGGCGTTTGCACCATGTATCTGCCCGAGGGACTCTTCCAAATGAGCGGGGGCTTTCATCTTCTGGATTTTCTCATGCTGGCCGTTGCGGGGGTGGTCATCGCCATCGCTTTGATCCTGCCGGGTATCAGCGCGTCCTATATCCTGCTCATGCTGGGCATGTATGACATGACGCTCATCGCCATCAAGGAGTTTAACCTGGCGTACCTTGTCCCTTTGGCCATTGGCGTCCTTTTGGGAACGTTCCTGACCGCGGGGATTTTGGAACGGGAAATGAAGCGCCATCCGCAATTTACTTATATGTTGATCATCGGTTTCATGCTGGGCTCTTTGGTGGAGGTTTTCCCGGGGCTGCCCGGGGGAGCTGAGATCCTCCCCTGCGCCCTGACGTTTCTTGCTGGATTGGCAGCCGTTCTGTGGATCGGAAGAAAACGCAGAAAGTGAGAACGCGGCTATTCAGGGGCTTGAAGATAAAGGCTATAGGCAATGGTTTCTTCAAACGGTCGTGATTTTGACCCTCTCTACGCCTCATCTCACCATGTTCAGGCTGCCAAACAAACGTATACAATAATCGGTGTTTGACAGTATCTGAACATGTTGCTCGATTTCGGCGGAGAGGGTAGCAAAATTCCTCCAACGTTTGCCTCAGCCATTGCCTATAGCCCTTTATTCCCACAAAACCCTGGACAGCCGCTAAAAATCTTCTTTCAGCAGTTTTCCCACCGTGTTCACGTCTTCATCCATAGTCAGATCCTTGACTGCGGGGCCTTCGATCACTTTTCCGTCGTAAGAGAATCGGGAGCCATGGCAGGGGCAGTCCCAGGTGCGTTCCGCAGAATTCCAGTTGAGCTCGCAGCCCATGTGGGGGCAGGTGGTATTGACGATATAAAGGACGCCTTCGTCGCTCCGAAAAGCGCCGGCACGCTTGCCATAGAGGTCCACAACCCTGCCTTCGCCAACCTGGAGATCGATCTCTTTTCCGTCGTCATTGGATTTTAATTTTCCGCCGATCAAGTTCTTTGCCACGTTGAAGTTTTCAGTGACAAAAGTGATCGCGGAGGAGGTGTTGGTTCCACGGGACGGATTGTAGACGTCCTTCCACGGGCTGTCCTCACTGACGATCAGGTCCCGGAGCAGCATTGCGGAAGCCATGCTGTTTGTCATTCCCCATTTCCCGAAGCCCGTTGCTATATACAGGTTTGGAATGTCCTCCGCGTATTTTCCCACATAAGGCACGCCGTCCAGAGTCATACAGTCCTGGGCGGACCAGCGGTAGGGCATATCGGTTACGGTAAAATAGGATTTAGCGAAATCAAACAGCTCTTCATACTTCTTCCACGTATCCTCGCATTGACCGGCTTTGTGCTGGGCTCCGCCCACCAGGATCAGTTCCTCTTCCGGCGTTTTCTGGCTGCGAAGGGAGCGGGCCGGATCTTCCACGTTGAGATACATTCCGCCCGGATACTGCTCCGCGATCTTGACCGCAAGACAATAGGACCGTTCCTGGTAAAGCCGGGTGAAATACATGCTGTGTTTGTTCCAGAGCGGGTAATGGGACGCGATGATCACCTTGTCCGCGACGACCGTATTTCCCGATTCCGTTGTAAGAGACAGGCATCCCTCCCGATCGACCTCTGTCACTCGGGTCTTTTCATAAATTTTTCCTCCGCTGTCGATGAAGGCCTTTGCCAGAGCGAGAATGTATTTCAGCGGATGAAACTGAGCCTGACCGTCAAATCGGACCGTCCCTTTGACAGTGAGGGGAAGGGGGATGGAATCCAGGTAAAATGCGCCGATGCCAAGCTTCACTGCTGCGTCGGCTTCCTCCTGCACCGCCTGGACAAATCCGTCGCTTTCCGCAAAGAGGTAAGCTGACTGCCCGTCAATAAAATCGCAGTCGATTTTCAGGCTTTCCGTGAGGGCCTTGATTTCTTTTATAGCGGTTTCATTCGCCTCCGCGTATTGTTTGGCCCTTTCGACTCCCATCTCTTTGATGAGTTTATGATAGATGAGGTTGTGCTGGGATGTAATTTTTGCCGTAGTGTGTCCGGTAGTGCCCTGGGCGATCCGGTCCGCTTCCAAAACTGTGACGGAAAGGCCCTCCTTGCCCAGCAGATAGGCGCAGGTGATCCCTGCGATGCCTCCTCCGACGATGGCCACATCCGTTTTGATATTTTCCGCCAAAGGCGGGTACTTGTTCAGCATATTCTTTGTTGAATCGATCCAATAGGATTGGGGCGATAATTTCAGTAGGGTGTTTTTATCTGGCTTCATTATGGTGCCTCCTGGGAAATATTTTCTTTTATATTTTTCACATAAAAATCCGCGATATACCCCTATTTTTTATGATATGATTTCGAATAGAATATTAGGGCGTGTCGAAAGAACGGAATTCCCGGATTTCACAGTCCGCTTACGAAGGGTTATTGTTTTATGAGAGTGATTGACGAAAATGCGCTGCAGGCTCAGAAGGATACGCAATATCTGGAGGAATTCATCAAAGAATATGAAGTGTTCATCCTGCACTCCGCACACAAGGGGGCAGGCCGGTATGTAACGAAGCGGGATGACCAGTGGTCTGTTGCGCTGTCGGCATTTCATGAGGCGATCAACGCCTACGACTTCGATAAAGGGGCGTTTCTGCCTTTTGCGGAAACGGTGATCCGGCGCAGGCTTTACGATTACTCCAGAAAGGAATCGCGGCATAGCTGTGAAGTGCTCATCGATTCCTATACCGTTGAAAACGATTCGGAAGATGAGGACGCGTCCATCAAGTTTGAGGTCATGGCAAAGACGGCGGCCAGCCAGGAGGCGGACGCCAGGCTGGAGATCCAGATGATCTCCGAGGTGCTGAAGGAATACGGGATCACATTCTGGGAACTCGCCGGGTGTTCGCCGAAGGCGGAAAAGACAAAAAGGGTCTGCGGCAGCGCCATCCGGTACCTCGCCGGCAATCCGGTGCTGGTCAATGAAATGAGAAAGACGAAAACTCTTCCGCTGAAAATAATAGAAAAAAATATAAAGCTGCCCCGAAAAGTTTTGGAAAGGCATAGAAAGTATATTATAGCAGGGGTCGAGATCATTGCAGGAGACTATCCGGTACTCTCCGAATATCTTAGATTTATCAGAGAGGAGGACTCCATATGAAGGGGATCGTCATAGACGTAATGGATAAAGACGCTGTGATCCTTTCAGATGACGGCCTTTTCAAAAAAATTAAAAATAAAGATTACGAAATCGGGCAAACGCTGCAATTGACAGAGAACATGGAATCCGCCTCAAATCGTCCGGCCCTGGGAGGCTGGAAGGCGGGATCAAGGCTGGTCAACGCAGCCGCAAGCATCGCCGCCGTGATGGTGATGGGAACCATAGGCGCTTTCGCTTATTATACGCCCACAGATTATGTGAGCCTGGACGTCAATCCGTCCATTGAATATTCGGTCAACATGTTTGAGCGCATCCTGGATGCAAAGGCTGTAAACGAGGACGGCCAAGAGATCCTCTCGGATCTGAATCTGAAGAATAAGGATATCAATGAAGCGCTGAGGGAAACTTTGGATCAGCTTAAGTCCGAGGGATATCTTGAACCTGATAAGGACAGCGGCGTAGTGATCGCCACCTCCAGCAACGAATTGATTGAGGCGGAGAAGCTGGCAAAGGAATTGAAGCGGAATGTCCGGACGTACCTGGACACCCAGGAAGGCGTTGCCGCGAAGGTGACAGCGAGAGCCGTCTCTCCGGCAAAGGTCAAAGAGGCGGAAAGCCTTGGTGTTTCGGCCGGGAAGCTCTATATGGTGGAAAAGCTGCAGGCGAGCACCCGCGGCGCTATCGACAGGGATGAATGGCTTTCGATGCCTGTTAAAGATATCAACAAAGCGATAAAGGAAAACCGGGAGAGAGCGGAGAACAAGCCGGCGCATATGCCGAAGGAAAATTGGAAAAGAGACCGGGACATCATACAGAGCCCGATTTCAAAGCCGGTGCTTGCCATCCCGGGGCTGACTCAAAACCAGGAGAAAAAACAAAGCTGGAATCAATATTCAAGCTGGCCGGTCAAGAGGCCTTCCGAGGCCGGAATTGTGAAAAACGACGCGCGGGAGTGGACCCAGACACAGAACCAGACATGGAACCGGAATCAGAATAAAACCTGGGATCGAAATAAATCCCCGGATCAGGGCCAACGCCAGGGGCCGATCGAGGATCAGAGCTGGGATCAGAATCAGAAACCGGGTAAGGATCAGAGCTGGAACTGGAATCAAAATAAAACCCCGGATCAGGGCCAACGCCAGGAGCCGGTCGAGAATCAGAGCTGGGATAAAAACCAGAGGCCAGGCGGGGATCAGAATCGGGATAAAAACTGGAACCAGACATGGAACCGGGATCAAAACAAAACCCCGGATCAGGATCAACGCCAGAAACCGGCCGAGGATCGGAGCCGGGATCAGAATCAGAAACCGGATAAGGATCAGAGCCGGAATCAAGGGCCGGGCAAGGATCAAAACTGGAACTGGAATCAGAACCAGCAGCAAAATAAAAGCAAAGATAAAGATCAAACTTCAAATCAGGCGATCTGGAACGGAGGCTGGCATAGCGAATGGGGCGACTCCGACGATGATGACCGGAGCAAGGACCGCAAACAGTCCGGCGGCCGTAAAAATTCAAGGGACAGATAGCCAAATAATTCAGCATACCTCACACACACTTAACACATAACACCAAAATGGGAAAAAGCAGTGCACACATCATTAACACTGCTTTTTTTCATGTCCCCCTTGTATAAAAACCGCTTTCTGGTATAATGGAAAGGAATAGTGAGAAAAATTTGAAAATTGTGAAAGGACACGGCTATGAATAGCATAGAATTAGCGATAAACATGGAGCTGGACAGCAAAAAATTTTACCTGGAAAAGGCGGAAAGCACGAACGACAACGGCCTGAAATCCATTTTTCACACGCTGGCCGAAGAGGAGAGCATCCATGCCAGAATACTGAAAAGCAGAGCGGAGAATCTATCCTACGAGCTGGTCGATACTTACGGCGAAATAAAGAACATTTTCGCAGAACTCGGGAGCTATAAAGATATCATCAAACAGATTCCCGATGCCCTGGACGTCTATAATCTGGCGCTGCGCAGCGAACAGAAAAGCCTTGAAATGTACCAGGAGATGCTTGATGAAACCGACGATGAAAAGGATGAAAAGATATTCGAATTTCTGATCGAGCAGGAAAAAAGCCACTGCATACTGATGGAGCAGCTCATTGAAATGGTCAGCCGTCCGAAGGAGTGGGTCGAATCGGCGGAATTCGGAGTGAGAAAAGAATACTGAAAAAAGAATCCCGGTCCGGGAAGGAATATTAAAAAGGAATTCCGGTCCATTGATGCATATTATCTTTCAGGCCGGTGAAAAATATGGTTGGATTAGAGCGTATATTAGAGCGTATTTTGATTAAAGAAAAATGAATAAGGGTATATTAACGCGGAGTAAGTTTAATCCGCGTTATTTTTGTCACGCGCTTTCGCTTATTTGTCATCATATGTTATTTATTTAACAAGTAAATCAGAGGAGAGCAAAATGGAAAAAAGAATTGTTATTATTGGCGCTGGGTATTCCGGGATCCTGACGGCCAAGAAGCTGGCAAAAAAGTTTAAAAAGGATAACGATGTTTCCATTACGATCATCGATAAAAATCCATACCATACCATGCTGACCGAATTGCATGAAGTGGCCGCGAGCCGCGTCGAGGAAGACAGCATCAAGATCAGCCTGAAAAAGGTATTTGCAGGCAGAAAGGTGCAGGTCAAGCTTGATACCGTCACCTCCGTGGACTTTGAGAAAAAGCTTGTGGTAGGGAATACGGAAAGCTACGGTTACGACTATCTGGTATTGAGCTCAGGCTCAAAGCCGACATATTTCGGAACGCCGGGAGCGGAGGAATATACATTTAAACTCTGGTCTTACGACAACGCTGTCCTGCTGAGAGACCATATCCATGACATGTTCAGAAAGGCGGCCGTCGCTTCCGACCGGTCAGAGAGGAAGAAGCTGCTGACCTTCTATATCGTAGGCGCGGGCTTTACCGGAGCGGAAATGGCGGGGGGACTGGCCGAATACGCTCCGATTCTCTGTGAAAATTTTGAAATCGACCGGGAAGAGGTCACCATCTGCGACGTGGATATATTGAGCCGCGCCGTTCCGAACCTTCCCGAAAAACTGTCGGAAAAGGTTGAGAAGCGCATGAAGAAGATGGGCGTCAGAGTGATGCTCAATACCGGCGTCGTCGCGGTCGGAAAGGACTTTGTCGAGACAAAGTCGAACGACGTTGTGACCCGGGAAGGCACTTATACCGTGATCTGGGCCGCAGGCATCGAAGGCTCCGACATCGCCTCGGAAGCGGGAAAGACACTGCAGTCCGGCGGAAGAGGCCGCATCGCCATCGATTCATATCTCCGTTCTCTCGACCATGAGGATGTCTTTGTCACCGGAGACAACATGCTCTATACGTGCAAGGGCGCGGAACGGCCTGTTCCCCAGGTGGTGGAAAACTGCGAACAGAGCGCGGACGTGGCGGCCCATAACATAGGGTGCGCCATTACCGGCCAGGGTCAGATGGAAGAGTACGTTCACAAAAACCACGGCTTTATGGTAAGCGTCGGCGGCCGGTACGGAGTGGCGAGGGTCGGAGGTGTCAACAGCCAGATCAATTTACCCTCTTTCCTGGCAATGTTCGTAAAGCATTTTATCAATATTATATATTTCGTTCAGGTCCTGGGCTGGAATAAGATTTTCAGCTACATGAGGCATGAATTCTTTACCATAAGGAATTGCAGAAGCTTTGTCGGCGGCCATTTCTCCAACAGAACGCCAAGCTTCCTCCTGGTGCCTCTCAGAGTATGGCTCGGCGCGGTCTGGGTTTTCGAAGGCATTATGAAGATCGTAGAGGGCTGGATGACGGCTCCGATGCTGAAGGGCTTCTTCGGCGGCGCTACGTCATGGTATAACAGCATTCTCGACAGCGGCGGCGGAACCACCGACGGTACCACTCAAGCCACGGGCGCGGCGGCGGAAACGGCGACTCAGGCGGTCAAAGCGGTGGCAGACGCCGTGTCCTCGGCGACAGACGCGGCGGGAGGAGCGGCAGCAGAAGGCGCCGCACAGGCAGGCCAGGCGGCAGCTCACGTCGGCACCGTCATTTTCAACTGGGATTTCCTCGGACTCTTCCAAGCAATTTTTGTCAGCGGAAAAGCCCTTGCCGAGTCCACGATAAGCGATTTTGCATTTAAATTGAACGTTCCTCTGATCAATGTGTTTGTCGACAAGCTGATCCTGCCCCACGAAGGCATGCAGATTTTCATGCAGGTCGTCATCGTGCTGGCGGAGATACTCATCGGACTTGCGCTGATGGGCGGCCTGTTCACCTTCCCGGCGGCGGGAGTTTCATTGATTTTGCAGTTTATGTTCGTTACGACCACGGGGCTGTATCTGGGAACCTTCTGGATGATCTTTGCGGGGATCGCGGTGCTCATAGGAGCGGGCAGGACCTTCGGCCTGGACTATTATGCGATGCCGGCGCTGAAGAGGGGCTGGAAGCACATTCCCATCGTCAGAAAGTCCTACCTCTATCACGATTAATGAAGGCTACCCGATCAGGGATCTCTTTACAGCAATAGTTCACAAATAGTAAGGAAGTTGTTATGCAAAATACAGCGGAAATAAAAGAATTTGACTTTGAAAGCGCGTTTGAACAGGCGAAATACGAGGTGGGCAGGCTGCTGTCTGCCTCTCCGCCTGTTGTCAGGCTTTACACGCAGCACCTTGCGGCGTCTATGGGAAAGTTTATCCGGGCCGCTTCTGTGATCACCTGCGCTATGGATCACGAGGGGAAGGTCGGCAGAAAAGCGGTGGATATGGCCGCCGCCGTGGAAATCATGCACCTGGCGACCCTTGTTCACGACGACGTCATCGACAATGCGGACCTTAGAAGAGGGGAGATGACCCTCCAAAAGAAATACGGGCAGAAAACCGCCGTGATCTGCGGCGATTACCTGGTCTGCATGGCCATGAAACTGGCCGCATCCACTTCCAACGGCTCGGATCTGGAAGAGTACATGAAAATGGAAATTCCGGACTACATAGGCAGGGTCTGTCTGGGCGAGCTGAACGAGCATGTCAATAACGGAAACATCGATCTGACCGTGCGTCAGTATCTGAAGATCATTTCGGGAAAAACCGCGGCCCTTTTTGAAGCGTCATTTTTCATCGGCGCGGCTTTGGCGGAAAAGGACCGCCGCACCATCGGCAGGTATGCGAAGCTTGGACACAATATCGGCATGATCTTTCAGCTGACCGACGATTGCATGGACTTTGAAGAGACGGAAGAAGCCGCCCAAAAACCGGTTCAGTCCGATTATGAACAGAACGTGATCACGCTGCCGCTGATCCACGCGTTTAAAAATCTGCCGGGTTTCAAGGAAAGGGCGGAGCAGCGCGATCTGCAGCGGAGCAAAATCAACGAGGCGGTTCATAAGACAGGCGGATTGAGCTATACGCGGCTTGTGGCGAAGAGATATTACGATAAATCCCTGGAGCTGATCCGGGCGCTGGATATGGCGGAGGAAAAGGAGCGCAGACTGCGGGCCGTTCTGGATAAGGCATACCGGCTGATT
>DAITKX010000010.1:14402-51543 GCA_036835995.1 Bacillota bacterium | reverse complement strand
CACCTCGCCCTTGATCACCCAATAGAGGGAGCCGCCGTCGATCAGTTCGTCCTTTGTGATTCCCATGACGTCCATGGACATGGTGCAGGCCACCAGCCTGACGCCGTTGAACATGGCCTGTTTCATCAGATCTTCCAGGGAATCGATATTTTTATCCTTCATGACCTTTCTCATCATGGCGGTTCCCATGCCGCCCATGTTCATATTGGAAAGCTTGAGCTTTGAGGTGCCTCTCGGCATCATGGCGCCGAACATGGCGTCCATGAAAGGCTTCTTGACGCTCTGCTTATCTCTTTTTCTAAGGGCGTTGAGTCCCCAGAAGGTGAAGAACATGGTGACCGGCCGGCCCATTGCCGCGGCGCCGTTTGCGATGATGAAGGAAGCCAGCACCTTATCCAGATCACCGCTGAACACGATGAGGGTTTTTCCCTGAGGCGCGGCGGCGCGGGAACCTGCGGCGACGGGCGCCGCGGTGTCGGCTTCCGCCGGACGGTTTCCGGAAAGCCCTTTCTGGATATATACGATATTTTCCTTTCCGATCCTTTCCGTTTTCAGCAGGGTGTTGCCCATCCTCCTGCACCATGCCTCGATATCTCTTGCAAAGCTCATGTCGGTGGCGGAAACCTTCAAAATTTCACCGTTGTTCATTTCCTTGATGGTCTGGAATACCCGCATGATGGGGCCGGGACACTGAAGCCCGCTGCAATCCAGAACCTGAGCGGCGACAATTTTACCGGGGTCTATAAAAGGCTCCTCATCCTTGCCGGAATTCACAGGATCGGATCCTCCTGTGCCGGGCCCGCCGCCCAGTCCGCCCGGTCCATCGTGCTCCGGTCCGCCGTGGCCCGAACCCGATTGCCTGTCATGGTAGAGGGATTTATAGAAGCTCGTGCCGCCGGGGACGACCTTTACCTTTTCAAATCCGTTGTTCATGAGCATCCTTGCCGCGTTGTAGGAACGGACTCCGATGGCGCAGTAGGGGATGATCAGCTTGCTTTTATCCAGCTCGCCCATGCGATTCCTCAACTGTCCCAGGGGGATATGGTAGGAGCCGGGGATCTTGAAAACCGCCCGCTCCATATCTTCTGTCACATCGAGGATGGTAAAATCTTCTCTTCGGGACGCCATGAGCTCCTCCAGTTCTTTCCAGTCGATAAAGGAGGCTACGCCTTCCAGAATATTTTCCGCCACAAATCCCAGCATGTTCACAGGGTCTTTCGCGGAGGAATAGGGAGGCGCGTAGGCCAACTCCAGCTTCGCAAGGTCGTATACCGTTCCGCCCAGCCTCATGGTGGTCGCGATGACGTCGATCCTCTTGTCCGCTCCCTCCTGGCCGATGATCTGCGCTCCAAGAATCTTCCCTGCCTTATCGAAGAGAAGCTTCAGGGTGAGGGGAGTCGCTCCGGGGTAATAGCCGGCGTGGGACTTCTGATTGATCAGCGCGGAGAAATAATCCTCGTTCAACTTCATCCCCCGGGCGTTCAGGGTCTTTTCGTTGACGCCCACGGCTGCGACAGACAGATCAAAGACCTGGGCGATGGAAGTTCCCAGGCTTCCGTCGTATTTTTCCGGTTCGCCGCCGAGGCTGCCCAGCTCCCTCGCGATATTGTCCGCACAGATGCGCCCCTGCTTGTTTGCCGGGCCTGCCAGGGGGATCATGGTTTTGCCTTTGGATACGAACTCCTCCACCTCTATGACGTCACCCACCGCATAGATGCTTGCATCTGAGGTCTTGAGGTGTCCGTCCACCACGATGCCGCCCCTGGCGTTCAGCTCCAAGCCACAGTCCTTCGCCAGCCCGCTGTTGGGCCGGACTCCGATGGACAGGATGACGATATCGGCCTCCAAAGTTTTTCCGTCCTGCAGCGAGATGACCGTTGCGCCGTCTCTGTTTTCAAACTGCTTTACGCCGTTTCCCAACTCCAGTCTGACACGGTTCATCTTCATATTTTCATGGACCAGCTGCGCCATCTCGAAGTCGACGGGCGCCATGACCTGGTTCATCATCTCTACGACGGTGACCTCGCAGCCGAGGGCGTGAAGGTTTTCTGCCATTTCAAGGCCGATGAACCCGCCGCCGATGACGGCGGCTCTCTTTGGTTTCTTCTCCGCGACATACCGGTTGATGCGGTCCGTGTCGTTCACGGTCCAGAGGGTGAAGATCCCGGGGCCGTCAATGCCGGGGATCGGGGGCTTCAATGGTGAGGAGCCCGTGGCGATGACAAGGGTGTCGTAGCTCTCATCGTATTCTTCTCCGGTCCTTCCGTTTCTCACCCGGACGGCTTTGTTCTCCCGGTCGATGGACGTGACTTCGCTGTTTACGCGCACGTCGACGTCGTATTTTGCCTTCATGCCTTCCGGGGTCTGAAGCAGCAAGGCGTCCCTTTCCCTGATGACGCTGCCGACGTGGTAGGGGAGGCCGCAGTTTGCGTAGGAGATATAATCTCCCCGTTCAAACATGATGATTTCCGGCGACTCGTCAAGCCTCCGGAGCCGCGCGGCGGCGGTGGCGCCTCCGGCTACCCCTCCGATGATCAATACCTTTTTACTCATATCCCTGCTCTCCTATCCGTACTTTTATGGCGCTCAGCCGTTCTTCAGCCGCGCCACAACGTACTTGATAATTAATTAACAATTAATGATAAGCAATGATATCATGGTTATACCCATAAAATCGGTGACAATGTCACATGAATTCAAATTCTGCAAAATTGAAAAGAGTTCCGGCATTGAAAAACCGTTCCAATGGCGGTAGAATAGATGAGGGGGTGAGTCACATGGAACAGACGGATAAGGAGCTTCTGACGAAGCTGCTTCCTTTTTGGGCAAAACTGAACGAACAGCAAAAACAGCAGGTTATCGGGCATACGGTCCTGCATTCTTTCAAGGCCGGAGACCACGTTCACGGGGGGCTTGACGACTGCACCGGAGTCATCGCGGTGAAAAGAGGGAGACTGCGGGTGTATTTCCTGTCTGAAGAGGGCAGGGAGATCACTTTGTACCGGCTTTTGGAAAATGACGTCTGCCTTCTTTCCGCTTCCTGCGTCATTAAAAACATTTCCTTTGATATCAACGTGGACGCCGAGGAGCCGACGGAGCTGTTTGTTCTGAACTCCGCAACCTATGGCAGCATTGCGAAAGAAAATGCCGCTGTGGGAAATTTTATGACCGAACTGATCTCCATGCGTCTTTCCGAAGTCATGTGGGTCATGGAGCAGGTTCTCTTTATGAAGCTGGACAGACGCCTTGCGGGGTTTTTAATCGAAGAGGCGGGCATGGAAAACAGCGATACCATCACCCTGACCCATGAGCAGATCGCCGGACACCTGGGAAGCGCCAGGGAGGTGATCTCCAGAATGCTGAAATATTTCTCCAACGAGGGGATACTCAGCGTGTCCAGAAAAGGAATCAAGATCCTTGACAGGAAACGGCTGAAGGAATTCCTGTGATCCTCCAAACCCCTGCCGGCGATGGATTTGATTACCATTCAATACAAATTTAAACTTATTGTTGCACATATTTTTTTGTGATATACTTATTGGAACTTATACGGCAAGTATTCCGTCCAAGGGGTACATAAAAATTGAGAGGGGGATTGAAATGTTAGAAAGCGCATTCAACACACTGGATGATAAGTATTCAGAAATAACACCGGAAATAATGGAACTGACGAAATTGTGTATGGAAAGCAGCTCTATCGATTCGGAGCTCTACACGAAATATAAGGTCAACAGGGGACTTAGAGACCTGAATGGAAACGGAGTTTTGACAGGACTGACGGAAATTTCCGAAATCCAGTCATTTGATGTGGTAGATGGGGAAAAGGTTCCCTGCGAAGGCAGGCTGTTTTATCGGGGGATTGATATCGAGCGTTTTGTAGACGGCTTTGTCAAAGAAAAACGGTTTGGGTTCGAGGAGGCCACGTATCTGCTGATCTTCGGCAAACTGCCGACGCAGCAGCAGCTTGCGGGTTTTTCCGACCTGCTGGCCCAGTACCGCACGCTTCCTACCAGCTTTGCAAGGGATATCATCATGAAGGCGCCGTCCTCCGATATGATGAATACGCTGGCCCGCAGCGTTCTGACGCTCCATGCCTATGATACGAAGGCAAACGATATCACCATACCCAATGTCCTGAGACAGTCGCTGCTGCTGACCGCGGTTTTTCCGCTGCTGTCCGTTTACGGGTATCAGACCTATCGCCACTACTTCGGCGGCGACAGCCTCTTTATCCACACGCCGAGGCCTGAGCTTTCCACCGCGGAAAATATACTGCACATGCTGAGGCCGAACTCAAAATATACGGAGCTGGAAGCCAGGATCCTGGATGTCGCCCTTGTGCTTCACGCGGAGCACGGCGGCGGAAACAACTCCACCTTCACCGCCCGCGTGGTCTCTTCCTCCGGCACGGACACCTATTCCGTGGTTGCGGCGTCCCTGGGCTCTCTGAAAGGGCCGAAGCACGGCGGGGCCAACATCAAGGTCGTTCAGATGTTTGAGGATCTGAAAAAAACGGTGTCCGACTGGACCGACGAAGAGCAGGTATCATCGTATCTGAGAGATCTGCTCCATAAAAAAGCCTTTGACCGCGCCGGACTGATCTATGGAATGGGACATGCTGTCTATTCCCTCTCCGACCCGAGAGCCGATATCTTCAAGCGGTTTGTAAAGAGCCTTTCGGAGGAAAAGGGAAGAGAGGAAGAATTCCGGCTGTATTCCATGGTAGAGCGGCTTGCGGCCGAAATCATCGCGGAAGAGCGCAAAATTTATAAAGGCGTCAGCGCCAATATCGATTTCTACAGCGGCTTTGTTTACAGTATGCTGGATCTGCCACTTGAGCTCTATACGCCGATCTTTGCCATCGCGAGGATTGCCGGCTGGAGCGCCCACCGCATCGAGGAGCTGATCAACGCGGGAAAGATCATACGTCCCGCTTATATGAACGTCGCTCCCAGAAAGGACTACGTTGCGATTCAGGACCGTTGACGGTTTTGACTCGCGGCTTTCGGCTCCGGCCTATAAACGCTGGCGGTACCGGAATCTGTGAAAGTGTAAAAATCTTGTAAAATAGGACAAGGGTATGCACAGAAAAAACCATATCCCCGTGAAGGGCAGGCAAATCTGGCCCATGAAATTGAAGGGATAGGCGGAATAGTCCCAGACATTCCAACCGAGCCAAATATTGACGATACAGCCGACGGTCAATTCTGCCGTCGTGATGATAAATGCTCCCTCCAGGCATTTCTGCCAAAGGGGGGCGTTTTCATTTTTGGAGTTTATATGATAGAGGATCACAAAGACGGCGCCTCCCGTCAACGGCATGGTCCAGTGGGTAAAGCCTCGAAATGCCGTCTCCAAAAGCCCGTAGCCGACCGCCCCGATAGAAAAAAGCAGGGTGTATTTCTTTAAATTATCCGCAAATGTTAACTTTTCCATCTTATCTCCTGTATTTTGGTATTTATTTCATCTTATCTGTAAAAAAATGGTTGTGAGTTTGAAGCGATTATCGGAGAAATTCGTATCAAAATTATTATCTGTATTAACCTCCGGTTTATAGCTGGAAATTAATAAACATAAGTGATAGAATAAATTTGAGAATTTTGAAAAATAAATGATCGTACAATGAATCATCGGGTTTATGGCAATGTTTGTTGAATGAGTTTGTGGTAAATTTGGGTAAGTTTATCTAAAAAAGGAGGGCGAAAAAATGAAACCATCAGCGTACAATTTTGTGTTTCCATACCAGCTTAACCGGGACTATTCCGTGGTTTACAACGCGTTCAGGGATACGGCGGGAATTGTGACACCGCGGGAAGCGGAATACATACAGTCTTGCGACGGCCATCTGGGTATACATTATACAAAGATCGAAGAGTTTAAAAACAAGGGCTTTATCATTGATGAAACGGTCGTCGAACCTGAAAATTCAAAGCTGGAATATCTGAAGTCAAAATTTGACCGGAAAGACTTTCAGGCGGACCCTTCCCAATGGGATGCCGAACCGGAAAACGGGCAATTATGGGCCCGGATCATCAACGTCTACGCGGTAAAACAGCTGCTGAACCGCTTGAAAATCTCCGGATTCTCCTCCGAGGGAATTGGCGGAATCAACCTGGAAGACCTGCTCATGGACAGGTATGGCGAAAAGTACGATCAATTCCTCCGCAACGCGCAATCGACTTACTGTACCGGCGATCTGTCCGCTCTGGCGGAAAAGAATCATATCGCCTTGAGCGCAGAGGACGAGGAGCTGCTCCTTCAGTTGATCCAGCCCACGGGGCTTGCCATATAGCCGGACTTGATGGTAGAATAGGATAAGATAATATCTGAAACCGGAGGAACTGTTGAATATCTTTATCAGCGGAGGCTGCAAAAACGGAAAATCATATTATGCCCAGCAGCTTGCAAAGCAGCAGGCAGAGGGCGGCCGTCCTTTATACTACCTCGCTACGATGGAGCCTGTGGATGAAGAGGACCGGGCGCGGATTCTGCGCCACCGGCAGGAGAGAGAAGGCTGGGGCTTTACGACTCTGGAATGGAGCCGCGGCATCGGAGCCCTTGACGCTGATTTTTCAGGAAGCATTCTCCTGGACAGCGTTACCGCGCTGTTATCCAACGAGATGTTCGCCTCCGCCCAGCGGGACGATTCTTCTGCGCCGAGCGGCCGGCAGGACGGTTCCGCCGGATTTGAGGTCGACCGGACGGCATACCTGCGGGTGGCTGAAGAACTGGTGACCCTTGCGGAGAAGAGCGGAAACGTCGTCTTTGTGTCCGATTACATCTATTCCGACGCCGTTCAATACGATGAACTGACGGAGCTCTACCGCAAAGGGCTTGCGTGGATCGACCGGGCGCTGGCCCAAAAATGCGATGCGGTGATCGAGGTCGCTTACGGGCACATACAGCGGATAAAGTAAGACGATGAAATTGTGCCCGTCGGTTTCAGCCCGGGCAGAAGGTTATAGGAGAACTTGCAATTTGAAATATATTCAAGCTTTTTTCATGTCGCTGGGGATGTTTTCTTCCATTCCCTGCCCCTATCGCCCGTGGAACGAAAAGGCCCGCCGACTGATGCTGGTCTTTTTTCCGTTGGTAGGGCTGGTGATCGGCCTGATCTGGTATGGGCTCTGGCTGCTTCTGGATTGGACGGATATTCCGTTTCAGCTGCAAGCCGCGGCGATGATGCTTTACCCCTATCTGATTACGGGATTTATTCACCTTGACGGCTTTATGGACACCTCGGACGCGCTCCTTTCAAGGCGGCCCCTCAAGGATAAGCTGCAAATCCTGAAAGACCCTCACACGGGGGCCTTTGCGGTGATTTCTGTCGCGGTGCTGTTTGTTTTCTGCTTCGGATCCATGTCTGTTGTGATCGAGCAGCTTCATTTCAAACAGGCCCTCGGCGTCGCAAATGGCGATCCTATGCTCGCTTTGATCCTGATTCCGGTGATCACCAGGTGCTGTTCCGCCATCGCGGTCCTTGGGGGAAAACCCCTTGATCACAGCCAGTATCGTCAGGAGCCGGAAGTGAAAAAGCCGGCGGCGGAAGTGGCGGCGGTCTGCCTGATGGGTCTTGCTGCAATTTTAGTCTCCCTTGCGATAGGCACGGGGATGTTGGGAAAGGCGGCTGACTGGTCTGTTTTTTTGGTGATGGCGGGGGCTGTTCTCGCCTATCTTGCGGCGATGCTCGGCGCGGTCCGGCAGCTCGGGGGAGTTTCAGGCGATCTGGCCGGCTATGCCCTTACCGTGGGAGAGGGTTTTGCCGTCGTGGTGCTGGCGCTGTTGGTGTAGGAGGAAAGAACCGATGCATTTGATTTTTGGCGGAGCTTATCAGGGAAAGCTGGATTATGCGAAAGAACGCTATGGTCTCGGAGACGGGGATATTTTTTCCTGCGATGGCCCATCAATTGATGACACCGGAACAGATGGCCCTTCGATTGACCGCCTCGCAATAGATTTTAAAAAGAAAGCCGTTTACCGGCTGGAGGAATTCGTGCTGTGCTGCATGCGCTGCGGAAAGGAAGCCGGGGACTACCTGCGGGAGAACCGCGCTGAGTGGGAGGACACGGTTTTCATCTGCACCGATATTTCATCCGGCGTCGTTCCTCTTGATAAGGAACTGCGGGCCTGGCGGGAAATGACAGGGCGTACTCTGACATATTTGGGAAAGGAAGCGAAGGAAGTGACCCGGGTGTTCTGCGGGCTTCCTCAAAGGATAAAATAATGGGAAAAATTCATCTGATAAGGCATGGAACAACGGAAGGGGTAAAGGCCAGAGTATATTACGGCAGCACGGACCTGCCGCTGACCAATGAGGGCATCGATTTGATTTCCGGGCTTGCCGCCATGGGAACATACCCGAAAGCGGACGGCGCATATCTTTATACAACGGGCCTGCTTCGCACGGAACAGACCTTTTTTCTGATCTACGGCTGCAGGGATCATTTCGCGGTGCCGGAGCTGAAGGAATACGATTTTGGCGAATTCGAAATGAAAACCCACAATCAACTAATCGAAGACGCGGATTATCAGTCCTGGATTGGCGACGCGGACGGTATCACGCCCTGCCCAAGCGGCGAAAGCCGGAGCGATTTTTCCAACAGGATCACGAAGGGATTTACTGAAATACTGGAGAAGCATAAGAGCAAGGGAAGCTTCGACGGAAACAGCATCGTCGTCTGTCACGGCGGTGTGATTTCCCAGATCATGCGGTTCTGCTTCCCCGATTCCGAAAAGAACCTTTTTCAATGGGTGCCCGATCCGGGTCGCGGGTATACGATACATATTGACGGTGTTACGCCCGTTTCCTTTGACGAGATCTGACGCGGAAGGAAAGCGGGCAGCAGCGGCAAAATCCTTTTCTCACGCGGCAGCAGAAAAATCCTTTTCTCACACCGAGAAAATCTCCGCAACCTCGATTTCCAGCCCTTCAAAGCAGATGGATTTTACCGTCATATTCCTTTCGAAAACTTTAATGTCTTTAATTTCCTTTGATTCAAAGGTGTATAAATAGACCTCTTCCTTTTTCGGATCGACCATCCAGTACTCCCTGATCCCGGTGTCCGTGTAGAGATCGAGCTTCTTATGCATGTCCTTTTTCCGGGTGGAATCGGACAGGATTTCAACCACCAGGGTAGGGACGCCGTGATATTTTCCCTCTTCATCGATTTTTTTCGTATCGCAGAGCACCATGATATCCGGCTGCACCACGTTGATGTTGTCCTTATACCTCGACAGGGTGACGTCAAAAGGAGAAGTCAGGGGAATGCATTTTTTTCCCTTAAACCAAGTGCCGAAAGTGAAAAAGATTTGTTTTACGGCGATCTGGTGCTTGTAATTGGGGGCGGCCAGGCAGTATACCTCCCCGTCGATGTACTCGTAGCGAAGGTCCGAATTTTCCGTCAGGGCGAGGAACTCAAGGTAGGTCATTTTTCCTTCCCGGTTGAAATAATAATTGACAGCCTCCTCCCGGACCTCAGGCCGGTCGTCGCAGACCGTCAGCTTCGCTACGTCTCTTCCGTTCCGCGTCACGATCACGTCCTCCAGATCCGAAGCGATTTTTAAATATTTTCCGAAGTTGTTTTGAATTTCTGTGGATGAAATCCGCATCTCTCTCACCTCATTTTCGATCTGTTTTAAAAAAGTTAGGTATAAAATGATTTGTTAGCTATATTATAGCAGAGTTAGCTAAGATGTCAATTGAATAATCTATTAAATTAATTCTTGACTTTATTACTTTAAAGCGATAATATAGTAACGTAATAAAACAATTCATATAATTGACATATATACCACCAGAAAGAGGAATCAAAGATGAAAAAATATGACCGTATCACCCCGGAGGGCACAAAGGACCTGCTGTTTCAGGAATGTGCGGCACAGCGGAAAATCATAGAAACACTGAGGGAGGCCTTTGAGGGAAAAGGTTATCAGGAGGTGATCACCCCGGGCCTTGAGTTTTACGACGTGTTTTCCTCCAATTCCATGTACTTCCCCCAGGAGAGCATGTACAAACTCATCGACAACAAGGGGAGGCTCCTTGCCATGAGACCCGATTCCACCATCCCAATCGCGCGGCTCACCGCTACCAAGCTCAAGGGCTACGCGCTTCCCATCCGGCTTTACTACGCTCAGCGGATCTACCGTCAACAGCGGTCGCTGGCCGGGAAGAGCAGCGAGATTATGCAGATGGGCATCGAGCTTGTGGGGCTTTCTTCCTTTGAATCGGATATCGAGATTCTCGCGACAGGGATGGAGGCGATGAATTCCTGCTGTGTGGACGATTTCAGGGTTGAGATGGGCCATATCGGGATATATAAGCTGCTGATGGATGATTTGAACGCCACCGCGGAGCAGAAGGAAACCATTCATTCCCTTATCGCGTCCAAGAACTACGCCGGGCTTTCGGATATCCTGGAATCCTTTCCGGAAAGCCGGACGAAGGAAATCCTTAAGGAGCTGCCGAAGCTCTTCGGGGGGCGGGAAGCATTGGATAAAGCGCGGAAGCTTTTCGACGGATATGATGAAAAGCTGCTGGAGATGCTTTCCTATCTGGAGCGGATATTCCAGGGCCTTGTGGATCTCCGTCTGGATAAGGTGATGATCGACTTCGGTCTGGTTCACCAGGCTGAATATTACAGCTCCCTGATATTTCGGGGGTATATTTCCTCGGCAGGGGAACCCGTTCTCTCAGGGGGCCGGTACGATGAACTGTTCAAGGACTTTGGGGAGAGCCTGCCGGCCATCGGCTTCGGTATCAATGTGGATCAACTTGCCTCGCGCCTTCTGAAGGAGGGCGGTTCGGAAACGGAAGAGGGCAAGAGCGGAGCCTGCGGCATCCGGATCGCCCTGACAAAGGGCAGGCTGGAATCCAGCACCATAAACCTTTTCGGCGAAATCGGCTATGACACGTCCCAGCTTAAAGAAAAAGGGAGGAAGCTGCTCCTTTCCGTTCCCGACAGGAATATGGAAGTGGTGCTCGCCAAAGCGGCCGATGTCATCACCTATGTGGAGCATGGCGTCTGCGATTTGGGCGTCGTAGGGAAGGATACCATCGTGGAAAGCGGCGGGACCTTTTACGAAGTGATGGATCTGGGTTTCGGAAAATGCCGGTTTGCCCTGGCCGTGCCGAAGGGCTCGGATTTCTACAGCGGGTACCGCACGAAACGCATCGCCACCAAGTATCCCAGAGTCGCCAGCTCATATTTTGAATCGAAGGGAATGGACGTCGAGGTCATCAAGATCGAGGGATCGGTGGAACTGGCGCCGCTCCTCGACCTGGCGGACGGCATCGTGGATATCGTGGAAACGGGAACGACCCTGAAGGAAAACGGTCTGGAGATCATCGAAGAGATCCGGAACGTATCCGCCCGTCTGATCGTGAACGTCGCCAGCATGAAGCTGAAAAAGGCGGAGATCGACAGGCTGATCGCCGAGATTCAGGAAAGGGTAAGGTGACCCCTATGGAAATTATCTATTCGGATAATAAAAGGGAATTTGAATTCCTTGACGAAATGAAAAAAAGAGCCGGAAAAATCAGCCTCTCCGCCAACGAAGCGGTTTTGAAGATCATCGACGAGGTGAGGGAAAAGGGAGATGAGGCTGTCAGAAGCTTTTGCATGAAGTTTGACGGAGCCTGTCCCGACCGTTTCGAGGTCACAAGGGAAGAGATGAAGCAGGCTTATGAAAGTGCGGATCCATTCCTGAAAAAGGCCCTGGAGCGGGCAAAGGAGAACATCACGGCGTATCACGAAAAACAGGTGCGGCAGGGATATGAGATAAAAAAAGAGAAAGGCGTCATTCTGGGACAGACGGTGAGGGGACTCTCCAGAGTGGGAATTTACGTTCCGGGAGGCACCGCGGCCTATCCGTCCACCGTGCTGATGAACGCTGTTCCGGCGAAGCTTGCAGGAGTCGGAGAAATCATCATGGTGACTCCCAAGTCCAATCCCGACATCCTGGCCGCGGCATACCTGGCGGGAGTAGACCGGGTATTTCTGGCGGGAGGAGCCCAGGCGGTGGCGGCCCTCACCTACGGAACGGAAACCTTTCCCGCCGTGGATAAGATCGTCGGGCCAGGCAACATTTTCGTGGCGACAGCCAAAAAGCTTTTGTTCGGGCAGGTGGATATCGACATGATCGCAGGCCCCAGCGAGATTCTGGTGCTGGCGGACGAGGCGGCAAATCCGGCCTACGTCGCGTCGGACCTCATGAGCCAGGCGGAACACGATCCCATGGCGTCGGCGGTTTTGCTCACCACCAGCCGGAAAGTCGCGGAGGATACTTTAAAAGAAATCGAAATCCAGATGAAGGGTCTTTCGAGAAAAGAAACCATAGAGCAGTCTCTTGCCGGATTCGGCGCCGTTATCATCTGCAAGGATGAGGAGGAAATGGTACGGCTGGCAGACGCCATCGCGCCGGAGCACCTGGAGCTGATGGTGAAGGAGCCCATGAGGCTGCTGTCCCGGATCAAAAATGCCGGTTCCGTATTCTGCGGCGAATATGCCCCGGAACCTCTGGGAGACTACATGTCGGGGACCAATCACGTGCTGCCTACCTCGGGCACCGCAAGGTTTTCCTCGCCTCTCGGAGTTGACAGCTTCGTCAAGAAGATGAGCTATACCTTCTACACGAGGGAAGCGCTGGCGGAGGACCGGGAGGATATCATCACCATCGCGGAGAAAGAGGGGCTTTCCGCCCACGCCAATTCCATCAAAATAAGGTTTGAGAGGTTTGAATAAGATGACCTATAAATTGAACAATAAAGTAAAAAATCTGACGCCCTATGACGCCATCACAGGGGACTATAAGATCAGGCTGGACGCCAACGAGAGCTTTATCGATCCGGGAGAGATCCTGGGGGAGCAGATCCTCTCCGCGGTTTCCGGGGTGAAGCTGAACCGTTACCCCGATCCCATGGCGACGGAGCTGTGCAGGAAATTTGCCCAATACTACGGGATCGGTCCCTCCAGCGTCGTCGCGGGAAACGGATCCGACGAGCTGATCACCGTGATCCTCGGCGCGTTTCTGAGACCCAAGGACAGGCTGCTGACCTTTTTGCCCGATTTTTCCATGTATCGATACTACGGAGAAATCTATGAAAAGACAAACGCCATTGTGGAGAAGAAGGAAGATCTGATCCTGACGGCCGGGGATGTTCTGGACGCCATCGACGACGCCGACCCCGCCGCCATCATTCTTTCCAACCCCTGCAGTCCCACATCCCTGGTCATGGGGCGGGAGGATGTGCTGCACATTGTGGAAAACACCGACGCCCTCGTTATCATCGACGAAGCGTATATGGATTTTTCCGATCAGTCCGTCATAAAGGTGGCGGAAAAATACGACAACCTGATCATATTGAAAACCTGCTCCAAAGCGCTGGGGCTGGCGGCAATCCGCCTGGGCTTCGCCGTTTCCTCGGAGAAAATTGTCCGGGCGCTGCACTGTGTCAGATCGCCTTACAACGTCAACGCCCTGACCCAGGCCGCCGGCTGCGCGGTGTTTTCAAATCCCGATTACATTAAAAAAGCCGTAGATGAGATCAGGAAGTCCCGGGATTACCTGTATCAGGGATTGCTGGGACTGGAAGAAAGAA
Source organism: Bacillota bacterium (assembly GCA_036835995.1). GTDB lineage: Bacteria > Bacillota > Clostridia > Peptostreptococcales > Anaerovoracaceae > Anoxybacterium. The sequence continues at coordinate 37,946 of DAITKX010000010.1, read as the reverse complement.
GCGGCATCAGGAGAGTCGTCAAACCCGATACGAATTTTGTCTATGTGGAGATGGGGGATGCGGAATCCGTTTTCCAAGGGCTGAAAAAAAGGTCTATCATCGTGAGAAGGCTGGGAAACTACCTCAGAATAACCGCGGGGACGAGGAAAGAGAACGACTGCCTGCTTCAGGCGCTGGCAGAGATATTATAACGGGGAGCATGATCAGGCAGACGCCGAAATAGAGGAGGGTAACGCTATGAGAGAAGGTTATATAAAAAGGGAAACAAAGGAGACCAGGATTGAACTGACCCTGAACGTCGACGGCAGCGGGAAGAACCAAATTGACACCGGAGTTGGTTTTTTCAACCACATGCTCACCGCTTTCGCCGTGCACAGCGGCTTTGATCTGTCGATATCCTGCAAGGGGGACCTGGAGGTGGACTGCCATCACTCCATCGAGGATATCGGGATCGCTTTGGGCAAGGCCTTTGGGGAGGCCGTTTCCGATAAGATCGGCATCGAGCGCTACGGGAGCTTTACGATCCCCATGGATGAAGCGCTGGCTTCCTGCAGCGTCGATGTCAGCGGCAGACCGTTTCTGGTATTCAACGCGGAATTCGGCGATTATCGCCTTGGGGATATGGACTCGGCCATGGTGGAAGAATTCTTCAGGGCATTTGCCATGAACGCCCTGGTCACGCTGCATATCAATCTGTTCTATGGAAAGAATGACCACCACAAGGCGGAGGCGGTCTTTAAGGCCTTTGCCCACGCCATGAAGGCGGCTGTCAAGATTGAGGGGAGCGGGCTGCTCTCCTCCAAAGGGAGTTTATAGCGATGATAGCAATTATAGATTACGGAGCAGGCAACCTGTTCAGCCTGAAAAACGCTTTGGATTTTCTCGGCTTGGAAAATATCATAACGGCCTCTGCGGCGGAGATAAAGCTTGCAGACCGGTTGATCCTCCCCGGAGTGGGGGCGTTCCCCGACGCAATGGGGATGCTGCAGCGCTCGGGACTGGTGCCGGCCATCGTGGAAGAAGCCGGTAGGAAGCCATTTCTGGGGATCTGCCTTGGAATGCAGCTTCTCTTCGATTACGGCTACGAATTTAAGAAGGTAAAGGGCCTCGGTCTGATTCCGGGAGAGGTCAGCCGCATTGAGGCGCCCGGCCTGAAAATACCCCACATGGGCTGGAGCGACGTCAGGATTGAAAACAGGTGCGAACTGGCGGAGGGGGTCAAGGAAGGCGCCCGGTTCTACTATGTTCATTCCTATAAAGCCGAGACGGAAAAGCGGTATGTTTCCCTTTACAGCGAGTACGGCCAATACATTCCGGGGCTGGTTTTCAAGGATAATATTTACGGGACCCAGTTTCACCCGGAAAAGAGCGGTGAAATCGGCCTAAAACTGTTGAAGAATTTCAGTGAACTGAAATAATATTACGGTTAATCCGCCGGGGAAGCGGCGGCGAAATGACAGAAATGATGGGAGAACGAGGATGATTATTTTACCGGCGATTGATATAAAGGAAGGACAGTGCGTGAGACTGACCCGGGGCGACTTTGCCACCGCTGAGAAGGTGGCGGTCGATCCGTTGGAGACCGCCCTGGCGTTTCAGAGAGCGGGAGCCCAATGGATTCACATGGTGGACCTGGACGGAGCGAAGGAAGGCGGCCTGAAGAACAGCGAGATTTTTCTCCGGGTAGCGAAGAATACCGGACTGAAGGTGGAGCTGGGCGGGGGGATCCGCACCCTCGAAAGCATCGATTACTACATGGAACAGGGAATTTCCCGCGTGATCATCGGCTCCGCCGCCATTACCCAGCCTGATCTGGTCAGGACTGCGGCGGAGAAATACGGAGACAGGATCGCCGTGGGGATCGACGCCAGGAACGGAATGGTTTCAGGCGGCGGATGGCTTGACGACAGCGATATCAACTATCTGGATCTTGCAAAGAAGATGGAATCCATCGGAATAAAGTACATCATCTTTACAGATATCTCAAAGGATGGGACCTTGTCGGGGCCGAATCTGGAGCAGCTTTCCCGAATCAACGGCGCGGTGAGCTGTGACGTCATCGCCAGCGGAGGAATCCACATCATCCAGGATATCGTCGATTTGAAAGAGATGGGCCTTTACGGCGCCATCTGCGGAAAGTCCATATATAAAGGGACCCTTTCCCTCGCGGAAGTGATCAAATACTGCAAACTATAAAATTATTGGAACGGAAGCAGAATCGCTGCTATTCTCGTCCGGACAAAAAAGGAGAGCCGCAATGCTTGCAAAACGAATTATTCCCTGCCTTGACGTACAGGACGGCAAGGTGGTAAAAGGGATCAACTTTATAGGAATCAAAGAGGTGGGCGATCCTGTGGAGTGCGCCATTGAATATGACAAACAGGGCGCGGATGAAATCGTGTTCTTGGATATTACCGCAACTCATGAGGGAAGGGGCACCATGCTGGACGTCGTAAAAAGAACGGCTAAAAACGTGTTTGTTCCGCTGACTGTGGGCGGCGGCATCCGGACCGCGGAGGATTTTCGCAGCCTGCTTCTCGCCGGGGCCGACAAGGTTTCGGTGAACTCTGCCGCGATCCGCAATCCCGCCATCATCTCCGAAGCCGCCGCCAGATTCGGAAGCCAGTGCGTGGTAGTCGCCATCGACGCAAAAAAAGTCGGGCCGAACCGGTATGACGTATTTATCAACGGCGGTAGGATCGATACGGGATTGGACGCGGTAAAATGGGCAATCCAGGCGGAAGATCTGGGAGCGGGCGAGATCCTCCTGACCTCGATGGACGCCGATGGCACAAAGCAGGGCTTTGACATCGATATGCTCAACGCGATCTGCGGCGTCGTCAACATCCCGGTGATCGCCTCGGGCGGCTGCGGAAAGCTCGCCGATTTTACGGAGCTGTTTCAAAAGACTTCCGCCGACGCGGCGCTGGCGGCTTCTATTTTTCATTACGGGGAATTGACGGTGGATCAGGTCAAAATGGAATTAGAAAACAGCGGGCAGCCGGTACGGCTTCTTGCCCGTTAATTTTCCCTGTGGCGTTGTTGCTGGCGTCCTCAGGCTCGCTTGCGTACGTCTGTGTACGCGTCCTCGCCTTCGTCCGCCGCGCCTAGCCACAGGAAAAATTCCCTGCGCTATTGATTCTGTAATATTAATGATAGGAGACGGAATATGGACATCAAGAAATATTTTATTAAGGCGCCTCTGATTCCGGCCATCGTTCAGGACAGGGACACGAAAAAGGTCCTGATGCTGGCTTATATGAATGAAGAGAGCCTGGAGAAAACCATTGAAACAGGCTATACCTGGTTTTTCAGCCGTTCCAGAAATGAGCTGTGGAACAAAGGGGCGACCTCCGGCCATGTTCAGAAGGTGGTCACCGTCACGGCGGACTGCGATGAAGATACGCTTTTGATCGAGGTGGAACAGACCGGCCCCGCCTGTCACACGGGCCACGAGACCTGTTTTTATCAGGAGGCGGGACTGGCTGATTTTCGAACGAAGGATGAAAAGGAAAAGCTTTTGAAGGCCAAGAAGCGGGAAGAGAACGATAACGCCCTGAGGGAACTCTATCAGGTGGTTTTGGACCGGCGCAGAAACTTTGCCGAAAATTCCTACACCTGCTATCTCTTTGAAAAAGGGCTGGATAAGATCCTGAAAAAATGCGGGGAGGAATGCAGCGAGGTCATCATCGCCGCAAAGAACGTTGACGCCGCGGGGGATGACGCGAGGGAAGCGGCCCTGAGCGACGTCAAAAATGAGATCTGCGATCTTTTGTACCACCTGACGGTGCTGATGGTGTATGAGCAGATCGGGCTGGATGAGGTCGACGAGATTTTAAAAGAGCGCAGCCAAAAGATCGGAAACCTCAAGACCTTTCACGAGGTGAACCGGAACAGTTAAAGGGGAAAAGGTCTGCTGAACTTGGACCGCCTGAATGAACGGAAAAGCCCGCGGATGCGGGCTTTACAATTTAAACACGAACTTTTCAATGGCTTTTGCCACACCGTTTTCATTGTTGCTGGCCGTCACATAGTCGGCGGCTTCTTTTATTTCCTCCACGCCGTTTTCCACCGCAATCCCGAGACCGGCGTACCGGATCATGCCGATATCGTTGTAGTTGTCCCCAAAGCAGATAATCTCCGACGGATCGATCCCCTTCCCGGAGGCGTAGCGCTCGACGGCAGCTTCCTTGCTGACCTGGTCCGCGCAGATATCAAAGGTGTCATTAAAGGAGACGGTGACGGAAACGCCATCGATTCCAATCAAGGTGTTGTAAAGCTCCTTTCTGGCAGCCGCGCCCTCGCATCTTACAAGGATCTTATAGATCGCATCCTTCCCGATGAGGTCCGCCGGCTCGATTTCCACCATGGGGAACCGGTCCTCTTCCGGCAGGTCGATGAGAGCGTCATAGAAGGAAAACAGATTCCTTCTGATTTTCTTCGTATAGAAGCTGTCCTCGCTATAACAGTGAAAATACAGATTTCTCTCTTCCAGCAGCCGAAAAACCGTCCTCAGGGCTTCCTCCCGGAGCGGTTTCCCATACAGCAGCTTTCCTTCCGCCTCTTTTATGAGGGCGCCGTTGCACGCGAGAATTGGAGTGTTCAGATTCAATTCTTTTGCGATCATCCTGGCGCCTCCGAAAAGCCTTCCTGTCGCCAGCATAAAATCGACCCCCTGCTCCGAAGCTCTATGGATGACCTCCTTGGAATATTCTGAAAGTGCGCTGGCGTCGTTCAACAGGGTTCCGTCCAGGTCACTAACGATCAGTTTGTACATGTTGCCTCCTTGTCCGTATGCTGATTTCTCCCGTGTTCAGCGTTTGAAGGCGGCCGTCCGCGTGGCGCACCACAAGGCCTCCGTCTCCGTCTATATCCACCGCGGCAGCCGGTATCCCGGCTTCCAGGTCGCGTTCCCCGTCGGGGCCGGCAGCGGGAATGATCAGGATATCCTTCCCCAGAACGAGGGAGCGTCGCTTGTATTCCGGGATAAAATCCCTTGACTCAAGGCGTTCGTTGATTGCCATGACCTGATTGATCACCTCGGCGATGAGCCGGTTGCGGGTGCCCTGCTTGTTAATTCCGTGTAATGCTGTGTTGCAGACATCCTCCGAATCCGGGCCGGTGGGCGAATCCTCAAACAGGGAACCGGCGACGACGGAAATATTCTCTGGAAAGGCGGACCTTGGCGTATTGTAATTGATGCCGATCCCCAGCACAATGTATTCGATATGGCCGCTTTCAAAATCCGTCACGGCCTCTGTCAGGATGCCGCATATCTTTTTCTCACCTTTATATATATCATTGACCCATTTGATCCGGCACGATATCCCCGTCGTTTCCTCGATGGCCCTGCAGACCGCTACGGAAGCCGCCGTGGTGATCAGCACCGATTTTGAAACATCGAACCGGGGAGCAAGGATGAAGCTCATATAGATTCCGCCCGCGGGAGGAGAGTAAAAGCTGCGGCCCATCCGGCCCCTGCCCTTTGTCTGTTCCTCCGCTATGACGACCGTTCCGGCGGTCGCGCCGTCAAGGGCCATCTTCTTCGCGGTCAGATTGGTGGATTCTACGGATTTGAACACGTGAATGCGGTCGGCCATGGAGCCGGTTGCCATCGCGAAATCGCCGGTTATCGTCGCGGGATTGCCGGTTACAGGGATGGAATCAACGTTCAGATAGGGGAGTATCCCTTCCGTGGAGAGCACGTCGCTGTCGGTCGCGAGGCAATAGCCCTTGTTGGTTATGGCGTCAATGCGGTATCCTTCCCTGCGCAGCTCCTGGATCGCTTTCCAGATTGCGGCTCTCGAGATGGAAAGCCGGTTCGCCAGCTCCTCTCCTGAAATTGCGGCTCCCTTATTTTCTTCCAGCGCTTTTAATACGCTGCCTCTGGTCGACATGGATCCGTTTTCCTTCCTTTCCTAAAATGCATACATACCATGTAGTATATCATAAACTTTTCCCGTTTTGCGGCGCTTGTCTAAACTTTTTATTGTATTCCTAGTTTTCCTATTGTATCATATGGGTATATTAAGTCACATGAAAAAGTAATAAACTAATTGGAAAGACTAAAAACTAAACGGCGGTGAATAAGAAATGAAAATATCAACAAAAGGCAGATATGCGCTGCGCCTTATGCTTGATCTCGCTATCAATAATACCGGTGAATATATATCCATCAAAAATATTGCGGCGAGGCAGGATATCTCGGAAAAATACCTGGAGCAGATCATTACCCAGCTGAATCGGGCCGGGTTTGTACGGAGCGTCCGGGGCGCCCAGGGCGGATACATGCTGGCAAAAGCCCCGGCAGAATATACGGTGGGCATGATTTTGCGCCAGATGGAGGGGAGCCTCGCTCCCGTGAGCTGTCTGGACGGCGAAGAGTCCTGTGACAGGGCGGCCGGATGCGTTACCCAGGAAGTCTGGGAGAAGATCCAGCGGGCGGTGGAAAATGTTGTCGACAACATTACCCTTGAGGATCTGGTGAACCGTTACAGGGAAAAGTCGGAGCCGTTCTATGTAATTTAAAGAGTTAAAGGGTTAGAGAGTTATAGGCCATGGCCTATAACTCTTAATAATAAATATGTATACGGATATGTTGTACGGAAATGTTACTATTCATGATTAATGCGCCGCATAACCACAGAACCATTCCCTCGAGTGTGCAGAATTTTGACTATGGTGCAGTAGGGCACCCCCCCTATGGGAGTCCAACTTTCAAGTAGGGTGTATATTTTTTGCTTCTAACGACCTTCAAACGATAAAAATATACTCCAAGCTCACCTTTTTGCACACTTCGGGGCGGCTGGCTGCTCCATACCCGAAATTCTGAACTGAAAAATAAAATGACTGCCTGAACCTGAATAAAAACAGTAAATAAATATTAATAAATAAGGTATTGACAATACCATTCATTCGATATAATATAAATTCAATTCATAGTAAATATATAGGAATAGCTATAAATAGAAAAGGAGATGAAACTATGCCAGAAAAAAAGCTAAGATTTGAAACTCTGCAGGTTCATGCGGGGCAGGAAAACCCGGACCCGGCGACCGATGCGAGAGCAGTGCCGATCTACCAGACCTCATCCTATGTTTTTCCCAGCGCCGCAAGCGCCGAGGCGCGTTTCGGACTCGCGGAGGTCGGCAATATCTATACCAGGATCACGAACCCCACAACGAATGTGTTTGAGCAGCGCATCAACGCCCTTGAAGGCGGAGTCGGGGCTTTGGCGCTGTCCTCCGGAGCGGCGGCCTGCACCTACGCGGTCCAGAATATCGCCCACGCCGGGGACCATATCGTTTCAGCAAGCACGGTCTATGGCGGAACCTACAATTTGTTTGCCCATACTCTCGCGGACTTCGGAATCGAGACGACCTTTGCGGATCCATACGAAGAGAACGCCTTCGAAAACGCCATAAGGGAAAATACCAAGCTTATCTTCGTTGAAAGCATGGGAAATCCGGCTTCCAACGTCGTTGATATCGAGAGAGTCGCGGCGATTGCCCACAAGGCGGGGATCCCTCTCATAGTGGACAACACCTTTGCTACTCCGTATCTCCTCAGGCCTTTTGAACATGGCGCGGACATCGTCGTACATTCCGCCACGAAATTTATCGGCGGCCACGGAACATCCATCGGCGGAGTGATCGTGGATTCCGGCAAATTCGACTGGGCGTCGTCGGGAAAATTCCCGTATCTGACAAAGCCGGATCCGAGCTATCATGGCGTCAGGTTTACGGAAGCCGCCGGAGCGGCGGCGTATATCACCAAAGCGAGAGTCACCCTTCTCAGAGACACAGGGTCCGCCCTCAGCCCCTTCAACGTCTTCCTGTTCCTTCAGGGACTGGAGCCCCTTTCTCTCAGAGTGGAGCGGCATGTTGCCAACACGCTGAAGGTTCTCGACTTCCTGAAGAATCATGAGAAGGTCGTAAGCATCGACCATCCCGAATTTTCCACCGGCAAGGAAAAGGCGGCCTATGATAAATATTTCCCCAATGGAGGAGGCTCCATTTTCACCTTTGATATCAAAGGCGGAGCGGAGGAAGCGAAGGCGTTTACAGATAAGCTTCAAATCTTCTCACTCCTGGCCAATGTGGCCGACGTGAAGTCCCTGGCCATCCATCCCGCCAGCACCACTCATTCCCAGATGTCGGAAAGCGAGCTGCTTGAAGCGAGAATCAGGCCGGGTACGATCCGCTTATCCATCGGGACAGAGCACGCGGACGATTTGATTGAGGATATTGCACAGGCGTTTGAATGATGTGCCAGGATTCGACATAGGCGAATCGCACAATATGCATAATACGGAATGGCCTCGGATATGGGAATTTCTTGACTTTTCGCTGCTTGAACGCTAAAATATATGGATATCGGGTCGAATTATTTCTGCACCGGCAACATTGGTTGGGAATGTCTCGATGGCCCGATATCAAGAGAGGAGCAGGAAAAGCAGCATTATGATTGAAATTAAAAATCTGTCGAAGTTTTTCAATACGGAAAACGGAAGCTTCACAGCGATAAGCGATATCAATCTTACAATAGAAGACGGTGATATTTTTGGGATCATCGGAATGAGCGGCGCCGGTAAGAGCACCCTCATCCGATGTATCAATCTTTTGGAAAAGCCCAGCGAAGGGAGCATCCTCATCGACGGGCAGGACGTCACCTCCCTGGAGGGAAGAGCGCTTCTGACCCTGCGGCGCAAAATCGGAATGGTCTTTCAGAAATTCAACCTGCTGATGCAGAGAACCATCCGGGACAACGTGGCGTTTCCGCTGGAGATCGCCGGCGTGGAGGAAAAGCAGCGCTTGAAGAGAGTGGACGAGCTGTTGGAAATCGTGGGGCTGAGCTCAAAGGCCAACGCCTATCCGGTACAGCTTTCCGGCGGTCAGCAGCAGAGGGTCTCCATCGCGAGGGCGCTGGCAAATCATCCGTCGCTGCTGTTATGCGATGAACCCACATCCGCTCTGGACAGTCTGACGACCAATTCCATTTTGAAACTGTTGAAAGATATCAACCATAAGCTTGGAGTTACGATCATCATCATCACCCATGAAATCGCAGTGGTGGAAAAGATCTGCAACAAAGTCGCCATCATCGACGAATCGAGGATCATCGAGCAAGGATACGTCAAGGATGTCATCTCCGCTCCCCGGGAGCAGATCACAAGGAAGTTGCTGGAGAGGGGTGAACTGATTGACTGAATTTTTTAACCAATACGGGACTTTGTTGCTGGCAAATACCTGGATTACCATTTGGGTATCGACCCTGGCAATGCTGTTCTCCTATCTCTTGGGAGTGCCTCTGAGCGTGCTTCTGGTGATTACGCCGCCTCACGGAATATGGCCTCACAGGACGCTGAACACGGCCGTTGGCTGGATCGTAAATATCGGCCGGTCGATACCGTTTATCATCCTGCTGGTTGCGCTGATTCCCTTCACGCGGTTTGTTATGGGAAGTGCCATCGGACCGAAGGCCATGGTTCTGCCTTTGACCATCGGAGCGGCGCCCTTCGTCGCAAGGATGGTGGAGAGCGCCTTGCTGGAAATAGACGCGGGAGTTCTTGAGGTCGCGCAGTCGACGGGTTCCACGGTGCGCCAGATCGTCTGGAAGGTCATCCTGCCGGAAAGCCTGCCGTCCATCGTGTTCGGCGCGTCCATCACCTATATCACGCTGATCGCTTATCAGGCCATGGCCGGAGTAATCGGAGGCGGCGGACTGGGAGATGTTGCGATCCGGTACGGCTACTACAGGTATCAGACCGATGTGATGATTGCGACTATCATTATCCTGATCGTTCTGGTGACGATCATTCAGATATTGGGCAACGCCATATCGCGAAAAATAGATAAACGGATCAGGCAATAAAAAACAGAGGGACGAATCAAACAATTGAATAAACCGGTACCCTGCATATTTTCAGATGTCATGGGGAGCTGGATAAAATTAAAGGAGAATAGTTGATATGAAAAGGAAAATCGCACTTATTTTGATTCTTGCATTGGCGGTGTTTTCACTGGCTGCCTGCAGCGGGAAAGACACGAAGGAAGAAGGCTCCAAAGACGCGGCGGAGACCACTGTTTTGAAAATCGGCGCAAGCCCGGTGCCCCATGCTGAAATTCTTGAATTTGTTAAGCCTATGCTGGCAGAAGAGGGAATCGATCTTCAGGTCACCGAGTATTCCGACTATATTATCCCGAGGCAAACTATTTCCAGCATCAGCCGTACCTGGACGATTTCAATAAAAAAAATGGCACGCATCTGGTGCCGGCAGTCGCCGTGCATTATGAACCCATGGGAATCTTTGCCGGAAAGACCAAGTCCCTTGACGCCATCCCGGACGGCGCTACCATCGCTGTTCCCAACGATCCCAGCAACGAAGCCAGGGCGCTGCAGCTGCTTCAGCATGAAGGCCTGATCAAGCTGAAGGATGGAGCCGGTCTGGAAGCAACTCCCAATGACATCGTGGAAAACGCCAAAAATATCAAATTCTTTGAGGCGGAAGCGGCCGCTGTGGCGCGCTCCATTCAGGACGTCGACTTTGCCATCGTCAACGGCAACTACGCCATTGACGCGGGACTGAAGGTTTCCGACGCTCTTGCTGCGGAAGACAAGAATTCCGAAGCGGCAAAGACCTTTGCAAACATCGTTGCAGTTTATGAAGGCGATCAGGACAAGCCGGAGATCAAGGCCCTGGTAAAGGCCCTTACATCCGACGAAACCAGAAAGTTCATCGAAGATAAATATGAGGGCGCCGTAGTTCCCGTGTTCTAAAACGGGGACGCGGAAACTGTAAACTATAATAGCATTAAAATAAGGGTGGAAGCCGATATCGGTTTCCACCCTTATTTTGCCATTGACAAATTCCGTTGAGGCATATTATAATAATGAAGAAGTTTAGTAATTTACTAAATTAGTAAATCAAAAAGTATTAAAACACAGTTTGGATAAACTAAAAAGGGGAGATTGAACATGTGCGCGATAACGCCGCAAAATACCGCAATAGGGGAAAAGCTTGACGGAACCGGTGACGATGCCAGAGAAATTGTGCTGAGATTTTTAGAAGAGGGAAAGATCAAGCAGCTTCCTGTAAAAAAGCAGTATAAGCTTTATGTTTTAAAATACCTGGCTTCGAAATTTGAGGCCGGGAAAGAATATTCGGAGCCCCAGGTCAACGCCATCATTAGTGAATGGCATACTTTCGGGGATTATTTTCTGCTGCGCAGAGAGCTCATCGACAGCGGACTGATGAAGCGGCTTCCCAACGGCTCGAAGTATTGGATCGAGAAGGAAGTAGTATGAATATGAAATGGAGGAAAGCAAGATGATGAAAATACCTACGACTTTAAAGCACAAGCCTGTAATTGTAGGCGAGGATTATGGAAATATCGACGGGCGGTACGCATATAAGACCGACGTCCAGGGACTGTCTCTGGGACTCGCACAGTGGAACGACAGGGGGAAGCTGGATATTTCAGCCAAGGTCTGGAGATACACCGGCGAAAAATGGTCGCGGCAATCCGAGGAGATGCCGGTCCACCGGGTTCTGGACCTGGCGATCTTTATCTGCGAGTCGGAGAAATATTTCCGGGAGGCATACCGGTATGAAAAGCTTTATAACCCGGAAAACCCCATGATCGACAGGGTAGGCCTGCAAGGCGACGCCATGACGGTGAGAGTCTGCACGGAAAACGATATGATCGACGAGGACATCAAAACGGTGCGGCAGGCACTGGCAGAGGACGGCGAACTCCTGGGAGAGCGCTTCCGGATGTTGTCGGCCCTGCTCAAAGACCTGGGATATTGATATGCCGGAGGGAAACCCGGCTGACGGCGACAGGCTGGTTGTCCGGCGGAAACTAACCGGTACAGCGCCCGGCAATGACCGGCAATGAAAGGAATGAAAACAGGATGGGTATCGATAAGGATAAAAAAAGAGAGCTTGTCAGCCAGTACAAGCAGAAAAAGACCAAGGGCGGAGTCTACAAAATCACCAATACCGCCAACGGAAGATATATGCTGAAAGCGGAGGTAGACCTTCCGTCCTTTCAAAACCGCTTCAACTTTTCCATGCGCATGAACGGCTGCCTCCATCCGAAGCTCCAAAAGGACTTCGATGAGTACGGCGCCGGAGCGTTTTCCCTGGAGTTTCTCGAGGAGACGGAAAAGAAAGAGGATGAAAGCGCCATGGGCTTTAAGGACCGGCTGAAGAGGATGGAGGAAGCCTGGGCGGAAAAATTCGACCCGGAGAAAGCATATTGAAGAGATTGGGACAGGGATTTAAAGTATGAACAATATCGTTATGATCGGAATGCCCGGCTGCGGGAAGAGCACCGTGGGAGTTGTGCTGGCCAAGGTTCTGGGGTATCAATTTATCGACGCGGACCTGCTGATCCAGGAAAGGGAAAACCGGAGTGATCGTATATATCAGGCTTCCGCTTTCCGAGCTGCAAAACCGGCTGGGAGACCTGGACGAACGGGGCATTTCCATGGATGCGGGACAGACGCTCGAAGATATATATGAAGAAAGGGCTCCGCTTTACGAGAAGTATGCCGATTTCACCGTGGACCCGGAGGGCTTGCCCATCTGGGATACCGCAATGATGATCCGGAACGCCCTGAAGCGATCAGTTAACACATCCACGCCCGATTTGGTTGAAGGAGGAATAGAACAAAATGAAGGTCATTGTATTTAACGGAAGCCCTGCAGGAGCAAGCAGCAATACAAATGTGATTGCGGAAGCGTTTTTAAGGGGAGCGGAAAGAGCAGGCGCCGACGTGGATAATATATTTTTAATTGAAAAAAATATTGGTCATTGCAAGGGGTGCTTTCACTGTTGGTTTAAAACGCCGGGCAAATGCGTCATGGATGACGATATGACCGGACTTCTGGATCAGTATAATTCCGCGGATGTGGTTTGCTTTGCCACACCCGTTTATACATGGAACATGACGGCCGCTCTTAAAAACTTCGTCGACAGGCTTATACCCCTCAAGCGACCTTCCCTTGTGAGCGCGGGCGATAATTTTGATATTGCTGATTCAAAGCCGAAAACGCAGCGATTTGTGGTCATCTCAAATTGCGGTTTCCCGGGCGGCAATAATTTTGAAACCATGAAGGCCGTCTTTGCATCCTGCAATCCCGTATTGGAAATATACCGAAATTGCGGCAAGCTCCTGAAAAGCAGGGATGAAAGGATCAAAGCAGTCGTAACGGAGTATTTGCAGGCGGTTTCCCAGGCGGGATATGAATTGGCTTCGCAGAATCGCGTTTCGGAGGAAACGGAATCGAAGCTCAGCATGGAGCTTATGCCCATCCCCGACTATATAAAATACATCGGCATGTAGCGTTTGATCCGCGTCGGAACGGCAGGTCCTTCCGGCGCTTTGATCGATAAAGACTATTATTGAGAGAAGAAGTATGGTATATTAATTAAGTATGCATACTTCTTTTCATATGCCAGCTCGACTGCTGGCTCGACGAAGAGATCGGCTATGCTAATTCGACTGCCGGCCCGCCGAAGAAGCCGGCTATGCGGGCCCGCCAATGAGATCGGCTGGCCCGCGCGGGAAAATCACAAATAACGCAGACTTACAGGAGACGAAATGCCAAATCAAACCCCAAATTTAAATTCACGAAAAAATAAAAATATACTGTTGCTGGCCGCTATCGTAGGGGTCAGCTTTTCCCTCCGGGCCCCCATCACTTCCATCGGGCCGATGGCGGGATTGATCCATGACGATCTGAACGTTTCAAACGGTTTTATCGGATTCATCACGACCCTGCCCCTGATCGCCTTCGCGGTCAGTTCGCCGTTCATTTCCAAATTCAGCGGAAAGCTCGGGCTTGGCAGGACCATGCTGGCCGGACTCGCCGTCCTCACGGCGGGAGGAATTTTGCGCGCATACACCGGAATCGCCGGTCTGCTGATCGGAACGGCCCTTGTAGGGGTGGGAATCTCCGTCGCAAATGTGCTGATGCCGAGCATCGTAAAGCTGAAATTTCCCGACCGGATCGGTATTGTCACCGGTATTTATCTCACCTCTGTGGCGGTGGTGGCTTCCATCGGCGCAGGGATCAGCTACCCTTTGGCGATGTCAGGGCTTGGCTGGAAGGCGACGTCGATGGTATGGGCGATGGTGGCCTTGCTGGCCCTCTTTATCTGGTTCCCCCAGAGGGGCATCGACTCCCATGAAGAGGCGCAGCTTGCCTGTGCCGAAACGGATAAGAAATGCGACGCCTTCGCGTCGGCGCGAGATGCTTCCGGAAGAATAGGCGGCAAGGCGAAAAATATCTGGAAATCGCCCCTGGCATGGTGCATTACGATATATTTCGGACTTCAATCCTTCAATTATTACTCTCTGACCGCATGGATCCCTTCGATCCTGCAGAGCAACGGAACCTCTCCGGTGATGGCGGGTTACCTTGCCCTCTGGTTCCAGCTGGTGGGGATTCCTTCCTCTTTTTTGACGCCGATCCTTGCAGGCAGGGTAAAGAATCAGTTCTCTATCGTCGCCGGAGCTTGCGTCGCATATTTTCTGGGGTTCGGGATACTGGCGCTGTTCCATTCCGTTCCGGCGACCTTCATCGCCCTGGCCTTTCTTGCCAACGGCGGATGCGCGAGCTTTGCCTGGTCCATGGCCATGTTCAGCCTGAAGGCGGCGAATGCTGAAGAATCGGTAAAGCTCTCAGGCATGACCCAGTCCATAGGCTATCTGCTCTCGGCCATCGGGCCCACCCTGTGCGGAGTGATCTTCGATGCCGTCGGAACCTGGACCATCGTATTCATTCTTTACTTCATCATCACCGCGGTAATGATCGCAGCCGGAATACTGGCCTCAAAACGGGAGAAGCTATTTTCATAATAAATTCGTTATGGTATACTAATTGATATATTTTGCCGCCGGATTCCATTGCAGTCGAGCACGTCCGGGGCCCCGAAAGGAAGAGATCGCTATGACAAAGAAAACCTATTATATTTCGACGCCGATATATTATCCGAGCTCCAATCTGCATATTGGACACACCTACTGCACCGTAATGGCGGACGCTATGGCGCGGTTCAAAAGGTTGACGGGATATGACGTGATGTTTTTAACCGGAACCGACGAGCACGGTCAGAAGATCCAGAAGGTGGCCGATGAAAAGGGCATTACGCCGCAGCAGCATGTGGACGAAATCGTGGATGGAATCAAAGAGCTCTGGAAGACAATGGAGATATCCTACGACGATTTTATCAGGACCACCGAGCCCCGCCACGTGAAGCGGGTTCAGGATATATTCATGAAGATGTACGAAAAGGGCGATATCTATAAAGGAGAGTACGAGGGCTGGTACTGCACTCCCTGCGAAGCGTTCTGGACCGAGACTCAGATCGAGGACGGCAAATGTCCGGACTGCGGGAGGCCCGTGGAAAAAGCTAAGGAATCCGCATACTTTTTCAAGCTTTCCAAGTATCAGGACAGGCTCATCGAGCTGTTTGAGAAAACCCCGGAATTTTTACAGCCGGAGACGAGAAGAAATGAAATGCTGAATTTTGCGAAACAGGGTCTTGAGGATCTCTGCATTTCAAGATCTTCCTTCGACTGGGGCATTCCCGTGCCCATCGATGAAAAACACGTCATTTACGTATGGCTTGACGCCCTTTCAAACTACATCACGGCCCTGGGCTATCCCGACGATCCGGAAAAGTATGAAAAATACTGGCCTGCCGACGTGCATCTTGTGGGAAAGGAAATCGTCCGGTTCCATACCATCATCTGGCCGGCGATGCTCATGTCCCTCGATATTCCCCTTCCGAAAAAGGTGCTGGGACACGGTTGGATCCTTCTGGAAGGCGGCAAGATGTCAAAATCGAGAGGAAATATCGTAGACCCCGTAAAGCTCATCGAGCGCTACGGAGTCGACGCGCTGAAATATTTCCTGCTGAGGGAGTACACCTTCGGGCAGGACGGCCTGTTTACCAATGAAGTCATGCTGAACCGCATGAATTACGATCTGGCAAACGATCTCGGAAACCTGGTCAGCAGAACTGTCGCCATGATCGAAAAGTACAACGGCGGCACCCTGCCTCAGGCGAAAGCCGAAGGCGAATTTGACGCGGACCTGAAGGCGGTAGCCCTTGGAGCCGCGGCCAAGGTGGAAGCCTATATGGATAAATTCAGTTTCAGCCAGGCCCTGGAGGAAATCTGGATCGTCATCAGAAGGACCAACAAATACATCGATGAAACGATGCCCTGGGTCCTGGCAAAGGATGAATCCACAAAGGACCGCCTGGACACCGTGCTGCATAATCTTGCGGAAGCCATCCGGATCGTATCGGTCCTGATCTATCCGTTCATGCACAGTACTTCCACCAAGATCAGAAAGCAGCTGGGCATCTGGTATGCCGACGTTGCATGGGAAGACGCCTCCGTATTTGATATGATGGGCGGAGAGAAAGTAAAGAAGGGAGACGCGATCTTCCCGAGGCTCGACATCGAGAAGGAATTGGAAGCGCTGGAGGCTATGAAAGACGCGCCTGAGGAACCGGAGGTTCCGCCTACGGAATTCAAGCCCGAAATCACCATCGACGATTTTGAAAAGATCGACCTGAAGGTGGGAGTGATCCTGGACTGCAAAAAGCACCCGAAGGCCGACAAACTGCTGGTGTCGCAGGTTAAGATCGGCACCGATACGAGGCAGATCGTGTCCGGCGTGGCCAAGGATTTTACCCCGGAAGAGATGAAGGGAAAGAAGGTCATCGTCGTGGCCAACCTGAAGCCCATCAACCTGCGTGGGGAGGAATCCAAAGGGATGCTCCTGTTCGCGGATAATGGAGATAAGCTGGCCTTTGTGACCACCGACGCCGCCGATGGGAATTCCGTAAGCTAAAGTTTGTTTTTCCAGCACCTGCTGGGCGCAGGGGGGGTGCGATGACACAACACTTAAAACGATCAGGGAAAGGTAAGAATAATGTTATTCGATTCTCATGCACATATAAACAGCGAAGAATATGACGGTGCCGAAAGGGACCGGATCATCGAGGCCATTGAAAAGTCCGATTTGGATTACGTCATGGATATCGGATTTGATCTGGCGAGCTCGGTCATGGCTGTAGAGCACGCAAATAAATACCCCTGGTGCTATGCTGTCGTCGGCTGCCATCCCCATGACACCAAGACTATGGATGAGGCGACGCTGGAGATGTTCAGAGGTCTGGCTAAAAAGCCGAAGGTGAAAGCCATCGGAGAAATCGGTCTGGACTATCACTATAACCATTCGGAAAAGGACGTTCAGCAGTATTGGTTCCGCCGGCAGATCCAGCTCGCCCTGGAATTTAATATGCCTATTGTGATCCATGACAGGGAAGCAAATGACGACGTCATGCATATACTAAAGGAAGAAGGCGTGTTCGCCAGAGCGAGGATCGAAAAACTGGGAGACGCAAAACTCCTCCTCCATTGTTTTTCCGGCAGCAAAGAACTCGCACAGCAATATATCAAACTTGGCGCTACGATTTCCATCGCGGGGCCGGTCACCTACAAAAACGCCAGGAAGAGCGTCGAAGTAGTTCAGGAGATCCCGCTTGATCACCTGCTAATTGAAACGGATTCGCCTTATCTCACACCGGAACCCCATAGGGGGAAAAGAAACCAACCAGATTATGTGGAATATACGGCGAGGAAAATCGCGGAGATAAAAGGGATCAGCTACGAAGAGGTAGCCAGAATAACCCGTAATAATGCAAAAAAATTCTTTTCCATCGACTGACAGGTCGACCGGATTTGACAATTGACGCCCCGGATTCGAATGAACCGGGGCTTTTTTTGCGGGAAAAGGCATCTAATTAGCTGAAATTTCAAGGGTTCCATTGCAAGTTATTACAAAGTACCCCACAGAAAGCAACTATACTGACACTAGCGTACTGTACCGCTCACATTTCGGCAAACGATTTGTCTGAATTTTCATCTGCGTTGTTGTCGTCGGCAGCCGTAGCTACGGCTACGTCACCCTCCTCCGCCTAGCAGACCGAAAATCCATCTTGCGTCATTCATCCAAAAGTGATCGGGACAATACACTGGTTCACTAATTTGCTGATTTCTATTGCAAAAAAAGGGGTGATAGTGATGGAATTACAAATGGAAAATGTGCGCAATACCATTTTCGGGAAGTTTTTAAAGGCGCCTCGCCGGGCCTCCAGGACGGCGGCCTTCGATTATGCGAAGATCGGCATAGTCGTCGCCAGTTCGATTTTGTTGGGAAAAGCGGTCTTGTTTTATTCTATTTTCCCCTGCGGAATCGCGCTGATCACCGTGCTGATGGACAAGGGGAGAGCGAATATTTATACCCTTCCGCTGATTTTGGGAGGCCTGCTCACAAACTATGGGACAGGCTATGATATCTGGGGAGACGCCATAGCCATCGCAGTCTGCGGAGTGGTCTTTTTCCTTACTTCGAAGATGAGGATAGGAATTGTGGTCAAGGCTTTTGCCGCGGCAGGGATCATGGTAATTGCAAAGTCGGTATACTTTCTGACGGCGCAGCTTGTATTCATCTACGATATTTTTATGATGATCGCGGAAGCTATGCTCATTCTGGCGCTGGTATATATTTTTCACCGGTTCTACGGCCTGCTGGACAAAGGGAAAAAAGGCGGCAGTACCATAGCGGAGGGCATCATTGCCACATCCGCAGTCTTTGTGTTGATGCTCGGAGGAATCGGAACGGAAACCCTGGGGGTTTTTTCGCTGGTATACCTCGGAGCTTTATTTATGACCTTGATCATCGGATATAAGATCGGAATCATGGAAGGAGGCGTTTCCGGAATCGCGTCGGGGATGGCCGCCATGTTTCTCACCTCCGGCTCTCCTGCCATCATCGGCATCTTTGCATGCGCCGGAATGACGGCGGGATTCTTTAAGGGTTTAAACCGGATCATCGCCGGCGTTTGCTTTGCCGCTGTCTGCGTCGCCTTCGGCCTGGTCAAGGGATATCCGGAGCTTTACATTTCCATCTGGGATCCGCTGCTGGCCGCGGCGGTTTTCATGGCGATCCCCGCTGCGTGGATGGACAGGATCGAGCTGGTCCTCGCGCGGATCAGAAAAGATCATATTTATGAAGAGTTGACGGGACGGGACAGAATGCAGCTGACTCTGGGAGGCTATCTGGAAACCTTTGAAAAGCTTGCGACCCTTTACAGCGGCGCAAAGAACAGAACCAACATCATCTCCATGCAGTTTAAAGGGATGGCAAAGGTCACAAGGAGCATGATGGAGGAGCTGGCGGCCTCTGAAACGGCGCTGGTTCCACCCAAAGAAAAATATGGGGTTCGGGTCGGTGTTTCCGGTTACGCAAAAGAGCGGAATATTTCCGGAGACAGCTATATATGCGCGGATCTTAAAGAAGGAGATTATATGATCGCCTTGAGCGACGGCATGGGGAAGGGTGAGACCGCATCAAGGGAAAGCGCCCTGACAATCACATCCCTGTACAATCTGATGAAGGCAGGCTTCGATGTGGAGCTGGCGCTGAAAACCATCAATTCCCTGCTGCTGTTCAAGTCGACGGAAGAGATCTTTTCCACGGTGGATCTGGGGTTGTTCAACAAGGTCACGGGAAAGATAAAGTTTTTTAAGATCGGCGCTGCGGCGACTTTTATCAAGAGGGGAGACAAAGTGGAGGCCATCAAGGTATCCGCGCTGCCCATCGGCATCGTGGACAGCATCAGGATCAATCATATCGAGCTTCAGGCGAAGAGAGGCGACGAGATCATCATCGTTTCCGACGGGATCACGGAGGCCGACAGGACCGACGGAGATATGGAATGGATCCGGGAAACCATTGCGAATATTCGTTCCAGGGATCCACAGACCATGTCGGACCTCATCATCAATAAGGCGGTAGAGCGCTACGGACTGAAGGAGAAGGACGATATGACCGTGATCACGGCGGTGGTGAACTAAAAATTGTCCCGTAATTGCGATGACAGCCGGCTGAAAACCATGTAATTATGGCGACAGCCGGCTGAACGCTTCGAAATTCCGGTCATAAAGGCTTATTCCACCGTGTTGTGAGCCCTGCGATATGCGTTTTCCATCAACTCGCTCTGGTTGACGATCACCCTCTCGTATTTCCCGCGGCAGACCTGTCCGAAGTTGTCATGCCCCGAGACGTCGAGGAAGATCCTGTCGTCCGCCACCTTTGTCACCGTCAGCACGATGGAGACCGTTCCGTCGATGATGGTAGGCTTGTCGTGGGACAGTTCGATATCCTTTCCCACCGTGATATATCCTTCGGGCAGCCTGGTATCGAGGAGGTCGGTGGCCGCCTCGATGATCATCGCCATGATTGCGGGGGTCGAAACCAGATAGTCCAGGACTCCTCCGGATTCGCCGAACAGGGAATTTTTCAGGGAGCCCTCATATTTGTAAATTGTGGAGAGCCCCTCGGTTATTTTATGATCTATCATGTGATCCCTCCTATCAGCATTATTGTAACACATCGAACGGAAAGCTGAGTAAATTTCTTACATTCCAAGGAGGGTCAGCATAATGCCTCCGGCGATGGCCGTACCGAATACTCCTGCCAGATTCGGCCCCATTGCGTGCATGATGAGGAAGATGTAAGGATTCTCCTCCAGGGCGACCTTATGGGAGACTCTGGCGGCAATGGGAACCGAGGCGATGCCGGCCGATCCGATCAGAGGATTGATCTTTCCGCCGGAAAGCTTGTTCATCAGCTTTGCGCCCAGGATACCTCCAGCGGTGCCCGTCATAAAGGCGACCAGACCCAGGACGATGATTTCAAGGGTTTTCAGGTTGAGGAACGTATCGGCGCCCATGGTCGATCCGATGGAGAGGCCGAGCAAAATCGTGATCACGTTCATAAATTCGCCGCTGGCTGTCTTGGCAAGGCGGTCCACTACTCCGGATTCCTTCATCAGATTGCCCAGCATCAACATCGTGATCAGCGGAGCGATGGGGGGGAGCAGCAGGTCGATGATCACTGTGATCACCAGAGCGAACGTGATCTTTTCCCTCTTTGATACAAATCTCAGCTGTTTCATCATGATGTTTCTTTCTTTTTTGGTGGTCAGAAGTCTCATGATGGGAGGCTGAATCAGCGGCATTAAAGCCATGTAAGAGTATGCGGCGACGGATACCTGGGCCATGAGATGAGGCGCCAGGTGCTGGGTGACGTAGATCGCCATGGGGCCGTCCGCGCCGCCGATGATGCCGATGGCGCCGGCTTCAAATATGCTGAACCCCAGCAGTTTTGCGCCGATCAGAGCGATGAATATGCCGATATGGGCGAAGGCGCCGAGGATCAGAAGGCTCGGATTTGCTATCATGGGACCGAAATCCGTCATTGCGCCCACTCCCAGAAAGATCAGCGGCGGGTAGATCATATGCTTTACACCCAGATAGAAGAAGCTGAGCAGTCCGCCGTTCAGCAGCAGATCCGTCCCCGGAAGGTTTGCGACGACGCAGGCAAAGCCGATGGGCAGCAGAAGAAACGGCTCATAACGTTTATGGATCGCAAGGTATACGAGAAGCATACCCACAAAAATCAAAAATACATTTCCCGGAGTCAGGGACATTAAGCCGGTTGAATCCAGCATAGACTTCAGAGCGCTCAGTATTATCATATCAATTCCCTTTCTTTTTGGATGTAAATTTTATCTTATTGATGAGGGGAAACAGTTTAAAAAGCTTTCCCATTAAATATAAAAACACAATTAGCAGTATCATATCGATGACTGACAGGTAGATTGCGCCTTGTATCGTATCACTGATCATAGACATTCTTCCTCCTTGTTACCATTTGGTCTTAACTGTTGGGAATTTATCACTATTTTTCACAACATGGCGATTTTAATTCCAAAAACGAAAACTCTAACATTAAATAATATTTTTTTAAAAAATTCAATAGATAAGAAGCATGTATATTGTATTTATTCAAGTACATGCTGCCATTAGCCGCAGTCTGTCGGAAAGCAGCTTCCCTAAATGGACGCGGCTTGCTTCCGAATGACTGTGAACAGGAACAATCATGTTTACAGGGTCAAGTTACATGATATAATTTAAGCATGGTTAGAGAAAAAGTGAGAAGCACGATTTTGAATAACGGCTTGATTGAAAAAGGTGAGCGCATCGTGGTGGGCCTCTCAGGAGGCCCTGATTCGGTGTGTCTTTTTCATGTCCTGTATCAGCTCAGAGAAGAGTTGGATATCCGGCTCCACGGGGTCCATATCAACCACGGGCTCAGGCCCGGCGCCGCCGATGAGGACCAGAGGTATGCGGAATCGCTCTGTGCGGAATATCAGGTGCCTTGCGATTCCTTTTCCTTCGACGTGAACCGGATCGCCCGGGACGAGGGGATTTCCAGCGAGGACGCGGGGAGGCAGGTGCGGTACAGGTCTTTTTTTGAAGTCGCCTCAAGGATCGCCGCAGAGACAGGATGCCCTGTAAAAATTGCGGTGGCCCAGAACATGAACGATCAGGCGGAAACGCTTTTGATGAGGATCATCAGGGGCACCGGGATCGACGGCCTCGCTGGGATCGAATACCTGCGCAGGGAAAAAGGAAACGTCATCATCCGCCCGCTGCTGGACGTAACCCGGGAGGAAATCGAGGAGTACTGCAGGGAAAACGGATTAAACCCCCGGATCGACAAGACCAATCTGGAGCCCATATATACCCGGAACAAGATCCGTCTGGAGCTGCTTCCCTATCTCAGGAAAAATTTCAATCCCAATATCGACGCGGCCCTTTCCCGCCTTTCCCGAATCGCCAAAGAGGATAAGGACTATTTCGGGCAAAGGGCGGAAGAGATCATCGCAAAATACGCGGCGTTCAGCGGAGGTCGGGCGGACATCAAAGACGGAAACCGGGGGGACCGGGGAGTCAGAGTATCCGTTCCTGCTGAAATTCTCAGGGAAGCGCCCCCAGCCCTTCGGCACCGGATCGTGGTAAGACTCCTTGAAAGCATCGGCCTTTCAAAGGATATCACCGCGTCTCACCTGGAGCAGGCGGACCGGCTTCTGAAGGAGGGAAGGACTTCCGCTTCGACGGATTTCACGGCAGGTTACGCCATGAAAATTTCCTATGACGCGGCGGAATTTTATAAAAAAGAAGAGCTTCGAAGCTTAAATTTCGAATATGAAATAAATGTGGAAGGCATCACCGAAATTCCTGAATTAAATGCCGGAATCGGGGTAAAAATCCTAAGGAGACAGGACTGGCTCAATGGAAAGGAAAATAACGGAAATAATGGAGATGTCAGTGGAAATTCAAAGGGGCAGAAAAACGGAAACGGCCCTTGGAGGCTGAGCTTTGATAAAATAGAGGCGTCCGGACGCCGTCCCGTGCTCAGGACGAGGCGTCAGGGCGATTATATCGTGCCTTTGGGCATGAAGGGGCGGAAAAAGCTTCAGGATTTCTTTGTCGACGAAAAATACGTTCGGGAAGAGCGGGACAGGATTCCGCTGCTCTGTCTGGGACCGGAAGTCATCTGGGTGGCCGGCGGCAGAATCAGCGAAAACTACAAGGTGGACG
>DAITKX010000010.1:0-14392 GCA_036835995.1 Bacillota bacterium | reverse complement strand
TATCCATTAAAAATATGATAAAATCATTTTTGCTATATGATAAAGTATATGGCAAAATCTGTAATTTAATGAATGAAACAATACAGACGAAAGACAGAGTCCGAGAAAGGGGAACTACAGACATTGAACAGAGTTTTTAAAAACTTGGGGATATATATCGTAATCTTCGGTCTTGTGCTGGCGATGGCCTGGTTCTACAGGGGAGCGCCGGAACAGGAGATAAAAGAGGTCGATTTTTCAACCTTCGTAAATCAGTTGGAGAATAAAAAGGTAGACGATCTGACGATCAACGACAGAACCATAAACGGCACGCTGAAAAACGGCGATAAGATCGTGGCCTATGCTCCGTCTATTTTAGATATCAACATGCTCGACGAGCAGTACATCTACCCGCAGATGAAAGATGGAACCATTTCGTCGGTCAAGAGCGACGCGCCGAAGACGACGCCGTGGATCGTGACGCTTCTGCCGACTCTCATCATGGTGGTCATCCTGATCGTTTTCTGGTTCGTGTTCATGAACCAGGGGCAGGGCGGCGGCGGTAAGGTCATGTCCTTTGGAAAGAGCAGGGCGAAGCTGCATAAGGAGGATGAGCTGAGAAAGATCACCTTTGCCGACGTGGCGGGCCTTGACGAAGAAAAAGAAGAGCTGGAAGAAGTGGTGGACTTCCTGAAAAATCCGAAGAAGTACAACAGTCTGGGCGCCAGGATACCGAAGGGCATTCTGCTCGTAGGCCCTCCGGGAACAGGAAAAACATACATTTCAAAGGCGGCGGCGGGAGAAGCCGGAGTCCCGTTCTTCAGCATCAGCGGGTCTGACTTCGTAGAGATGTTCGTCGGCGTCGGCGCGTCCCGTGTGAGAGATCTGTTTGAACAGGCAAAGAAAAATTCGCCTTGCATCATATTCATCGATGAAATCGACGCGGTAGGAAGAAAGAGAGGCGCCGGGCTCGGCGGCGGACACGACGAAAGAGAGCAGACCCTCAATCAGCTTCTGGTGGAGATGGACGGCTTTGCGGAAAACATCGGAATCATCATCCTGGCGGCGACCAACCGTCCGGACATTTTGGATCCGGCTCTTCTGCGGCCGGGAAGATTCGACCGCCAGGTCGTGATCGGAATTCCGGACATCAAGGGCAGGGAAGCGATCTTCCGGGTACACTCCAGAAATAAACCTCTGGATGAATCGGTAGATCCGAAGGTTCTGGCAAGAAGGACGCCGGGCTTTACCCCGGCCGACATAGAAAATATGCTGAATGAAGCGGCGCTGTTGACCGCAAGGAGAAACGGCCGAAAGATCCGGATGGATGAGATCGAAGAAGCTATCACCAAGGTGATCGCGGGCCCCGAAAAGAAGAGCAGGGTGATCAGCGAAAGCGAGAGAAGGCTTACGGCCTACCATGAAGCGGGTCATGCCCTGGTTGCCAGAATGATGCCCAACACGGATCCGGTCCATCAGATCACCATCATTCCCAGAGGCAGGGCCGGCGGCTTTACCATGATCCTGCCGAAGGAGGATAAGTATTATACTACAAAGACCAAGATGATGGAGCAGATCGTGCATCTTCTTGGAGGCCGGGTGGCGGAAAAACTGACCCTTAACGACATCAGCACCGGCGCCAGCAACGACATCGAGCGGGCGACGGAAATCGCCCGGGACATGGTGACGAAATACGGCTTCAGCGAAAGGCTGGGACCGGTCAATTACAGCTCCTCCGACGAGGTGTTCCTCGGAAAGGACTTCTCCACGAGAAAAAATTATTCCGAAGAAATGGCTTCTGAGATCGACGAGGAAATCAGGACGATCATCGAGGATGCCTACTCGACGGCGGAAAAACTGCTGTCGGAGAACATCGATAAGCTTCACATGGTGGCGAAAACGCTCCTTGAGATCGAGACCTTGGACGGCGAACAGTTTGAGGCGCTCTTTACGGGAACGAAATCCTCAAAACAGCTCATCGAAGAAGTTCACCACATGGAGAAGGCCATCGAAGAGGCCAACGCCCTGGAAGCTGCTCAGGACCTTGAAGACGACGAGGAAGAACTTGAAGAAAGCTCCGACAACGAGGGAGAATACCTCGCTGAAGAGCCTGGGTCTGCAGAGGCGGAACTTCGGGACGATACCCCGGATGAAGAAAAATAAGGAATATTTGGGGGCAGGTGATACCTGCCCTTATCTTTTAATACTATTTTAAATTTAAGCTGTAAACAGCTGTGCTGTCTACAGCGGCGTTGCCGAAAGGAAAATAGTATTGTATTGTTTTCAAATATATCTATGTTTTTATTTGAAAACAGTATAAGAATTCGGAAGAGAGGTTGGGTTTATGAAGATAACGGTAAAGGATTGTCTGGAACTGCCGGTCTTTAAAAAGGTGTCGGTCATAGCCGGAAATCAGGGCTTGCACAATCGGGTAAGCGCTATTTCTTTTTTGGATTCCGAAAGCTGCGGCGGTCTGAGTCCCAACATGCATAAGAAGGACGAGATGATTCTCGCCGCATCTTTTTTTGAAACCCTTCCGGAAGAGGAAAAACTGAAAATGATCCGGAATATCTGCGAGAACGAAGGGGCGGCCCTCGTTCTGCTCCTGCCGGAAACTGCGGAGGAAACGTGGCCTCAGAGCGTGCTGGGCCTCGCCGATGAACTGGGGTTCCCCATCCTCCTACTCCCAGGGGACGGAGACGTTACCTACGCCGACATCGTCGATACGGTGATGGAAAGGGTTCTGTACGGGGATAATTTTGCCAACAGGCTGATCAGCAACACCATATTTCATCTCCTCAATTTCGAAAAGCACAGCAACTTTCAGTCCGCGGCGAGGGAAGCCGCCATCAACAACAACTTTCAGATGGTGATCCTGAGCGAGGATTTCAATCCGATTTTTTCCGTGGAAACCAGACATCGGACCACCATCGCGGAAGCGATTCGGGCGGGTATTGAAAGGGATCTGGATAAATCCGCGGTCTACACGAGGATCGATATCAACGGCGCCCTTACATACTGGGGTCCCGTGACTATAAACGGGGAAAAGCATTACATGTTCATCGTTGACAACGAGGATTCCTACTCTCCGGGCGAGATCACCAAGCTGGCGGAAATTCTTGAGATCGCCATGGGAATGTGGAAATACAGCCCTGTCAAGGACTCGAAGGCGGAGTTTATCAAGGCGCTGCGAAGGGGCAACAAGAGCCTTGCCTTCTGCCTGAGAGACGAAGCCATGGAGGAAAAGAACGAGATCCTCAGCGTATTTTCCATCTCCGGCGTCGACAGGGATGAAAGCATGAAAAAGATCACCGCCTTTGAGAAGCGCACCGGCTATGAAGTGCTGAAGATCCATGAAGGCGACGAAATCTACGGGATGATTCTGGGAGGAACCGGAGAGGACGCGGAAGAGCGGCCGGAATCCTGCAGGTCGCTCTTTCAGAATCTTCAGACCAACGATTCGGCCGTCACCTTCCATGTGACCGGCGTGGACGGCATCGAGGGCGCCTCCGACGCCTATCAGCTCATCAACGAAGCGTGGCCGTTCATCCGCTACATTTTCCCCCATCAGCATATCTTCACAAAATATGAGCTGGCCCTGGCCAGCAACTGCATCAATATTTCCATAAAAAGCGATTCGGTAAAGAAGAATTATATGGACCTTATCGCGCCCTTCAAGACCATCAGGGAAGGGAAGGGAAAGCAGCTTCTGGAGACCCTGGAGATATTCATACTGGATGCGGGGATGAACACCTCAAAGACGGCGAAAATGATGAACATTCACGCCAATACGGTGCAGTACAGGCTGAAGCGGATCCGGGAAATATTGCAGGCGGATCTCATGGGGACCACCATCGTTCCCGGACTTATGGTGGCCCTGGCGGTGGAACGAATAGAGAAAATAGCGAGGATGCTGTGATTAAAAAAATCATTGCGGCGGCGGTGGCGGCAACCGTCATATTATCGGCGCTGCCGGCGCAGACCGTTGAATCATACGGGCTGCAGGCGACGGAATCCGTGCAGGCTGCGGGTTCCCAGCTGGCCGAAAATTCCTATGAACGAGTCATCGCCCACGGGGGCGGAGCCTATAAGGGTTATGAGACCACCAACTCGGTGGAAGCCCTGAACAGCTCCATCACAAGCGGATACAAGGTCATCGAGCTGGACATGGAGCTGTCATCGGACGGGAAGATCATCATGCTCCACGACTGGGACAGGACGGCCAAGGGCTATTACGGCGCGGTATTTCCCAAAAAACTCAGCCAGAGCCAGTTCATGCAGCTGTCCGTCTATGGAAAGTTTGAGGTTCTGACCTTTGACAAGCTCGCCGCGATTTTAAAGGAGCACCCGGACGTCAGGATCGTGACGGACTGCAAAGGCGACAATCTGGCGCTGCTGACCCTGATCGCGGAGCAGTATCCGGACTTTGCGGACAGGTTCATTCCTCAGATTTACGATTTTGACCAGTGGGACAAGGTGAGGGAGCTGGGGTATAAAGATATCATCCTGACGCTCTATGCCATGGCCGACCCGGACCCGGATCAAATCCTTGCCTTTGTAAAAGACCATGAGATATACGCGGTTACGATGCCGGATTACATAGCGGTGAGGGGGATCTGCAGGAGGCTCTCGGATCAGGGAGTCGTCGTGTATGTCCATCCGGTTTCCGAATATGAGGATGCGCAGAAGTTTATGGCACAGGGCGCTTACGGCGTTTATACGGGTTCCCTGCTTCCCGAGGAGTTTGACGGCGTTGAAAAGGATTATTATCTGACGGTCCCGGAGCCGGACGGATCCCTGATCAAGCTCACCGACAGCAGGATCGGGGAATGGACGGAGCTTTCGCTTCACGGCCCAAAACCCGGCGATACCGTCCTGTACTCTCTGGACGGATCCTTGAAAAGTGCGGAAGGCTCTGATTTCTCGGATCTTGCGCCGGGAAAGCACAAGCTGACGGTAAAGATTTCAAACGGCAAAGAAACACTGGGCACTCTGAGCTATTTCCTCTGGAAGGATTCCGGCAGCCTCCGGGTCGTACATAAAAAGTATGAATACCGGCTCGATGGGATCAAGGAGGAAAGGGACCTTCAGGCCGCCATGGAGGAAGCGCATATCTCCGGCCAGGCGAAGGAAATTCTGGAGAACTCCCTGATTGCAAAGGCGGGAGAACCCTACTACTATTCCAACGGCATTTTGAAAACCTATATGAACGGCGAAGAGCTGCTGCCCGTACAGCTGGCCGGCTGGAGGCCCCTGCTGCCCCTTGCGGACACAGCGCGGGAACTGGGAGCTTCCTCTGTGACCATGGGCGAAGCAAAAGACCTTACGGTAGTTTACAACGCGGAAAAGATCAAGGTCATGGCCAATTCGACCGCTGTCAGAAAGGGATTTCAGGTGACCTGGCTGAATGACCCTGTGACGGTATATCTGGATAAGGCGATGGCAGGCGGGGAATTCTACCGGTATATGACCGGGAGAAATTATTTTGTGGAGGACGAACGGATCATCATTCTTCCCGTCGGTGCGGATCCGGACAAGGATATGAAGAGGCAGCTTACGGATTTCATCGAAACGCTGTTTTGAAAGGAGAAAAATGAAATATTATAAAATTTCACACCTCGTGAAATCGGAGGATCTGAACCACCACGGAACTCTCTTTGCAGGGCGTTCGGCGGAATGGCTTGTGGAAGCCGCGTTCGTGGCGGCCGCATCCCAGCATGGGAGGCCCCAGGACGTACTGTGCGTCAATATTCACGGCTTCACCTTTAAAAAGCCCGTAGAGAAAGGCGATATCATCACCTTTAAGTCCAAGGTCGCCAAAGTCGGCAATACCAGCATAACGGTCTACGTCAAAGCCATGTCGGAAATCCACGGGACTACCCACGTCGACGGCTTTCTGACCTTTGTCTGCGTGGAAACGGGCACGAAGAGGAGACTTCCCCACGGAATCGTTCTCGACGAGCCTTGGGATGATGAGGAGAAGGAGATCCGTGAGCGGGCCGGAAAGCTCTAGCGCGCCGCCCCCTGTGGATCAGGCGCTCCATAACTGACGGAAGCCCTTGAAATATAATGTATACAACAACTAAATTCATTGAAAAATAAAAAAATTTCATTTATATTATGATTGGTATGCTTTACACTGGTAAAGAAATACTAAAAACAGGCATTGGTGAACAATTTATATAGATGCAAAATCAAGTATAGGAGGAATAATGTATGAACAAGCTTGAAGAACTTCGCGCGCGGAAAGCGGAAATAGCCATGGGCGGAGGACAGAAAAGGATTGACGCTCAGCATAAACAGGGAAAGCTGACGGCAAGGGAAAGAATGAACATTCTGTTCGACGAAGGAAGCTTTGTGGAAATGGACGTGTTCGTTTCTCACAGATGCAACAACTTCGATATGGCTGATACCCATGCGCCCGGAGACGGCGTTGTTACGGGTTATGGAACCATAGACGGCAGATTGGTGTTTGCATATGCGCAGGATTTTACGGTATTAGGCGGCTCTCTGGGTGAATATCACGCGGAAAAGATCGTCAAGGTCCAGAATATGGCCTTAAAGATGGGTGCGCCCATCATCGGCCTGAACGATTCCGGCGGGGCCAGGATCCAGGAAGGCGTAAACGCCCTGTCCGGTTTTGGCAAGATCTTCTATAACAACACGATTTCATCCGGAGTCATTCCTCAGATTTCCGTCATCATGGGGCCCTGCGCCGGAGGCGCGGTATATTCTCCCGCGATTACGGACTTTATCTTCATGGTTGACAAGACCAGCCAGATGTTCATTACCGGACCCCAGGTAATCAAGACGGTGACAGGAGAAGACATCTCCGCCGAAAAGCTGGGCGGCGCCATGACCCACAACTCCATCAGCGGCGTTGCGCACTTCATCGGCAAGGACGACGCGGAGACCCTCGCCCAGGTAAGGGATCTGCTCAGCTATCTTCCTTCCAACAACCTGGAGACGGCTCCGGTTTACGCCCTGGGCGATGACGCCAACAGGCAGATACCCGAGTTTAACGACATCATCCCCGAAAATCCCAACAAGGCTTACGACATTTATGATATTATCAAAAAACTTGCGGACAACGGCGCGCTGTACGACGTCATGCCGCACTATGCAAAGAACATGGTTACCTGCTTCATCCGCATGGACGGACAAACCGTCGGCGTCATCGCAAATCAGCCCAAGTTTGCGGCAGGCTGCCTGGATATCGACGCGTCGGACAAGGCGGCGAGATTCATCAGAAGGTGCGACGCCTTCAATATTCCGCTGCTGACCATCGAGGACGTCCCCGGCTTCCTTCCCGGCACCGGCCAGGAGCACGGCGGGATCATCAGGCATGGCGCGAAGATGCTCTACGCATATTGTGAAGCCACCGTTCCGAAGATCACCATGATTCTGAGGAAGGCCTACGGCGGAGCGTATATCGGAATGTGCAACAAGGAGCTGGGCGCGGATCTGGTGCTGGCGTGGCCGTCGGCGCAGATCGCGGTAATGGGCGCGGAAGGCGCGGCCAATATCGTATTTAAAAATGAGATCAAAGAAGCGGACGACCCAATAGCAAAGAGACAGGAAAAGGTCGCGGAATACGAAGAGAAATTCAACAATCCTTACAGAGCGGCGGAAATGGGCTACGTCGACGACGTTATCGAGCCGGCGACGGCAAGACAGAGGATCATCAGCGGCTTCGACATGCTGGCTTCCAAGAGACAGTCTCTGCCGGCCAAGAAGCACGGAAATATTCCGCTGTAATTGATGTGAGGTGAGCATGATGTTATTCAAAAAAAAGAACGAGTCCGAAGCGCCTGAGGCTGTTTCTTCCGCAGTGGCCCCCCCTGTCGCGGGAAACGCCGTAACCGGGATCAATCCGGAGATCGTCGCTGTCATAGCCGCCGCGATCTCCGCCATGGCGGGCAGCGAAAGCGCAAACGGATTGATTATCAGAAAGATCAGCCGGATCCATGGAGAAAAGGTCTCCTGGAGCAATGCCGGCCTGATGGAATGTATCGATAGCAGAAGGTTTTAACGGCGGCGCAGCCCCCCGCTGACGCCTGCATTTAAATTAAATTTATACGACGAAAATCTGTCAGCGACGCTAAAGAATGTTAAAGGAGAGGATTACGATGAAAAAATATAATATTACCGTTAACGGTACTACTTATGAAGTTGAAGTAGAAGAAACCGGCGCAGTCAGCACCTCTGCTCCTGCACCTGCAGCCGCTCCCGCTCCTGCACCTGCGGCAGCACCCGCACCGGCTCAGCCGGCAGCCGCAGCCACGCCTGCGCCTGCAGCCGCGCCCGCGGCTCCTTCGGCATCGCCGTCGGCCGGAGCCAGCACTATTGAATGCCCGATGCCGGGTACGATTCTGGATATCAAGGTGAAACCCGGCGATACGGTTGCCACCGGACAGGTGTTATTGATCCTGGAAGCTATGAAGATGGAAAATGAAATCATCGCGCCAAGCGGCGGAACCGTCGATACGGTCCAGGTCAGCAAGGGAGCCTCCGTAAATGCCGGAGACGTTCTCATTTCCATCAAATAGTTGACGCGAATATACAGAATGAGATAGGAAAAGATTGGATATAATATTCGAATCAATTGAAAGAAAGCGATATATGAAATGAATGGTCTTTGGAACGAACTATTTGCAGGATTTCTCAATCTGGAATTAGGTCAGGTCATCATGTTCGCAATAGGCGGGATCTTGATTTATCTCGCTATTGCGAAAGACTATGAGCCGATGCTGCTGCTGCCCATCGGTTTTGGGGCGATCCTGTGCAACATCCCGTTTTCAACGGCGGTTGGTGACGGTGGATTTTTAACAATTTTGAACAATGCGGGGATCAAAACGGAGCTTTTCCCTGTTTTAATCTTTATTGCGGTAGGAGCGATGATCGACTTCAAGCCGCTGATAGGGAATCCGTTCATGCTGTTCTTCGGAGCGGCGGCTCAGTTCGGTATTTTCTTTACCATGATGGCGGCTTTGGCGACGGGCTTCTTCGATCTGAAAGAAGCGGCGGCTATCGGGATCATCGGCGCTGCCGACGGACCGACCTCAATTTTGGTTGCAACGCAATTTGCCCAAAATTATCTGGGGCCGATCTCCGTGGCCGCTTACTCCTATATGTCTCTGGTGCCGATCATTCAGCCGCCTGTGATCAGGCTTCTGACCACGAGCAATGAGCGGAAGATCAGAATGAAGTATAACCAGGTCGAGGTCCCGCGCATTGTAGAGATCCTGTTTCCCATCGTGATCACACTCATTGCGGGCATCATCGCTCCTATGGGTATCGCCCTTATCGGTTCTCTGATGTTCGGAAACCTGATCAGGGTCTGCGGTGTGCTGACAAGGCTTTCCAATGCGGCTCAGAATGAACTTTCCAATCTGGTGACGCTGCTTCTGGGAATCACCATCGGCTCTACCATGATGGCGGACGACTTCCTGAATGCGAAGACCCTCATGATCCTTGGGATGGGCCTCGTGGCTTTCGTCTTCGATACCGCCGGCGGCGTGCTCTTTGCAAAGCTGCTGAACCTGTTCCTGCCGCACAAAGTAAATCCCATGATCGGGGCGGCCGGCATCTCGGCGTTCCCGATGTCAGGCCGTGTCATTCAGAGGATGGCGGTAAAAGAGGATCCGACCAACTTTATCCTGATGCAGGCTATGAGCGCAAATGTGGCCGGTCAGTTGGGTTCCGTCATCGCGGGCAGCATGGTTCTTGCTCTGGTGCCTGTTGTGATGGGCCTGGTCTAACGATTAAAGGAGGAAATTGCTATGGATGCTCAAGTGATGGGTCAGGGCTTTGAGGTAATGATTTTCGGACTGGCAGGAGTTTTCGCCGTATTGATTTTATTCTATATCACAACGAAGATCATGCTTAAAATTGCGAAAAGCAAGCCGAAAAAATCGGAATAAAGCGGTAAAACGCCAAGAAGTCAAATAGAATGAACAAACAGCCGGATTCAGCGATGGATCCGGTTTTTTCATGCCGGTTTACCTTTATTTGCTCATTTATTTGCCGACTTTTTTGTTGTAAAAGTAAAGGGTTTGCATTATACTATATTAATCAAATTTGAGGACACAGAGAATTTGAAATTTGAAAATTGAAAATTGAAGATCGAAGCATGAAGGGAGAACAGATATGTTACTGGCATTCGACGTAGGGAACACGAACATCGTTTTGGGAGTATTCAAGAACGGCAATCTGATTCAGAACTGGAGAATGGAAACCGACAACAACAAAAGTGCTGACGAGTACGGGATGATCATCAATCAGCTATTCTGCTATGAGGGTCTGAACACCAAAGAAGTAAAAGACGTCATTATTTCAACGGTAGTTCCATCGGTACTGTACACGCTGCAGCATTTGTCGATGAAGTATTTCAACAGGCGGGCGATCGTCATAGGCCCCGGCATCAAGACGGGTCTGATCATCAAGTACGACAACCCGAAACAGGTAGGCGCGGACAGAATCGTCAACGCCGTCGCCGCTTATGAAAAGTACGGCGGACCGCTGATCATTGTGGACTTCGGCACGGCCACCACCTTCTGCGCCGTCACGGAAAAGGCGGAGTATCTGGGGGGGACCATCGCTCCGGGCCTCAAGATTTCATCGGACGCTTTATTTGAAAAGACTGCAAAGCTGCCGAAGGTTGAACTGGAAACACCGGGAGAGGTGATCTGTAAAAATACCATCGAAAGCATGCAGTCCGGCCTGGTCTACGGACACATGGGCATGGTGGATTACATCGTGCGGAAGATGAAGGAAGAACTGAAGAAGCATTCCCCCACGGGAAAAACGCCCAAGGTCGTCGCCACAGGCGGGCTCGCTACTCTCATTACCAGCGGGATCGACTGCATCGACTGCATCGACAAGCTGCTGACCCTGGAGGGCTTGGAAATCATATATGAGAAGAACAAAGGTCACAAGGCATGAGGATCGGAAATGTTGCGGTAGAAAATCCGTTTTTTCTGGCCCCCCTTGCCGGGATCACCGACGCCCCTTTCAGACGGATCTGTAAGGAACAGGGAGCCGGACTGGTCTATTCTGAAATGGTGAGCGGAAAAGGGCTTTACTACAACGACAAGGCTACGGAGCGGCTTCTGCGGATCTATGAAGAGGAAAAGCCCGTGGCCATTCAGATCTTCGGCTCGGAGCCGGAAATCATCGGCTTTGCGGCCAGAAAGCTTGCGGACCGGGAGAACTGCATCCTGGATATCAACATGGGCTGTCCGGTTCCAAAGGTCGTGAAAAACGGCGAGGGCTCGGCTCTTCTGAAAGATCCGAAGCTGGTGGAATCCATCGTGAAGGAAGCTGTGGCAAACGCCGGAAAACCGGTCACCGCCAAGATCAGGATCGGTTGGGATGCGGGCAGCGTCAACGCTGTGGAGGTGGCAAAGGCGGTGGAGGCGGCGGGAGCCGCCGCCATCGGAGTTCACGGCAGAACCCGGGAGCAGTATTATTCCGGAAAAGCGGACTGGGATATGATCCGGCAGGTGAAACAGGGAGTCTCGATTCCCGTCATCGGCAACGGCGATGTGTTTTCCGGACGCGACGCTCTCAGGATGATGGAGGAAACGGGCTGCGATTTTGTGATGATCGCGAGAGGAGCTCTCGGCAACCCCTGGATCTTCCGTGAAGCCCTCGCGTTGTGGGAGGGCAGGCCGGCGCCACCTCCGCCGGACATGCGGGAAAAGATAGAGGTCATTTTAAAACATTTCGATCTGCTCCTTCAAGAAAAGGGAGAGTATGCCGCGGTAAGGGAAATGAGAAAGCACGCGGGCTGGTATTTCAAAGGAGTTCCAGGTTCCGCGGGGCTCAAGCGGCAGCTGAATACCATCGTGAATGCGGACGCCCTGAAGGAGGCGGTCTCCGGGGCGGGAACGGCGTGAGCCGCAAGGCGGGCCCGATATATCATGTTTACAATCGAGTGAAAATATGATACAATACTCCGCATACGAGCGCATCTTTCGGGCAAACGGAATCTATTATAGAAATTAAAGGAGGTCATGAAAATGGCTGAAGAAATGCTATTAACAAAAGAAGGATATGACAAAATAGTAGCAGAGCATGAAGAACTGGTCACGGTCAGAAGAAAAGAAGTCGCCGAAAGAATCAAAGAAGCGATCTCTTATGGAGATATTTCTGAAAACTCCGAATATGACTCGGCAAAAAATGAACAGGCAGATCTGGAAGAACGAATCAATAAATTGGAAAATATGATGCGCAAAGCAAAGATCATAGATGAATCGTCCATCTCCAACGACCGTGTTGGAATCGGTCTCAAGGTCAAGGTTTTGGAACTTGAAACGAACGAGGTCATGGATTTCAGCATCGTTGGTTCTACGGAGGCGGATCCCTTTGAAGGTAAGATTTCAAACGAATCCCTTGTAGGCGCGGCCCTTCTGGGAAAAATGGTGAACGATATCGCGGAGATACAGGTACCTGACGGAATCGTAAACTATAAGATTTTAGATATCACAAAGTAAGAAAGAGGAAATGTTATGAGCACAGAAGACACCGGCCGGATGCAGGCGGCGAATGAAGCGGAAACAGAAGTTGAAATTTCGGAAGAGAGTTTGAACGAACTCAGGCTCATCAGACGTGAAAAGCTCAAAAAACTTCAGGAGATGGGAAGAAATCCCTACCTGATCGAAAATTGGGACGTGAAAAACCACAGCCAGGATATCAAAGATCACTTTGATGAGATGGAAGGCAAGGAAGTATCCTGTGCCGGAAGGATCATGGCCAAACGTCAGATGGGAAAAGCTTCCTTTATTGATATACAGGATAAACAGAGCAGAATTCAGTGCTACATCAGACAGGATGCCATCACGCCTGAGGAATACGAGATTTTCCTCACTTATGATATCGGAGATATCGTAGGCGTTGTCGGCGAAGTCTTCAGAACGAAGCACGGCGAGATTTCGATCAAGTGCCATGAGATCAAGCTTTTGTCGAAATCCCTTCAGATCCTGCCCAGCAAGTGGCATGGGCTGAAGGATCAGGACACCAGATACAGACAGAGATATGTGGACCTCATCATGAATCCGGAAGTGCGGAATACGTTTGTATTGCGGTCAAAGATCATCCATGCCATCAAGGATGTATTGGAGAACGATTATGGCTATCTTGAGGTGGATACCCCGATTTTGACCACCATCGCGGGCGGCGCCAACGCCAGGCCCTTTTCCACCCATCACAACACCCTTGATTTGGACATGAAGCTGCGTATTTCCAACGAATTATATTTGAAGCGGCTGATCGTCGGCGGCCTGGACCGGGTCTATGAAATGGGCAAAATGTTCCGAAACGAGGGAATGGACAGAAACCACAATCCTGAATTTACGTCGATGGAATGTTATATGGCCTACGGCGACATGGACGACATGATGGAGGTTACGGAGCAGGTGGTTTCAAAGGCCGCCTTAGCCGCCAACGGAAGCATGGTCATCGAATATCAGGGCAAAACCTTTGACCTGACGCCGCCCTGGAGGCGGCTGAACATGGCGGAGGCCATCAAGGAGATCACCGGAGTGGACTTTGCCGCCATCGAGACCGACGAGGAGGCGAGAGCGGCTGCCATCGGCAAGGGCATGGATGAGGATGACGTAAAAGGCCTGACGAGAGGCAAGATCCTGGCGGAAATGTTTGAGGCCTTCTGCGAGGATGTGCCGGGCTACCTGGACGGCCCTGTCTTTATCACCGGGCATCCTGTGGAAATATCGCCCCTTTCAAAGAGAGATCCCCAGGACCCGAGAATTACCAGAAGGTTTGAGGCTTATGTAAACGGCTGGGAAATCGCCAACGCCTTCTCCGAGCTGAACGATCCCATCGATCAATATGAGAGGTTCAAGGAGCAGCAGGCACAGTTGGACGCCGGAACGGATGAAGAGGCCCATCCCATGGATGAGGATTTTGTAAACGCTCTGGAGGTGGGACTTCCTCCCACAGGAGGGCTGGGCATCGGTATCGACCGGGTGATCATGCTGATTACCAATGCGCCGTCGATCCGGGATATCATTCTGTTCCCGACGATGAAGCCACTGGATAAATAATCGACTCGAATATCTTGCATTTAGAAAACCTTGCAGTTAGAAATCTTTCAATAGAAAACCTTGCAGTTAGAAATCTTTTAATAGAAAACCTTGCAGTTAGAAATCTTTTATTAGAAACCTTGTATTTTCGAAGGGTTGACCCGGCAGCGACAAGCTGGGCCAGCCCCTTTTTCGTACAATAGGAAATATCATTTAAAGTGGGATGACTGGGATGTCTAGGAGAAATAAGGATGATTAGGAAATAAGGATGTCGCCATGCTCAAAATTTGGGGTATGGGGCAGGCAAGGACATCGGCGTGTGCAAAATTTTCAGTGTGGAGTATGAATTTGCCGCTTAGAGGCCGTTA
>DAITKX010000009.1:37881-51821 GCA_036835995.1 Bacillota bacterium | reverse complement strand
ATAAAAGGTCCTATGTAATGATAATAATACTTATTATCATTACATTATTGTAAGTATAAATTTGGTATGTTAGAATATTACAATAGAATATTTTTTGAAACCCAGGAGGATTATTTATGCTTACAAAGCTATCATCAATAGACAAATCGGTGCCGATTCCTTTGTATTTTCAGCTGAAACAGCTTATTCTTTCTGAAATTCAGGATGGAAATTATAAAAGCGGGGACATGATTCCCACCGAAAATGAAATCAGCGACGCCTTTAAGATCAGCCGCACCACGGTACGTCAGGCCGTTACGGAGCTGGTGCAGGAAGGCTGGCTATACAGAGTAAAAAGCAAGGGAACCTTTGTATCCCTGCCGAAGATCAATCAGGATTTTATCAAAAAGCTGGAAAGCTTTAACGATCAGATCATTCGCGCCGGTATGGAACCGAGCACCGAGGTGCTGGAATTGAAGACGATGCCCGCAACCGAGGTCGTTGCGAAGCATTTGGAAATCAAAGAAAATGAATCTGTAATCTTTCTTTATAGAAAACGCCTGGCCGACGGTGAACCGATTGTAACGATCAAGACCTATCTCCCCTACGATACGTGCTCCTTTGTAATGGAACACAATCTGGAGCAGGAACGCCTGTACGCGATCTTGCGCCAGTCCCCCGCGACTACTGTCTTTCGGGTGGAGCGTATCGTTGAGGCGGTGGAAGCCACCGCGGAAGATGCTAATTTGCTGAATATCAAAAAAGGAAAACCGATTCAGCATTTTACATCCACCGGTTACAGCACCTTCGGCAAACCCATTGAATATTCTCTGGCCAGATATCGCGGCGACCGAAACAGCTTCGAAATCACGGTATTCCCCGAGAATGAATAACATTGGAGGAATCATCTATGCCGACTTATATATTAGCGCACGATTTAGGCACCTCGGGAAACAAAGCCACGCTTTTTTCTTCTGAGGGTCAGCTTATTGGAAGCGAAGTATATTCGTATGATACACATTATTTCAACGACACCTGGGTGGAGCAGGATGCGGAAGACTGGTGGAACGCGGTATGCCATACCAGCAGAAAGCTGATTCAGTCTACCGGCATCGACGCAAAAGAGATCGGCGCCATCAGCTTCAGCGGACAAATGATGGGCTGCCTGTGCGTCGACCGCCATGGGAATCCTCTCCGTCCATCCATGATTTGGGCCGATCAGCGGGCTCAGAAGCAGGCGGCCAAAATCGAAAGCCACATCAGTCAATGGGACTTTTACCATATCGTAGGGCACCGGAACACCGCCTCCTACGGAATCCAGAAGCTGATGTGGGTAAAGGACAACGAACCGGACATTTACGACCGTACATATAAGACGTTAAACGCAAAGGATTTTATCGTATTCCGTCTGACGGGCAATTTTTATACGGAGCCTTCTGACGGCAACAGCAACGGCTGCTTCGATCTGAACACATTGCAGTGGTCGGAAGAGATTTTAGCATACGCGGGAATTGATCCCGATAAGCTTCCGGAATTAAAGCCCTCTACCTTTGTGGCGGCGTTACGGAGGAAGCGGCAAAAGCCACAGGGCTTGCCGCCGGAACCCCTGTCGTCCTCGGCGGTGGCGACGGCGTTGCCGCCAATATCGGCTGCGGTTCCATTGCGCCCGGAAAGACCTACAATTGCATGGGGACTTCCGCCTGGATCACAACCACATCGGAGAAACCTATCTTTGACGAGCAGATGAGAATTGTCACCTGGGCCCACATCGTGCCCGGATTATATGCGCCTAACGGCACCATGCAATACGCCGGAGGTTCTTATAGCTGGCTGAAAAACACGATCTGCACCATGGAGACTTACAACGCAGCGCAAAACGGAGCTTCTCCCTATGAGTATATGAACGAGCAGATCGCTCAAAGCCCCATCGGTTCCAACGGCGTTATCTTTCTTCCCTACCTTCTGGGAGAGCGGGCTCCCCGCTGGAATCCGGACGCAAAGGGCGCGTGGATCGGCTTAAAACCGGAAAATACCCGGGGCGATATTTTAAGAAGCGTGATGGAAGGCGTCACGATGAATCTGGCCATCTGCCTCGACGTCCTCAGAACACAGGTTGACATCGATGAGATTCTGGTCATAGGCGGAGGCGCGAAAGGCGCCGTATGGCGGCAGATCATGGCGGATATCTATAACGCCAAGGTTTCCGTACCGTCCCTGCTGGAAGAAGCGGGCTCCATGGGGGCTGCCGTAACAGGCGGCGTCGGAGCCGGCATATTTAAGGATTTTACGGCCATCGATAAATTCATCAACCTCGATTCCGTTCACACGCCGGACCCGGAAGCCGTTAAAAAATACGCCCCTGTAAAAGAGCTGTTTGACGAGTGCTATTTTGCGCTGGAAGATGTGTTCCGCAAGATGTCAAAGAGGATTTAGGATGGCCTTACACATATCCTCATTCAATGTCCGAATAGCCTTTAAAGCGCCTGGAAAAACTCGCCCCTGACCAGACGGGCTCCGGCGTCCTCGATCAGCGAAAGGGCGGCGGCGCGGTTGAAGCGCGTTACGCTGATCCGCTCCTGAGGGATCGCATGAACGTGCCTGCACCAGTTTTCAAGCTCCCCAAGGGCCGTTACGGTGCCGTTGCCGGTACCCCCTGCGGCGGCCACGAGGTTGACCTGCTTACCCGCAGCCCAGCTGCCGCCTTCCCGGAACGCCTCACAGCGTCGGAAG
The DNA here is from genome assembly GCA_036835995.1 of Bacillota bacterium. Lineage (GTDB taxonomy): Bacteria > Bacillota > Clostridia > Peptostreptococcales > Anaerovoracaceae > Anoxybacterium. Next base: position 49,112 of record DAITKX010000009.1, on the reverse strand, counting down.
CGGTCGCAAAAGTACTTCATTCGCTCGGCAGGCTGCCAGAAATAAACCGGTGTGACAAGGAACAGACCTTCGCAGTCCCTGATCTTCTCTTGAATATCCGCAAGACTGTCGTCGATGATGCACATTCCCGTATTGCGGCATTTTCCCCAGCCGTTGCCGCAGATTCTGCAGGGTTGAAGCTTCAGCTCGCTGATGTCGATCAGCTCCGCGGATCCTCCCGCGCTGGAAATTCCGTCATAAGCCGCCTTTCCACAAGCGGCCGTAAGGCCGTCCTTATTCGGACTTGCCGTGATAATCAGATACATGAGTTACCTCCTATTTTATTGTCTTTTCCTGTTTCCTCGTTGTTTTTGACAGTTCCGCTTTCTTCATTAGTCCAGCCGGTTTCCTTACTGTTTTGCCAGCTCCCCTATTATTCCAGCCGGTTCTTGATCTGCTCAGACAGCAGTTCAATCACATCGAACAAGGTCGAAAGTTTTGCGTATAACAGGCTGCCCGTCTCCTCGTCCGGCTGCAGCAGATCGGGGATCATAACGGGTTTCATGCCTGCTCTGGACGCGGACAGCACTCCCATGGGTGAATCCTCCAGGGCCATGCATTCTCCGGGATTCACGTCCAGTATTTCGCACGCCTTTAAGTAGATATCCGGCTCCGGTTTTCCCCGCTCTATCATGTCGCCGCAGACGATTTTATTAAAATATCCGGAAATACCGGCCTTGTCAAAATAGTATTGCGCCCTTTCCCTTTCGGTAGATGTGGCGACCGTTATCTTGAAATGATTTGCGGTTAAATAATCAAGCAGCTCCTTCAGGCCGGGTTTCATAGGAAGCCCATCGCGCTCTATGCATGAAGTCATATAATCAATCTTTATCTTCTTTGCTGCGGAAAAATCGAATCCTTCGCCCAGCTCATTCCTTAAAACGCGCTCTGTGTCTCTGATGTTTAACCCCAACGTTTTAACTGCCATGGCTTCTGTGATTTCAAATCCCATCTGCCGGCCGGCAAAGGCCCAGCTCTTTGCCGAAAGGCGCTCCGTGTCAAACATAAGCCCATCCATATCGAAAACAATGCCTTTAATCATTCTACACCTCTCTAAATTGCTGCTGCGCATTTGCTGCCATGCTCAAATTTTCAAGCTTAGGCAGTATTTTCCCCCATTCGGTTCAAAGTTTCAAGTGTAGGGCACTTTTTTGCTCATATTCTCGAGCATAGTGTATATTTTCCATTTCAATAGGCCGGAAAGCATTAAAAAACTGCCCTACAAGCAAAATTTTGAACACAGCGGCAAGCCTTGCTGCTCTATATTCAAATAATTGAACAGTAATTAAACAACCCGTGTCCTTTTATTATAACATTAATTTTAATAAAGACCCACCCTTTACACTATGTGACGGCAAATCTGTATCGTATATTTTTTTCTAAAACTCCTCCGCAATTTTTTCAAATAGATTTAGCAGCTGTTCTACCTCCTGTTCGGAAGCCATGGCCGCTAAGATTTTAGCGTATATGGCGCGTTCGGAGGCGATATGTTCATGCTGCGCCCTCCGGCCGGTCTCTGTCAGCGTCAGAGTAAAGGATCTGCGATCCGACGCGTTGACGGCCCGGTTCACGTATCCCCGGCTTACCAAGCGGTTCACGGCGCTGGTCAAGGTGCTCTTCGATATGGCAAGCCGCGCGCAGATTTCCTTCAGGTTTGCGTCGGGAAAGTCCGACAGCACCCCTAAAACTCCCATCTCCAGACCGGATAACCCGCTGATCAGGGGGAATTTCGCCTCATATTTGCTATGAACCATCTTATAATACAGCTTGTGATAGATCCCGCTGAGTCGATCCATATCTCTTTCGCGAAAAACAGTCAAAACAATCACCCCTTTATTGCTGTCAGCAGAAAGCTGTCCGGCGCCGGATGCCGGTATGTGCTGATTTGGAAACCGTTGCTGCGAAGGAGCGTCTCAATCTCCTTCTTGGAATATTCATGGATATCACCGTCCCGCGAATACCGGATGATCAGGTTTAACAGCTGCAGGAATGGCGATGGAAGCCACGGGTCCGCAAGGATCAGCCTCCCCCCGGTCTTTAAAACGCGGCGCATTTCACTTAACACCCCATCAGGATTGGGATAATGATGGAAGGAAAACGTGCACAAAACGGTGTCGAAAAGCTCTTCCCGCCAGGGCAGCTTCTCCGCGTCCCCCACCGCCAATTCCGCCCGATCCCCTAATTTCTTTCGAGCCTCATCGATCATATTGGCTGAAAGATCGATGCCGTAAAGCCTGCTCCCTGTACTTGCTCCGGATAATAGGATTCCCGGACCGCAGCCCACATCCAGTATCGCCTGGGGTCCGCCTCTGTTCAGCTCCTCCAGAATGGCGGGATATGCCCTTGCGCAGAATTGTCCGTCTGATGTCGACTCATAATCCGGGGCATCCTGATCAAACTTTTTCAGTGAATTCAGTTTCATCTTTTCAGCATTCATAAAATTGTCCTCTCGTTTGATACGATTTTCGTACCATTTTGTCTATATAGTACCACTATCGTACTAATTGTCAAGTTTGTTTTTTGAGCATGTTTTCTTGAGCGTTTTGGAGTTTTTTGGATTTTATTTTAGCTATGCTTATTATTGACGCCGCCTAATTTTTAATGTAATATATTAATGATATCAATTTGATATCACGCCGGTCTTAAAAAGGATCTAAAAGAAGGGGGTATTATATATGACAAATACATCGAAATCTGAAGAAAGGCAGCTGCACTTCGAGGAAATCACTCTGAAGTCCATAAGCGGAATGCTCATGCTGATTCTCAACATTCTGCTTATGATCGCAGCCGTCGCAGGGTTCATTTTCAGCATGATTCACGCTGACGCGGGAGCCGCCAACATTCCGCTGATCGTCGCATGCGTGCTCTATTTTGGTATAATCGGCCCGATCCTGTTTGCGGGATTGAAGATACTGAAGCCCAATGAGGCCCTTGTGCTCACCTTATTCGGGAAATATCACGGAACGCTGAAGGGAGAAGGATTTTTCTTCGTGAATCCCTTCGTCACCGCATTCCATCCCGTTACAGAGCCGGCAGCGACAGTCGCCGCTTCCGAGCCATCCGGTTCGTCGGGAAAAACCGCAATTCAGAGCATGAAAAAGCCAAGCAAGATCATGTCTCTGAAAACGATGACGCTCCACAACGACAAGCAGAAGATCAACGATGAACTCGGAAACCCAATCATCATCGGAATCGTTGTGATCTGGAAGGTCGTCAATACGGCAAAGGCCGCCTTCAACGTCGACAGCTATACGGAATACCTTTCCATACAGTGTGACTCGGCGCTCCGGAATATCGTCCGGCTCTACCCGTACGATTCAAACAATGAAAATCAGGAAAAATCCCTCAGGGGAAGCAGCCAGGAGGTGGCTGAAAAGCTGAAGGTGGAAATTCAGAAATCGGTAGAGATCGCCGGATTGGAAATCATCGAAGCTAGGATCACCCATCTGGCCTATGCGCCGGAAATCGCCGCCGCGATGCTCCAGAGGCAGCAGGCCTCCGCAATCATCGCCGCAAGACAGATGATCGTGGAAGGCGCCGTCGGCATGGTAGAAATGGCCCTCGATAAGCTGAGTCAGAAGCAAATCGTTCAGCTGGACGAGGAGCGAAAGGCCGCGATGGTCAGCAATCTTCTGGTGGTGCTCTGCGGCAACAAGGAAGCCCAGCCAATCGTAAACAGCGGCACCATTTATTAAAGTGCGTGATGACTGCTCCGTGCAAAACAATCAGGAAAGGTGGGATGCCGAACGATGGAAAATAAAGAAAAAGACAAAAAACAACTGCTATTGAGATTGTCACCGTCTCTCTGGAAGGAGCTTGCCGCCTGGGCGGAGGACGACTTCCGTTCCATCAACGGCCAGATCGAATACCTTCTGACGGAATGCGTCCGGCAGCGTAAAAAGACAAAAAATCATCCTATGGACGAAAATAAAGAAGACAAAATCATATAAACACAATGTTTCAGATATTCGGACGGATTCTCAGCACCCTTTAAAGTGTGCCGGAATCCGTCTTTTCATTTTGATCGGGCACATCTTGATCGAGCACATCGTCGATTCCGATGGAAAGGCACACGGTCTTTCCGCAAAACACAGCGCATTTTCCCATGAGGTGGGCCGGTTTCAGACGATGGAACGCGATGGTACAGCCAGCCCGCACCGCGTCTTCGTCGGCTTCTCCCGTGTCGCCGTTCAATCCGCTGGGGATGTCCAGAGCGTAAACCGCCGCCTTTGAACCGTTGATCATTCTGACGATCCTTCTGGCGGGTTGCCTCAGCGCGCCGTGGAATCCCGTTCCGTAAACCGCATCGACGATGAGATCCGCGCCCTCTGCGGCGGCGTCAAGCCGTCCGGCGTTCTCCCCTGTCAAATCGGTCGCTGGAATTCCCATCGCATCGCAAATTTTCTTATTTTTGACCGCATCCGCCGTTTTGGGTTCCCCTTCCGCGAGGAACAGCCTGACGGACGCCCCTTTTTCCACAAGCTTTCTGGAGACAACAAAGCCATCCCCGCCGTTGTTGCCCTTTCCGCAAAAGATAAAAACGGTTTTCCCCGCTACGGGATGTTCCGACGCAATGTACTCCGCCGCGCCTGTCCCCGCGTTTTCCATCATCTGATAATAGGAAAGCCCCGCCTCGTCGGCCCTGCGCTCGATCTCCTTCATCTGAGACGAAGTGACCGCAGCCCTCTCGTTGGTTTCCCTTCCGGAGATGCTTCTCTCTTCCATATCCGTATCCCTCCTTTGGTCCGGTTTTTGTTTAATTGTATCACACGGGCTCTGCCAGTAACAACGCCTGCCGAAGTTTTATGCCTGCACAAAATTTTCGATTTAGAACGCCATGTTGACGGATTCTTGAATTTGATGCTGTTATAGCGCTATGCCCCCGAATAAATTCATCAAAACAAATAATTTGCTGAAATGGCCGTCCTAAATCGAAAAAAATGAACAGCTTTTAACAGTCTCTAACAGTAACAGTTTTCTTATGCTATCATCTGCATTTTTTTATTGCGGCGGGCAAGATTTCATGATATATTGAATATTATACGTTAATAATTTAACATAAAGTTCGTTGTTCTGACGCCCGAAGGTTCGCCCTGAGGGGAAAGGCACAAAATAGAGAGAAAACCTGTATACCTGTATCGCTACATGGCTGTTTCTGCTATTTCCGCGCCTTTAAAAGGCGTTTTTTTATGCCGTCAGGCGCCGAAGCCCTTGCCGTCAGGCACCGGAGCCCGCTGCCCGGCGGCGCCGGAAGAAAGGAATATCTTATGGAATCGAGAGTCGCTTTGATGGGAATCATCGTCGAGGACCGTGACTCCGCGGAAAATCTGAATCACCTGCTCCATCAATACGGAGAATACATCATCGGACGCATGGGGCTGCCCTATCCAAAGCGGGGCATTTCCATCATCAGCGTCTGTGTGGACGCTCCAGCCGACGTGATCAGCACCCTCGCCGGAAAGCTGGGAATGCTCCCCGGAGTAAATATCAAAACCGTTTACGCCAAGACCTCAACCGAAAGCAAAGAAGCCGAAGAAGAAAAATAAACGGGGAGAATGAACCATGAAAGATTTGATCGATAAACTGGAGCGGGAGCATGTGCTGTCAAAGGAGGAATTCGTTTCTCTGATCGACGGCCGCACCCCAGAGCTTGCGGAGTATTTATTCGAAAAAGCCCGCAGGATACGGCAGGAGCACTACGGAAACGACGTTTATCTGAGAGGGTTGATCGAGTTTACCAACTACTGCAGGAACGACTGCCTGTATTGCGGCATCCGAAGGAGCAACAGCAAAGCGTCCAGATACCGGCTGACGAAGGAGGAGATCCTGTCCTGCTGCGAGGAAGGTTACGGGCTTGGTTTTCGTACCTTTGTCCTCCAGGGAGGCGAGGACGGATATTACAGCGATGAAATGCTCGCCGATATCATCCGGGATATCAAAGCCCGTTATCCCGATTGCGCCGTGACGCTCTCCATCGGGGAGCGCTCTCGCGAAAGTTACAGGGCCTTTTATGACGCAGGCGCCGACCGTTACCTGCTCCGGCATGAGACCGCCGACCCGGTTCATTACAGCAGCCTCCATCCCCCTTCCCTTACATTGGAAACGCGGAAGAAATGCCTGATGGATTTGAAGGAAATCGGATATGAAGTGGGGAGCGGATTTATGGTAGGCTCTCCCGGGCAGACCTCGGAACAGCTCGCGGCCGATCTGCTCTTCCTGCATGAACTTCAGCCCCAAATGATCGGGATCGGCCCTTTTATCCCCCATCACGACACGCCTTTTGCCGCAGAGCCAGGCGGTACCGCCGAGCTGACCCTGTTTCTGCTGGGCCTCATCCGGCTCATGCTGCCGCAAGTACTGCTTCCGGCGACCACAGCCCTTGGAACCATCGATCCCATGGGCAGGGAAAAGGGGATCCTGGCCGGAGCCAATGTGGTGATGCCGAACCTGTCTCCGCGGGAAGTCAGGAAGAAATATTTGCTCTACGATAACAAGATCTGCACCGGCGATGAAGCGGCCGAATGCCGCCATTGCATCGACGAAAGGATCAGCAGCATCGGATATAATGTCGTCGTGGACCGGGGCGACTCGAAATTGACGAAACCGGGCGGCAGTACGGATCGAAAACGGGAAAGTATGAATCAGGAGGAAAGAAGAGATGTATGATGTAAAATCACCCAGGGCGGAAGAATTCATAGACGATAGAGAGATAAAAGAAACGCTGGCCTACGCCGAAGCCAACAGCATCAACGCGAAGTTGATCGATGAGATCCTCGAAAAAGCGCGTCAGAGAAAGGGCCTGTCCCACCGGGAAGCCGCCGTTTTGCTCGACTGCGGGCTGGAGGACAAAAACCGGGAAATCTACGCACTCGCCGAACAGATGAAGAAGGATATCTACGGAAACCGCATCGTCATGTTCGCGCCCCTCTATCTTTCCAACTACTGCGTAAACGGCTGCGTCTACTGCCCTTACCATATGAAGAACAAGCATATCGCACGGAAAAAGCTCAGCCAGGAGGATATCAGGCGGGAAGTGACCGCTCTTCAGGATATGGGGCATAAGCGCCTTGCAATCGAGGCGGGGGAGGACCCGGTAAACAATCCCATCGAATATATTCTGGAATGTATCGAGACCATCTACAGCATCCAGCACAAAAATGGCGCCATCCGCAGGGTCAATGTGAACATCGCCGCCACTACCGTCGACAATTACAGAAAGCTGAGAGACGCCGGCATCGGGACATACATCCTCTTTCAGGAGACGTATAATAAGGAAAGCTATGAAAAGCTGCATCCGTCAGGCCCGAAGCACAATTACGCCTGGCACACGGAAGCCATGGACCGGGCCATGGAAGGCGGCATCGACGACGTCGGCCTCGGCGTCCTTTTCGGTCTGGAGCTTTACCGCTATGACTTCGTCGGAATTCTGATGCACGCGGAGCATCTGGAAGCCGCCAAAGGCGTAGGTCCCCACACCATCAGCGTTCCGCGGATCCGCCACGCGGACGATATCGATCCCTCGGCCTTTGACAACGGAATCGACGACGATACCTTTGCCAAAATCGTCGCCTGTATCCGCATTGCGGTTCCCTACACGGGAATGATCGTCTCAACCAGAGAAAGTCAGGCCTGCCGGGAGCGGGTGCTGCATCTTGGCATATCCCAGATCAGCGGCGCTTCCAGAACCAGCGTGGGAGGCTATGTGGAACCGGAGCCGGAGGACGAAAATTCAGAGCAGTTCGACGTGCAGGACAGCCGGACCCTGGACGAAGTCGTTCAATGGCTCATGAAGCTCGGATACATCCCCAGCTTCTGCACCGCCTGCTACCGAGAGGGGCGCACGGGAGACCGTTTCATGGCCCTGAGCAAAAACGGAGAAATCCAAAACTGCTGTCATCCCAACGCCCTGATGACGCTGAAGGAATACTTGGAGGACTACGCCTCCCCGGAGACAAAACGGCTGGGAGATGAACTGATCGCAAAGGAAATCGGCAACGTCCCCCGGGAAAAGGTCCGCAGCATTGTGATTCGCTACCTTGACGAGATCGGAGAAGGCCGCCGGGACTTCCGCCTCTGATTTTGCTAATCTTAATGACGCAGGCCTTTCAAACAGAATCTTTTGAGGAATTTTATATGCTTTCAAATTTCACGACTAAGGCTTTTGATAAATGGTCTTAAATGAAAATGTGCTTTTTCACATTTTCAGTCAAAAGCCAGAAGTAAAATTTATAAAAGCATAAATTCCGAAAACCAATTCTGCTTGAAAGGCCCGCGTCATTTTTTGCTGTCACCTTATGTCGATATCTGTGTTACTTTGTTGAACGAACACCCTTCCCTTTCTGTTTCTATTTGGTATAATCTTTTTTGGTATTGTATGTAGAAAGGACGGGAAAACATACGAATTACGTAGCGAGGAAAAAAGACCATGGATGTCTATTTACAACATGGCGATGACCAATTTTATAATATCTTCTTTAAAAATAATGTTTCAATAATGCTCATCATCGATTACGAAACGTTAAAGATCGTAGATGCCAACTACGCAGCATGCACTTTTTACAAGTATAGCTATCAGCAAATTCTGGAGTTAAAGCTAACGGATCTCTGCAACATAAAGTCCGACCAGATTTATACTCAACTCAACCTTGCGGCTTCCCATGTAAAAAACAGTTTCGCCTTTAAGCATCGAATTTCTACAGGAGAAATAAAAAGCGTCAGAGTCAACTCAGGATTAATTGCATTAAACGGCAAGAAATACATACACTCGATTATCTTCGATATAACTGAAAGCGAAGAAATTTCCAAACCCCTCACGCAGATGCAGGTGATCCTTGACAACCTGCCTTTTGTGGCTTGGTTCAAAGACCTTCAGGGCCGCTATATGGCCGTGAACAAGTCTTTTGAGGACCAGTACGGCTGCCTGAAGGAGAACGTTATCGGGAAGTATGATTTTGAGATATTCTCCAAAGCCCAGGCGGACACCTTTCTGTTCGGCGACGTCGACATTATAACCAACAAAAAAAAGGTGCGCTTTGAGGAGAAAAATGAAAACGGCAGGTGGAACGAGGTCTTTAAGAGCCCGGTTTACAACGACTACGGAAATGTCATCGGTACTACGGGCATCTGCAGAGATATCACGGAGAAAAAACTGGCGGAAAAAATGCTCCACGACGCGGAGCGCAGGGAAATGCGGCTCCTTCAGGAGACCATCGAGATGAAGGACGATTTCATCACCATCATTACCCATGAATTCAAGACCCCCATCGCCATCATAAACGCGGCGGTCCAGACCATGGAAATCGTCTGCAAGGAAGATATCACCCCGAAGATAAGGAATTATCTATCCAAAATCAAGCAGAACTCTCTTCGCCAGCAGCGCCTGGTGGACAACCTTCTGGATATCACAAGGCTGAGGGCCGGTCGGATGAAGGTAAATTTCAACAATGTGGAAATCGTATCCCTGACGGAGAAAATCGTGGAATCGGTCAGGTCGTATTCCGATCAGAAATCCCTTCGGCTTACGTTTCACTCCACCTGCGATCAGGTGATGGTTTCGACGGATATTGAAAAATATGAGCGGATTATTTTGAACCTTCTTTCCAACGCAATTAAATTTACTCCGCCGAATAAAAGTATCAATGTCATTCTGTATAAGCAGGGCGCCAATCTGAAGATCGATATCCAGGACCGGGGCATCGGTATACCTGAGGATAAGAAGGTCATCATATTCGAACGGTTCGGCCAGGCGGACACCTCTTTTACGCGTCAGGCCGAGGGTACGGGGATCGGACTGTACCTGGTAAAGCTTCTGGTGGAAAGTCTGGGCGGAAAGATCCAGGTCGTCAGCCAGGAGGGCTACGGTTCCACCTTCTCCGTACTGTTCCCCATCCTTCAGGATGAATCGCTGGATTCTCACAAGATCAACGGAAATAAGATCGTTCAGGCTACGACCCTTGAGTTTTCGGATATCATATTATAAAAATCACCTCTTAATAATAACGAGTATAGCGAATATAATGAACCTTACATGGCCGGTTCCCGGGCGTCTGTTCGTTACGCCTCCGAACGGGCCATTAATTTTAGCCCTTTGAATTGTTTTCTGAATATTTTAAATTTCTTGCATTTTTTCATCGAGTTTTTTTCTTTTATTGACAGCAACTGGAAGAATGATTATGATATATGGTGTCTAGGTTGTCGAACATCTCAATATGTTGTAGTTTTTTGCAATTTATACATAGCATCGGTTGACAAAGCAGCCAGGAGGTAAGATATCATGCTGAAACAGATCATAAAACGTGACCGTTCGATCGTACTGTTTAAAAAGGAAAAAATTGTATTGGCAATATTCAAAGCCGCAAAGGCAGTGGGTGGAAACGACTTTTCAACGTCTGAAAAGCTGGCGGAAGAGCGGTACCCCGACGGGATCGCCGACGTAGAAGGCATCCAGGATATCGTGGAAAAAGTTCTGATTGAAAACGGACACGCAAAGACAGCAAAGGCTTATATCCTGTACCGCGAAAAAAGGCGTTCCGCGCGGGAATCAAACGCGTTGATCGGAGCGACCATCAATATGTTTACCGACTATCTCAACGACGCGGACTGGCAGGTCAATGAGAACGCAAACACCCAAAAATCCATCAACGGCCTGAACAATTACGTGCGCGAGGCCTTTACCCAGAATTACTGGCTCCATGAAATCTACTCCGACGAGATCAGGGAAGCCCATGTCTCCGGGGATATCCATATACACGATCTGGGATTTTTCGGTCCTTACTGCGCCGGCTGGGATCTCAGGCAGCTCCTGATGAACGGCTTCGGCGGCGTCCCCGGCAAGGTGGAATCCCATGCCCCGAAACACTTGAGAACCTTCCTGGGCCAGATCGTCAACTCCACCTTCACAACTCAGGGGGAAACCGCGGGGGCTCAGGCCTGGTCCTCCATCGACACATATTGCGCGCCTTTTATCTACTATGATAATCTCGAGTATAAAGCGGTCAAACAGGCGATTCAGGAATTCATATTCAATCTGAATGTGCCGACCCGGGTCGGATTCCAATGCCCTTTCTCAAATCTGACCTTTGACCTGATTCCTCCCAGCACCCTGAGGAACGAATACGCCATCGTGGGCGGCCATCTCATGGATAAGACCTACGGGGAGTTCCAGAAAGAAATGGACCTTTTCAACACGGCTT
>DAITKX010000009.1:0-37871 GCA_036835995.1 Bacillota bacterium | reverse complement strand
CATGATGGAGGGAGACTCCAAGGGCAGGGTTTTCACCTTCCCGATCCCCACCATCAACGTGACCAAGGATTTTGACTGGGACAGCCCCGTAATCAACAAGATCATGGAACTCACCTGCAAATACGGCGTTCCGTATTTTTCAAATTACATCAATTCGGACCTTTCTCCGGAGGACGCTCTTTCCATGTGCTGCCGGCTCAGGCTGGACACATCCGAGCTCCGAAAGCGCGGAGGCGGACTGTTCGGCTCCAACCCGCTCACCGGCTCCATCGGCGTCGTTACGATAAATCTGCCGCGGCTGGCCTACATTTCAACCAGCGAGTCGGAATTCCGGACCAGGCTGTGGCAGCAGATGAATATCGCCCGAAACAGCCTGGAAATCAAGCGCAAGGTCATTGAAGAGCAGACCGCCCGCAGCCTCTATCCCTATTCGGCGAATTTTCTCTCCGGAATCAAGGCCCAGACCGGCTATTATTGGTACAATCACTTCAACACCATCGGACTCATCGGAATGAGCGAGGCCTGCCAGAACCTCCTGGGGCCGGAAAATGACCTGACGACAGCCGACGGGCAGGATTTTGCCATCAGGACCCTCACTTATATGAGAGACATCATCAAGGAAATCCAGGAGGAGACCGGACATTATTACAACCTGGAGGCGACGCCGGCGGAAGGAACAAGCTACCGGCTGGCCCAGAAGGATAAAAAGAAATACCCGTATATCATCACCGCCGGAAACAATCAGCCTTATTACACCAATTCATCCCAGCTTCCGGTGGGTTATACCGACGATATATTTGAAACGCTGGATCTGCAGGATGAACTCCAATCCCTTTACACGGGCGGCACGGTGCTGCACCTTTACCTGGGCGAGGAAATCAAGGACATCAACGCTGCAAAGCGCCTGATCCGCAAGACGTTCACCAACTACAAGCTGCCTTATATCTCGCTGACTCCGACCTTTTCCATCTGCAACAACCACGGCTATATTTCCGGAGAGCATTTTTCCTGTCCGGAATGCGGCGGCTCTACCGAGGTTTGGAGCCGCGTCGTGGGTTACCTGCGTCCGGTGCAGAATTTCAACAAGGGCAAACAGGAGGAATATAATCAGCGCGTGAAATACGTAATGAAGGAGTAAATTCTCATGAATATTTCAGGCATCGTAAAGAGCTCCCTGATCGACTTTCCGGGACTGATTTCCTGCGTGCTGTTTGTACCGGGCTGCAATTTCGACTGTTTCTACTGTCACAACCGCTCCCTCATCGACGGCAGCCACATCATCCTGACGCCTCACTGCGTGATGGATTTTCTCCAGAGGCGGGCGGGACTTCTGGACGGTGTGGTTATTTCAGGAGGAGAGCCGACGCTCCAGAGCGATCTGATCCCGTTTATCGAAGCCCTGAAAGGCCTTGGATACCGGATCAAACTGGATACCAACGGTTCCCGACCGAAAATCGTTGGCAAGCTTCTTGAGCGCAAGTTATGCGACTATTTCGCAGTGGATTACAAGGCTCCCTCAGCCCGTTATTCGGAATTTTGCGGGGAGGGAAGCGACCCCGGCCGGGTGATCGAAACCATCCGGCTGCTTTCTGAAAACGATGTCCCCTTCGAGGTAAGGACCACCGTGATCCCCCAATTGGGCCACGAGGAACTCGTCATGATGGCGCGGGAAATCCCGAAGGTTCCCCGCTATGTCCTGAACCGTTACAAAATGCCCGAAAGATATCTACCGAAGGATGCGGAGCGGATCCGGGAAAGGCCTTATTCCCAGGAGGAAATACAGTCCCTGGCAGCCGGCATCGCCGCCTTGCAGCCAAATATCACTTTTTGAATACATTCAAACCTCATCTGGACGGAGACCTGAAACGGCCTCCTTTTTATTTTTTGAGGGTTTTACTGTCTCTTGAAAACAAAAAACTGTTTTTGGCGTTTGCGGGAAATAAAAAGAGGGTAAAAAGCCACAGGTTGTTACCAGTTCTTTACCAGGAGCCCCGAGAATTGGGAAAAAGGCAATCAGTCAACAGAATAAAAGCAATACAGCATATTCTAGGAAAGGGAGAAAATAGAAAACATGCAAACGAGAAGCTTATTGACAAAGATCCTTGTACTAATCGGAATACCTGTCGCAGTTACGTATTGCATCGCAGCGGTCATCTCATTGAATGCGGTACACTCGTCCGTATCGGAGCTGACTGCCAGCGAACTCGCAGCAAAATCTCAGGTTGCATCTTATGAGATCGGGGGTTATTTCCGCAATTATATGGCAATCGCCGGACAGATGCCTACCAACAGGCAGTTTGAAAATCTTGCCTCGGAAATTGCACCGGGAATTCCCATCACCGCGGCCGCAGAATTTCCGCAGGTCAAGGATACCCTGATCAAAATCCAACAGTCAGACTCAGAGCACATTTCAAGCGCGTGGGTTGCGGATATCGACTCCAGCCAAATGGTGCAATCTGACGGAAGCGTATCAGCCTCCGGCTGGAAGGTAGAGGAAAGCCCCTGGTACCAAAAACTTCTTAAAAAACAGGATGTAGTCATGACTGATCCTTATGTGGATACAGTATCCAGCGCGACTGTGGTAAGCGTAGTAGCCCCCGTATACCAGGAGGACAGTAAGGAAATCATCGGAGCAGCCGGCATCAATCTGTCCGTCTCCGGCTGGAAAACCCTGATGGAAAAGTACACCCTGGGGAAAACAGGCTTTTATATATTGGCAAGCGACGGCGGGAAAATCATTTACCACCCGGATGAGAAATTCCTGAACAAAAACATATCTGAAACGGACATGTCGGACAATATCAAGAAAGCGATGACGGAAAAAATAACAGGCGATATCAGCTACACCTCCGGCGGCCGGAAAAGCCATGGCTATGTGTCGTCGATAGGCGACACAGGATGGGTCGTGGCCACAGGATTGCCGAATCAGGAATTTAAAGGGCCCTACACCTCCGTGCAGATCACCATGGGGATCATTTTCAGCCTGGCCCTGCTGATCATCATCGCCGTGATCATTATCATCTCCAGAAAGATCGTAGGCCCTGTAAAGAAGCTTGTCGTCGCGGCGGACAAGCTGGCAGTGGGCGACGTCGACGTGGACTTGATTCTGGATCCGCAGGACAGAGTAAAGGACGAAGTGGGAGAATTGACCGTTGCCTTTGGAAAGATGGCGGAAAATATAAAACAGCAGTCAGAGACCGCAAGGAGGATCGCGGAAGGCGATCTGTCCCTGGATGCGCCGCCGCGCTCTGACAAGGACGTTCTGGGAATCAGCATGGCATCTGTGGTTGAAACCCTGCGCAGGCTTGTCGAAGAAGCGGAGATCCTGACGGAAGCCGCAGTGGAAGGCAGGCTGGATATCCGTGGTAACGCTGAGAAATTCAACGGCGGTTACAGAGAAATCATTCAGGGCTTCAACAGCACTATCGAAGCCATCGTAACGCCTCTTGACACGGCACTTGGATATATCGAAAAGATCGCCAACGGAGAAGACCTGGAAATTCTTGAAAACAGCTATCAAGGCGATTACGCCCTGTTGATCGGCAATCTCACCCTGGTGAGAGATTCTTTTTACACCCTTTTGAACGAATCCGGAAGGCTCACGGAGGCGGCCGCTTCGGGAAACCTTTCCTATCGCGCAGACGTGAGCAGGCTCAAAGGAGGATATGCGCAGATCGTAGAAGGGATCAACCAGGCTTTGGATTCACTCATCGATCCTTTGATCGTAACGGCGGGATATATCGAGCAGATCGGAAGAGGCGAGATCCCCGGCAAGATCACAGAGGAATACCAGGGAGACTTCAATCACATCAAAAACAGCGTCAATTCCTGTATTGACGGCTTGGGGGCGCTGGTCGAAGGCAGCGACATATTGGAAGAAATGAGCAGGAACAACTATTCGAAAACGATGAACGGCAATTATGTCGGCATCTACGAAAAGATGAAGCACAGCATAAATGATGTGATAGCAGCCGTTACAGACACCATCGAAGTGGTAACGGACGTTGCAGACGGAGATTTATCGAAATTGGATGAGCTGAAAGCAATCGGAAAACGCGGAGAGAACGACGCCCTCGTACCGTCATTGATCAAGATGCTGGAAAATGTAAAAATGCTCGTGGAAGAGGCAGCTTCCATATCAAAAGCGGTAGAGGAAGGCCGCCTTGACGCCCGTGGAAATGCAGACAAGTTCAACGGCGAGTTCAGAAACGTTGTGAGCGGTATCAATCAGACCCTGGAAGCCGTCGAAAGGCCTGTCAGCGAAGCCCTTTCCGTATTGGAGGAGATGGCGGACGGAAACCTGCAGGCGACCATGGAAGGAGATTATCGGGGGGATCACGCGGCGATCAAAAACGCGCTGAACGGGACGATTGTCAATATAAGGAGTTACATATCAGAAATTTCAGATGTCCTCTCAAAGATTGCGGGCGGAAACCTGAACCTTGCCATCACAGCGGATTACAAGGGAGATTTTATAGAGATCAAAAATTCTCTGAACAATATTATCGAATCCCTGAACCATGTTATGGGAGATATCAGCCTGGCGGCAGATCAGGTGAATTCAGGCTCCAGGCAGTTATCCGACGGCAGTCAGGCCCTGGCCCAGGGCTCCACAGAGCAGGCAAACAACGTCGAAGAGCTGACGGCGTCCATCTCTGAGATAGCATCCCAGACCAGCCGCAACGCTGTCAATGCAAATCAGGCCAGCCAGCTTGCGGAAGCGGCAAGGGACAATGCGATCAAGGGAAACGACCAGATGAACGTGATGCTGGATTCCATGAAAGAGATCAGCGATTCCTCGGCAAATATCTCCAAAATCATCCGCGTGATCGACGACATAGCGTTTCAGACCAACATCCTCGCGCTCAACGCCGCGGTAGAGGCGGCCAGGGCCGGACAGCACGGCAAAGGATTTTCGGTAGTCGCTGAAGAAGTCCGAAATCTTGCGGCAAGAAGCGCCGCGGCAGCCAAAGAGAGCACCGAGCTCATTGAGAACTCCATAAATAAAGCTCAAGCCGGTACAAAAATTGCCAACGATACCGCTTCTGCCCTGGCGGAAATTGTAGACGGAATCGAAAAATCTGCAAATCTTGTTAAAAATATTGCCGACGCCTCCAGCGAGCAAGCCTCCGGCATCGCCCAGATCAACAAGGGCCTGGAACAGGTCTCCCAGGTTGTCCAGAACAACTCGGCAACTGCGGAGGAAAGCGCCGCCGCCAGTGAAGAGCTCTCCGGGCAGGCGGAGCTTCTCAGGGAAATGCTCGGAAAATTCCAGTTTTATACCGAAAAAGCTACGACCGGCAATCTTTATCTGGAAGACGTTCAGGATCGCCGCGGCGACTCGGCTCCCGTTTCCCCCGATTCATTAAGAATCGTGCTTGAAAGCGATGACTCCGGCAAGTATTAACGCCCTTCCCCGGATGTATCGGCTGACAGGGTCGGTGCATATATTAATTTGAGCTTATTGAATCAGCGGGGAGTCCGCTGATTCAATAAGCCAATCAAGTTATTGTTTGGAGGCGAGGAAAATTTTATGACCGAATCTTTTATGACGAATCAAATTTCGTTCCGTATCATGACGCTGACGGGGCAGGGGCGTATTACATTAATTCCGGATATTGCCATCATTCGGCTGGGCGTGGAACTGACCGGAGACGATCTGGCGCAGCTTCAGTCGCAAAACGCGATGCTGAGCCAGTCGGTCCTCGACACCCTTCGCCGGATGGGTGTCTCAGATATCAGAACCTATCAATATACAATAGATAGAAATTACGAATATGTCGACGGTACCCCCGTTGATCAGGGATTTACCGTCCGCAATATCCTGGAGATCAGGACCGGCGATATGGAATCGGTCGGCACAGTGATCGACGCAGCGGTCGGGGCCGGCGCCAACACGGTGGATTTGATTTCCCTGGAGACGTCCGATCCGGAATATTATTATCAGCAGGCTTTGAATCTGGCCGTTGCGAACGCCATTGAAAAAGCGAGATCCATTTCTGGGAATCTGGGAATCCGGATCGACCCGATCCCGGCCAGCATTACCGAAAACAGCGCCATGCCCAGGCCGGCTCTGCCATTCCAGCGGGAATTGGCCGCAACGCCCATCGTTCCGGGGGAAATCGCCGTCGAAGCGAACATAACGGCAGAATTTACTTATTGAGCGCGGAGTCCACTTATCAAGCGGACTCCGCCGCTTTTAGATTGACCGGAGGCCGCGCAGGCCGACCGGAGGCCCCACTATCATAGAAAAATCCGCTCTGTGGCGACGCTGTCGCTGAAGGCCCGGTCGTGTTCCACGAAGATCATGGTGGGCTTGTGGTTCACCAGCAGCTCTTCGATCTGCATCCTTGAGACGACATCGATGAAGTTGAGAGGTTCGTCCCAGATGTACAGATGGGCGCTCTGGCAGAGGCTTTTGGCGATCAGCACCTTTTTCTTCTGTCCTTCGCTGTACTCAGTCATATCTTTTTCAAACTGTACCCTTGAAAAATCGAGCTTTCGAAGGATAGCCCGGAATAAGCTTCCCTCCAGGCTTTCCCTCTGCTCGAAATCTTTTAAGCTTCCCTTTAAAAAGGAAGTGTCCTGAGGAACATAGGATGTGATCAGGCCGCTGCCCATGTAAAGCCTGCCTTCAAAACCGATTTCCTCTCCCGTCAGGAGCTTCAGTATGCTGGACTTGCCGGAGCCGTTCTTTCCGGCCAGCGCAATCCTGTCTCCGGCATGGATTGTAAAGTTCACCCTTTCTACGACCTTCCTTCCATCGTAGAGAATTGACAAATTTTCCGCCTCGATGAGCCTTTCGCTGTGATAACTCCGCGGTTTGATGGACAGACTGTCCGCCGCCTCTATATTTTTCAGCAGCCTGGACTTCTCTTCCATGGCGTGTTCCTGCCGCGCCTCCAACGCCTTGGACCGCTTCATCATCTTTGCAGCCTGATGCCCGATATACCCTTTATCCGGTTTCAAGCCCGACAGGAGGGTCCCATTTTTCGTCTTTTCCACCCTGTCGGACCAGTCCGACGTGCGCCTTGCCGCGGCAGCCATGGATTTGATCTCCTTCTTCAGCTTCTCATTCTCAGCCATCTCGAATTGGTCCTGCCGGTCTTTATTCTGCTGCCACGTGGAAAAGTTCCCCTTTTGGATCTCGATACCGCTCTTGTTGATGGAGAGGATATGATCGACGCACTGGTCCAAAAACATCCGGTCGTGGGAAACCAGGATGAATCCTCTCTTGGAGTTCAGATACCGGCCCACTTTTTCCCGAGCCTCCATGTCCAGGTGGTTGGTAGGTTCGTCGATGAGGAGGAAGTTGCTTTCTTTCAGAAACAAGGCTGCAAGGAGCACCTTCGTCTGCTCTCCGTTGCTCAGAGTCTCAAAGGGTCTGTAAAGCGCCTCTTCCTCCACCTCGAGCAGAGAAAGCTCCCGCTGCAGCTTCCAGAACTCCAGCCCGGGAACGGTTTCCTCGACGACTGCGAGGGTATCCCGGGTTTTATCGGCAATTTCATAGGGAAAATAATCGAAAGGGACGGAAGCCCGGATGGCGCCTCCGCATTCGTATTCGCCCATGAGCAGTTTCAGAAATGTGGTTTTCCCCCGTCCGTTCCTTCCGGTCAGGCCAAGCTTCCAATCCGTGTCGATCTGAAAGGAAACGTCCTCAAATATATTATCGTAGCTGGTATCATAGCGAAAAGTCAAATGGTTGATACTGATCAGCGACATAAATTCACCTCCTCGCGGCAAAGCCGCTTCGCCGAAAACCCGGCGGTTTTTCAATAAAAAGTTGGCGTCGTCGTCCGCACCCTATTCGGAACGGCATTTTCCATACAAGAAAAATGAGCCGCAGGAAAATTTATTCCCGCAACTCAAATAAATGATTCAAATGATACGGCCTAGCCAGCCTGGATTAGCCTGACCTGGTCTAATCTAACTTAGCTTAGCTGATCCGGCCCGGCCCGGACGCCGCTCTTTATGATGATGAGTTATTCAGATACGCAATTTTCCCGCTCTTTGCACAATGAAACGCCGCACCGCCCGAACTCCTGAGGAATCCATGATTTCCCCAGCTGTGCTTCTCGCCTTCCGTCGATTTTCCTGTATGCTTCGCGCCTTTCGTCGATTTTCATGTGCATATTAATTTTAAAAGCAAGTTATTTGCGCATCTTTTCAACTCCGATCTGTATTGTTTCGTTTATTGTACCACATTTTCGCGGTTGAGGGAAAGGAATTTGATCTCTGGCCCCTTGTTCAAAATATCAAGTAGGGAGTATCCTTATTGCTTCTCTTGTTCAAAATTCTCAGCATGGCGCACTTCTTTGCACAGATTTTCAAGTAGGGTGTATATTTTTTCCTTCTAACGACCTTCAAACGGTAAAAATATACTCCAAGCTCGCATTTTTGCACACTCCGGGGCGGCTGGCTACTCCATACCCGAAATTTTGAGCATAGCGGCGTCCTTTGCCTTTTGTCCCCAATCGGCGGCACCTGCGTCCTATGCAAATTTGTGTGCGCCCTTGCGCCGGCATCCTGGGCGTATTATAATGCATTCGTAGAAAATTTTCGGAGGTTTTAGGATTTAACGGAAGGTTTAGGAGGGTTCAGATGAAATTTTATATTGTGGATGCGTTTACCGACACCCTGTTTGGTGGAAACCCCGCGGGAGTCGTCATACTGGATCGGGGAACGGATTTCCCGAAGGATGAAGTGATGCTTAAAACGGCGGCGGAGCTTCGGTATTCTGAAACAGCGTTTATCAAACAGACAGGAGAAAAGGAGTTCCATCTCCGATACTTTACCCCCGCCGCCGAAGTCGACCTCTGCGGTCACGCAACCATCGGCTCCTTCTTTGCAATGGCCGAAGCCGGTCTTGCTCCCTTTGGGTCCTCCTATATCTGCAATACCCTGGCAGGCTGCCTGAACATCGACCTTTCCGGAAATACCGTGCTCATGGACATGGGGAATCCTGAAGCCATCGATAAGATCACAGATCCCGACGCCTTGCGCGAACTATATGGGGTCATGGGGATAAGGGAAGAAAACCAGGGAACGGTCCTCAGAAAAAAAATTCATGCTGAAAGTACCGAGAGCAAGGATGAATTCGCGCTGCTCCCGGACGAGAAGTTCGCGCTGATCCCGGAAATGGTTTCCACCGGACTTCCGGACATTATGATGCCTGTTCGGGATGAAAAGGAGCTGGCTGCCATCGCTCCGGATTTCAACGCCCTTTCCCGGCTGTCGGAAAAGTATGAAGTGGTAGGCGTCCATGCCTTCACGGTAAACTCGGAGGACGGCGCCATTCACTGCAGAAACTTCGCGCCTCTTTACGACATCGACGAAGAGGCGGCAACCGGAACTTCCAACGGCGCACTGACTTATTACCTGTACAAAAACGGCTTGCTTTGCGAGGGAACGGAAAATCTCTTCATCCAGGGCGAGGCGATGAACCGGCCGTCAAAGATCACCAGCAGGCTGACTCTCGACGGCGAAATCATAAAGATCCAGGTCGGCGGAAGCGCGGCCATTCTGGCCTGCGGAGAGATCAATCTGTGACGGGCCATCCGATTGTAAATCCTAAATATCTTTCAACTTTGCCCCGCACTTGGGGCAATAATTTACATCCAGCTTTATGCTTCTCAGCGTAACCTTCTGCTTCGGACGATAGGCGCAGAGAATGGAGCTGATGGATTTTTCTTCATCGAAACCGACAAAGACCTGGTCCGGGCGGGTAAACTGCCCGTCGATGCAGTTGCAGGTGAATTGTTTCATTTTATCCCTTCTTTTACAGATTCTCTGGATATTATGGCAATCGTGTCGCTTATTTATTCTTTAGCGGAAAATTTCCAAATGCATAAAAAAGACACAATATGACATTCGTGTCGCATTGTGTCGTCTTGTGTTTTGTCTCACCCTATGTTATTGCGTACATATGATACTAGGTTCATATTCTCCTTGAGGAAACAATTGAATTTACTTCTTCCTGACAATAAAGAAAACGCCAAGTCCAATCAATATCACCGCCAGAATGAGGTTCTCCGGTATCCACGGGATGTAATCCTTGATGAGAACGAAACAACCGAATAGAAGCAGGATAGCGCCGAGCACGATGGAGGTGTTTTTAGTGCTGCTCCCTCTATGGGTGCCGGAGTCCGACTCCTCCGTTCTCGTATAATCGTCTCTTGCAGATCCTCCCAGCGGATTTGCAGGCATGATGATGGCTGCGATGATATAGGCGATCAGCCCCGCCCCCGCCAGCAAGGTAAATACGACCCAAAGCAGGCGAATGATGACCGGATCGACGTTAAAATACTCGCCGATACCGCCGCAGACTCCCGCCAGAACCTTATCGTTTGATTTGTACAGTTTCTTTTCCATTTTTCAATCCCCTTTTATTGCTGAGTTACTTATATTATACAGGTATTATACAGGATTTTTTCAGAAATTCATTAAAGATTTTTGAAAAGCTGACGATATATGAGACGGCGAGCTATATGCCCGGCGATATTTTTACGAAAGATGTGTAGAATATCGGAAAGGAAAAATAGCTATGAATGATGCAATCGCAAGCGTTGCCAGAACACAGGCCCCGAATTCCGCATCGGCGGGAAAGATCGAACTCGAAGCCTTTAAGGCTGCCGAGGAGGTTGTCGGCGGACAGAATACCGCGACAGAATCCAGCGTGTCCTCAAAATATGATACCCTTGATCTGAGCCGGGCTTATGTGAAATACAAGACTCAAAGCGGAAACAGCGCGCTCTACGACCAGACGAACCAGTTGAACTCGACGGTCATCGAATATGCCGCGGGGCCGGGCAAGAACAACAAACAGGTTTCCTTTAATTATCAGCTTTATTCCTATACCGAAACGGAATTGCTGGAAATGATGAACGCCGGCAAGATCACCCCGGAGGAATATGAAAAAGAAATGAAATCCAGAAATCCGGATTTTGAAAAGGAAATCAAACGGGGACCGTCTTTGGAAAACGCAAATAAGCGGCAGGATTCCGGCAAACCGGTCAAGCGCTATCCGTCCATTCTCTGAAAATTATATCCGCCCCCCGATTTGATCGAGGGGCGGATATTTCTTGTGAAAGTCATCCTCAGTTGATCTTTGCTATATTCTTGGCCAGCTCCTTTTTATGTTCGATATTCCCCAGCCTTTGGATCATGACCCTTTGGGCCTGGGGTGAACCGGCTCCGTGCATGGATTCGGTCCGGTAACCTACGGCTCCTGTCCCCAAGGTCAGATTCTCGATCAGGCGCATGATCCGGAGTCTGTGCTCCGTAGGCACCGAATCGACGCCCCTGAGATACTTCTCCACATAATGCCCTATCTCTCCGCTTCTGAAGTCCTTTTCCGACGGCTGGGTGACCATGATCCCTCCGGCGATATCCTCTGCCAGCCGGCACATTTCGTAAGGAAATCTCGTTACGTTCTGCTTACATACGTTAGCCAGCAGCAGATCGATGAGATACGCGCCGGAAGGCGTGGGCGATCCTTCATAGGAGCACGCCAGGGCCGAGGAGTAGATGGTCTCGTTCAAATGAGTCATCTCGATGAGCTTATCCTTGATATGGGAGGCCTTTGCCACTCCATTGTAATCCGCAGCCAGAGCGGCTGCTCCTATCAGCACGTCGCCGACGCCTGATTTGCACGCATAGCTCGGTCTGTGATGCCCGGCGAACCGTTCTACCAGCATCCCGACAAATTCAGTCTCTCCGTTGAGGAAAATCCGCTCGCTGGGGACAAAGACGTGATCAAAGATGATGAGGGCCTCATGACCGCCGAACTGGCTGTTTCCCACATCGATCTCCGAACCCTCCAGCTTCCTGGTATCACAGGACTGGCGGCCGTAGATGATGGTGATTCCAGGCGCGTCGGTGGGCACCGCAAAGGAAACGGCATAGTCCTTGTCCTCGGGTTTCATTGCGACAGTGGGCATACACAAAACTTCATGGGAATTCACAATCCCCGTCTGATGGGCCTTACAGCCGTTTACGACGATTCCATCGGGCCTTCGCTCCACAACCCTCAGATACATGTCGGGGTCTTTCTGCCCGTTTGGCGGCAGCCCTCTGTCCCCCTTTACGTCGGTCATGGCGCCATCCACCACAAGGTCCTCTTTCTGGACATAAGCCAGGAACTTATTAAACCGCTCCTGATAATCGGTGCCATACTTCTTGTCGATTTCATAGGCGGTGCTGTAGACCGCGTTGAAGGCGTCCTGTCCTACACAGCGCTGAAAGCAGCAAGCCGTCTTCTGGCCCAGCATCCTCTGGCGCTTTACCTTTTTTACCAGGTCGTCGGTGCTCTGGAACACGTGGTTGAACAGGTTGACCTTCTCGCCGGTAATGTGGGATTTTACGGTCATCAGATCCTCATACATCGGATCCAGCGCCAGATCGTAAGTCATGGCGACAGCGTTCATGGAAGGAATGATGATAGGGTGATCCACGGGCGATTCCACCTTTTCACCAAACATATAAACATTCAGGTTCAGCTTGCGCAGAGATTCTATATACTCTTTTCCTGTCTTTAGCATCTTGTGTTCTCCCTTCTTACACATATGGTTTTTACGGTTAGGTGTTAGATACCCTTTCTTTTCATAATAAAACTCAGATGCCTTCCTGTGTTTCGGTCCTGCCGGAAGGAAAAGCCGTCCGTGCTGACATAGGTGCAGGTGCGGTCGACGGAGATGTTTTCCCCGGGGACGCCTTGCAGCTCGCACTGCCTTTTCACCACCATTTGATTGTCGATATGATACTTGTGTGTCAGCTCATTGTAAGATATGAACTCATTGCCATAGCCAAGGGCTTTATACTGATCATAAACGTCCTTCCCTACTTCAAACTTCGCCTGACTGATCGCCGGGCCTATCGTGACACGCATGTCGCTCATGTCGCAGTGCTCTGCTTTTTTAAGATGTCCCAGCAATTTCGGCGCGATCTCTTTGACGGTCCCGCCCCACCCGGAATGGATCATCCCGATCAGGCCGGATTCTCCATGATAGAAAATCACAGGAACGCAGTCCGCGGTAAAGCAGCACAGGAGTAAACCCGGTTCATAGGTGTATAAAGCGTCGGTATCGGGGATCGCGTCGTCCGTAGAAACAGAACCCCGTCCTCTATCCCCAAGGGCCACCTTGTGAAAGTTGGCGCTGTGGCTTTGGCTGGCGCAGACGAAATCCTCCAGGCGGCAGTCCAGGAGAGCCGCCAGCTTTCTGCGGTTTTCTATGATACTATCCGCGTCCCCGCCGGTGTGGAGCGCTGTATTGCAGTCCTCCGGCTCCGTAGGATCCCTCATGACAATTCCTGCGACAAATATGTCGTTTTCTAAATAAGTCTTTACATTCATGTCGTTTTTTGTTTCCTCACTATATTTCTCTCCTTAATCATTAACTCATACCATTTTATTTGTCAATAAGATTTTGAATTCCTCATTGACTTGGCCCGGGAATCGTAGTATCGTAAAAATGGTTGTTAAATATTTATTAATATTTTTTGTTAACATTCGCTGCCTATGGCATATTTTTTTAAAGCATCGGTTAGTTTAAACTAACCAAAATAAATGACTTAAGGTTAGTTTTACCTAACCTCGCGGAGAGAATTGGTATGCGAACAACATGATAAAGGGGGGATGGCGTAAAGAACTCGTTGATTTGTGCACTGACAAAATAAAGTGTGAAAACTATGAAAGAAAGGATTCCTACAATGAAGAACAAGAGAATTTTAACGTGGATTATGACAGCTGTTATGATGCTGTCCTTATTGCCGTCTGTGGCGCTGGCGGACGAACTTCCCGGCGCTTCCGAAGGCAGGTCCGTCACCATTGCAGGGGAATTTGCCGGCGGCGGCGGCGAAAGCGGCATAACCGGTGAATTCGCCGAAGGAAGCGGCACTGTGGATGACCCTTATCAAATTACGTCCCCGGAAGAGCTTGACTGCGTACGGAATCATCTGGACGCTTATTTCCAGCTGAAAGCTGATATCGATTTAGAAGGTTATGATTGGACTCCCATCGGCGTCCTGACCTATTCCGACGTTGATATGACAAACGGATCGATGAATATGGAAAAGACTTTCTCCGGCGGATTTGACGGCGGCGGATTTGAGATCTCAAACGTAAACGTGACTGCCGATGCGGATATGCTGTCAGTGGGCGGACTGTTTGCCTGCGTCACGGGCAGCGTTACAAACCTCAAGGTTGAGAATCTGACCGTCACCGGCGTAGAGGGCAACATGGCCACCGGCGGCGTCGTAGGCTATGCTATGGAGGGCAGTGAGGTTTCCCATGTCACCCTGGGAGCTATTTCCGCAGATAGCAGCACTGTCACCGGCATCAATTGCGTAGGCGGTATCGTAGGCGGCGGCAACTATGCCGATCTCAGTTATTGCGTGGCGAATGATGTAGACATTATTGTAATCGGTGACAATTACTTCTCCGACGGGCGCATTATTCAGTGCGATGTCGCTGAGTGCGGCGGACTTGTGGTCGGCGGAGGCTTTGGCGGCAGCGTCAACTACTGCACGGCGTCAGGTACTGTTACCGCTGAAGGCGTCGAGCCTGTGGGCCTCGGCGGTATCGGCGGCTGCCTGCAATGCATGGAATCCATTACAGGCAATACGGCGGATGTCACAATCACAACGTCCAAAGGCGGTCATGCCATCGGCGGTCTGTGCGGCTATGCCGGAATCGGCGACGATGGCGACGGCACGGTCAATGACCCCTGCGAAATCTCAGACTGCCATGTGACTGTCAATATCAAGGCGCCCGGCTCTACACACACAGGCGGGCTGGTGGGCACCGGCCTTTACTTCTTCGGCATGGAGGATCGCTTCACTGTTATAGACTGCACAGTGACAGGTACGATCATTGCCGGAACAGATGAGACGTCCCCCTACGGCGTGACAGTTCCCGGAGCGGTGGCAGGCCGCGCGGCAGGCTGCGATGTGAGTGGCTGCACCTTTACCGGACTTACGATCAACGGAAAGACGGCAGAGGCTATGGATGCTGTCGGAACAACCGGCACCATGTACGAAAGCGGAGACCAGTACGATGAGGATTCCGACGAGCACAAGGCCAGCGGAACGATGCTGTACGGACTGACCGGCGCATATCAGCCTTTGTTTCAGAACGCGACCTTCAATCCCGGATATGACCATTACTGGCATGACTACTGCGCAGCCATCGTCGGTGCGGACGACGCGGATAATACGGCGGCCGGATTGAAAGCCAGCGTGGGCGGCAGCATCTACGGTCAGGAAGCTGTAGACGCTTATAAGAAAGATCCCGCAAGCACACAGTTTTATTGCGGTTTCACCAATGACGTGAGCAACATATCCTTTAATGGAACCCAGATCAGCGGTACGGATAAGGATGGCAATGAAATTTTCTCCCATACATACCGCTATATTGATTACAAAGAAACCTCGGACCAGCCCGGTTTCAACTTTTACATCTTTGAAAGCCTGGATGGCAATAACGACGAATATAAATACTTTGCAATATGCCCGGACACGCCGGATACCACCTATCACATCGAATTCCGTTACGGAAGCGATGAAGATGCCCTGTTAACGCTCTACAGCGGCGACTATGCCTATTGGATGGGATCGGGAATCCCGACCGGCGCGCTGGCAGATTCAGAGGAGACCTTGATCGAAAAGGTCATCTCCCTGTTCTGCCTGGAAAATATGGATTATACAGCAGTGCGCACGCAAAGCTCCCTGTCCGCGCTGACCGACTTGGTCGGCACCTGGGACGCGGATCTGAGCGGCGACCCTGACTGGGCGGGAGCCAGCCTGTACTGCGCGTTAAAAGCCGATGGAACCGGAATAACCTATATGAACGGTACGGCTGCGAAAACTTTCAAATTCTATGCTTACGATAACGACGGCAGCCCGGACAAGAAATCCGGCATCTATGCCGCCATAGGCAATGATGACGGCGATGAACCGGAGCCCAGCAAGTATACCATCACGACGAAGTCCGGCAAAACAGTTCTTGATTTCTATTCGCTTGACGGCGACCGCCTGATTTCGTACACCTTGCGCACGTCCGGAGGTTCCGGCGGCAAAAATCATTCCGGCGGATCCGGCTCCAGTTCTAACTCTACGCCTGCCGCGACGCCCTCCACAGAGGAGCCAGCCTCAACCGGTTCCCGGACGAACTTCAGCGATGTGGCTTCGAATGCGTTCTACAGCGCCGCCGTTCAGTGGGCCGTGGAAAACGGCATTACCACCGGTATCAGCTCCACCGCCTTCGGCCCCGGCGTACCCTGTGACCGCGCTCAGACCATAACCTTCCTGTGGCGCTCCATGGGCAGTCCCGCCCCCGCTAACAGGCTTTGCCCCTTCACAGATATCAATCCCGGCGCCTACTACTATGACGCGGTGCTGTGGGCTCTGGAAAAAGGCATTATCGAGGGTACATCCGCCACCACCTTCAGCCCCGGCAACATTGTGACCCGCAGTCAGACTGCCACCATTCTGTGGCGAGCGGCCGGCACACCTGCGGCGGCGGCATCCAATCCCTTCACAGATGTGACCGGGGACTCATATTACTACAATGCGGTGCTGTGGGCTGTCAACGAGGGCATCACCAACGGGGTCAGCAGCAGCACCTTCAGCTCCCTCGACCCCTGTACCCGCGCACAGATCGTGACATTTCTCTATCGCTACATAGCCGAGTGAACGACTCCGTACACTTAAAAATACGCCGTGAAATCCATATGGGTTTCACGGCGCTTGTCGTTTTATTTCAAGTTTATATTTGCCTTCAGATACTCCGTCGGCGATAGGGTGGTGAAGCGTCTGAACACCGAGGAAAAATAATTGGAGGTTGAAAACCCTAATTCGATGGCGGCGTCGGTAACGCTTTTTCCCTCGATCAGCAGCTCCTTTGAGATTTCGATTTTAAGAAAGTTGATGTATTCACGCGGAGTAAAGCCAAGCTGCTGGCAGAATTTCTGCTTGAACCTGGAGAGAGAAAGCCCGGAAACCGCCGCCAGAACGTCAAGCGGGATATTTTCGCTGAGATTTTCCCTGATGTGGTCCACCGCTGCCTGGATATCCTCTGAAATGATTTTTTCCTGTTTTTGCGAATAGGCGATCAATTGATTCAAAAAGTAAATCAGCACGGACGCCGCGTGATATTTTTTGCTTCCTTCCTGTTTATAGGTCAGCCTGAAAAACTCTTTCATGAGCTTCTGCATTTCTCCCGTGTTCGTCCGGATAAGCCTGGGATCCACCTTATTCAGACCTTCTATGATCTCCCGCTTCCATTCGTCTCCCACGAACAGAAAATTATCGGCGCTGACGTCGAGCTGGAACCAATACATTTCATTGAGGGAAATCGGCACCGCTCCCGTGCTGTGGACCTCGTCGGGAAAGGAAAGATGGACGTCTCCGCCGGATAAATGGTGAGGTTGGTTATCGGTGATGAAGGTCATGGTCCCCTTGCACAGATAGGTGATTTCAAAGGCGCTTTCATGATAGTGAAGGTACAGCGCCGGGATCGCCTTGGTCACGCTGTGCTTTCCGAACATGCGCAGCCCCGGAATATCCAGCTGTTCCTCCGTCTGAATGATCCTCAGTCCGTCGTCGAAAGCCGGATCTCTCCAATTTAAGGCGTTCATAAGGGATCACCTCCTCGATGTATAGCGTTCAGTCAAAGCTCTTTCTTGATGTGCGACGTTCCGTAAAATTATTTCCGGCCTATAATTTTGTACTATGGTTAAAATTGGATGCAACTAATTTATACATATTATATAATTCAGGCAAATACAATTCAATGCTGATTTTTAATAATGTTGGTGATCTTAATCAGGAGGATATGACCAAAATGAAACGTTCGCAGATAAATACGCTCATAAGTGATACCTTACAATGGCTCAAAGAAAAAAACGTATACCTCCCTCCTTTTGCATATTGGTCGACCGGGGAATGGGCTGAAAAGGGCCATGAATATGATGAAATTCGCGAAAACATGCTCGGCTGGGACGTCACGGACTACGGCCGGGGGGATTTTGATAAAACCGGCTTGCTCCTCTTTACGATCCGGAACGGAAACCTGAAAAACCCCGCGTTCGCAAAGCCATACGCGGAAAAAATGATGATCTCCCAGGTGGATCAGCTCTCTCCGAATCATTTTCACTGGCACAAGATGGAGGACATCATCAACCGCGGAGGCGGCACTCTGATGCTGCAGCTTTGGAATTCTACCCCCGCCGGAGAGCTTGCCGACACGGAAGTCACGGTCCGCAGCGACGGCAGAATGATCAAAGTGCCCGCGGGAGGAAAGGTATATCTGAAACCGGGCGAGAGCATCACGCTGACCCCGGAGCTGTATCACCTCTTTACCGCCAAGGAAGAAAAGGTCCTGGCCTGGGAGGTTTCCATGGTAAACGACGACAATACGGATAACCGTTTTTATGAGACTCAGGACCGGTATACGGAGATTGAAGAAGACGAGCCGGCTCAATACCTGCTCTGCAACGAATATCCAAGGGCTGAGTAGCGATTTCACGACGTAGGGGAGAGAACCAGATGAAGCAGATCAATTTCATAACAAAAGAAAGCTTTGAAAAGTTCGGAAGGATCATCGACTTTACGGGAAGAAAGGAAAACCCCGCCTTTGAAGTCGTCATAAAAAGCGAAGAGGACCCCTGGCGCATCGCGATGCTCAGAGTTGAGGAAAGGGAATTCACCGCTTTGGAAAGGCACCCCTCTTCCCTCGAAACCTTCGAACCGGTGGAGGGGATCTGCCTGCTTCTGGTATCCCTGGAAACCCAAAAAAGCGATTACGAAATCTTTGTGCTAGACAGACCCGTCTGCCTGGATAGAAACGTCTGGCACGGGCTCGTGACCCTGACCGGCGTTTCAAAGATTAAAATCACGGAAAACCTTGAGGTAGACGTGGATTATTTCAATCTGGACCGGCCCCTTGGGGTATTTGCCGGTTGAACCCCTTTAAGCAGACCTTTCGAATTATCAATAAGGCGGTGGGACTATGACAGAATGCATCGTAAAAATGGAGCATATTTCAAAGACTTTTCCGGGCGTAAAGGCCCTTGACGACGTATCGTTTTATCTTCATTCCGGCGAGGTAATGGCTTTGCTCGGCGAAAACGGCGCGGGGAAGTCCACTCTGGTGAAAATACTCAGCGGTGTGTACACCCGGGACGAGGGCAGCATCGAATTATTCGGCCAGAGCATCCAGGAACAGCTCACGCCGAAAAAAGCGCAGGAATTGGGGATTGCCATCATCCATCAGGAACTGAATATGTGCGGTCATCTGACCGTGGCGGAAAATATTTTCCTGGGCAGAGAACGGACGCGTTTGGGAGTGCTTTCCCAGGATGATATGAACCGGGAGTCAAAGCGGATCCTGGACGATTTGAAAATCGATATCAAACCTGCCACGATCATCAGCGACCTCCCCGTTTCGAAACAGCAGATGGTGGAAATCGCAAAAGCTCTTTCCACCAGCGCAAGGATACTGATCATGGACGAACCCACCAGCGCCCTTACCAGCAAGGAAATCGACGAACTTTTCAGGATCATCCGCCAGCTGAAGGCTCAGGGTAAAGGAATCGCATACATCTCCCACCGTCTGGACGAACTTGCTCACATCGTCGACAGCGTAACCATCATGCGGGACGGCAAATTTATTCTGACGTCAAAATTCAAGGATATTTCCATGCCGGAAATCATATCCAACATGGTGGGCCGGGAGATCAAGGAAAAGTTTCCGCGAGTCGAATGCCAGCGGGGGGAAAAGCTGCTTGAAATAAGAAATCTCAACGCCGGAAGAGCGGTCAGGGACATCAATTTCGAGGTATACGCCGGAGAAATCGTCGGCATCGCGGGGCTGATGGGAGCCGGACGCACCGAGACGACAAGGGCCATTTTCGGAGCCGATCCAAAGCAGTCGGGAGACGTCATCCTGGAGGGCAAGACCTTGAAGATCAACCGGCCCGCCGACGCGATCCGGCACGGTCTCGCCCTCGTTCCAGAGGACCGGAAAAAAGACGGGCTTTGTACCAGACTCAGCATTCGGGAAAACATCACCCTGCCGAACCTGGACATCATCTGCGGCAAGCTGGGGGTCGTCAGTAAAAAGACCGAGCAGCGGGTCGTAAAGGACGCTGTCGGAAATTTCAATATCAAACTGGCAAGTCCGGAGGCGAGCGCAAGCAGCCTTTCCGGCGGAAACCAGCAAAAAGTCGTCGTCAGCAAATGGCTGGCGCGGGACTCCAAGGTCGTTATTTTCGACGAGCCGACCCGCGGCATCGATGTTGCGGCAAAGGTTGAGATCTACAATTTGATGAATCAGCTGAAGCTCCAGGGAATCGGCGTCGTGTTCGTCTCTTCGGAAATGCCGGAGATCATGGGGATCAGCGACAGGATCATCGTGATGTGCG
The DNA here is from genome assembly GCA_036835995.1 of Bacillota bacterium. Classification (GTDB taxonomy): domain Bacteria; phylum Bacillota; class Clostridia; order Peptostreptococcales; family Anaerovoracaceae; genus Anoxybacterium. Next base: position 17,451 of record DAITKX010000009.1, on the reverse strand, counting down.
ACGGCAGGATCACCGGGGAAATCGACGCAAAAGGAGTAACCCAGAATGAAATTTTAGAGCTTGCAACCCGTTTTGAAAGCAAGGTTTAGGAGGTTTCGTACATGATGAAAATTCAGAGCCACGGCCCGTTTAAGAATTTAACCGCGACGCGCGGAATCGCACAGGTCTTGACCGTAACGGCAGGGCTCGTGATTCTGTGCATCATATTCGGCATATTGAACCCCAATTTCTTCTCCAGCGAAAACACGATGAATCTGCTCCGGCAGATCGCGCCGATTTTGCTCATCGGAATCAGCCAGGCCTATGTTCTCATCACCGGCAATATCGATCTTTCCATCGGTTCGGTGGTGGGCATGAGCACCATGATCGCTTCCACGCTGATGTCAAAGGGAGGCGTCGTGCCCGGGCTTGCGGTGCTGATCACCATGATCTGCTGCCTCTTCATCGGCGCGGCCAATGGGCTTCTTGTGGCTAAATGCAAGCTTCCGCCTTTCATCGCCACTCTGGGAACCATGACCATCGCCCGGGGCATTGCGCAGATCGCCAACAACAATTACAACACCGATTCCATCGGCAAGATTTTAGGGAAAGACGCGGTTCAGGGTTTCCGCGATTTCTTCTACTACGGCTCCTTCCTGAACGTCTATAACACCATCTGGATCGCGCTTGTGCTGTGGTTCGTCTTCAATTTTTTCATCAGCAGAACGAAATCCGGCCGGCATATTTACGCCATCGGTTCCAACGTTGAAGCCGCCCGCCTATCCGGCGTCAATGTTACCGCGACGACTGTAAAGGCGTATCTCGTCAGCGCGTTTTGCGCCTGCGTCGCCGGTTTTATCCTGTGCGCACAGGCAGGGATGGGCGCCATGGACGCCGGAACCACCTATGAGCTGTACGCCGTAGCGGCGGCGGTCATCGGCGGCGTCAGCACCCTGGGAGGTCAGGGTCTGCTGGTCGGCACCGTGATCGGCGCGTCGATCTGGGGTGTCCTGCAAAACGGCCTGCAGTTTGCAAATGTAGCAGTCGCCTGGAGAAACATCATCATCGGCGCCATCGTAATCGTCTCCGTTCTCCTTGACGTGATCGTAAGAACAGGCGCGAAGAGCAAGAAGGTTTTGAAATGATATCCGGTGATATCATTTGAAATAAAGAATTTAAGGAGGAACAAATTAATGAAAAAGCTTTTAGCATTATCGGTCAGTTTATTAATGGTCATGAGTCTCTTTGCGGGATGTGGGTCGGGCACCAGCGGCCAGGGAGACGCCACATCCGGCGCAACGGAAAAAGCAAAGGTCTACCTGATCACAATGGACCAGATGGATCAGCACTGGCAGAACGTGAACAAGGGCGCCCAGGAAGTGGCCGCGGCCAACAGCGACTACGTAGATTACAAGTGGAGCGCTCCGGACAAAAAGGATGACGCCCAGCAGATCGACAAGGTAAACAACGCGGTATCCGACGGAGCAAAGGTGATCCTGCTGGCGGCCAACGGTCCCGACGCCATCTCTTCCGCTTTGGAAGAAGCGGCCTCAAAGGGAGTGAAGATCGTATACGTTGACTCTCCCGCGAACTTCCCCGGCGAAGCCACTTTCGCAACCGATAACAAAGCGGCCGGAACCACCGCCGGCGAGCAGATGCTGGCGGAACTCAAGACTCAGGGCGTCACGGGCGGCGATATCGGCATCATCAACGTGAAACCGGACACCACCTCCTGCGTGCTGCGGGAAGAGGGATTCCGCGCGGCCTTTGAGGGCTCCGGCTTCAACATTCTCACAACCCAGTTCTGTGAAGGTGACGCCGCCAAATCCCAGGATGCCGCCGCTAACTTTATTTCACAGGGCTGTGTCGGCATCTTCGGCACGAATGAAGGCGGCACCGTAGGAGTCGGCAACGCCATCAAGGCCTCCGAAAAACCAGTGGTAGGCGTCGGCTTCGACAAATCCGACACGATCCTCGGCCTGATCTCCGACGGCGCACTCCTCTGCACCATGGCTCAGAACCCCGACGTGATGGGTAAAGACGGAATGGAAGCCGCCATCAAGCTCCTGAAAGGCGAAGCGATCGAAAATAAGAATGTGGATACCGGAGTAAGCGTAATCACCAAGGACGACGTTAAATAATCCAGCGCAATAAGGGTCAGGGCTGCGCCTCTCATGAGGATGCAGCCTTTCCGCTGATCTTTTTTCTTTCTCCTCCTCAATATCAATCCAAAAAAGCAACCCCCTTCAAAGGAGTTGCTTTTTTGGTCAGGTTTTTTAATATTATCTGGAATTATCTTCGGAAAAGGTATTTAATAGTATGGTAAGAATTATTTTTATATTGGAGCGATTGATATCATATGAGCGATTATTTCAGCGCCAGCATTAACGTGCCGCCTTTTCAGGAGTTTTCCGCAAGTCATATCGCCGCATTGGCAATTCTGACAGTTTTAACTGCAGGCCTTACCATCTGGTTTTCAAAATGCAAGGAAAAGCGGTCCGTCGACCATTACTTTCGCTGGTTCTTCGCAGTCTTTCTGCTGCTGAATGAAATCGCGCCTCTCTTCTGGTGCCTGGCCACCGGCATGTTCACACTGGACTATGCCCTTCCGCTTCAACTGTGCGATATTGTGGCGTTTCTGTCCTTTGCCATGCTGATCGGCGGAAACAAAACCGTCTTTGAGCTGGTTTACTTCCTGGGACTGGGCGGAAGTCTGCAGGCGCTTCTCACGCCGGACCTCTACTATCCGTTTCCCCACTTCATGTTTTTTAACTTTTTCGCCGGTCACGGCTGCATTGTCATCGCCGTCTTTTATATGACCGCGGCCAGGGGATACAGGCCCGCTTTGAAATCCATCGGGAAGGTCTTTCTCTACACGAATCTCTACGCCGTGTTTGTGGCGGCCGTAAACGCTGTGACAGGTGGAAATTACCTGTTCCTGTGCGCAAAGCCGGAGGATCCGTCCCTCATCGATTTTCTCGGGCCGTGGCCCTGGTATATCCTGTCCCTGGAAGGAATTCTCCTGGTCACCTGCCTGATCCTCTATCTTCCCTACGCCGTCAAAAAGCCCAAGGAGGAAAGCAGCGTATAGGGCGGATAAAAGGAAATATGCCTTTTTCCGCTATGCGGTATGAACCGTTCTCTGGATGATATCATTCTGCATCTCTTCGCACAGCTCTACAAAGAACGCGCTGTAGCCCGCAACGCGAACGATTAATGATTTATACTGCTTCGGATTTTTTTGCGCCCTCTTGAGGGTGTCGCTTGAAATAATATTGAATTGAATATGGTAGATATCCAAATCGATAAAGGATTTGATCAGGGACACGATCCTCGCGTTTCCTTCGCTTCCCTTGGACGTGACGGGGTCCAATCTCACATTCAAAAGCGTTCCCGCGACGTGGGATTCGTGATTGATCTTCGATACGGATTTAAGCACCGCAGTGGGTCCGTTGACATCTGTGCCGCTCTTCGGCGAGCATCCGTCGGCGAGAGGCGTTCCCTCCAGCCGGCCATAGGGCAGCGCGGAAACCACCAGTCCGTGCGGAACGTGGGAGGCCACAGGATACAATCCGGAGATATAGTTCGGCCCTCTGAACGATTTGTATTGAATGATCTGCCGGTATGCGTAATCCGTCATCTCTCTTACAAAGTCGTCCACAAAGTCATCGTCGTTGCCGTAGAACCTTCCGTTGGATTCGATCATGGACTTCATATTTTCAAATCCGCTGAAGTTGTTGCGGATGGCTTCAACCAGCTCTTCCATCTTGATCGCTTTCTTATCGTATACAAATTCCTTGATGACCGACAGGGAGTTTGCCAGGTCGGCGATGCCGGTGCCGATAAACGCCGGCCCTATCGTCAATTCGGCTCCTCCTGAAGTGATATCCCTGCCGCTTTCAATGCAGCCGTCAATGGTAGCCGACATAAAGGGATACTGGGTGAACTGCTCGTGCAAACCTTCGCAGATATGGCACGCCGTTGCGATATTCTTGATAAAGAACGCCAGCTGCTTCTTCACCGCCTCCTTGAATTCGTTAAAATCCATCTCGGAGGGATCTCCGGCCTGAACTCCCAGCAGCCTATTGCCATTCATGATGCTGTGTCCGTTTGTCAGCACCATTTCAACCGCAGATCCGTAATTGTAGTGGCCGCCGTCGGTCCATTTCGACATTTTGCCCGGAATATAGGGTTCGACGCATCCCACAAGGCAATAATCCCTCGCGTCTTCAATGCTCGCACCGTTGATCAGCATCATTTTGATCGTGACCTCGTCGTTGTGGAGCGCGGGAAAACCTGTGCCGACCTGGGCGAGTTCGGCCACCGCGGACAAAAACCTTTCGGGAGACTGATTGTGCACCCTTACGGACAGAGAGGGAGCGTGAAGCCTTACCTCCATCTTTGCAGTCAGGAACAGATAGGACAATTCATTTGTCGCATCCTTTCCGTCTCTGGTCACCCCGCCGACGCAGACGTTTTCATAAGGCTGATATCCGGCGAAATACATCGATGCGTTCGTGCTCAGGAACCACGTGTTTTCCGCAAATTTCAGGTAGAGGCACTCTATCAGCTCCAGCGCCTGATCCTCGGTCAACCGGCCGTCCTGAACGTCCTTGCGGTAATAGGGGAAAAACAGCTGATCCACCCTGCCGGGAGAATAGGAAGGGCCGTTTGCCTCAAGATAACAGCCTATTTGAAGAATATACATCGCCTGCAGCGCTTCCCAGAAATTTCTCGCGGGATTGGCCGGCGCCCAGCTCAGGTTTTCCGATATCGTCGTCAGCTCGTCTTTTCTCTGGGCGTTTTCCTCCATCGCCGCCATCTCTTTGGCCAGGGCGGAATACCTTCCCGCCAGAGCCATGATTCCGTCCATACAGAGGATCACCGCTTTATAGAAATTGATTTTGGCATAGCTTTCCGGGTCCACCGGATCCAGCTTTGAAAGCTCCGCTGCCGCGTCCTGCTTGATCCCCTTAAAACCTTTTGTCAAAACCTTTTTTACCCCTGGGGAAATTTCACCGGGACCGCTTTGAGTTTTGATCTCGATGTCGATGATTCCGGTCTTTACCGCGATTTCCCTGACTTCCTCCGGGATTTGATGCAGCCAGCGGTTGCTGATATCCTTATCCAGCCAGTACGGAAAAATCTCCGCCCTGAGGGTTTCCTTCTGCTCCTCGCTGACATCGTATGGATCCTGTTTTCTCGTGGGCAGTTCATCCAGTTCGTCCTTCAGCCAGCTGGCGGAATGTTCCGGGCAAAAAACCGCCGCCCTTGGAACGGTCGCGGCTCCCCCGACGATCAGCTCTTCGTCGTAAATGACGATGCTCTTCTCCTCGCATGTTTTCTTAAACGCCTTTGCCCGGCGGATTATTTCATGTTCTCCCTCGGTTTCTTTAAATGATTTCGTGTAGATCTCAGCTCTTTCGATGCATAACTGAGGACGTATATCAAAGAATCGATCCAGCAGATGGTTGATACGCGGATATCTCGATTTTGAATCCTGTGTGATCTCTCCGCCGCAGCACAGTTTCTCCTCCATTTATAACCCTCCAATCCGAGCAGGTATTTCTTGCTCTCTGTCAATGATATTAAGTTTAAATTATTGTACTCTGATTTTCAGGGAAAAGATATTGACTGAAAGTATAGTTTGTTTTATCCGTCGGCGGTTCCGGCCCCGGCGGGAGTGGCCGGCCCCCCTTCAAAGGTATACCTATCTCTACAGTATTGTATTTAAGATCTGGCTTTTTCCGGTGATGCCCATTTTATTATATATACTCGTCAGATGCTTTTTCACGGTAGGTATACTAATGTATAGCATGCGGGATATTTCCTGATTGCTGTAACCATTCATGACATATTGCAGGATCTCGCTTTCACGGGATGTCAGATTATATTGGCCGTTTATTTCCATCATCATGTTCGATATGATCGTGCCGTAATCATAGATGACAGCCACAAACTTCACGGCCTCTTTTCTATCGCTGTCGGAAAAGGTGATGTCCACGAAATAGGAATTTTCGCCGACGCCCACCTTGCTTTTCACCCGTTCGTTCCCACCGCTTTTGCTGTTTTCACCTCTGATCAGCTTATCTTTGAGGCTTTCACAGAGTATCAGCAGGCTCTTGAACAGCTCCTCCTTATTCTGTGCCGATAAAAACGAATTCTGCTCAAAATTCGATTCGACGATGTTCAGATCATAGTCCAAAATGCAGATTCCAATGTCCTGTATGTTTTTCAAAAGCGGAATCCCGCTGAAGTAATCGCTCTTTTCATCCTGGGCTTCGCAAAATTCTTTGGCGATGTTTGCGAGGTGCGGCCGGACAAATCTTAAAACTTCAAGCTCCTTCTGATCGAAATCGGAATAGGCGTCGGACCGGTGGATCCCAATCCCGCCTACATAGCCCTCATCCCCCACGTATATGTTGCCTTCGATGGAATGCTGCATTCCGGCGGTGTTGATCAGTTCATTGTAATATTGCGTCTTTTCGCGTTCGGCTTTGATGAATACATCCGAGCTTCGAAACATGATGGGCTGTTTTGTCGCAATCAGGGGCAGAACGTCATCCATGGATCCGTATGTGTACAGGTAGCTGTTTAAATCATTTTCATTCCAGTCCACATGAATAAACGTGTTGAATTTGAAGTTTTCTTTGCCGAGGTGATAGAAGTAGACGTCCCCCTTTTCAAAGAATACCAGCTTTTTCAGATTCACCAAAAAACCTCTGAAAGCGTTTTCCTTGTTATCCTCTGCATATAAATCGGCAATCATCTGATTTAGGTAATATAACTCATCCTGATTGATGAAACTGTTGCTATCCATTCATGCAGCCTCCTGCTTCACGCATAATCAATATACTGATATTATACATGATTTCGAACAAATTGCATCAAATGTAATATTTACATAAGCCTGATTTCAACATTTGCCGGCATTTTTCCGACACGTTCAGCCAATTGGGCTTTCTGCTCCTTTGTATAGGGTTTCATTTCCCCCAGGCTGTTTTCCTTTCCCACCAGGTCATATTTCCCATATCCCAAGGTGTGGAATGGCAGCAATTCGATCCGGCTCACCCTCTTCAGCCCGGAAGCAAAGCTTATGGTGTGACGCAGGTTTTCATCGTCGTCATTCATGCCCGGAATCACCGGAATTCGAACGATGACTTCCTGGAGTTCGCTGATTTTTCTCAGATTTTCCAATATGATCTCATTCCTTGCCCCCGTCAGCTCCAAGTGCCTGTCTGGATCCATATGTTTGACGTCAAAGTGTATCACATCCGCGTATCGAACCGTTTCGGCGAAGATATCCCAGGGCGCGCAGCCGCAGGTTTCAACGCTGGTATTCAGGTTGACCCCTTTGCAGGCTTTTAAAAACGCGGACACAAATTTGCTTTGAAAGGCAGGCTCGCCGCCGCCGACCGTAACCCCGCCCATGGAATTTTTAAAGAATATGCGGTCCTTTTCAACCGTTTCAAGCAGCTGGTCAACCGTAACGGCGCGCCCTATGATCCTCTTGGATTTCACCGCGCATACTTTCGCGCACTCCATGCAATCGCTGCACCTGCCCCTGTCTATGGAATAATCCGGCAGCAGGACCGCTTTCTGTGGACAGACTTCGAAACACTTTCCACACCCGACGCATTCCTTTGAAACAGAGCCGATTTCAATTCTGACGTCCTGTGATTCCGGATTGCTGCACCACAGGCATTTCAGCGGGCAGCCCTTCATAAATACGAGGGTTCTGATCCCTTCGCCGTCATGCAGCGAATACCTTTGGATGTCGAAAATCACACCCGTCAACTCATCCTTTTTCTTTTCCGCCATGCGCTTTTATTCCCTTCGGATAACTGAGGCCTTAATATGTGCAATTAAGGCCTCAGCGTGATTTATATTCTCAGAGCTTCTGCTCCCCTTCGATCTCCATGTCGTTGACAAACGGGATTTTATACTTTTTGACAATCCAGGCTTTCATCAGAACCGTGTATACGATTGCAGTGATAAAAAACGTTGGCAGACCTGCGCTGATGTAAGGGAACAACCCCGTTGCGCTGGTCCATGTCAGCGGATTCAGAATGGAGAGGTATGTAATAAATCCTGCCGCAATTGCGATCAGGGCCGCCGGATTCCAGCCATTCGCATACTGATATCCGTTTTTCGTGCTGAAGAATTCCCTGATTCTGAACTTTCCCTTGCTGATGAACAGGAAATCCGAAACGACGATAGCGGAATAGATGCCGGTCAATAGCCCGATGATCGCGTACACCTTGCTGATCATGTAATAAACCGACGGGAACAGCAGGAACAGCGTCGGGATTGAGCCAAGAGCCAACGCCGCAACCCATCCAATCTTGGGAAACCTGGCCCGGATGCTGATCGCTTCAGGATATACAAGCGTTGCGACAGAGGTTACATTTGCCACTGCCATCAGCAGCAACCCGATTATGGAAAGCACGTTGTTCCCTACCTCATTGCTCACCTGAACGATCCAGAGGGTAGGATCATAAACGCCGATGGCCAGTGCGGTAAAGGCGGCAAATACGCCTGCTACGGCCGCCAGCACGCCCCATCCCCACATGCAGCCGTGATAGCCGTTTCCTTCCGTTCTGGCAAGCCTGGTCCATTGTCCGAAGAAGAACCCCCAGGACAATCCGAGCCCGACATTTACCTCCAAAGCTGTCGCCCGGCTCCATGCCGTACCCAACTCCGGATTTCCTTCAAAGACATAGGGCTCCGCGGGTTCCGCATTCCATATGTTTGAAATTCCATAATATTTGAAGATATAAACGATCAGCGCCGCAATGATCAGCATCATAAAAATCGCGGACAATCTTGTAAACCATCTCAGAGCATTTGGCCCAAGAAACGCGATATAGACACCGATAATTAAAGCCGCCACGGCTAAAATCACGACACCCGATGTTTCAGAGCTTAAAACTGCCGGCCCGTTTAACTGTTTGATAAACTTCGTCGCACTCTGGCCAAACATCAGAGTTGCGACAGCCAGTGCGGGATAACAGGCCACCATATAGAATATGAGCATCAGGACAGAGCCTTTTTGACCGAAAATGCCGGAAGAAACCGTCAGCTGTTCTACCCCGTAACGCGACGAGGCGATTCCAATGAATGCAATCAGGCAGATAGGAATACAGTTTCCGAACAAAATCGTCGGGATGGCTTCTCTTGCCGGCAAAAGCATGCCCGTCTGGGCTCCCGTCAAAAAGAACCAGGCCGCTATGCCGAAACAGATTTGAACGGCCATAAGATCCCACATCCCATAGGTGCGCTCCCTTTTTTTAACGGGCAAAAGACTGAAATAAACTTCGTTCTGAATCTTGGCGTTTGAACTTGCCATTTTTTCACCTCTTCCTCTACAGTGCCATAGCGATTATGAAGTAAATTACGATTATTCCGTTGACAATACCTGCGATCAAATAATCCCTTTTTTGGATTTTGGGAACATATCCCCCACCGCCTTTGGACGTAGCCGGTTCATAATCCTTTTCAAATTCCAGGATTCTTGATTCAAGCTCTGCTTTCATTTCCGGCGTAAGCCCCTTGATATCAATGGGTAATCGGCTTGCTGGCAACATCTCGTGTTCCTCCTTTCTCATTGATTTTTGCTGATTTCTGCCACAATAAAAGAACCTAATTACATATATCTTAATTAAAATCTTCATGCATTGCTACTATACTAAGGTCTACTTTAGAGCCTTTGACGCGGCCCTCAAAGCGATTAAAGTATAACAGGATGAAAGAAAATCGCAAAAAATCTATTGACTTTTACGTTGCGTAAAGGTTTATACTTCAATTATACAACAGGAAGGAGCAGAACATGGAATACAGTATCGATAAGCTGGCTAAGTTAGCCGGAATTACCACGAGAACTTTACGATATTATGACGCGATCGGCTTGCTGTCACCGCGGCGGGTAAGCACTAACGGATACAGGGTGTACGGTCAAAAGGAAGTGGATTTGTTACAGCAAATCTTATTTTACCGGGAGCTGGGAGTACAGCTGAATGAAATCAAAAATATTGTGCAGTCAAAAAACTATGATGGATCTGCGGCGCTGCAAGGCCATCTATCGACACTAAAGGCAAAAAAGGAGCAATTGGAACTGCTTATTGTCAATGTCGAAAAAACTATCGCCGCATTGAAAGGAGAAATTAAAATGAGCGACAAAGAAAAATTTGAAGGCTTTAAGCAGAAAATGATTGAAAAAAACGAACAGCAATATGGGAAAGAAATTCGGAAGAGGTTTGGGGATGCGGTTATAGACGGCAGCAATGCCAAAATGATGAAATTAACTGCCGATCAATATGAGGCATGGCAGAAGCTCTCCATGCAGATAAACGAGTCCTTAAAAATTGCCTTTGAGCAGGGAGATCCCTCCGGTGAACTTGCGCAGCAGGTATGTGAGATGCATAAAGCATGGCTGGAATATTCCTGGACGCACTACTCAAAGGAAGCCCATCTTGAACTGGCGCAAATGTATGTTTCCGACCCCCGTTTCAAAGAATACTATGATAGCATTGAGGAAGGATGCGCCGAATTTTTGCTTGAAGCATTAAAAGTTTATTGTAAATAAAATTATAATTCGTGCAAACGGCGCTTTTAAAACAGATCAAAACCGCCGTTCACCTTTTCTTAAAGATGAGCGTTCCTTCTCGGTCTGCGCCGTCTGCCGCCGGTTTTCTTCGGGGCTGGCGTCTCTTCCACAGGCTCCGGTATTGCCTGCGGATATGGATGATCCTCCACGATGGGGATCTTCTTATTTATGAGCTTTTCAATGTCCTTCAGCAAGGGCTTTTCTTCCGCGTCGCAAAAGGAAAGAGCCACGCCTCCCAGCCCGGCTCTTCCGGTCCTGCCGATCCGGTGGACATAGGTCTCGGGGACATTGGGCAGGTCGTAGTTGATCACATGGGACAGCTCGATGATGTCAATTCCCCTTGCCGCGATATCCGTCGCCACAAGGACCCTGGTCTTCCTCTCCTTAAAATTGTTCAAGGCCTGCTGCCGGGCCCCCTGGGATTTGTTCCCGTGGATCGCCTGGGCCTGCACTCCCGCCTTCACAAGGTTTTTGACGATCATATCCGCGCCGTGCTTTGTGCGCGCGAACACCAGCGCCGATTCGACGGACCGGTCCTTTAAAAGGTGGATCAGAAGCAGCTTCTTGTCCTTTTTCTCCACGAAATAGACGGCCTGGTCGATGATATCCACGGTTGAAGAGACCGGCGTCACCGCCACCTTTACCGGATCTGATAAGAGGGAGTCCACGAGCTTTGTGATTTCCGCCGGCATTGTGGCCGAAAACAGCATGTTCTGCCTCCTCTGAGGCAGCTGCGCGATGACTTTTTTCACGTCGTTTACCATTCCCATGTCCAGCATCCGGTCCGCTTCATCCAGCACGAAAAACTGCACGTGATGGAGATTGATGAACTTTTGGTTTACAAGATCGAGCAATCTGCCCGGAGTCGCCACCAGTATGTCGATCCCCGCCTTGAGTGCGTCCGTCTGGGGCTTTTGACCGACGCCGCCATAGATCACAAAGGTTTTCAGCCTGAGATTCCTGCCGTAGGTCGAAAAGCTCTCCCCGATTTGGACGGCCAGCTCCCGCGTCGGCGTCAATATGAGCGCCTTGATCCTTCTCGGCGATCCGGGCTCCCTTTTTTCCAAAGCCAGCTTCTGCAAAATCGGAATTGCAAAGGCGGCAGTCTTTCCGGTTCCGGTCTGGGCGCATCCGACCAGATCCCTGCCGTCCATGAGCGGAGGAATGGCCTGCTGCTGTATGTCGGTGGGTTTTACGTACCCTTCCGCTTTCAATGCCTCTCGAATGGGCATGATGAGATTTAATTTTTCAAAAAACATTTTTCACCTTATCAAGTTAAGTATTTTTATTGTGCTGATCCTATTGATTTTTTCTGCTTCTGCTTGAAAATCCCCAGTATATCATCATAGATCGGGTCGGGCAGCTCTTCGTCGGACAGCGGTTTACGCCCTTCTATCCCCAGCTTTTTATCCAGAATCTTATCTATCTGCATAAGGGTTTTCTGCTGATCATATCCCAAATCGACAATTTTATTTAATAGATTAAGTGCGGTTCTCATTTTTCCCTCCTCTGGCTTCCAATCATATAATAAAAAACTCCTGCAATAAAAATTACAAGAGTCAACAAGTCTTTAATTATTTACTAAACGGCCCGCGCCATTAGCTACTTCCTTTTGTAATATACTTATTATACCACAACATAAAAGAAAAGGCAACTTATGGCTTTTTAGGGCTTAAAATAACGCTCATGATTCTTCCCTCGAGGGAAGGCGCCTTGTCAATACCGCTTACTTCCTTGAGCGACTCGGCAAATCTCGAAAGCACTTCGTACCCATCATCGGTGTATTTTTGCTGTCTGCCCTTAAATCGGATGCTTGCCTTTACTTTATTGCCCTCCATTAAAAACTTATTAGCGTTCTTCACTTTAAAATCCAAATCGTGCTCTTCTATCTTTGGCGACAGCCTTACTTCCTTAAGGGTCACAAGCCTCTGACTTTTCTTCGCTTCCTTTTCCTTTTTGGATTTTTCGTACATGGCCTTATTGTAGTCAACTATTTTGCATACGGGCGGCACTGCATTAGGGGATATTTTCACTAAATCCAGATTCTTTTGAAAGGCCAATTCCAATGCTTCTGAAGTCGGTACAATTCCCAACATCGTTCCGTCCGCATCGATCAGTCTGATTTCCTTATCACGTATTTCATTGTTGATTTGCAGTTCATTTTTATTATTGCTTATATCAAACACCTCCTATGGGTTTTAATAAAGATAAAAGTGGATTAAAAATCCACCTTCATTTGCTTAAAGTAAAACTATTATTAATATCTGTTTCCATTGCCTCTGTTATTTCTCTGCTGTTTTCTTGCTTTTCTGCATTCAGGGCATCTCTGCGGCTCGTTGTCAAATCCCTTTTCCTTGTAGAATTCCTGTTCGCTTTCAGTAAAGGTAAATTCCGCTCCGCAATCTTTGCATGTAATCGTTTTGTCAGCCATAACACTAACCTCCTTTGTTTTATTTGGATTTCAAAATCAGAGACACCGCCCTCTAAATAAATCAAAGAAGTGTTGTCAAAAATAATTAACCCATGACTGATGTAAATTTCAACCATACGCCAATTATAATATATAAATTTCGAGTATGCAAGGCTTATTATGGTATAATATCTGCGAATGCAGATATTATACGGAATTAAGCAGATATTCTTCGATCTTCAAAGGAGCAAAAATGGGAAAGATATTAGTATTGGCGGAAAAACCCTCTGTGGGCCGTGAGCTTGCCCGTGTGCTTGGCTGCACGAATGCAAAGGACGGCCACATCGCAGGGCCTAAATATATAGTAACATGGTCGCTGGGGCATTTGGTGACCTTGGCCGACCCCGAGCATTACGGAGAGCAATACAAGAAGTGGTCCCTGGAAACTCTTCCGATGATGCCCGATCGGATGGATCTGGTCGTGATCAAGGAGACGGGGAAACAGTTCAACGTCGTAAAAAATCTGATGAAGAGCCCCGAGGTCACGGAGCTTATCATTGCCACCGACGCCGGCCGCGAAGGAGAGCTGGTGGCCCGCTGGATCATTCAGAAGGTCGGCTTTCATAAACCGGTCAAGCGGCTCTGGATTTCCTCCCAGACGGATAAGAGCATCAAAGAGGGCTTTGCTCATTTAAAGCAGGCGTCGGAATATGACAACCTTTATCATTCCGCTCAGAGCCGGGCGGAAGCCGACTGGCTGGTGGGGCTCAACGTTACGAGAGCGCTGACCTGTAAGTACAATGCTCAATTGTCCGCGGGGCGTGTTCAGACTCCGACCCTGGCCATGATCATAAAGAGAGAAGAGGAAATAAAGAAGTTTATTCCCAGGGATTACAATACCATTCATGCTGAATTCGGCGGCTTCAGCGCGGTATGGGGCGATCGGAATACCGGGCAATCCAGAATTCCAGAGAGAGAAAAGGCCGATGCCATCGTCAACAAAATCAAGGGCAAGGACGGTAAAATCATAGAGCTGAAACGGGACGCAAAGCGGGAAGCGCCTCCGCTTCTGTACGATTTGACCGAGCTGCAGAGGGACGCCAACATACGCTACGGGTTTTCCGCAAAACAGACATTAAACCTGATGCAGCGGCTCTATGAGGAGCACAAGGTCCTCACCTATCCCAGAACAGACTCCCGCTATATCAGCAGCGATATCGTCCCGTCTCTGAGAGACCGGCTGCGGGCGGTTTCCGCCGGTGAATACAGCGCCGCCGTCGGCGAAATAATGAAAGCCGGCATCAAGACGTCCAAACGGATCGTAGATGACAGCAAGGTGACGGATCACCATGCGATCATCCCTACCGAGGAGTATGTGCGGCTTTCGGATTTAACCTCGGAGGAGAGAAGGATCTATGATCTGGTGGTGAAACGGTTCCTGGCGGTGTTCTGCGCGGATTTTGAGTATACGCAGACGACCGTTAAGATCGAGGTCGAGCACGAGATTTTTTCAGCGAAAGGTAAAATCATAAGACAGAAGGGCTGGAAAAGCATTTACAGCCCAGGCGAGCTGGAAGATCAGGAAGACTCCGGCGAAGATATCGGACAGAAAAGTCAGAATCTGCCGGAGCTGAAGCAGGGGCAAAGCCTCCGGGTGCAGGGGGTCAGGCTTGCAACGGGAAAGACACAGCCTCCCGGCAGATATACCGAGGCGTCGCTGCTCTCCGCCATGGAGCATCACAATCTTGGGACTCCGGCTACCAGAGCGGATATCATTGAAAAGATGTTTTCCGCAAATTCCGCGGAGAGAAGAGGAAAAGAGATTTTCCCCCTGAGCAAGGGAGTCCAGCTGATCAATCTGGTTCCGGAAGAATTAAAATCTCCGGAGCTGACGGAAAAGTGGGAAAAGCGGTTGACGGCGATCAGCAAAGGGCAGGAAAAGAGCGCGCCTTTTCTCTCTGAAATGAAGGATTTCGCATCCGTCCTTGTCAGCCGTGTGGTGGCCGGCGAAGGGAGCTACAGGCATGACAACATGACCCGGACCCGCTGCCCCATGTGCGATAAATTCCTGCTGGAGGTAAACGGCAAAAAAGGAAAGATGCTGGTGTGTTCGGACCGGGAGTGCGGCTACAGACAAAACCTGTCCTACGTGAGCAACGCCCGCTGTCCCCAATGCCATAAGAAGCTCAACGTGGTCGGCGAGGGCGAAAAACGGATTTATACCTGTCCCTGCGGATTCCGTGAAAAATTCGACCGGTTTAACAAGCAGCTGGCGGAAAACCGCAACAAGATGGGCAAAAGGGAGCTGCAGGAGTACATGAGGCAGCAGGAAAAGGAAAACCCGCAGGAGTCGGCCTTTGCTATCGCCTGGGCAAAGCTCCAGGAGGAAAAGAAAGAATAAGAATTGCAGGCCGCGGAGTATTTACTTCATTTTATCGGCCAGATCGTTGAGATAGACCCAGCGGTCCATCTTGGCGGACAATTCCCCGTCCAGCTCCTGCTTTTTCAGGAGCAATTCCTGCAGGCGGTCATAGTTGGAGGTTTCCTTTGCCATTTCGGATTCAAGCTCTGCCAACTGCTGTTCCAGCTCCGCGATGACGTCGTCGATGGTGTCGAATTCGCGCTGCTCGTTATAGGAAAACTTTACTTTCACATTCTTTTGGGTTCCTGTTTGGTTTTCAGCCTGATCATCCCTTGCCGAATCGGCCTTTCGGCTTGAATCCAATTTCCGGTTTGAATCCGTTTTTCTGTCGCTTGGAAGCCGGTCCGCCTTCAAGTCCTCCACCCGCTTCTTTTCCTCAAGCTGACAGGCGTTGAGGTAATCGGTATACCCGCCCGGGTAATGCCCTATGGTTCCATTCCCTTCTAAAGAAAAAATCCTCTGGACGACGCGATCCAAAAAGTACCGGTCATGGGAGATCACGATAACGGCGCCGGGAAAATCGTCCAAATAATCCTCCAAAACGGATAGGGTCTGGATGTCCAAATCGTTGGTGGGCTCATCGAAGAGGAGCACGTTTGGCGCTTCCATGAGAACCCGCAGCAAATACAGCCGTTTCCGCTCTCCGCCGGACAGCCTGCCGAGGACCGTAGAATGGGTGGAAGGAGGAAATAAGAACCGTTCCAGCATCTGCGACGCGGTCAGGGTGCCTTCCGCGGTGGTGATCTGGTGGGCAATGGATTGGACGTATTCAATGACACGAAGGGAGAGGTCCATCTCCTCGTTTTCCTGAGAGAAATATCCGATCTTTACCGTGTCTCCGATTTCTATGGTCCCCTCATCAGGGAGAACCGTGCCCATGATCATTTTCAGCAGGGTGGATTTTCCATAGCCGTTGGGACCGATAATGCCGATTCGGTCGTTTCTCAATATCGTATATTCAAAATCTGAGATTAAAATTTTATCGTCATACCCCTTGGAAACGCGGTGAAGCTCTATGACCTTTTTCCCAAGCCGGGAGCTGAGAGTCTGAAGCTCCAGTTTATCGGAGTCCAGATTCAACTTCGCTTTTTTCAATTCTTCAAAGCGTTCGACCCGGGATTTGGATCTGGTTCCCCGGGCCCGAATCCCTCTCCTGATCCACTCAAGCTCCGTGCGGAACAGGGCGGCGCGCTTTCGCTCCGAAGCAAGGGCCATCTCTTCTCTGGCAAGCTTCGATTCGAGGTAAAGGGAGTAGTTTCCATCATAGGTATAAATGCTTCCGCCAACCAGTTCGGCTATCTTATTGGTAACCCGGTCTAAAAAGTACCGGTCGTGGGTGACCAGCAAAATGGCCCCCGTATATTTTGCCAGGAACTTTTCCAGCCAGTCCGCCATTTCGTTGTCCAGGTGGTTGGTAGGCTCGTCTAGGATGAGAATTTCCACAGGGCTCACCAGAACCCCCGCCAGAGCGACGCGCTTCTTCTGACCGCCGGACAATTGGCTCACCGGCTGGGTAAAATCAGTGATTCCAAGCTTCGTGAGGATTGTTTTACACTCGTATTCCTTCGATTCGTGCTCATTTGAGGCCACATCCTGCAGCACCTGCTCCAACACAGTGAGATCCTTGTTAAAACTGGGGTTCTGGGGAAGGTATCCGACGCGGACGCCCTTCGTCCTTGTGATGGTCCCCCCTTCGGCTTCTTCCTTTCCCGCGAGAATCTTCAGAAGAGTCGACTTTCCGGTTCCGTTCACACCGATCAAGCCGATTTTATCCCCTTCATTGATGCTCAGACTGATGTTTTCCAAAAGAGGGCGTTCTGTAAAGCTCTTTGTTATTTTATCTGCGTTTAAAAGGATCACGATTTTCTCCTTAACAAGGTGGTCGAATTTCATTACAAAATTAATTTTAATACTTGTCCGATAAATTTGCAAATTACATATAAGTTAATTATGAGCGACTCAAAATGCCGAGCAGGGAGTATCCTTCCCATTTCTCTTGCTCAAAATGCCGAGCAGGGAGTATCCTTCCCGCTC
>DAITKX010000008.1:40731-58126 GCA_036835995.1 Bacillota bacterium | reverse complement strand
TTGCCAATGAAAATTATACTCTAAGTTGAAACTCCGCCTATTTCTCTAAAACGTAGCCATATGCCCGAATGCCGTCGGCCTCCTCTTCAAGATAAACTCCGTGTATCTCCGGAGAAAATCCGGGGAACCGGTTGATGCCCTCCTCCAGGATCAGGAAATACCTCTGGGCAGTCTCATTCCACCTTTCTCCCGGCACCACGCAGAATATCCCCGGCGGATACGGCAGCGCTCCTTCCAGCGCCACCTCGCCTAAAATATCGGAAATCCTGACCAGCTTCGCGTTATTTCTTACAAGCTCAATATTTGCATCCCTGGGCGACATATGTATTTCAGGCATCTCCGCAAGGCGAAAGAGCTTCTTCTGATATGTTTTCGCGTCATTTTTCTTATAGAAATCATGCATCTCCTGACAGAGCTTACGAATGGAATATCCTCTGTACCGGTCGATATACTTCGAATAGAGGAACGGCAGCACTTCGCTGACAGGTGCGTCTTTTTCGATCAGGCGCTCGAACCGTTCAAGCTGTGAAACCAGAGCTTCCATTTTTTCTTCCGACTCGGCGGGAGTGAGCAGGAACAGGATGGAGTTGAAATCGCATTTTTCCGGGATGATCCTGTTATCCCTCAAATAGCTGGCCAGAATCGTAGCCGGAATTCCGAAATCCTCATATTCGCCTGTTTCCACGTCGATTCCCGGCGTCGTCAGCATGAACTTGTTGGGATCAACAAAATATTGGTCCTTGCCGAATCCGTCATAGGAATGCCATTTCTCTCCGGGAACAAATCGAAAGAAATCGATCCTCCCCGCAATTTCTTCCGTGTCGTATTCCTCCCACTTCTTTCCGCCTACCGTGGGCGGAACAAAGGGCCTGAGCATCCTGCAGCTCTTCATGACCGCCTTTCTCGCCTCGATGCCGAGCTTGACGCAGTCAGCCCACATCTTCTTTCCCGCTTCCCGGTCCTGCATTCTGGCATTGACGTCCAGCGCCGCAAAGATGGGATAAAAGGGGCTTGTGCTCGTATGCATGCGGAAGGAATTGTTAAATCGCTTGTGGTCCACATATCTCTTCTGCCCCTTGATGTGGAGGTCCTTCTTATGGATGTAGGAGGACTGGGAGAATCCGGCCTGCTGCTTATGCACAGACTGGGTGACGAAAATCCCCGGGTCCTTTTCATTCAGTTCCAGCAGCAGCGGGGAGCAGTCCCTCATGATGGGAATAAACTGTTCATATCCCACCCATGCCGAATCGAACAGGATGTAGTCGCACAGGTGTCCGATCCGCTCCACGACCTGCTTCGCGTTATAAATCGTCCCATCATAGGTCCCAAGCTGGATCACCGCCAGCCGGAAGGGCCGCTCCATCTCAGTCTTGCCGGGGTCAGCATCGATGACCCTGCGGCGAAGATAGGCTTCGTCAAAGCAATGGTCGTCAATGCCGCCGATAAAACCGAAGGGATTTCGCGCCGTCTCCAGATAGACCGGATTTCCGCCGCACTGTACCAGGGCGGCTTCATAGATGGACTTGTGATTGTTTCTGTCGAAAAGGACCAGGTCCCCCGGAGAGACGATGGCTCCTATCACGATGTTGTTGGAGGAAGTCGTTCCGTTCATCACAAAGTAGGTCCGGTCCGCGTTGAACACCTTGGCGGCATTTTTAACGGCCTCGCTGGGCGGTCCCTCATGGATGAGCAGGTCTCCCATGGTCACATCAGCGTTGCAGATGTCGGATCGGAATACCATCTCCCCGTAAAAATCAAACAGGTATCTCCCTGCGGGGTGCTTTTTAAAATACTCTCCGCTTTGATGTCCCGGACAGTCAAACTGGAGGTTTCCAAGCTCCATATAATTGCTCAATTCCTCAAAAAACGGCGGCAGCAGTCTTTCCTCATACTGTTTGGCCGCTGTCTCGATCTCGTTGCTGATGATGGTTTTCGAATACTTGCCCCAGTTGACGAGACGCTGGATTTTGTCCTTCAGCTCCGGATCAAAACCGTCAAAGTCATTGGAAAAAACAAAGATCGGAATCCCAAATTTCGTCTGATCGATCGCGTTGATGATTTCCGTATCCTTATCAGAGACTATGGCCGCTGCGATATCCGTGTAGTCTGTCTCACCGACAGAGATGAACTCCCTTCCGGAAGTCACGAGCGCTTTCATTTCTCCGCTGTACGCTAATTTCAATGTTCTCAATCTGTTACCTCTCCCTCGTAAATCTGATTTCGTGATTCTTCTCTACAGATTATATCTCTTCTCCGGCCAATGGACAACTCATAGATATCAGACCTACCAGGAAAAGCGGAGCACTTCTTTCACGAACTCCTTTCCGGCCGCAATCTGCCTTGCGACTTCTTCCGGAGAAGTTCCTCCAAAGCTTTTTCTGTTTTCGATGCATGCCTCTACGCTGAAACGGCTCAAATCGTCAATCTCCACCGGAAATTCAAGCCCTGCCAGGTCTTCCCTGGTCAGATCCTCAAATACCTTTCCTGACTTTTCACAGTATTTCACCATGTTGCCGACAATTTCATGGGCGTCGCGAAACGGAATGCCGCAGCACACCAGATATTCCGCTATATCCGTAGCGGTTATAAAACCCTTTTTCAGGTGCTCCCTGAGAACATCTTCCCTGAACTTCAAATTTTCCAGCATGCGGGCAAAGATATAGATGGTGCGGTCCAAGGTGTGAATGCTGTCAAAAAGCGCTTCTTTATCCTCTTGGTAGTCCTTATTCAAGGTGAGGAACGTACCCTTGAGCATAGTCATAATCGTCATGAGATTTCCAATGGCTCTGCCGGATCTTCCCCTGACCAGCTCCGCGATATCCGGATTCTTTTTTTGCGGCATGATAGAACTTCCGGTGCAGAAGCTGTCGTCAATATCGATAAAGCTGAATTCCTGAGAATTGAATACGACAATTTCCTCCGCAAAACCGCTGAGATGCACCATACATAGCGCCGCGTCAAAGATATATTCCGCCATAAAGTCCCGGTCTCCCACCGTATCCAAGGCGTTTTCCGTCGGCGCGGAAAAGTTGAGCAGCCTGGTGGTCTCCAGGCGGTCAGTGGGCAGCGTCGTCCCCGCCAGAGCGCAGGCCCCCAGCGGGTTTAGATTCAACCGCTCATAGGAGGACAAAAGGCGCTGCACGTCGCGCTTGATCCCCTGAAAGTGGGCCATGTAATAAAACCCCGCCGTAATGGGCTGCGCGTGCTGCAGATGTGTAAAACCCGGCATGATTATGTTTTTCTCTTCCTCTGCTTTCTTAATCAGAACCCTCAGAAGATCCGTCAACAAATCCACGGTATGCCTAGTCGCATCCTTCAGAAACAGCTTCTCGTCTACGGCATTCTGATCGTTCCTGCTCCGAGCCGTGTGGAGCCGTTTTCCCACCTCGCCGATCTCCTGAATCAGGTGCTTTTCGATGGTCATCATGATGTCCTCGTCCATGATATCGTATTCGATTTCGCCATTGTCCAGCTTCTTTTCCACGGCCTCCAGGCCTTCTATGATCTTCTCACAGTCCTCACCGCCGATGATCCGCTGCTTTGCCAGCATCGTCACGTGGGCCTTGCTGGCCTGAATGCTGTATTTATATAAGATGTGGTCAAAGCTGATGGATTCGTTATAGTCTGCGGTATATTCCGTCATCTGCCTGTCAAACCGGCCGCCCCAAAGATTTTTTTTCATATTATCCTCTCCGTCATTCCAAATGATATGTTTATGGTCCCGAACAAAGCGATCATATCAAGCCTTCTGCTTGTCGACCTCTTCAATTTCTCTCTCCAGCTCCTCAATATTTCCTTTTCTGCGCATATACCATACTCCGTTCTTTACTGCCGCAAAGTAGAATACCAGCCCGACGATTCCTGCGATGATGGACATATAAGGCTCAGGAATGATGGCCTTTCCTCCAAAGTTCCCCATGTAGGACATGCCCACATGAGCCAGGATGTAGGCCACGAAGTAAGCGCCGCCCAGCAGCTCTATCTTGCTGTCCTTGTTGACGAAATAGAGGATCAGATAGCCGATCAGCCCTATGACCAAACCTGTAATTGCCAGAGATATCTTGCTCCAGTTCGTCCAGTGAATGAGCAGGGTGGCAAAGACAAAAGCCGCCGGCGCAAGGATGCTGCCAAGGGGAAGGCCATAATTTTTTGTCAGACCTACCTTTTGGAAAACTCCTACGCTAATACAGGCGGTGGCATACTTGAATACGCTGATGGACCCAACGATGGCTACAATTGCCGTCCAACTCTTCAACGGGAATAAGAACAGCAGGCCCATGACAAAGTTCAGACCCAGGGCCCTGACGGGTACGCCGAATCGCGGATTGATGACTTCAAAAAAAGATGGAAGAAAGCCGCTTTTAGCCATGGCGTACACGTGTCTGGAGGTTCCGCCGGTATAGGCAAGGGCCGATCCGGAAGGTGAAATCATGGCGTCCGCAGTGATGAGCCAGGATAGCCAGACGAGATTTACCAAAACCGCCAGCTCCGCAAAGGGGGAATTGAATTGAACTCCGCCCCATCCATGCTCCAGCAGGGCGGGGGGTACCGATCCGATGAAAACGGCCTGAAGCAGTACGTACAGGAGCGTCGCCCCTCCCAAAGCGGTTATCAGCGAGAGAGGGATGTTCCGCCTCGGGTTGATGGCTTCGCCGCTCATCATGATGACGTTGCCGAACCCCGTATAGGCGAAGAAGATACCGCTGGTCAGGATCGCGCCCAGGGATGCGCTCATGCCATAAGGCGCGAATCCATGACTCGTAAAGTTTTCCCCATGAAAGCCTGAAAGAAACAGCGCGATGATGGTCAGTATGGGAACGATGAATTTTATCGCCGTAATAAACGTGTTGGCCATAGCGAAGACCCGAACCCCAAAATAATTAATGATTACGAAAATCAACATCAGCGCAACTGCAAATAATATCCCTTTTAACGTCAGCTGCCCCTTAGCCGCATCGTACAGCCCCGGCCAGAACCGGTTGGCGTACTGGGCGACTCCCGAGGATTCCACCGGCGCGGTAGCGCAATAGCCAAACCAGATGGCATAGCTGGTCACAGTCCCCAGAAGCTTTCCGTTGGAATACAGCGGATAACGGGCCAAGCCTCCGGTCTCCGGTTTAACCATGCCCAATTCCGCATAGACAAGCGCGATGAGCATGATGGCGGCAGCGCCGATCACCCATGCAAGTATCGCTGAAGGTCCGGCCAGCTTTGCTGTTGCAGCCGGGCTGAAAAGCCAGGCTGAGCCTATGATTCCACCAAGTCCCAGAAAAGTAAGGTACCAAAACCCCATTTTCTTCTTTAAATATTGCTCTTGCATTTCGTTCTTTCCTCCTTTCCGATAGCCGAAATGGCTTTACTAAACTTAATTATTAAACGCAAATTGTGTGCCATCTCTTTATCAGCTTCTATTCGTTGATTTTTACAGGTTTTTGGGTTTACTATACAAAAGCCAAAGGTATCAAAGGGATAATATATAACCCTTTGATACCTTTGGCTATGGATTTTATGCTGCCTTGCTATAATTCGCCGCCCTTTTCTCTCAGCAGGATCTGCTGCAGCGCACTTCGTCCTGCTTCTGTTATCTTGGTTCCGGCCCTTCCTTTCTTGATCTCCACAAAGCCGTAGGACTCCAGCTTTAAAAGGATGCTCCGGATTTCCTGCTCCGACAGGTAAAGCCCCATTTCCGAAGCCATCTGCGACAGGCTTCTGCGGCCCATCCGTCTGTGGAGCCGATAGCTTTCGTCTAAGATCTTTAAAACAGCCAAGTGACCGTTTAAATCTCCTGTATTATGTTGAAATGCCTGAACAGCCGAATCTGCACTAAATTCCTCGGATCTTTTCCACCCAGACTGCACGTTGATCTCCTCTATATTAAAAAAAGGAAGATCCGAAACCTCAATGATCTCTTTTCCGATATTGCTGAAGTACTCCACGTAATTCCGCAATTCTCTTACGTTTCCCGGCCAGCCGTACTGCTCCATAGCCTTCACGGCAGAGTCCGTCAGCAAGAAATCGGAATCGTACTCTTTCATAAACTTCTGCACCAAAATGGGGATATCCTCCGTTCTCTCCCTTAGAGGCGGTATGACAAGGGGTAAAACGCTGATTCTGAAATACAGGTCCTTTCTGAACAGCCCTTGGTTTACCAGCTTTTTCAAATCCCTATTGGTCGCGCATATGATTCGCACGTTGACGTTGATGACGCTCTCCCCGCCGATGCGCATGACCGTCTTTTCCTGCAAAGTCCGCAGCAGCCTCGCCTGCAGCAGCAGCGGCATGTCCCCGATTTCATCCAGAAACAATGTTCCGTTGTGGGCCAATTCAAAGAGGCCCGTCCTGCCCTCCTTTTTGGCTCCTGTAAACGCTCCTCCCTCATAGCCGAAAAGTTCGCTTTCCAGAAGGCTTTCCGATAAAGCCGCGCAATTTACCGCGACAAATTGGTACTCCTGCCGCTTTGAAGCGTTGTGTATGCCCTGAGCGAACAGTTCCTTTCCCGTTCCGCTCTCACTTGTGATTAAAATGGCCGAATCAGAGCCGGCCATTCTGCAAGCCATGTCTTTACACTGCTTTATGGCGGAGCTTTGTCCCAGAATATCATCAAAGGTGTATTTTGCCAAAAGCCCCTTGTTTAACAGCTGAACTCTCAATTTGTGCTGTTTCTTTTCCGTTTCCGTAAACCGGTTGATGATGGCGATCGCCCCATATGAGCTGTTGGAATGCATAATGGGGTAGATAGACTCTTCCCATCTCAGCAGGCGTGATTGCCAGAGGAACATCCGGCAGGTCCGTCAGGCCGGGATATACCGGAATCAGGTTCAATTCCCTGCATCCCAATTGATAGATCAATGCGATGGTTTCCATGCACACTTTTATGTTCTTATTTACCAGCATGGCTTTTGTCCCCGCAGGCAATTTCTTTAGCAGACCCAGTCCTTCTTTTGTCAATGTATAGTTGGGGATGATGATTTCCGCATCATCCATCACGTGCTTTTTCACTTCCTCAAAGACCGTCTGAGAGGAGATGATGATTAAGTCGGCATAAATTCCTGTTTCTAAGCTGCCGTCTTCCAGGCAGTAAATTTTCGTCTCGATATATGGTCCAAATAGCTTTTCTATCAGCGACTCCAGAAATTTCGCCGTATCTAATTGATAAGAGATGATAGACATTCGCTGTTTATGCATCGCCGTCTCCTTCCATTCGCTTTTCATGCTAATTCTATGGTAAGGGAAATACGCTGTCAAGGCTTTGATTTGACACGGCAGCTTTATTTTGTTATGGTTTTTGTTGGAGCTATATGGGAGCCGTACAAGGATTTCATAAGCTTGACAAACATTTGACGAACAGAAAAAAGAAAGGTAGTGTAAAGTAACGTATGAAAACCCCGAGCCTAAAAAACGGCTCATTCAGAACCTTGAAAATTGCTAGATATAGTTTTTTGGCAGGCTGCCGCCGCCCTTGACGGCATGACAAAACAATGCTCCGGCATCTCTGCCGACGGCGAGGAAACTCAGGAACAGAGATCACCTTAAGTTTCGCCGTCGATTCGAAGCATTTTAGCATTGTTTTGCCATGCCATCAAGGGGAAACCGGAACGAGTTCCGGCGGCTGGGTCTGTGCCTCTGGCTCCGAAATCTAGGAACAGGCATTTCGGGAAGCCTGCTGTTTCTGCAGTTCCAGGATGGTCTGCTGACCAAGAAAGAGTAGAAGCTGCCATTTACCTGGCATGTTGTCTGCACCTTTTAAGAGTTCTACCTCGTTGAGTGTTTTTTTATAAGCAGTCACTTTATGAGGTCTCAGAAAGTTATAGTAGGCAACCCAGAGTGACAGATTATAATTAGCCCCGTCATAGTTATCGTAGCCACAGGTAACGCGGTAAGAAGCCTTGAAAGTACGATTCAGACGTTCGATCATCTGCTTGAAAGGACGAAATTCTTTGGACACCTCATCGTCATTGGTGAGTCCGATTACTTGGGTAATAGCAAACCGGAAAGCCTCGCCGAACTCCCGGAAGAACTGCTGGGCGGCAAGAGGATAGGCACTGTAACCGTCTGCAATAAAGCGAAAGTTTTTGGGCAGTTCCTTTAAGTGACGGAAAGCCATGCGCATTGCCAGGATGCAGGGACCGACGCTGCGATTATCCGAAACCTGATAGCCGAGGATGGAACGGGACACCGCATCCATGATGAGCCAGATATAACCTTTGATGCCACGAACTTTGATGTAAGTCTCATCGGCAACCATGACACCACTTTGTGGGTATTCATAGTGATCGACAAAGAGTTTTATAACAACAGCTGCGGTCCGGGCATAGTTAGCAACCATCTGATGAGATATGCTGATACCGTAGAGGTCTTTCAAAGCCTGTGAAGTCTTACGAAGAGACAGACTTAGGTTTACATGAAGGGTGAGGCAGAGAGACAGGATATGGGCATCGTTTTTCCTGAATTTCAGGGATGAGGCGTTCTTTGGCAGGGTATCCAGACTCATCTGAAAGAAATTCATGGTGAACTCACGGTAGAGGTAGTGCAGCTTATACTCATTTTTCTGATAGCCTTTTAAGTCATCGACCGGTACGTTGGATTTATTGTGCAGATAATAAGGGCATTTGGGGTTAACACACTTGTGGATGGTAAAGTATTTACGGTCTTTCTTAGGAACAAGGGCATGGGAGCAGTAAGGGCATCGTAAGGTGTATTGCTTCGAGAAGCGGTTATCCTCCGGGCTGAATTTTGCATCGCAGACCTTACAGCAGATTTGTCCCTTAGAGCCATTGTTCTTATACAGATAAGGCATAGGGGCATTGCAGCGTGGGCATTTACAAGATTCGGGGATATCGCATTCAGAACGTCTCGTAACGGGTTTCAGCACTTTACCATAACGTTGCTTGTAGTATTCCAGAAGCCATTGATAATCAACGGTTTCGTAATGAATCACCTTGGGAAGAATATCGGTTTTGAATTTCTGATACTTAGGAGAATGGCTGTCATCAAAAGCCCACTGCTTTAAAGGAATATATTTAGCGATAAATAATAATAACCAGCAGATTTGTTTGTACTGGTATTGAATAATAGAGATTAAATAGTGAATAATTGTAACCATAAACAATGACATCCTTTCGTAATTATTGTGTTGGATATTCAATTATTGACGAAAAAATAGGGGGTCATTGTTTTTTTGTGAAAAAAATGATGTAACCCTTGAAAATAAAGGTTTTGAAAGAAAAAACGGGGTGTCAGACTTGACACTACCAAAAGAAAGAGGGAAGATCATCAATGAAAATGTCCGTACTATATTATTCCAAATCAGGGAATACAAAAAAGATGGCGGAAGTCATCGCGCGGGGGATGCAATCTGTCGATGGCGTTGAAGCCAGGACTTTCCCCATTGAGCAGATCGATGAGACATGGGTAAAAGAGAGCAGGTGCGTCGTCTTGGGCACACCTACCTATTATGCTGATTTGGCCGGAACGGTCAAAAGCTTTTTGGAAAACTGCAAGAAATACGAGCTGGCGGGAAAGATGGGCGGCGCATTCGCCACCGCCGAGTATCTGCATGGCGGCGGGAACATAGCCATTCAAACCGTATTGACCCACATGATGGTGATGGGAATGCTCACTTATTCCGGCGGTGGCGCTTATGGCAAGCCCATCATCCACCAGGGACCTCTGGCGATCATGGGGCGTCTGGAAGAAAGCGAGGAGACGTTCCGGCTCTATGGACAGCGCATGGCGTCCAAGGCTGCAGAACTTTTTCGTTAGCAAATTTTCGGGCGGCCTTTTCTTTTTCGAATTTTTACATTGATATTTTACTAAGAACTTGCTAAAATAGGAGAGAAAAAAAGGTGGTGAATTAAATGGACGCAATTGATTCCAAAATTTTAGAGGTTTTACAAGAGAATTCGAGAGTCTCCATATCCGACCTGAGCAAGCAGGTAAATCTATCCCTGTCGGCAGTGAGCGAAAGGTTAAAAAAGCTGGAGGCTTCCAATATCATAGAGAAATATACCGTGATCCTGGATTCAAAGGCTCTCGGCCAGGAATTGACCGTGCTGATGAACCTCAGCCTTGAAAATCCCCGGGATACAAAGGAATTCTTCGAAATGGTAGGCAGGGAGCAGGAAATCCTGGAATGCCATTATGTGACCGGCGAATACGATTACATATTGAGCATCACGACCAAAAACACCGCAACCCTGGAAGCGCTGATGAACCGGATCAAGGCGATTCCGGGCATCAAGAGGACGCAGACCAACGTCGTGCTGTCCAGCCTGAAGCATATGTACAGCGTTTCGCCGCCGAAATAGATTTTAACTTTTTTTCATGCCCGGAATATTTGTGCCGATAACGCCCATCACAATCAGTATGGTGCATACCAGGTGATATATCATGAACGGCTCCTGCCTTATCGCAATGCCCGCAATAATGGAGATGAGCAGGGACAGGTTTCCAAACACGGTTCCCTTTACGGCCTCCAGATGAGAGAGAGCATATGTAATAAGGGAAGAAGTGAGCAGCATGCACGGGATGCCAAGATAGAGGACAGCCAGAAGGAAAGTATGGCCGGAGCCAGAGGTGAATGGCGAAATATAGTAATGGAAGCTGAAAATTCCCTTTGATGCCGCGATGATAAAGCCGAGCAGATTAAAAACGATACAGCCGAATATCGCGATGAAGCATCCGACTTCGGGAGCTTTGAAGTCTTTGCGCACATAGCGCATAAACACATTGCTGAAACCCATGGAGAGGCTTGAAAGAAGCAGCAGAAGGAAACCTATGGGATTTATCTTCCCAAAACCGGCAGAGCCCCAGACATAAAGGAGAATGATGCCGAATACCGTCACCAGTATCGATATGTTCTGAACGAACACCGTCTTTTCCTTGAGCATGAAATATGCGATGATCTGGACAAAAATCGGAACCACGGCGAACACGATGCCCCCTTCGATGGAGGTGGCCATTGTCAGCCCAAGGGCCTGGATTCCCATGAAGCCTAAATAAAATGAAGCGGCCAGGAAAAGGCCTCTCAGGTCCTTTCCTTTAAAGCTAAAGCGGACAAAACCGAGAGCGATCAGAATCAATGCCGCGGCACAGCCCATGTCATACCGCCATGAAAGCGTCAAAAGAGGAGTGGTGATGCCCAGGCACGTCTTGGTCCCAAGATAGGTGAAACCCACGATGGTCGCGTAGGCAATTGCTGCTGCATATGCCTTTTTATTAATATCCATACGAAATTCTTCCCCCATTGCATAGTTCAGGGGCTGCAGCAATTTTTAGTCTTGCTGCAGCCCCTTTATATGCCATGTATCCTTTATTCTTCTTATCTTTCTACTACCATTGACGTTCCCTGACCGCCGCCGATGCAAAGGGTCGCGAGGCCGTACTTGGAATCTCTCTTCGTCATTTCATAGATCAGCGTGATCAGGATCCTGGCTCCGGATGCCCCGATGGGGTGGCCGAGAGCGATGGCTCCGCCGTTAACGTTCAGCTTGGACGAATCGAATCCCAGATCCTTTCCAACAGCTACGGACTGTGCTGCGAAGGCTTCGTTCGCTTCGATGAGATCCATATCGCCAACGGTCAGGCCGGCTTTTTCCAGAGCGTTCTTTGACGCGGGAACAGGGCCGATTCCCATGATTTGAGGATCAACGCCTGCGGAAGCATAGGACTTGACCTTGCACAGATACTTTAGTCCCAGGGAATCCGCCTTTTCCTTGGACATTACGATCAACGCAGCGCCGCTGTCGTTGATCCCGGAGGCGTTGGCCGCCGTAACGATGCCGTCCTTCTTAAACGAAGGCTTCAATTTTGCCGCGGTTTCCATCGTAGCTCCAAACCTCGGGAATTCGTCGGTATCAAAGATGACCGGATCGCCTTTTCTCTGGGGAATCTCTACGGGCACGATTTCATCCTTGAACTTTCCTGCTTTGATCGCAGCTTCCGCCTTATTCTGGGACGCGGTTGCAAACTGGTCCAGCTCTTCTCTTGTAAGGCCCCACTGCTCTACGATATTTTCAGCGGTAATACCCATATGATAATGATGGAAGGCGTCTGTCAACCCGTCGTTGATCATCATGTCAACCATCTTCGCGTCGCCCATTCTGGCGCCCCATCTTGCGGTGGGCATAACATATCCTGACTGGCTCATGCTTTCCGCTCCGCCTGCGAGGATGCAGTCCGCATCTCCGGCTTTGATGATCTGAGCGGCAAGGCTTACCGTTCTGAGACCGGATCCGCAGACCTTGTTTAAGGTCATCGCGGGTACTTCCTTCGGAACTCCGGCCGCCATGGCGATCTGTCTCGCGACATTCTGTCCCAGTCCGCCCTGAAGAACGTTTCCTAAAATAACTTCGTCAATGATGGCAGGATCGATTCCCGCTCTCTTGATCGCTTCTTTCGCCGCGATCGCTCCTAACGTAACGGCAGGGACATCTTTCAGTGCTCCGCCAAAGCTGCCAATCGGGGTTCTTGCCGCACTTACGATAACTACTTCTCTCATAGTTACTCCTCCTCTAAATTCTCTCTTAAACTCATCATACTCATATTTATTGGATAAAAAAACATTATACAGTATACCGGGGAAGGAAAACACTCCTCCCTCAAATGCTAATATCATATCATGATTCCGGGAAAAAACAAGACCTTAACAAAAAGTCGCAAAATTCTCATTTAGGCAATATATTTTAGCAGAATTGCTGTTTTGGAAAAAATATTCAGCAAATTGATAAATTTATCACAAATCTTCCTTAAAAATTGCTATATAGCTTTCCACCAGTTTAACGGGCTTGTATGAAAGTTTCGCCTTTCTCAGGCCTGGAATCCCCATATCCTCTTCCCTGTTGACGTATTTTATCCCGGGTTCCATATGTTTGCAGAACTCGTTGTTGATCAGCTGATAGAGTCCTCTGTAATCGGTATTCGCCTTTTCCACATGCACGTCCACGGTGTTTTTGTTGATTTTGCCCGCGACACACAGCGCTTCGATCTTTCCGTCGATGAGGATCGCCGACGAAAGATAGCCTACCGCCTCCAGGTTGTTGAAAACATCTACCATGGCGCGCTCTTCCATCCTCAGAAGCTCCATCTCGTGTTCCGGGATATTCTTCCTGGCGTTGAATTCGCGGATAAATTGCATTGCCTTCCCCGCCATCGCCGACGTCATCGTCACGTATTCATACTTGTAATGGTTCAGGAAATAATTCAGGTGGTTTTTCTTGCTGTGATAGTCCCTACCCTTCAATTCAACCAGGTCCTGCAGCCGATAGAGGTAATCGTAGTTGGGGCGGTCGTCAAAGAACCGCAGCTCGCCCGGGCAGGCCGCCTCTATGATATCCATCATATTGAAAGGCATCAGCCTGATGCTGAATATATATCCTTTCTCCTCAAATATTCTCTTTGCTTCTTTAATCGTCTCATTCAGCGATTTCAGATCGTAAGCTCCGGTTTTGGTGAGGGGCGGAAACAGGAAAGGCTCCTCCTTGTCCGTCTCCAAATGGCTGAGTCCCGCAATACATAAGTAATCGCCGATGATCTTCCAGCTAAAATTATTGATATTCCGCCACATGTAAAGAGAGGTAAAGGAAATTCCGGAGGTTCCGTATTCAAAGCTCCCCAGGTATTCTTCGAGGAGCGGTCTCTCTTCTATCGTGATGCGGTTTTCAAACATGAACATTGTTACGCCTTTCTAAGATTGCTTCTATTTAGGGCATTTGACCCCGTCGCTTCAGTTCTTTTATTTTACCAGCGCTGAAATCTGCTTGAAGCCCGGTTCCTTCGCCCCCCGAAGCAGCTCAAACAGGATGGATTCACTGGTGGTGCCGACGGCTCCGGCGTCTCCCATTCTGCGCTGGGAATACTTTTTATCATTGTTGCTTCTCGATGAAATGCAATCGTTGGCAATAAAAACAGTATACCCGTTTTCGAGGAGATCAATCACGGTCTGCTGTACGCACACGTGGGCTTCGACTCCTGCGATGATCACCGTCTTTCTTCCCAGTTTTTTCAGAGCTTCCACAAAAGCCGGTTCTCCCATGGCGCTGAAGCTTGTCTTTTCAATAGGCTGAAATTCGGCCGCGGCCTCTTCCTCTCCCACCGGTTCGGTCAGCGCCTCTGCAAGGTCGGAAACGGTAGGTCCCAGACCTTTTGTATATTGCTGTGTCATGATGACGGGAACGCCCAGAATCCGGCAGCCTTTTACCAGCTTTACCGCGGCCGCCTCCACTTCGTCTCCGTTTTTCATGGCGGGCATAAGCCTTTCCTGAAAATCAATCCCCACCAGCACTGCGTCTTCTTTTTTCAATTTTAATACTTGATTCCCCATGTTTTGACCTCCTCAATCAATTTAAAGCTTGTTAAATCATAGTGCAGCGGCGTTATGGTCGCATATCCTTCCTGCATGGCTATGACGTCGATATCCTCAGGCAGATCCTCGTAGACCACCGGCGTTCCGGAATACCAGTATTCCATTTCACCGCTTTCATTCCTTTTCGGTTCAAACCACTCCTCGTATTCCCTGGCGCCGAGCCGCGCGATTTTCAGGCCTTTGATTTCCGACGGCGGAATGTTCGGCACATTGATGTTCAAAACCGTGTTTGCGTCCATCTTTCCCGCGGCCGCTTTCACCGTCTTGACCGCCAGCTCGCAGGCCGCCTCAAAGCTAGCGGGATGATGATCGTTCACAGATACCGCGATGGACGGAAGCCCGCAGATGCACCCTTCGATGGCGGCGGAAACCGTTCCGGAATAAAGGGTATCGGTTCCGTAATTCCCCCCGTGGTTGATTCCCGAGCACACCATATGGATTTTGACGCCTTCCTCAGCCAGCATTTTCAGACCAAGCTTTACGCAGTCGGCAGGCGTCCCCGTAATTTCCCAGGCTTTTTTGGCGTTGGGGAACTCCATTTCCCGCATCTTAATGGGTTTTCCTACGGTGATGCCGTGTCCGCAGGCGCTCCTTTGCGTATTCGGCGCGCAGACATAGATATTCGCAATCTGTGACAGGGCCCGCGCAAGCTCTTTAATTCCCTTCGCGTCGATCCCGTCGTCATTGGCAATTAATATATTCATAACAACCTCCATTATCAGCGTATTTGCCGCCGGTTTACCGACAGACCTAATTATTATACCACCGATTTTTCATTTTAATAGTATATCACATTTTCCCCTCCGGTCTATCCATTTTCATCAAGGGCTATCCATTTTTACCCTTTTTTGAATTTTCTGCTTTTTTGTCCTGACGGAGAGGTATTGCCTTGAAATAATACGAAGTTTAAGATATAATTATGATATTATCGTTATGACATAGGAGAAACAGGAAGGAGATCGTATACAAGCAATGGACGATATGAGGCCAAGCGGAATCAAGAGGATAAAGCTCCTGATCGTGATCGTTGACAGGGGATACGGTGATGAAGTCGCCGCGACACTGCGGGAAAACGAGGTCACCTTCAATTTCATTTCTCCGGCGTATTGCGCCGCCGGATCCCAGCTCATGGACTATCTCGGATTGACGGATCTGGAAAGAGATCTGGTTTTCAGCATCGTTTCCGAACACATTGCCCATGACGTCCTGAATAAGATTTTATATAAGTTCAACCTCGACAAGCCCAGCAAGGGGATCGCCTTTACCATTCCGATCTGCGGTGTCAGCGGTCCTTTGGCGCTTCGCTATATGGTCGGCTTGCAGGAATAGGAAGGAGTGGTTTTTTGGACATTCAAAATCAGTATGATTTCGTTCTGACCATCGTGAATCGGGGCTTTGCCGATCAGGTGGTAGACGCCGCCAGAAATGCGGGAGCCCACGGAGGCACTGTTTTTTATGCCCGCGGCACAGGAATACACGAGATAGAAAAATTCTTCTCTATCTCAATTCAACCGGAAAAGGAAATTGTCATCAACGTTGTTAAACACGAGAATGTCTGCGCGATCCTGGATTCCATCGTTGCCGCAGCAGGTCTTGAAACAGAAGGGAAAGGTTTGACTTTCTCCATGCCTATCGACGATATCGTCGGCGTTTTCGACCCGGAAGCCGTTCCGGAAAACTAATCGAATTTAATTTAATTGAATTAAATACTTTCCCTGCATGCTTTTCCAAGTACGCTTTACCCCAAGGATATATTCCTGCCTGGAAATTTTTTACTGGTGGAATTCATTTTAATGGTTTTATATATAAGAAAAGGGGGACTTTTATTGAACAAGAAGCTACTTCTAAAAACACAGGAATCTCTGACTTCTGTACTTCCAATCGCTTTGATTGTTTTGTTTTTAAATTTTACTATGGCGCCAATGCCCTTTACCGTGCGCGGCCTCTTTCTGATCGGAACTTTGCTTCTGATCGTGGGGATGGGCCTGTTCACTCTGGGCGCGGACATCGCGATGATGCCCATGGGGGAGCAGATCGGCTCTGAGCTCACGAAGTCTCAGAGCATGGGACTTCTGATCGGCGTTTCTCTGGTCCTTGGAATTCTAGTCACCTGTGCGGAACCGGATCTCCGCGTTCTCGCAAAGCTGGTGCCCACCGTCCCGGACACGGTGGTGGTTCTCTCTGTCGCCGCCGGCGTCGGCATTTTTCTCGTAATTGCGCTGCTGCGCATTCTCTTTCAATGGAATTTATCCTACATGCTGGTAGGCTTTTATATCGCTGTCCTTATATTGGGTACCTTTACCTCGAAATACTATCTGCCGGTGGCATTTGACGCCGGCGGTGTCAGCACCGGCCCCATCACCGTCCCCCTGATCCTCGCTCTCGGTATCGGCCTGTCCTCCGTCCGCGGAGGCAAAAGCTCCCACGACGACAGTTTCGGCCTTGTGGCTTTCTGCTCTATCGGACCGATTCCGGCGGTGATGATCATGGGCATGTTTTACGGTCCCTCTTTCGACACCCACCCTTTCGAGAAAACTCCTTATGTATCCACTGTCTCCGAGCTTTTCAGACTCTTTGGGGCGCATTTTCCGGAGTATTTCAGAAAGGTCGCAATCGCGCTTTGCCCTATCATCGTGCTGTTTCTGATCTTTCAATTTTTTAAGCTGAAGCTTCCAAAGACCCAGCTGATCAAGATCGGCATCGGGCTTCTCTACACCTACCTCGGCCTGACGCTTTTCCTCACGGGGGTCAATGTGGGCTTCATCCCTGCCGGCGCTTTTATCGGGGAATATATCGCCGGATTATCCTATCGCTGGATTTTGATTCCCCTTGGCATGATCATGGGTTACGTTGTGATCACGGCGGAGCCTACGGTCCACGTCTTAAATTCACAGATCGAAGAGATTACCGGCGGGGCGGTTTCAAAAAAGATGATGTTCAGCAGTTTATCCATCAGTATCGCCATCGCCATCGGCCTGGCTATGGCCCGCATCCTCTTTCAGATAAATATCTGGTATTTTCTGATTCCCGGAT
>DAITKX010000008.1:0-40721 GCA_036835995.1 Bacillota bacterium | reverse complement strand
CCTGGGGCTCTCGTTCTTCATTCCCAAAATCTTCGTCGCCATCGCCTTCGACGCCGGAGGCGTCGCCCCGGGTCCCATGACGGCGACGTTCTTCCTGCCCTTCGCCATCGGCGCATGCGAGGCTGTGGGGGGAAATATTCTGACGGACGCTTTCGGCATCGTCGCCATGGTGGCTATGATGCCGCTGATCACCGTGCAGATCATGGGCTTGATCTATCAGATAAAGGTGAGAAATACGGCTGTGGAGGAAGAGGACGTAATAGAGGAGATCGCGGAGGAAATCGAAGAGGAAGAGAGCGCCGAATGGCACGGACAGTCCTGCGATGTTATGGAACACTACGGATGGGATCAGGATACGGAATTTATAGAAAATATAGAATGGGCTAGTGACCTCAGAGAGGAAATGCTTTATAATGAGATAACAGCTGACAACGATTACATCGACTTCGAAGAGATGGAAAAACTTGTAATACCCGAGGATTTCGATTATCCCCGGAGAATAGACAGGGAGTGAATTTGATTTGGTTACCGAACGACAGTATGACTTGATCATGACCATTGTAAACCGAGGATTTGCCGACCAGGTGGTGGACGCCGCAAGAACGGCGGGATCCCATGGTGGAACCGTCTTCTACGCACGCGGAACCGGCATACAGGAAGTTGAAAAGTTTTTCGCAATTTCCATACAGCCGGAAAAAGAAATCGTGCTCAATCTGGTAAGGCATGAGGATACTCAAGCCATAATGCATGCCATTGTTTCGGCGGCAGGGCTG
Source organism: Bacillota bacterium (assembly GCA_036835995.1). Taxonomy (GTDB): domain Bacteria; phylum Bacillota; class Clostridia; order Peptostreptococcales; family Anaerovoracaceae; genus Anoxybacterium. The sequence goes on along the minus strand of DAITKX010000008.1, from coordinate 39,948 downwards.
AAGTCGAAGGGAAAAGGCCTCGCCTTTTCATTGCCGATCTCCTGCGTCTCCGGCATCGTTCACTCTTTGGAAGAGCTGGAAGGCGTAAAGAAGGTAAAGGACTGAGCTATTGGATCAGAGCACAAAGGCACGGGTCATTTTACTGTTCCAATAAGCTCAGTCCTCTCACCTCTGTAAGGGGCGACCAGGTCTCCTCCAGCCTCACCAGCGGGGCCCAGCCGTTTTCCGGTTCCAGGTTGACGCCAAGCTCCGGGTTGCTTCCGAAAAACAAAGCCATGTCGTCGGCCCATAAAACATCGTAGTCCCGGATGAATTCTTCCATGGTTGCCGGGATTTTTTCGATCTTATTGCTGTCGATGCGGAACTCCCGCAGATCGCGGGCAAAGAATTCATTTACCGAAAACGCCCTTCTTCCGGCCCTGTCGACACAGCAAAGCTGTTCCTTTCCGTCTTGTACCATTATAGCGTAAATCATGATAAAACCTTTCCAATCGCGTCGTGAATGACCAGATTTGCACGCTGGTCGTATGGAGTCTCGGATTTATTGATCAGAACCAGATTGTTCCCATGAAAGTAGTTGATCAGCCCGGCAGCCGGATATACCACCAACGAGGTTCCGCCGACGATAAGCATATCCGCACGGGAGATAGCCTCTATGGCTCCCTCCATCACATCCTCATCCAGGGGCTCCTCGTAAAGAATCACGTCCGGCTTTATGACACCCCCGCACCGGATGCACTTCGGCACGTTGCTGTCGGGATGTTCTTCCGTTGCGCAGACCGACGGCTTCAGGATATAGTCCACGTCGTAGAGAGTATGACAGCGCATGCAGTAATTCCGGAGCACGGAGCCGTGAAGTTCAAAGACCTTTTTGCTCCCGGCAAGCTGGTGCAGGCCGTCGATATTCTGAGTGACGATGGCTTTCAGCTTTCCCTGAGCCTCCAGACGGGCCAGCGCGTAATGCGCGCTGTTCGGCTCTACATCCGGGTAGATCAGATTGTTCTTATAGTAATCGTAAAACATCTCCGTATGGTTCATAAAAAAGGAGTGGCTCAACATTTCCTCCGGAGAATGTCCGTATCGCGCCTGGGCCTGATACAATCCGTTTTCCGATCGAAAATCAGGTATCCCGCTTTCCGTCGAAACGCCTGCACCGCCGAAAAAGACGATTTTCTTACTCGATTTAATAACTTCTTTCAATCTGCCGTCCATTTTCCTTCCCTCCACCATACGCGTCAAAAAGCAGCCTCCGTTGATGAGATCCCTGGCCCTTAAATCAATTTAATTATATTTTAACACATATTTTTGCGTTTCGTGACAATTCAGCGAAATTCCGTTAAATTCTTCCAATAGCGCACCGGCATGCAACGTTTTTGGCAGCGGAGGTTGATCCGCTCCTGTATGGCGATGGTTTCAAAATACTTTTTCCAAAGAGCGCGGAATTCCTGCTCTCCTGTTCCAAGGGCGGGCAGGTCGTTCCCGCTGAAATCCGAAATATACCAGCTCCCCCCCTGGGCAAAGACCGCTTTGCCTCTGGATTTATCGTGAATAATAAAGGGATCGTTTTTCAGGCGGTCTGAGAAATGGCCTGCAATGAGCTCCAGAATATCATGGTCCGGCTCGATGCAGCAGTACAGGATCTCCGGCCCACAGCCCATCGTAGTGCTGTCTCCATGACCGCCGCCTGCCGCCCTATCGTTTTTCAGAGCTGAAAATCTCGCCAGCCCCATGATCTTGTCCAGCTCCACGCTGACCTTGTGTTCGCACTGTTGGACGTCGAACACGACGGGATTGCTGTGGCGCAAACTGACCTCCGGACCTTCCTTAAAGCCCAGCCGGATGTAGCACAGCAGCTTGTTTTCCTTTTCTTCGTCGGAAGAAAGGAATACCCGATAGATCCTGCGCAGATCCTTTCCTGAAATTTTCCTCTCTATGGCCTCATACACCCTTGTAGCTTTTTCCGCTTCCGTCTCGACGATCCGAAAGCCGGAAAGCATGCTGGCCTGATAGTTTTCCCTGTTGTATATCCCCGAGGCCTTTTCCTCGTAATAATGAGCGTAAACGCAGGTCAGAAAGCCCTCGAAGGTTCCGTCATAGAGATAATCAACCATGGGAGACCGCCCTCCCTTGGGTTACCAACGGATTGAACATGGATAACTGGATATTTTCTTCCAGCGGCAGCAGGCTGTTCCTGATGAGTTCCGGGGAAAGGACTTCATTTCGGATGCGCTCCGGCGCGATTTCCGTGCCACCGTAATATCTTCCGCAGCACGTGATAAAGTATTTCGCCCGTTTCACCACGACGCCGATTTTTTTCAGATCGTCGAAATGGACGGCGGAAATTCTGCGCTGGCGCACGATCCGCAGGGCGGAGGTGGTGCCGACCCCGGGGATGCGCAGCAGCTCTTCAAGGGAGACTTTATTGATTTCCATAGGGAATTTTTCAATGTTTCGCAGCGCCCAGCTGATTTTCGGATCCAGCTCCAAATCCAGAAACGGCGTTTTTTCATCCAGGATCTCATCCGCGGTAAATCCGTAAAAGCGCAGCAGCCAGTCTGCCTGATAGATCCGGTGCTCTCTGACGAGGGGCGGAGCCGTGAAGGGCGTCGGCAGCAGCGGCGAATCGGAAACCGGGATATATGCGGAAAAGTAGACCCTCTTCATCTTGAAGGTGCGGTAAAGAGATTCCGAGGTCTTTACGATCTGACGGTCGCTTTCAGGGGTGGCTCCGATGATCATCTGAGTGGTCTGTCCGGCGGGAGCAAACCGTTCTTTTCCCTTTTTTCTCGTTTCACGGACGGCAAGGGGATTGCCCGCCAAGTCCACAAGGCTTCCGTCTCCCGCCGAGATATTCTCTCCTTCCGGCTCGAGATAGCGCAGGTCTCCCGCGCTGTAGATGTCCTGATTTTTAAACATGGTGCCGGGGCCCTTCAGTTGACGCCGCTCCGTCAGTGTCTGAGTGATCTGTTTCATGGGCGCAAAGATGTTTTTCGGCTTTTTCTGAGGCGCCAGGAGACTCAGGCTCTCCTTGGTAGGCAGCTCGATATTGATGCTGAGACGGTCCGCCAGCAGCCCGATGCGATGAACGATCTCGGGAGATACTCCCGGTATGATCTTGGCGTGGATGTAGCCGCCGAAGCCGTGATCCTCCCGGAGCAGTTTAAGGCAGTTCATGATCCTTTCAGCGGTGTGGTCCGGAGATACCTCTACGGCGGAGCTCAAAAAAAGGCCTTCTATATAATTTCGCCGATAGAATTCGATGGTCAGCCGTGCCAGCTCTTCCGGTTCAAAGCTTGCTCTGGGAACGTCTGCGGATCGCCGGTTCACACAGTATTCGCAGTCGAAAACGCAGTTGTTGGTGAAAAGGATCTTGAGGAGTGAAATGCAGCGCCCGTCGGCGGACCAGGAATGGCATATCCCCGCGCATGACGCGTTTCCGAGCTTACCGCTGTTCGTCCGGCCGACGCCGCTGGAAGAACAGGATACGTCATACTTTGCGCCATCGGCCAGTATTTTCAGCTTCTCAAATGTGCCGTCCATCTTAACGCCCCTCCTTTTTAGAACCTATGTTCTTTTTTATTATGCTCCATTTCAAACAAATGTTCAAGTGGAATTTTTATCCGCCGCGCTTTGCGGAAATCACGCTTTGTGTTATATTTTCATTCACCGGGTGGTATGATATACTAAATTCACCGATATTTTAACGTCTGAAGGTTTACACCTGAGCATCTTTTTCAAATGCTGACAATCGGAGGAGGAAAGGATATGGAAGATCGAAAGACCGCCCTCGTTCTTGGCGGCGGCGGTTCCAGGGGAGCTTATGAGATCGGCGTCTGGCAGGCCCTCCGGGAGCTGGGGATATCCATCGATATCGTTACCGGAACATCTGTGGGCGGAATCAACGGCGCTCTGGTTGCCCAGGACGCTTTCGACCTCGCGGTCTCTCTCTGGAGGGAAATCGACACGTCTATGGTCTTTGATATGGAGATCAAGGATCTCATCTCCAATACGGGGATCAGCAACAACAAGCTGAAGGAGTTGCTCCGGAAATATATCGACGAGGCCGCTGTCAGGAAATCCTCCGTGGAATACGGCCTGGTCACCGCTGAACTTCCCGCCATGACGCCGAAATTTCTCATGAAGGACGACATTCCCGAGGGAGAGCTGGTGGATTACATTTTGGCAGGCTCCACCCTTTTCCCCGCTATGAAAGGCTATGAGATCCATAAGGCAAAATATGTGGACGGCGGCTTTACGGACAACCTCCCCGTCGGCCTTGCTCTGGATCACGGGGCCACCCATGTCATCGCGGTGGATCTCGAATCGGTAGGGATTATCAGGAAAAAGAGGCTGAACGAGGCGGATTTTCTCAGAATCATTCAATGCCCGTGGGATCTGGGAAACTTTATGATCTTTGATAAAATCAATTCCCGAAAGATCATGCGGCTGGGTTACCTGGACACATTGAAGGCCTTCGACGTATACGACGGCACTTTTTACTGCTTTGTAAAAGGGGAATTTGACAGGAGAAACCTGCACGGAGCCGGGACGGCAGGCTCCATCTTCGAGCTCGACCCGGAAATCATCTATAAAAAATACGTCTTTAACCTCCACCTGAAAAAAGCCGTGGACGCTCACATCGCGGCGGCGGAGAAAGAACCGGAGTCCGATTCCGGCACATTGAAGGAAAAACTTCAGGAAAGCATCTTAAAAGCGAAGAATACATTGAATCAAAAGGCTCTGGTCGTCATGATCGCCCGCAGCCTGAAAGAGACCGGCGAAACGAAGAACATCTTTCTTTCCAGGCCGGCGATGAAGCTGCTCCGGGACGAGATCCTGGCCGCAAACTATCTGATTAAGGAAGGGTTGATATAACTGATTCAGGAGCCGGCGCGGCTCCTGAAATTGCTTTATAGCTTCTTTTCTTTGTATTTTTCGGTCAGGAACTCGCACAGGTTCTTGGTCGAGTTCTGTTTTGCGTAGAGGTCGATGGCGGACCGCAGAAAGGGAACCCTTTCGGGATGCAGAAACAAAGCGTAAATCGCTTCATCCAGCGGGAAGGACTTCGTCACGTACAGAGCCAGTCCGTTGTTCAGAAAGAACTCCGCGTTCCTCATCTCATGGCCCGGGATAGGGTTGACCATGATCATCGGGAGGCCCTTGGCCATAGCTTCAGAAGAGGTTATGCCGCCCGGCTTCGTGATGATGCAGTCAGCGGCGTCCATCATCACATCCACGTTGTCCACGTAGCCGTAGATGTCAAATCTCTTTTTCGTGGCAAGCCCCTTGACTTTTCTATACATCTTTTCATTGTTTCCGCAGACTACGATGACTTGAAAGTCGAAGTTCAGCGAGTCCAGCCTCCGTATGGAGTCGTCGATTTTGCCATATCCCATGCTGCCGCTCATCAGAAGAATGGTAGGCTTGTGCTCGTCCAAGCCCAACTGGGCTCTGGCCTGAGCCCGTCCGGTCCGCTGGGAAAATTTCGGTTTGATAGGGATTCCTATAGGAAGCATCTTCGCGGGATCAAGGCCCTTTTTCGTCATCTGCAGTTCCAACAGGTCGGTGGGGGTCACGTAGTAATCCAAAAGCCTTGCTTCCTCCCAAAGTGGGTGCAGGGTGAAATCCGTCACAATTCCTACGGTAACGGCCGGCTGTATCCATTCCTTTTCTTTTATGATGCTTACCAGAATAGCCGAAAGCACATGGGTGCAGATGATGACGTCAGGCTTGGTTTCATTGATATATGTCTTTATATCCTTTGCCCAGACCGTATTGGTCAGCTTCGGCACGGAGTATTTTTTCATCGGTCTGTTTTTTTTCACGACAATATCATACAGCGCGGAGGAAATTCTCTTTGCGTGGGCGGCTGAGAACAGATAGCCCTTTGATACCAGATGGGAAAGGATCGGTTCGATATATTCATAGGCATCCAGTATTTCGCAGTCTACCCCTCTCAGCTTGAATTCGTTCTCGATAGCCTGCCCCGTCGCGTGATGCCCCTGGCCGGTAGAAATACTCAAAATGAGTACCTTCATAAGCATATCTCCCTTTTTTCTGTGATTTGATTGCCTTACTAGGATACCACATTTTTATGGGAAATCATAGGGCGATATGTGAACAGATTTTTGACCGGCGTCTTGTAAAGCGCCGCAGCCAGTATGGTCGCAATGACGGTTCCGACGCTGAACTGGAGGATATTCCACGGAATCCCCAGAGCCGCTACGACAAAGTTGCCATAAATTATGCCTTCCGCCACATAGTAGCCGGCGGCCATGAAGAGCCCTGCCAGGATCATGCCGATGAGCTGGTAAAGGGGGACGCCAAAAATGCTCTTCCCCGGTTTATGCATCGCCTTTAAAATGAAGAGCCCCATCACGGCGCCCATGATACCCTTGATCACAAGCGTCCAGGGCGCCCAGATCGCATATCCCACCAGAATGTCAGCCAGGGCGGATCCCACTCCCGAGGCCAGCGCGCCGTGTTTCCATCCCAGGATCAGCACGCTGAGGAAGATCATGGCGTCGCCCAGGTGGATATATCCGGTGGTGAACGGATTCGGTATGACAAGGATCATGGTGGCTACGACGATCATCGCCATCATCAGTCCCGTTAAAATAATCTTTGTTGTTCTGTCTTTATTTGCAGCCATTTTTCATCACTCCTGTCGAAAATGTCAAAACTCGCCTTTTGCGCAATGCAAAGCCAAGCCGTTGACATATGATCTATCTAATACTATAATACCCTTATATTGTAATTAAATGAATATGCAATTATAATTATTTTCTTATATACAGTTTCCCTGATTGCGGTAAATTTTGTGAATATAGTTTGAATTGTTTTAAAATTAGTTAACATTTCGTCAGTACAGTTTCGACGAAACTCCGCCGTGAGAAAAGAGTACAATTCCGGTGGAACTCCGCCGTGTAGAAAGAGATAACAGACAGGAGGTTTTGTTATGAAGGCCATCATTCCGGATTTTCAGAGCGACTCCACGGCTCCGCTGTATCTGCAGCTTTATCAGTATATAAAAACCGCGATCCTCGAAGGCAGCATCCTTCCCAGGGAAAAGCTTCCGTCTCTGCGAAGCCTTTCCAAAAGCCTGGGCCTTAGCCTCACCACCATTGAGCTGGCGTATAATCAGCTCCTGGTGGAAGGATATATTTTCAGCAAGCCTCAGTCGGGATACTTTGTCAATCAGGTTTCCGCAGGCATGGGAAGCGTTCCCGAGAGCAAGGTTCCGGAACCCCGGGAAACCGTTCCCGTTCAGCCGGCAGAGCTTGCTTACGATTTTGAGGAAAACGGCTATTATGACTTGTCCTGCTTCGATTTCATCAAATGGAAAAAGTGCGTCAACCAGGTGCTTACCGAATATCCCCGGCTGCTGCTGCGGGAAAGCGATCCAAAGGGGGAAAACGCTCTGCGCCTGGAAATTTCAAGATACGTCTACCAGTCGAGAGGAGTGACCTGCACCCCCGATCAGATCGTCATCGGCGCGGGAACGCAGCAGATCATGGGCCAGCTCTGCACCATCCTGAACAGGATGGGCGTGAAGCATGTCACAGTGGAAGATCCGGGCTATCTGCCCGTAAGAAACATTTTCCGGGACCGGGACTTTGCCATCACCTCGGTGCCCGTCGGAAAAGAGGGGATCGCTATTTCCAAGCTTCCGGCCAATATCCGGTCCGCCGTGTATGTGAGCCCGTCCAATCAGTTTCCCACAGGCTATGTGATGCCCATCGGAAAGCGCTATGAGCTGTTGGACTGGGCGCTGAAAAACGACAGCATCATCATCGAGGATGATTACGACAGCGAACTGCGCTATTTCGGCAAGCCGATTCCCGCCCTTCAGGGGCTGGACCACAACCAGCGGGTGGTCTACCTGGGTTCCTTTTCCTCGACCCTGTTTCCGTCCATCAAGATCAGCTACATGGTGCTGCCCGCCGACATGGCGGCCATCTTTGACACGTTCCGGGGAGACTACACCCAGACCTGCTCAAAGACGGAACAGCTGACTCTGGCGATCTACATGTCAAAGGGACTGTACCAGACGAATATAAAAAAGCTGCGAACCCTGTATGCCCAGAAGCTCCAGACGGTTCTCGCCGCTTTCAATAAATACGGGGCCGATTTTATCAAGCCCGTCAACAGTTCATCCGGCGTCAACATGCTCATCAGCGTAAAGAGCAGAAAGCCCCTCGACACCCTGTGCAGCGAGGCCCGGGAGCTCGGCATCAGCACGCTCCCCATCGCAGCCTTTACGGAAACGCCGGAAAAATCCACCACGACGCTTATCTTTTACTACAATCAAATTCCGCTGGAGAAAATAGAGCCTGCGCTGAAAGGCCTGATCAAAAAATGGCAGACAAACGCGAGGGGCTAATGTATACTTGTTTTGACGGCAGCAGTTTCAAAAATGAAACAGAGCTGCGGGATTACAGAGGCAGGTTGGGGTTCCAACATATATTGTAATGGAGAGTGCGGTATGATTAACGAACTGTTTAAAGATCATGGTAAAGAGTTGCTTGAACTGTTAAATTATTTAAAGGTAGGCGTGTACATCACCAATGGAAAAGGCTGCACGATCCTCGTAAATGACGAATCCTGCCGCACCGGAGGCTTGACGCGGCAGGAAGTTACCGGCAGGTTTATGCAGGACCTGGAGAGAGAAGGATATGTAAAGGAATCCATCACGCTAAAAACCCTGAAGAGCAAAAAATCGGAAACCATGGTACAAGCCCTGGGCGACGGCGGGGAATGCATCGCGATTTCGCAGCCGGTATTTGAAAACGGAAAGCTCCAATACGTTATCATTACGGAAAGGGATGCTACGGAAACGAAAAATCTGCGGGATTTGCTGGAAAAAAATGAAGAAAAAACTTTGCAATATGAAGAAGAAATAAGGCATTTGTTAAACCGGGATATCAGGAAGTTTGAGAATGTGATCGCTTCCGACGAGAAGAGCAAAGCCAAGGTTGAGCAGATTCAACGGATCGCCGCTTTGGATACAACCGTGTTATTGTCAGGGGAATCGGGTACAGGTAAGGAAGTCTATGCAAACCTGCTGTATAAGAACAGCAAAAGAGTAAACAAACCCTTTATCAAGGTCAACTGCGCGGCTATTCCGGAACATCTCCTGGAATCTGAGATGTTCGGATATGAGAAGGGGGCTTTTACCGGCGCCGAAAAAAAGGGCAAGAGAGGATATTTTGAGCTTGCCAATGGAGGTACCCTTTTCCTTGATGAAATAAGTGAAATGCCAATACATCTTCAGTCAAAGCTTTTGCGGGCGCTCCAGGAACATGAGATCATGCGGATCGGAGGTCAGGATTCAATAAAAGTAGACGTGCGTTTGATCGCCGCTACAAATATTGATTTACTGCAGGCGGTCAACGACGGTAGATTCCGAAAAGATCTATATTACAGAGTCGCAGTCATGCCGATAGAGATACCGCCGCTGAGGGAAAGGCCGGAGGATATCAGAGCTCTGGCGCTGTACTTTACCGATGAATGCAACAGGAAGTATAAAGTGAACAAAAAAATAAGCCAGAAGGCGATAGAGGCGCTGGAGAATTATAAGTGGCCCGGCAACGTAAGGGAATTGCAGAATATCATTGAAAGAAGCGTGATCAGTTTTGACGGTGACGAAATCACAGGGTTTCAAATTGAACGGATGCTGTACCCTAAAGTCGAATACCCTGATTTCATCGATTTGGAAAACGGCGATAAAACATTTGACGAGCTTATTTCCAGCTATGAAGAACAGATCATTCTTTCCGCGCTGCGGCGAAGCAAGAACGCAAGCGAAGCGGCGAAAAGGCTGCATATAAATAAATCTACCATGAGCAGGAAGATGGCGAAGCATAAAATAGACTACTGATTTCCATAGCGCCAGATTTCAAAAAAACGGTTGCTAATGTGCAACCGTTTTTTGTTTTTGAAACAAATTAGTTAGAAAAATCAGGCTTATTTGTAACGCGCATTCCGGTCAAATCGTGAAAAAAAATATTATATTGTTTCAAAACGCCGTAAACTTCGCATTCTAAAGATACAGAAAAGTCAGAAAAGAATGTATGGCACGATATATGCTAAATTTAATAGATACAATTGTGACTTACCGGTAGGATTCCAACTTGTTTGTATGTGAAAGGAGAATACAGCATGATGAAATTAGTATTGCTCGGAGCTGGGCTGCAGGGCAATATTGCGGCGACTGACCTCTGCGACAAAGAGCTCAGTCCAGATGCAAAAGAAATTACAGTTTGTGATTATGATTTTGAAAAGGCTAAAGCTGTAGCCGACAAGTTCGGACTGAAAGCCGTACAGCTTGACGTCAGGGACCATAGCGCACTTATAGAGGCGATCAGGGGCGCAGATGTCGTTATTAACTGCGTTCAGTACAATTGGAATGTTGATATTATGAAAGCCTGCCTTGAAGTTAAAGCAAATTACATAGACCTGGGCGGGTTATTCCATGTTACGAGAAAGCAATTTGAACTGGATAAGGAATTCAAGGAAGCCGGTTTAGTCGCAGTGCTTGGAATGGGCAGCACGCCGGGCACCATCGGCGTTATGGCGGGCTATGCCGCTTCAAAGCTGGACACCGTCAAAACCGCCAGGGCGCTGTGCGCATGCGGTGATTTTACGAGAACAGACGCGGTCATCGGCATCCCCTATTCCCTTCTGACCGTCATGGAAGAGCATACCATGGAGCCCTGGGAATTTGAAGACGGTGAATTCCATCCGGTGGCGCCGGGCAGCGGCAAGGAAATGATCGCATTTTCAGAACCGATTGGACTTGCAGAGGCTTTTTATTGCATCCATTCGGAGCCCGCGACTTTCGCAAGGTCGTTTGCTGATAAGGGAATAAAAAATGCGTCGTTTAAGCTTTCTCTGCCTAAGGAGTTTGAGGATCGCGTCAAATTTCTTGCCGATGTAGGTTTTTCAACGGAAGAGCCCGTAAAGGCCGGCGGCGTGGAAGTGAATCCCCTTAAGAGCATGGTCGCTGTAGTCAACAGGTATCTTGAGAGATATGACGCCTCAAACGATGGGGAACTCAATGATTGCGACGTTTTGAGAGCAGAAGTTGTCGGGACAAAAGATGGGGTCGAAAAAGAAATAATCGTTGAATCTGTCATAAGAACGAGTGAAAAGTGGGGATTTATGGCAGGCGCTCTCGATACGGGAGTTCCGCCTTCAATCGTGGCGCAGATGATATGCAAAGGCATTATCACTGAAAAGGGGGCCTGCGCGGCTGAACAATGCGTACCCCCCCTGCCGTTCTTCAAGGAAATTGCGAAAAGAGGCATGCCCGTTTTCTGTGAAGAAAAGACTCCCCTTTCATCAGATGATTTTAAGCAGCTGAACGAAGCGATGAATAAGCCTAAATGAGCATCGCTTTAAAATCCGGTATTGTTGAATTTAATATTTGGAGATCAGAAAAGGAGAAACGATGAGTAACAATGAAAAAACACTCTCGGGCGGTAATGATGGAGAGTTAAAGCGGCTGCTGAAAACCAGACACATTACGATGATTGCCATGGGAGGCGCAATCGGAACAGGATTGTTTATCGCGACAGGCGGATCATTGCATACGGCAGGTCCCGGAGGGGCAATCGCCGCGTACTCTTTGCTCGGCATCATGGTATTCTTCCTGATGCAGAGTCTGGGGGAAATGTCGACAGAGCTCCCAATTGCGGGCTCATTTGAAACATACGCGACAAAGTTTGTGGATCCGGCTCTGGGATTTGCGCTGGGATGGAATTATTGGATCAATTGGGCGATCTGTGTTGCATGTGAACTTGCCGCGGCGCCGATCGTCATGCATTATTGGTTCCCCAACACCTCGTCAGTTCTTTGGAGCGTCATATTCGCCGCATTGCTGTTCGGTTTAAACGCGTTGTCGGCAAAAGGCTACGGCGAATCGGAATACTGGTTCGCAGGCATAAAAGTAGTGACGGTAATCATATTCCTCGTCGTAGGCGTGCTGATGCTGTTAGGCGCTGTGCAGGGCGACCCGCATCCGAGAGAATACTTCACGATGGAAGGAGCTCCCTTTGTAGGCGGAATTCTCGCGTTTATAAATGTTGCGGTAATCGGCGCATTTTCCTTCCAGGGCACGGAATTGGTAGGAGTTGCCGCGGGAGAGACGGAGAACCCGGAAAAGAATATTCCAAAGGCCACAAATACAATCTTTATCAGAATAATGCTGTTTAATATCGGTTCCGTTGTCATGGTGGCGTTATTGATTCCCTACACGGATCCGAACCTGTTAGGCGGATCCCTTGAAAATGTCGCTCAGGGACCCTATGCGATGGTATTTGCAAAAGCCGGAATTCCCGCAGCCGTCTTTCTTATGAACCTTGTCCTGATAACAGCGGTTCTTTCCGCAGGAAACACGGGACTGTATGCATCCAGCAGAATGCTGTACGGAATGGCGAAAAGCGGAAAAGCCCCCAGGATATTTGCAAAGACAAATAAAAGAGGCGTTCCCATGGCAGCGTTGATTCTCACTACCGTAGTGGGATTTGCATCGTTCTTATCATCATTGGTTGGAACCGGACAGATATATTTAATGCTGGTAAATGCGTCATCCCTGACAGGATTTATCGCATGGTGGGGAATTGCAGTATGCCATTGGCGCTTCAGAAAAGCTTATGTAGCGCAAGGAAAAGATCTGAGAGATTTAAAGTTCAGAGCGAAATGGTATCCCTTCGGGCCGATTTTCGCATTCCTGGTGTGCTCGGCTATCATTGTTCTGCAAGGGGTAAGCTTATTCACCGAGCCCAAGATCAATTGGATCAATGTTTTTGTAACATATATAGGCATACCGATGGTTCTGATATTCTTCTTCTACTACAAAATCAGATATAAGACGAAAGTTATCCCATTGGAAAAATGCAATTTTTCTCCGGATACGCTGGAATAACGGATTCCTGTATTTAGAACTGCACCTGTATTCATCTGGTCTGTAAAAAAGGGGCTGCAGCAAAACGAAAAAATTGCTGCAGCCCCTTCTTTTGTCCATTTTTTTTACCTTTGTTCGTAAACGGTTCTTCCGTCCATGACCGTCATTACGGGCCTTATGGCAAACATCAAATCCCTGTCCTCCGCGCATTGGAACAGATTCTCGTTCAATACGATGAAGTCGGCCAGCTTGCCCGCTTCAAGGGTTCCAAGCTCATGTTCCCTTCCCGCGGCGAACGCCGAGCCGTAAGTATACGCTTTCAGCGTTTCATGGATTCCGACCCTTTCCTCCGGATTGAATCCCCCTTCGGGCTCGCCCTCATTGGTCAGCCTCGCCACTGAGCGGTAGATCCCTCTGAACGGCGACATATCCGCCACGGGGAAATCCGTCCCATAAGCCAGGACAGCCCCGCTTTTTCTCAGGGATTCAAAGGGCCAGGAGTACTTCATCCTCTCCTCTCCGATCATGGAGTGGAACGGATGATTTTTAAAGTCGTACTTCGGAAGGTGCTCCGGCTGTACGGATGCGATGACGTTTAATTCCGCAAACCGCTTGATATCCTCCGGCGTGGTAGCCTCGATGTGCTCGACACAATGGCGCAAATCTTTGATCCCATACCTTTTCTCCGCGATCTCAAAGGCATCCAGGCATAGCCTCACTCCCGCGTCGCCGCAGGCGTGCAGCCGGACCTTTATATCGTGTTCGTGCATCAGGGAAACCCTTTGAATCAGCTCCTCCCGCTGGATCAGCGGACTGCTTCTGAACCCGGGCATATCCGTATAATCCTCCAGCATATATCCGGTATGTCCCATCGGCGTCCCGTCGATAAAGTCCTTTGTTCCGATAAACCTTACCCTCTCGCCGCAATAGTCCCCTTTCAGCTTTATCAGGCTCTCCAGGTCGTCCATCATTGGTTTGGCAAAATGGATCCTGATGTTCAGCTCTCCCCTGTCGTCCAAAAGGCGGTAGCCCGACTCTCTGATGCTGTTCTTTAGCGCCACATCGCCGACGGAAGTGATGCCAAAGGAGTTGGCGGTTTTCGCATAGGCCTTTGTGTATTCGGCGATCTGCTCATCGCCGCATGCTTCACAGATTTCCACAAGGGGCAGAAATGTGGCGGATTCATGGAGGTAGCCGTCCGGCTCGCCCTTTTCATCCCGGCTGAAATATCCATCCTTGGGGTCCGGCGTATCCTTTGTTATGTTAAAATACTCCAAAGCCTTGCTGTTCATCCAGGCCCCATGACACTCCTTGTTCAGCAGGAACACCTTTGTGCCGGGGAAATACCGGTCCAGGCTTTTTTTGGACGGCAGCCCGCAGCCCGGCCAGCGGAAGTGATCCCACGCTCCGCCGAAGATCCACTCGCTGTCAAGCCGGTCCTTGTTGTTTTCCCATATCATCCGGGCAGCCTCCTCTTCGGATTCCGCATATCTCAGGATGCCTCCGTATTCCGCCATAGCTCCCATCAGCAGGTGCACGTGAAAGTCGTGGAAGCCGGGCATTATAAATTTTTCCGTGCAGTCGACGACCTCCGTATCCTTTGTCAGATACGGGCCGGCGGAATCTTCGGTTCCGGTAAAAACAATTCTATTTTCCTCCGTGATCAAATATCCGTCGATCAATTCCGGAGCACTGACCGCATAAATATTTTTACACCGATACGCTTTTCTGTTCATGGCCTGACACTTCCTCCCTACTGCTTATTTTCCTTTTCCCTTTCCTTCCTCATCATTTCCTCATACGCGGCCTCATCCTCGGCGGTAGCGACTTTAAATACGCCTCTTTTCACCTCCCTGATGTAGAAAAACGCTGTCACCGGCGCAAACAGCAGGGTGATGATTCCCATGGATACAGGCAGGAAAACCGAATTTTGAGTTAAAATCAGGCTTCCGAACAGAACATAAAGGGCTACCACTCCCAGCGCGATAAACTTTCCGGTCCTGATCTTTTTGGCCTGACCTGCTTCATCCTCATAATTTTTTATTTCATTATTTGTCATGGTATTTTCCTCCTTTCCGGTGATTTAAACCGACTTGTTCGATTCGATGCGGTTGCCTTTATATGTGGCGTTTGAAATGGCAATGTAAACGATGAATCCCACGACGATGGTGGCCAGATTGGTCGGAATGCCGAAGGGGATTCCCAGCCCGAACTGCCATACGCCGTAGAAGATCGTCGCGATGACGAGGGTCCAGAAGCCGCCTGCTCCTGTTCTCTTCTTATAGAACAGGCCGACAATCAGCGGAACAAAGAACACCGCCACCTGGAAACCTCCCACGTAGTAATAGGCCTTGTCGATTCCTTCCTGGAAGAACATCGTGCCGAGCACCGTCAGAATTCCCATGATCCAAAGTACGATCTTCGTTCCGATGACGTTCTGCCTTTCCGTTAAGGACGGCGCGATAAAGTCCCTGATGATGTTGGACATGACCACCGTCGCGGCGATGAGGAAATCGGCGCTCACCGTAGACATGACGGCGGCCAGGAGTGCGGCGACAAATAAGCCCCGAAGGCCGATGGGAAGCACGGTAAACGCAAATGCCCAGAAGCTTTCTCCATGGGACGCGGCGTCCGGAAACGCTATGAGGCCGCCCATTCCCGCGAATACCATGACACAGCTGAACAGTCCCCCGAATCCCAGCATGAGGGAATAGGAAACGGCGATGTCCCCTCCTGATTTGGAAGCTCCAAACCTCTGATAGCACTGGCTGTTGGCATACATGGCCAGTGTGGAGATCACCCATCCCATGACGCCGGCAAAACCCATCCCGCCGGTAGGCGTCAGGAAATCCGGGTTATATTCGCCCACCTGTGAAAAGAGGTTGCCGAATCCGTCATAATAGTGATAGGTCCCGAAAATCAGAAATCCGGCTCCAAGGCCCATGATAACGAACTGCATCATGTCTGTGACCGCAAGGCCCCACATTCCGGCAAGAGACGTATAGAATATGGTGACAGCCACGATTATGATGAAGAGTATCCAGATGTTGATTCCCGTCACAAAGGAAAGGACCTGCCCGGCCGCCGTCACCAGGGCGGCCTCGTAAATGTAAACCGGCATCATGCTGATTGCGAGCGCGAGCTTTGTCTTCCGATCATATAAGTATTCAAATAAGTCCGGGAATGTAATGACCCAATCAGGGATCCGATTCCTCACCAGCGGCCCGATCCAGAGGGCCAGGGGCAACCTTAAAATAATCGTCGGAAATACATAGACAAAGATAATCGCAATTCCCATTGTAGCTCCGCATTCGGCAAGGCCCACGATGGTCCAGGAATCATACCATCCGGCGGCCGCGACGCCGATCATAACCGGTATGGTCAGCCTTCTGGAGGCGACAAAAAAGCTCTTCATGTCTCTGCTTGCCCGCCTCCTCATCGCCAGGCCGATTACCACGACTGCTCCAAAGTAAAGCAGAATGACTCCCCAGTCCAATCCGCTCCACAATTGTGTAAAGTTAACCATTTTTTTCTCCTTTCTAACTTTAGATTATTTTTTATTACGGCGAAAGGGCTCCTTTAACTGCTGATGCGGTATTTCAAGCCGAGGATGTGCTCGCTGTTGACCCCGTACTCATCGAGATACGCATACCTTATATTTTCATTTGCGCCATAATAAATTTTAATTTCGACGGCGGCGCGGTAAAATTTTTTCTCCGCCTTCAGGGTGATCTTACCGCCGGTGGCGTATGTTCGCCGCAGGACTTTGGTCTGGATATGCCATTCCATTTTATCCTGGACTTCCCGCGCCGTCGCATTGGAAGGAAGAATGAGCCTGTCCGACCGGGCTTCATCCACCTTGATCAGATCAAGTTCTCCATTTTCTTCCGTATAATACTGGAACGGATGCACTTCGTTGTAATCGAACACAAAGTGAAGCTCTCCCGATCTATTCAAGTGACCGTTCCGGTTGAACATAGTCTTCCTGTCTATCAGGAAACCGTAGGTCATAAGGCTGTATGGCACATAGACGTCCCGCATCTCACCTACTTCAAACTTTCCCAATTCAAACCCGAGTATTTTCACTCTAAGGCTATCCAGCTTTTTTTCGATCGCATCGTCTCTGAGTATCACATTTCGCGTACTAAGCATGATTTTCTGTTCCTCCGCCATCGATGACTTCCTCATCGATCATATCTTTGATCTCGCTGTCCGTATAATGCAGTTCCTTTAAAATTTCCACATTGTGCTCGCCCAGCTTGGGCGCCCCTTTTTCAATGCTTCCCGGCGTCTTTTCGAATTTCATGGGGTGGCCTGCGGTCGTGTACCTTCCGAGATAGGAGTCGTCTATCTCCATGAGCATGTTCCTGCTCGCCATGTGCGGAGCGTTTATGGTATCCCTGGCGTTCATGACGGGGGAAGCCCCCATATACCGGCAGGCGAAGCACCGCGTCAGCTCTTCCTTGGTCCTTTCCTTAAAGAACGGCCTCAGCAGTTCCGTAAGCTCATCGTTATGCCGGCATCTCAGCTCGTTTGTTTTGAACCGGGGATCGTCGAGCAGCTCGAGCTTTCCCATATCTCTGCACATCTCCTGCCAGCCTGCCTCTGTGGGCGCGGCGATGGAGAACCACCCGTCCTTACATTCAAATACATCGTAAGGCGACGCGAGATAGCTCAGGTTGTTTCCGGTCCGCGGCAGTTTCCTGCCGTTGATGGAATACTCCAAAAACGCCCCTTCGAGAGATGCGAACAGGGAATCCTGCATGGCCACCTCAAGCCGCTGCCCTTCTCCCGTCTTTAATCTGTGATAATAGGCCATGGATATGGCAAAGGCCGCCATAAGTCCGGTATAGCTGTCTCCGATGGAACATCCGTTCCGGTTGGGTCCCCCGTCAGGAAACCCGGAGCAGTCCATGAGTCCGCAGGTCCCTTCGATAATGTTGTCATAAGCCGCAAGATGCTTCAATGAACCGGTCTGGCCGTATCCGTTTATGGACGCCATGATGATCCGGGGATTGATCTTTTTCAGCTCCTCATACCCCAAGCCCAGCTTATCCAGCGTACCGGTCTTGAAATTGTCCACCGCGATATCGGCTTTGGCCGCAAGCTTCTTTACGATCTCCCTGCCCTTCTCCCGGGAGAGATCCAGGGTCAGGCTTTCCTTATTCCTGTTGTACAGTGCGAAGTACCCGCTGTTGCCCTCTTCGTTTAAGGGCAGCCAGTAACGGCATTGATCGCCTGTCCCCGTCCGCTCAATCTTGATCACCCGTGCGCCATAATCCGCCAGGTTTAAGGTGCCGTACGGCCCGCTGAAGGCCTGCGTAAAATCTACTATCGTAACTCCTTCTAATGGTCTCAACGCGCCATCCCTCCCTCTGCTGCCTCTAAAATCCGATTATCTATCAGTCCGGCGATTTTTTCCGCGCTATATCCCAGGTCTTTCAGATAGGCAACAGTGTCCTCACCTAACAAGGGCGCGCTATTTTCCACGCTGCCGGGAGTGGAGTGCAGCTTGGCGGGAATTCCAAGCTGTTTCATTCTGCCTATAACCTTATCCTCTACCTCGATGATCATATCCCGTTCCTGCGTCTGCTTGCTGTCTATCGCTTCAATGATGGTACAGACTGCTCCGCAGGGGATATTGAACTCGGATAAGAGCTCCTCTATCTCGAACTTGGACATTTTTCCTACGATATTCTGAATCATGCCCCGGAGGCTCGAGCGATAGTTTGCATTGCGGCTGTCATTGGAATTGTACCGGGGATCGTCCATAATGTGCTCCAACCCCATCGCTTTGCAGAATTTCTCCCACTGCGCTTCCGTTGAAACGGCGATTGAGACAGCGCCGTCCAGGGTGTTATATGTATCATAGGGGCAGATGGCCTTCGATCCGTTTCCTTCTCTGGACAGGACCTCCCCCGTCAGGGATGTGGTCACCATGCTCTCTTCCAGGGCGGAGAAGAGGGAATCGATGCAGGAGATATCGACAGCCTGCCCTTCCCCCGTCTTGTGCCGGTGGATCAACGCAATGTTGATCGCAAGGGCCAGATGAAGCCCTCCATATAAATTTCCAAGCTGCGCGCCCATGGTGACGGGAGGGCCGCCCTCTTCGCCGGACATCTCCAGCATGCTGCTGAACGCCTGTGCGGTGTTGTCAAAGCACGCTCTGTCCTTCAGCTCTCCGCTGCGCCCATACCCTGTAAGGGTCGCGTAGATCAGCCGGGGGTTTATCTCTTTCAGCCGATCATAGCCGAGCCAATACTTCTCCAGAGTACCGTATCTGAAGTTCTCACAGACCACATCGGCCGTCCTGACCAGCTCTCTGATGACCTCACGTCCCTCTTCTTTCGAATAGTCCACGGCAACGCTTTTTTTGCCCCGGTTTAAGTAGGCGTGATAACCGCTGTATCCATCCTTCAGCGGCATGCACGCCCTCGATATGTCCCCTCTGCCGGGCTTCTCTATCTTAATGACCTCCGCTCCGAAGTCGGCCAGCTGCATCGTGGCATAAGCCGCTCCGTGAAACTGCGAAAAATCCAGTATTCTTACACCTTCCAAAGGCCTTGTCATAAACTAGCTCCTTTCTGCAACTGTGCGGCATTTCTGCCGCACATATTCCCTCTGACCTTCCGTTAGTCTCTTGGCTTTTTAACCACGCATACAAGCGTTCCATCGCTGACAAGGATCGGCTCATCCAACACTTTAAACTTGTCGTCCGGTATGCGATGATACTCGATGAGCTTATAGAGTTCAAAGCCGTAAGTTCTGGACCTGCTTCCTTCCTTTTCAAGCCAGACGATCACTTCAATCGTCTCCTCCGCGAAAAGGCTCGCATGATAATTGGCGTCCGTCTTTACCAATAAGGACCCGTCTCCGTTATCGCGCCGCTCCGACAGCTCTGTCATAACATCTACGGCATAGGCTAAAATCTGCGGACCGGAAAACATATAATCCGAATAGTGGACCGTTTCACAGTCCGTCCTGAACTTTGAACGCAGCTCTGTAACATCCGCTCCCTTTGGGTTATCAATTTTATATTCTCTCTTGCTCATAACTTTCATCTCCTAAAAAATTTCTACTAAAATATGATTTATGTTATATTCCTCAATGTGATTTACGTTATATTCCTCGGACGCTATATCTGCGTCTCCTTCCACTGGTAGGGGTATCCCGTGGACATCATTCTCTCAATGAATTTTTCCGGGTCGAGCTGATCCACAAAGATGATTCCCTTTTCCATCTCTACTTCCTTGATCAGCATCGTTCCGATCGCCAGCGGCAGCGCCACATAGACCAGGGCGGTTCCATAGAGCTTCTTCAGCGCCGGTCCGGGTGCGTTCATCTTCGGACAGTTCGCCTTCCAGGTCACTTTTTGTCCGTCCTTTACTCCGCTTACCTCTACGATCAGTTCTATGAAATCCCTCCGGTCAGCCTCCTCCAGCTTTTCATCCGACACGGCGAAAACATTGTTGGCCGGCTTTGGCACCATTGCGGCTACGACGTCGATGGGTCTGACCTTCACACCGTTCACTTCGATTTCTTCCTGTGAGCACAGCCCCAAGGCGTTTAGTATCGCCGGCTGCATCATCATGTAATATTTAAAATCCACATCTTTTACGCCTGGGAACGTCGCCGGCATGCTGTAGATCTCTTCGTGTGAATGGTGGGTGATGGGGAGTTTTCCTACCGGCTCGGGGAACTCGCACTCATCGATCCCGCCAAAGGGAGGATATTGCACGTATTTGCCGTTTTCCAGAGCGTATGTAGGAGATGCGCAGTCGATCAACGCCTGCTTTGGCGACCAGCCGGGATTCCACGGTCTAAGCGCCCAGCTGTAAGGATTTTCACCTGGTATCACCGTCGCCTTTCCAATTCTCATCTTGATGCTGTCTACGCGGTCCAACCTGTTTGCAAATCTTCTGGCTAAAACATTGGTCCAGCCCGGCGCAAATCCGCATCCAAACAGGGCCGTCAGGCCCGCGTCTTCGAATTCTTTAGACAAGGTGAGCTCTTCTATTTTTTTTCCTGCCAGAAACTCATCCCAGTACGGGGTATCAAACGCCGTATTGATATAATTTGCCTTTGCTTTCAGGGCGCCCTCCATGACATAGGGAACCATCCATGGCATTACCATATCTACGACTACGTCAACACCCTCGGCGGCTCTCGCAACGTCGTCCGAATTTGTCGCGTTGATGGTTCCCGCCTTGACCTTCCCGCTGCCGATCTGATCAGCCGCAGATTTCGCTACGCTTTCATCCAAATCGAACAGCCTGATTTCCTCAACGCAATCCTGCCTTGCCAGGATGGACGCACATGCGCCGCCCTGACCGCCTGCGCCAACGATTAAAACTTTCAAATCTAAAGCACCTCCTGTTTCTATTGCATGTCATAGCCGACCTCTATCGGCTAATGCTATCAATAAGCGCAAAAAATGTGCCAACAATATCACTCGTTGAAATTGCAATGGCTCCGGAAGCTCATCGAAAAAAATCTCCTGATTTTTGGAGAAAAATCGCATTTTTTGTTTTATTAATGAAACAAAAAATCCATTTTCTTCTATTTACACGGCTTTTACGCAGAAAACGTCTCAAAAAAACAACAAAAGCGTTCTATTTCTAAAACGCTTTTGCCTTTTCTCTGCTTTTTTCTTTCCTCATTAAATTCCGTACTTTTTCATTTTTCTCGAGAGGGTGGATTTGTTCATGTCCAGCTTTCGCGCGACCACGCTGGGTCTTTTATATTTTTCAAGCATCCTCACCAATATATTCTTCTCGTAATCCTCAATCAATTCCGTTATCGTCTTTCCTTCCAGATTTTCATGATTGATGCTATCCTCTTTTTTGATGACGCCGATTGCCGTCTCAACTTGAAATCTGGTGATTTTATCGCCGTCAAAGCTGATCATGAGCCGTTCTATTATATTTTCCAGCTCCCTTATATTTCCCGGCCATTTATAGCTCTGCAGCGCATCGATGGCATCCTCCGTTATCGTCTTCCTGATCTTATATTCCTTGTTGAAACTCTCCACAAAGTATTTGCTGAGGGCCCTGATGTCTTTGCTTTTGCCTCTGAGGGGCGTCAGCTCAATGGGCAGGATATTCAGTCTGTAGTACAGGTCTCTTCGGAAGTTCCCCTTCTCTATTTCCTTTTCCAAATCCTTGCTCGTGGCCGCAATCAGCCGTACATCGAGGGAAATGGTCTTCTCTCCTCCGACACGCATGATTTCCTTTTCCTGCAGCACTCTCAAAAGCTTTGGCTGCAGATGAACGGGGATATCGCCTATTTCATCCAGAAATATCGTGCCGTGATTTGCCATCTCAAACAAACCCATCTTGCCATTCTTGTCCGCTCCTGTGAACGCGCCTTTTTCATAGCCGAACATTTCCGATTCCAGCAGGTTTTCCGGAATCGCGGCGCAGTTGACCTTTATAAAGGGCTTCCCGACCCGGGTGCTGTTCTGGTATATAAAGTTGGCATATACCTCCTTGCCTGTGCCGGATTCTCCTATCAACAGCACGGTAGTGCCAAGGCCGGCAATTCTCCTCGCCTTTTCCGCGGTCTGCTTGGAAGAGTCGTCCTCGGCGATGAGATTTCCCCACATTACAATATTCTGCATCTTTAAATATTCGATTTCTTTTTGATATTTTTCTGTATTCTGATCCCTTTCCTTTAACAGCTCCCTCAGCTGTAAGGTCTCTGTAATGTCCCTCTCCGTGGAAATGATCAGGCCGATATTGCTGCCGTCATTGTACAGAGGCACCCCGGTCACATATATTTTTCCGCCATCCCCGAGGTTCTGGATCATATTCTCCTCCGCGCCGCTGCGCAAAGTTTTCAGCGTTATGGAATTCTCGACGAAGCCCAGGGCCTCCAGTTCTCTCATGTTTTTCCCAAGGACCTCTTCTCTGGTCAAGCCGCCGGTTTTGCTGGATTCATCGTTCAGCATGATCGTATTTCCTTCACCGTCGGTAATATAGACTCCAACTTTTATGCAATTCAAAATCGCCAATAATTCACGATAATTCTTTACGACAAATTCTCTGTTCATGAGGTCCTCCAAAAAAGGCGAGCCTGTATCGCTACGAATTACAAGGCTCACCAGATTTCCAAACGGCTAATTTCCAGTCCTATATGAAACCAAGTATATCATACGCCCACCAGTGGTTCAAGAACAAAGAGAAATCGGTCATGGAAATCAGAAAAGGCAATTGCAAAAATGAAAGCAAGCCGTTTGACATTTGATATAACATATGTTATTATCTGATCAGATTTAACTCACAGGAGGGACCCATTCTGATTACTTTCACATTAATTGCAAACGCCGGCATTTTGATAAAGTATAAAAATATCCGCATTCTCTTGGATGGAATCCAGAGCGAAGGGGATTTTCCTTTCAGCAAGACCCCTCCCGCCCTGTTATCCCAGATGCTCACGCCAAGTGGCACAGGCCCCTTCAACAATCTGGACTACCTGATCTTTTCTCATCCACACCCGGATCATTTTTCTCCCGATATCGTGGCACAATATGTGCGCTGCAACGAGATACGGAGGATTCTTTACCCACAGGGGACGGACCCACGCCTGAAACTGCTGGAAGAGGCCATCCGCGAAACCAATACGCCTTCTTGGACCTTTAGCATGAATGGAGGACACATTCATCAATACCGGCTGACGAAGGATATCCTGCTCACCACGCTCTGCACCCGCCATATGAAGCAGATGTTTGCAGACAATACCTGCAACTGCCTGCTGCTTCAGATAGGGGGAAAGAACATCCTGTTTCTCACCGATTGCAGCTGTGAGGAGGAAGAGCTTCTCGCACAGTTCCGGGATTTTTCCATCGACATGGTCTTTCTCAATCCCTATTTCTATTATGATAAACGGGGTCGGGACGTTCTCGAGCACATCATACGGCCTGCTCAGACAGTGATCTACCATCTCCCTTTCGAGGAGGACGACCAGATTAAACTGCGTGCCCTTGCCCGCCAGATCGTGCGAAAATATCCCTTGCCCCGTGTAATTCTCATGGAGGAGCCTTTCCAGTCACTGGAACTCTAGATATTAAAATCTCCAAATTCAAATTGACACATTTGAATTTGGAGCATTCAATTTTCCTTTTAACCTCGCCATCAGCCTTTCTTTCTGGGTAAATGCATGCACTCGCCCAAGGCATCCGCACATGCCTCCATAAATGCTTCTGAATAGCTCGGATGGGCGTGAACCATCTCCGCGATTTCGTCCGCCGGAATTTCGGAGGAAATGAGGGAAACCGCCTCTGAAATCATCTCTGTCGCAAGGCCGCCGAAGATGTGAACTCCCAGCAGCTCCTTGTACCGGCTCTCTACGATCACTTTTACAAAGCCTCTGCTTTCGTTGGAGGCAAGCGCCCGTCCGTTTGCGGCAAACGGAAACTTTCCAACGGAAATTCTGTCCTTTCCATACTTTTCCTTGGCCGCTTCCTCGGTCAGTCCCACACTGGCGCACTCCGGCATGGTATAGATGCAGCCGGGCACATGGTCAAGCTTGCAGATAGCATTCCCTCCCATAGCATTTTTCGCCGCCGTCTCGCCCATCTTAAAGGCGGCATGGGCCAGCATATTTTTCCCGTTGATATCGCCGGGAGCATAGATGTTGGGAATGTTTGTCCTCATGGCGTCGTCCACCACCACCTTGCCGTTCTTCATTCCGACGCGCTCCTTCAACGCACCCAGGCAGCTCACGTCGGCAGTTCTTCCGATGGAGAGCAGAATCTTATCCGCAGTAACGGTTTTTCCACCCTTACAGAAGACCGTGCTCTCGCCGCCAGCGTGCTGGATTTTCTCCACCGCATGAGCCGCCAGCACCTGAATTCCTTCTTTTTTGAAAACCTCGGCGAGAGACTTGGAAATCTCTGTGTCCATCTGGGGCAAAATTCGCTCTTCCGCCTCGATGATGGTGACTTCACAGCCGTAATAATGGAAGGCCGTGGCGATTTCACAGCCGATCACGCCGCCGCCGATGATGGCAAGGCGCCTGGGCAGTTCTGTCAGATCCAGGATTTTGTCGCTGGTCAGGACATTTTCGTCCTCGATTCCCGGTATGGGAATACGGTTGGTTTTGGAGCCTCCGCACAGAATGATGCTCCTGGCATGGTATTCCTGCCCGCCGCAGGCCACGGAGGTTTCCGACGCAAGAGCAGCGTCCCCGTAAACCACCTCTACCCCGTTGGATTTCAGCAGACCGCCTACGCCTTGGGTCAATTGCTTTACCACAGAGTTTTTATTGGCCACCGCCTTGTTCATATCCACCGAGAAGAACGTGTCGTTGAGGATGCCGTATTTGGCCGCCGTCCTGATGTGGTGTATCATCTCCGCCCCTTTTAAGTAGGTCTTGGTGGGAATGCAGCCCCGGTTTAAGCAGGTGCCTCCCAGCACGCTTTTTTCAAACAAAACCACCGACGCTCCCAGCTGGGCTCCCTTGATCGCGGCGATGTAACCGGCGGGACCTCCGCCGATAACGGCTATGTCGTACTGTTTCATGTAAGCCTCCTTCTATATGAGAATCGCCGTTGGGTTTTCGATAAGTTCTTTTACCCGTTTTTTCAATTTGGCCGCGCCTACGCCGTCCATAACGCGGTGGTCATAGCTCAGGCACAGCACTGCCTCCTTGCGAACTTCGACTTTTCCGTCCACTAGCTTCAACACGTCCTCTACCCCGGTAATCCCCAGAATTCCACTTTCCGGCTGATTGATGATGGGGTTGAAAGTATATACGTCAAACATTCCCATGTTGGAAATGCTGAAGGTAGCTCCGGTGATTTCATCGGGCCGAATGGTTCTGGTGCGGGCTTTCTCGGCAAGCTCCTTCGCCTGCCTGGAGATTTCCCCCAGGGGCAACAGGTCTGCGTTGTAGATGACCGGCACGTAGAGTCCGTCCTCTACCGCCACCGCAAAGCCGATATTGGCCTCCGCATAGGTAACCAGCTCGTCCCCTTCTATCATGGTGCGCACATGGGGCAGCTCCTTTACCGCAATGGCGGTAGCCTTGATGAGAAAATCGTTCAAGGTGATCTTCTGGTTGCGCCTTTCATTGACTTCCCTGCAAAGCTCCATCAAATCGGTCATGTCCGCCTTCATGCTCTGCATGACGGTAGGAACCTGGCTGTAGCTCTCAAACATGCGCTTTCCGACCACCTTGCGCATTCCCTTGAGCTGCTGGCGAGATTCCACGGTCCGGCCGAAGCCCTCTGCGGTTTCTCTGAGGCTTTCCGAAGTCTCTTCAGGCTTCCCGATCTGTTGGGCCATCTTTGCCTCAACATCACCTTTTTTGATCTTTCCGCCGAAACCTGTGCCTGTAACGTCCGACAGCTCCATCTGGTTTGCCTCTGCCACCCTCCGGGCCAGCGGTGTTACCGTCACATCCTTCGCCCGGATAATGCCGTCCTCCCCGGGAGCAACCTGGGATAAATCCAACCGCTTTTCTCCTGCCAGCTTTCTGGCATAAGGAGTTGCCAGCACCGGAGTTGCCTCTCCTGAAGCGCCGGGGCTTTCAAAGTTCAGCACCTTGGGGGTTCCCTCCGGGGCTTTCTCCCCCTTTTCTCCAATATATCCAAGGACCGAAAGCACCGGCACCACGCTTCCCTCTTCCACGATTTTGCTCAGCAGGATTCCGCTTCCCGGCGATTCCGCTTCCATCGTGATCTTGTCCGTCTCGATTTCCATGATGGGTTCATCCAGCTCAACCGGGTCTCCCACCTCCTTCAACCAACGAATCAGAGTTCCTTCCTTCATATCCATGCCGGCTTTGGGCATAAAAATTTCTATCATCTTTATTTCCTCCTTACACCAACCCTTTTACCGCGTTGTATATCCTGTCGACGGTTGGAAAGGCCTCCGCTTCCAGCCTGGGATTAAAGGGAATAGGCGTGCTCTTGGCTCCCAGCCGCCGAATGGGTGCGTCCAGATAATAAAAGGCCTCGCTGTCCGCAATCTGCCCGCAGATTTCTCCGCCAAAGCCGCCGAACTGAACCGCCTCGTGGACGATCAGCACGTGCTTTGTTTTCTTTACGGACTGGATAATGGTCTCCGTGTCCAGAGGAAGCAGGCTCCGCAAATCCACCACCTCTGTCCGAATTCCCTCCTGCTCCAGCTTTTCTGCCGCCTGAAGGCTCATCTGCACCATTCTGCCGTAGGTGACGATGGTGCAGTTCTCGCCAGTGCGCTTTATATCCGCCTTGCCCAGCGGAATTACATAATCCTCTTCAGGCACCTCGCCCTTGATGCGGTACAGGGTTTTCTGCTCCAGAAACATCACGGGATTGTCATCCCGAATCGCGGTCTTCAACAGGCCCTTGGCGTCGTATGGAGTGGATGGAATCACCACCTTAAGGCCGGGAAAATGCGCCAGGCAGGCTTCCAAGCTCTGGGAATGCTGGGCCGCCGCGCCGGTTCCCGCTCCCGATGGCGTTCGCATGACCATGGGCACCTTCACCTTGCCGCCAAACATAAACCTAAGCTTTGCCGCCTCATTGACCAGCTCATCAAAGCAGACGCACATAAAATCGGAAAACATCAGCTCCACAATCGGGCGCATGCCCGCCATGGCCGCGCCTACCGCTGCGCCCACAAAGCCCTGCTCCGCAATAGGGGTGTCCATGATCCGCTCTTCGCCAAACTCCTGAATCATTCCCTTGGATACGCCGAAAGCCCCGCAGTAGAGGCCGATATCCTCTCCCATCATAAATACGTTTTCATCTCTGCGCATCTCTTCGGAAATGGCGTCATTGATCGCCTGCGCATAAGTAATTTCACTCATCTGTCTATCTCCTCTCACGCATATACATCCTCGTAGATATCATCCGGCGAGGGCTCTGGGCTACTCTTCGCGTACTCCACCGCATGGTCGATGATCTCCTTTGCCTCAGCCGCCTTCGCATCCAGCTCCTCATGGGTGAACATCCCGTTTTCCACCAGGTAATTCCGCAAGAGCTTGATGGGGCACTTTTCCTTCCACGCGTTGATCTCTTCCTTGGTCCGGTACAGGTTCCCGTCGCTCTTGGAATGGCCGGAGATCCGGTAGGTATTTTCAACCACCAGCATGGGGCCGTTTTCCAGAACATATTTCCGCGCTCTTTGTATCGTATCGTACACCGTAAGTACGTTATTTCCGTCGATGGACTCCGAAGGCATGCCAAAGGGGATCGCCCGCTTGGAGATGTCCGTATCGTTCATGACCTTTGCGATAGGAGTGGACATGCCGTAAGTATTGTTGATACAGACAAACAGGATCGGAAGTTTCCATACCGCAGCCAGGTTAAAGGCCTCGAACACCGCGCCCTCGTTGGAGGAGCCGTCTCCGAAAAACACCACAGCAATCCTGTTTTCTTCCTTTCTCTTTTTAATCGTCAGCGCCGTGCCGCAACACATCACAGGGCTGGCTCCCAGCACGCCGTCCGCTCCGAAGTAGTGAATATTCGGGTCCGCAATATGCATGGAGCCGCCCCTTCCCTTGCAGACCCCCGTCGCCTTTGCCAGAATCTCCGCCATCATCCGGTCGATATCGATTCCCTTGGCAATGGCCTGACTGTGGCCGCGATGGGTGCCAAATACATAATCCTGAGCCTCCAGAGCCAGGATGGAGCCCGCGGCCGTGGCCTCCTCGCCTACGCCCAAATGTGTGGTTCCATGAACCAAGCCCATGGAGAAAAGCCACTGGACCCGGTTTTCAAATTCTCTGGCGAGGTTCATTTTTTTCCACATCTGCTCTAATAATTCTTTTTTGTATTGCACTTTCAATGTGTTACCTCCTCTATAATTTATATCTTTGATGCCGCAGATGCTCTTTTCGCACCCGTAACCATCTATGTAAACGCTGCCTTTTTTATGTTAACACTTGTTATAACTTTTGTCAATTCAGTAAAATGTTTTTTCTTGCCTAACTGAGATTTATGAGATATACTAATTTCAAACCCAAACGCAACGACTTTTATAACAGGGGGAGAACGCTACAATGGAAAATCTGGATATTCAAAAACTAGTTGAAATCTCAAGGATGTATTACAACGAACACATGACCCAGGAGGTCATATCAAAATACTTTTCCATTTCCCGCTCCGCGGTTTCACTGTGTCTGGCAGAGGCCAAAAATGTCGGAATCGTTCAGATACAAATCAATGACCCCTCTCAGAACAATGACCTGCTTGGCGAGCGGATGGAGAAAGAATTCGGTTTGAAAAAATGCATCGTGGTGCCAAGCGGCAGCTACAACACGAACATTTTGGTACATATCGTGGTTTCCCAGGCGGTCCGCTACGCGCTGACCCTGTTGAAGAGCCACTCCTGCATCGGCATCTCCTGGGGCAACTCCTGCTATGAATTTATGCACACTTTTCCGGAGGACACCAATCTCTGCGACATTACGGTGGTACCCCTAATCGGGATCTCCCCTTTGCTGACAGCGGAATATCAGCTGAACGAGAGCGTTCGCAAGTTTGCCGGCAAGCTCCGCGGAAACCCTTTGTTCATCTATTCCCCCGGATATGTGGAAAACCTCAAGGATAAAGAGCTCATCATGAAGAGCGATTTCATGCAGCCCATCTTTAAGCGCTGGCAGGACGTGGACTTCGCCGTCGTGGGCATCGGGCGCGAACAGCAGCGCAGTGAAATGCGCCAATACCTCTGCGAGGGGGAAAGCCTGCTACAGGAGATCTACGGAAATCCGGAGATTGCCGTAGGCGATATCTGTGCGCGTCAATTTAACATTCGGGGCGAATTTATAGAAAACGACCACAACAGCAAGCTCATCGGCGCAGACAAGGAAATTTTGGGCAAAATCAATCATGTCATGGCGATTGCGGCCGGACATGAAAAGGTGATCCCCATCATCGGCGCGCTGCGAACCGGCATTGTCCATTCTCTTGCTACCGATGAAAATACCGTCATTCAGATACTGGACTCCATTAAAAGCCTTCCCGGATGAGGGCTTTTTAAATTTCTGAGGAGATCAGCCGGGCACGCTTGGCAAAGGACTCCCGCAGGTGGCCGTACATCTCATGGTACAGCCAGAAGTACTCATCATATTTTTTTACATTTTCAGCGATAGGCTGGGTTTCCGTGCTCGTCCTAAGAACCGCGCCGCAGCCTTCCGCCACGTCTTTGAAAAAGCCGCTTCCCACCGCCGCCATGATCGCGGCTCCCGCCGCCGGCCCTTCCTCGATATTCATGGTCACAATGGATGTTTGGAAGATATCCGCCTGCATCTGCCTCCACAGCAGGCTCTTGGCGCCTCCTCCCGAAACGCGGATGGTTTTGATATCCTTTCCCGTTTCCCGGCAGACTTCTATGGTCTCCCGCAGGGAGAAGGTAATGCCCTCCATCACGCTCCTGCAAAGCTCCGGCATCCCGGTGTTCAGGGACATGCCGAAAAAGCAGGCTCTGGCGTTGGGATCGTTGTTCGGCGCCGAATCCCCGTTAAAATACGGAAGAAAGATAAGCCCTCCGCTCCCCGGCGCAGCCTTTGCGGCAATTCCCGTGATATGGTCGTAAATATCCTGCCCCGTCCTAAAGCACTCCTGCTTTTCCCGTGGAAAGATCACATCCCTCACCCATTTCAGCGAGGCTCCCGCCGTCAGGGACAGGCCCAGATACGCCCATAAATCAGGCGCGGAATGACACAGGCTCTGAATCGCCCGCTTCTTCGTATCAAAAAACGGAGTTTTACTGCATCCGAATACCACTGCGGAGGTGCCTATGGAGGCGCCCATTATGCTTTCGTCAATAATCCCTGTGCCTATCCCGTTTGCGGCCTGATCTCCGCCCCCTGCAATCACCGGAATACCCGGCTTCAGCCCGAGCTCATCCGCCACCGACTTCCGAAGCCGCCCTGTGACGTCGCAGGACTCCAGCAGGCGGTCAGGAACAATTTCCCTTGGAATATCCAGCGCCCGGAACATGTCGTCCGACCACCTTCTGCCTGGAATATCCAGCAGATAGGTGAGGGAAGCGTCGCTGACCTCCGTGGCAATTTCTCCGGTCATGCAGTACGCCAGGTAATCCTTTGCAAAGACGACCTTTTTAATCCTGCTGTAATTCTGTGGTTCATGCTTTTTCACCCACAGTATTTTCGGCGCCCAGAACGTGGTCAGGCACTGGTTGGCAGTGATTCTATCCGCATCCATTCTGGCTTCGCCCAGCGCCCCCTCGATATCCTTCACCTCGTTTACAGCTCTCTGGTCCATCCAGATAATGCAGTTCCGAACGGGTTGACCCTTCTCGTCCAGAAAGACTGTGCCCTGCATCTGCCCGGAAAAGCCGATGGCCTCAATCCGGTCGCCTATTTCACTCCCATTTAACGCAGCCCTTACAGCATCTTTGCAGGATTGCCACCACACCGACGGATCCTGCTCCGCGTATCCGGGCTGTGAGAAGATGACATCCTGCTCCGCATATCCCTTTCGGATGACCTCTCCCGACTCATTCATCACCAGCGCTTTTATTCCGCTTGTTCCCACATCGATTCCCAGCCAACAGCTCATAGTTTCCCCTTTCCGCCATATGTATGCTTTTTCAACCCACATAGCAAATGCTACAGAGAAATGAATGGACTGAATAGGGTTAGCATTCCAATCATTCTCTGTAGCATCCGTTTCATTCACGGCAAAACATAGAATTTAATACAATTTGTTTACTTTAACAAAGATTTGATGTCACCGGGAAGCGGCTCGTTGTAGATGATCGGCCAGGATTCTTCCAAGTTTGCCTTTGTTACGTTTACCGGATCGATCAGAATCATCTTCGGAACGCTCTCACCGACGCATGCAAGGGCGCCTGCATACAGGGAATAGTAGCCGTCCTTGTATGGCTGCTGAGCGCCAATGCCTTTGCACATGCCATCTTCAGCCATAATTCTCGCTACGTTATGTCCAAGGTCAACGCAGGTTCCTACAAACTTGTCGGAGATATCGTTGCCCTGTGCGGAGGAGATCACACCCTCCAGCGGAATATCCCACTGTCCGAACGCGCCGTCCAGATCCGGATATTTTGCGAAGACCGCGTCCGCCAGAGCCGCGCAGTCGCTGGCGTCATTGTAGAACTCTTCTGTCACGATCTTGATGTCAGGGAAGTTCTTCTCGATGTAATCCCGGAATCCCTGGGAACGGGCTCTGTTGCCCAGATTCGGAGCAGACCAGGTAAACATTGCGATTTTTCCGGAACCGCCGAGCTGCTGCGCCATATCCTTTGCGCATTCAACGCCTGCCGCATAGGTATCCGTTGTTACCAGGCTGACATAATCGTTTTCGCTGAGGCTTGCGTTGATGTTGTCAAAGAAGACCAGCTTCGTGCCGTTTGCCGCCGCTTCCTTCAACTGATCTGTCATCGCCTCTACGTCGATCTGACAAAGAATTATGATATCGGGGTTCTTTGCCATTACGCTCTCCAGGTTGGTGGACTGCTGTGCCGCATCCCACTGTGCGTCGGTCTGAGCTACGATTTTGATCCCCAGCTCTTCCGATGCGGCCTTAACGCCGGAGATTACCGCATTGGAGAAGGATTCTCCTCCGGTGTGCATTACCAGACCAACCGTCAGTCCGGCCGCTTTGATCTTTGCAATCTGCTCGTCGGTTGCCGAAAAGTCCTTGTACGAGGTTGGGGTCACGCCGTCAAAGCGGGAAACCCACGAATCGGGCGTCGCCATATCCGGCAGTTCCACAGCCACGGAATCTTTGGCGGGCTTGTCTCCGCTTTCCTCCGGCGCAGCGTTGCCCCCGCAGCCTGCAAGCATGGAAACAGCGAGAGCTAGAACCAGCAGAAGCCCCATAAGTTTTCTCTTTTTCATTTTTCTCCTCCTTTAGTAAGATGGTAAGAAATGGTCTTTGGGAATCCCCATCTCCTTGTTTCCAAGTCCTTGAAAATTCCATTTTATTAAAAATCCCACACTTTTTTATCGAAAACACCCCGACAAAGCCCGCAAGGTTTGCAGCGCTCCGCTCCATTAAATGAGAAGAAAGTAATTTTTCGACTGGCGGTGATTTTAATTCCCAGGGATCATAGAATAAGCTGTTTGTCCGGGAGCGATTTCTCCTCCTACCGTTTCGTCTTTCTCTTTGCGCTGATTGCGCCAAGGGCTGTCGCCGCAATTACCACAGTTCCCCGCACGATCATCTGCTGGGATGCCGTCATACCTGCGATGACCGTTCCGTTATCGATCATTGCCATGAGCCATGCGCCCACAAAGGTTCCTATCACAGATGCAACGCCGCCGCTCATGAGGGTTCCGCCAAGAACTACCGAAGCGATTACGTTCATCTCCGCGCCATCGCCGTATACATAATTCGCCGCCTGCAAACGCGCGCAGTATAAGACCCCTGCAAACGCCGCCATCACGCCGCTCAGCATCATGACCAGCAGTCTGGTCCGCGCCACATTGATGCCGGAATACTCCGCCGCCTTGCAGTTTCCTCCGATGGCCAGAACCTTGGACCCGAAGGGCCGCTTCCGCAGGAGGACAAACGCGATGACCATGCACAGCAGACACCATAAAATCATAACCGGAATTCCGAAAACCTTGCCGTTTCCGAACACTTGAGTAAAGGTCTTGTTGTAAATCGGGATGGAATTGGAATGCGCCAGCTCCATTGAAAGCCCCTGTAAAATCGTCAGGGTGCCGATGGTGATCAGAAATGAGGGCAGGCCGGTGTGAATCAGAATCATTCCGTTCACGGTTCCGATCACCAGACCGGTGGCCAGGGCCGCAAGAAGGGCAAGAAACGGGCCGCCGCCGCTGCGCATCACGATTGCCGCCACAATGCCGGAGGTTGCGATATTCGCTCCAACCGTCAGGTCGATCTCGCCGCAGCCGATTACAAATGTCATACCGAAGCTCATAATTCCGATGGTGGCCATCTGCCGCAGGATATTGATTTGGTTTTTCACGGTCAAAAATCCGGCGTCGCCCAGGGTGATTGAAAAGATGATAAATGCTACGACAATCGCAATATATACGATGACCTTTGACAGATCCAATTTCTGGCCCACCGTAACCGCCATATTATTTTTGAATTTCATTTTGCAAGACCTCCTCAGATTCAATTTCATCATGCCCCAATTCGTTTATGATTCTCCCACGTTTCAAGATGTAAATCCGGTCGCACACCGCCATCATTTCCTGCAATTCAGATGAAACAAATATGGCAGAATTACCTTGATCTGTGAATTTACGGACAGTGGATATCAATTCTTTTTTGGACCCGATATCCACGCCGGCCGTCGGCTCATCCAGCAGCAGTATCTTCATATCGGATCTGAGCCATTTCGATATTACTATCTTTTGCTGGTTACCTCCCGACAATAAGCTGATTATCTTGTTGGCGGAGTCCGTCTTTACGTTCAGCTCCTTGATGCTGCGCTCCGCCGCCTCATTTATCTTTTTAGGGCTCAGGAAAATCCCGTCCCGCATCTTTTTCAGTATGGGCAGAACCAGATTCTTCTTTAAAGAATGCATTAATACCAGCCCCTGGGTTCTTCTATCCTCAGGCACAAGCCCGAAGCCGATCTTCACAGCCTGTCCGGTAGAGCGAATGGAAACCTCCTGTCCATCGATTCGGATCGCACCGCTCTTTGGCCTGCGGATGCCGAACAGCGTCTCCAGAATCTCTGTCCTTCCGCTGCTCAACAGGCCGGCAAAGCCGATCACCTCGCCCCGGTGCAGCCGGAAAGAGATTCCCTTCACCATATCGTTGATGTCCAGCTTCTCCACCTCCAGGGCGACCTCGCCGGAGATCTCTGCCTTTGGAGGCATCCACTCGAAGGAGCTCCCCGTTCCTTCCCCCATCATATATCCGATAATCGATTCTATTTTCAAATCATCCGTGAGCAGCTGCCCCACGATTTCGCCGTCCCTCAGGATCGTAACCTTATCGGCAATCGTCAAAATCTCATTCATCCTGTGGGAGATATAGATGATGGCAATTCCCTGCTTCTTTAGATTTTCGACGATCCGGAACAGCTTGTCCACCTCGTTGGCGGAAAGGGACGCAGTCGGCTCATCCATGACCAGGATCTTCGCATCGCTGGAAAGGGCCTTTACAATTTCTATCATCTGCTTTTCGCCGACGCTCAAATCTCCCACCACAACATCGGGGTCGATATCAACGCCCAGCCGGTCCAGAAGCTCCACCGCTTTTCGGCGCATGGAAGCTCTGTCCAAAAAAAAGTTTTTCTTCAATATTTCGTTGTTGAGAAAAATGTTCTCCGTCACGGTCAAGGTGGGAACGCTGCTCATCTCCTGAAAGATCATAGCGATTCCGCGCTGAAAAGCATCCTTGTAATTATTGAAAAGGACCTCGGCTCCATCCAGAAGAATCCTTCCGCTATCCTTCGCATAAACACCGGTCAATATTTTCATCAGTGTGCTTTTTCCGGCTCCGTTTCCCCCGACCAGGGCGTGTACTTCTCCGGGAAATGCTTCAAAATTTACATAATTCAAAACCGTAACGCCGCAAAAACTCTTTGAAATGTCCTCCAGCTTAATGATTGGCTCCTTCATTCTTCTCCTCCTGCCGCTTTATGCTGTCCGTCTGTTCCCTGTCACCCGCCTATTGCGCAGTCAAGCCCTTCTCCGCGAATCATATCCGCATAGCCGGCGACTTCCTCATTGCGCATCGTCTTTAAGCCGCCCAACGAGTAATCAAGTCCGACCGCCCGGTATTTGTAGCTGCCCAGCTGATGAAACGGCAGCAGGTCAATGCGCTTTATCCCGTTTTCCTTTGCGATGCGGATTACCTGTCTGATAAAATCCTCATTCTTATTGACGCCCGGAACGATAGGGCAACGAATCCGCACCTTTTTCCCTGCTTCGCAAAGCCTCTTCAGGTTGCCAAGGACGTGCTCCACCGAGTACGCGGTAAACGCTCGGAACGTCTCGTCGTCCAGCGTCTTGATATCAAAGAGGATCTCGTCGATCTGCTCCGCCGCCGTATACAGCATTTCCCAGGGAATCGCTCCGGCCGTTTCGATAGCGGTGTCAATGTATTCCCGCCTGCACCTTCTGACGCATTCACGCACAAATTCCGGCTGCATCGCAGGCTCTCCGCCTGAAAACGTCACCCCGCCCTTCGACCGGGCGTAGTAATCCATGTCCTTCATGATCTCCTGCATCAGCTCGTCCACCGTCATTTCCCTGCCGAACAATATGCGGGCGTCGTAAAAGCACCGCTCCACGCAGGCTCCGCAATTCGTGCACTTTTCACGGTCCATGACGACTTCGCCGTCTTCGATAAAGATCGCGTGGCTGGGGCACGCCGGAATGCACCTTCCGCAGTTCACGCATTTGTTTTTATTGAATGCCAGCTGCGGGGAAGCAAGCTGTGACTCTGGGTTGCAGCACCAGGGGCACCTCAGGGTGCATCCTTTCAGGAAGACCAGGGTCCGTATTCCCTCCCCGTCGGTATAGTGGTACCGTTCAATATTAAATACCGTTCCAGTCATAAATTAGCACCGCCTTATATCGGAAAAACCTTCGGATTCCGG
The DNA here is from genome assembly GCA_036835995.1 of Bacillota bacterium. GTDB lineage: Bacteria > Bacillota > Clostridia > Peptostreptococcales > Anaerovoracaceae > Anoxybacterium. The sequence goes on along the minus strand of DAITKX010000008.1, from coordinate 3,534 downwards.
GAAATTGTCATATCTTATGTATGGTTCTATCGATGATGTCGTCCTGCAAATCCGAATCGATGGCCGTAAAGAGCGCGCTATAGCCCGCAACGCGAACCATCAGGTCCTTATAATTCTGCGGATTCTTCTTGGCATCCATCAGCACATTGGAATCCACCATGTTAAACTGTATATGCTGTCCCTTGAAATCCCCCAGATAGGTCCTCAGCATTGCGATAAAGCGCTCCCGTCCTTCCGGCGTCTCCACGGTTTTGGGGTCTACGCGCATGTTATAAAGTGTCCCGCCAGACAAAAGAATATTTGGCAGCTTACCTACAGATTTAAGCGCCGCGGTAGGTCCGTTGGTGTCGCTTCCATGTGTAGGCGATGTCGTATCTGCCAGCGCTTCTCCGGCTTTTCTTCCATCCGGGGTTGCACCAATGATTTTGCCCAGCGGGACGTTGGAGGACACAGTGTTGCAGCTCGGCTGCCACAGCCCGCCGATTGGGCCCCGCCCGTATCTGGTGGTATGGTATTTCTCTTCTTCCTTGAAAATATCATACAGATACTGCGTCATAATCTTATCGACGTAATTGTCGTCATTCCCGTATTTAGGCGCGCGCAGACACATCTGACGAATCTCCTCACCGGTGGGCGCAGTCGTCATATCCTCGAAATTTGTCCGCAGCGCATGTTGGAGCTCCGCTCCCGTAAGCTTTTTCTCCTCGAACACCAGCTTTTTGACCGCCGCCAGGCTGTTGCCGGTGTTGGCAATGCCCATGTACAGCGGGCCGCAGTAATCGTAGACCGCGCCGCCTTCTTTTATCGTCTTTCCCCGCTCGATGCAGTCGTCCACCAGCATTGACATATAGGGGTCTGCAATCCCCTCTTCCGTGGACAGATCCAGAGAGTTGTCATAGATCACATGCATGCGGATGTAATATTTTATCTGATCCATGAAGGCTTCATAGAGCTCTTCATAGCTTTGGAAATCTCCAAGGGCGCCATGACCCTTGTGCAGGCATCTGCCCGTTTTGGGGTCAACGCCGTCGTTTAAAGCCATCTCCAGCGCTTTTGTGATGTTGATAAAAGCCGCTCCGTCCGGCCGGTTGCTCTGCTTGCCCTCGATCAATGGCTCGCCGCATCCGACATTGGCGTAATCATAGGCGTCCTCCAGCTTCACGCCGCGGTTCACCATGCCAAGGATATAGTTCTCGTCGCTGTAATAGGCGGGCTGTCCGCCCCCCAGCTTCTGCACATCCAAAACCGCGTTCATATAGCGGTTTGTGCAGCGGTTGTGATATCTTGCAGACAACGGGTTGTTCAGCTGCATGATCGCCTGGCACTCCAAAATCAGGTATGTCATCTCGTTGACCGCGTCCCGGCCCATGCGGTCCTGGCCTCCGATTGTGATGTTCTGCGCCACCACATAGCCGCGGAAGGTCGCGGTGCTGTGCCAATCCAGAACTCTCGTCACCTGGAACAGTTTCAGCATCAGGTTGGAGAACAGCTCTTTCATGTCCTCTTCTGTCCATCCTTCGGACAGCGCCTGCTGATAATACGGATAGAGCTTTTGATCCATTCTTCCATAGGAAAAAGCGCTGCCATTTCCTTCAATATTCAGGATCAGGTTTGTAAAGTACATGGATTGAATGGCTTCGTGATAGTCCCGTGCCGGTTTCATCGGCACACGGGCGCATACGTCGCTGATCTTATATAACTCCTGCCGGCGCTGTTCGTCCTGCTCCTTTTCCGCAAGCTCTTTCGCCAGCTCGGAATACCTCTTTGCAAACAGGGTTACGCTGTCGCAGTTAATCAGAACGGCTTGCAGAAACGGATACTTTCTCAAGTCCTCCGCCTGTGTTAGATCAAGTGCCGCAAGAGCCTTCTCCGCTCTGGCCTTGACGCCTTCCATGCCCTCTGCCAAAACTCTCTGCAAATTGACGATCACATGCCCCTCTGCACAGATGACGAGGTAATCCGTATCGATCATTCCAATTTCAAACGCATCCCAGGCGTCCTTGGGAATTCTCGCGTATACGTGGTCCTTATGGGTTTTCCCCTTCCAATAGGGCGCTAGCTCCCGGATCGTCTTTTCATCCTCCGGGCTGATATAAAATTTATCTCCGGGCCGGTCCTCAAACCGGAACGGATTTCCGTCCAATTCATCAATAAACCAATCAATTCCGTAATCGGGATAGACCTGAGCGCACCTGTCATAGGGCGCGATCTCCCCCACCACAAGTTCCCCTTCGTTGATCCGAATCGGCAACGTTTCCAACGTCCTGCGCAAAGCCTTCGCCCGCCGGATGGGAACCGGCTGCCCCTCTGTCTCCTGATAGCTCTCCGTCACGGCTTTAGCCCTTGAGGAATCGATTTGCGGCGTCGCCTCAAATATGCGGGTCCTCAGCTTATCCAGTCTCGTGCTGCGGTATACGTCCCGTCCCTCAAAAGTGGCGTCCACTTTGATTGCTTCTTCCGACTTTACTTTTCCATAGTGTAACATCATTCATCCTCCCTATAAAAAAAGCGGCTGACGCTACGCAGGTGCAGTGCAGGCTTTCATTCCTGTGCCGTACTTTTTGGTTTCGTCATAGTTATCTATCTTTTAAAATTTACCCGACGATTAAAATTATCAGGCAGGCGCCGGGCATTGGATTTTTTTCCAGGGTTCAGCCCCGAAACCAGGCCGGGAAACTTGAACTACATGGATTATAACGTATTTGTATTTCCATGTCAACAATTTGTTATAACATTTGTTAATGAGTGGAAGATTGAATATTTCTCCATGCAAATGGGAGCTGTAACGCTAACAAAAAAAAGGCTGCGCACTAATTTTTCATCTTAGCGCGCAACCCCATATAAGAACGATTCTCTTTGATTATTCCTCTTTCTGAGCGTCCATTCTTTTTAACCCCCATCTGGACAATTCATTGATAATGGGCTTTAGAGTCTTTCCCTCTTCCGTCAGAGAATACTCAACACGAGGAGGAACCTCCAAATACTGTGTTCTCGTAACAAGACCATACCCCTCTAATTCCTTTAGCGTTTGAGAGAGCATGATGTCCGTAATCCCCTTTACTCCCCTTTTTAACTCGCTATACCTTTGTATAGGTTGTTTGTACAATGCCCAAATGATCTGAAGATGCCACTTTCCCCCGATCATATCCAGCGCATAGGCAACAGGGCATTCTACATTGTTTTCTTCTTTCTCTCTCATACTTTTTTCTCCATTACTAAGGTTTCCCTTATTTACTTAGAAATAACTGCATTCTTGTTACATTCTTTTTTTGCTTTATAATATACCATAAACGTAAAGCGTTTATGGTATAGGGCCATGCGCCTTTCCGCCTTTGGCGAAATTCTGGCGCAGCACTAAATCCGTATAATAATCGCCAACCCTAAAATATTGCAATTATTATACCATAATTCGATAAAGCGGTAGATATTTAAGAAGATAGGTTTTTAATTTTAATAAACTTATAAACCGGGAGGGAAATGAAAAATGGATTTTAAACTGTCAAAAACACATTTGCTTCAGCAGGAACTGTTTCG
>DAITKX010000007.1:30719-59899 GCA_036835995.1 Bacillota bacterium | reverse complement strand
TTTACTTGAATGCAGAAAAAACAAAAAAGTTGCCAACGATTACTTGACACTAACGTTTCGTTTAGAAAACTTGACATAATATATTGATTATACTATTATAAATATAAGAGGTGCTACCGGCAAACGGTTAGCCCCAAATATTAGCAGTTAAAGGATAACCGCAAAAGTTTGGTCGCTTGGGCGGTTATTTCTTTTTGTGAATTGATATGTAACAAAAATAACGTTAACAATTAAAGCCAACAAGGCAATTGTCTCCGCTATGGACATACGCATCACCCCCTCTTGCGAGGGCTAACCGCCTACCGTGTCTCAGGTAGCACCTGAATTTATTTTAGCATAGGGCTATGGAAAAAGCACGCCATTTCTGGCGTGCTTTAAAACTGCATCGACTCGTCTGTTGGTTAATCGAATTAACGCTTTGAGAACTGTGAAGCTCTTCTCGCTTTTTTGAGTCCGTATTTCTTTCTTTCCTTCATTCTCGGGTCTCTGGTCAGGAAACCGGCAGCCTTCAAAGGACCTCTGAACGCTTCTCTGTCGGACGCGGCAAGGGCTCTGGAAATACCGTGTCTCAAAGCTCCGGCCTGTCCTGTGAATCCGCCGCCTCTTACGGTGGCGATCACGTCAAACTTGCCTTCAACGCCTGCGACCTCAAAAGGCCTTCTGACCTCCCTCTTCAGGATTTCCATTCCGAAATAGTCGTCGAGCGACTTCTTGTTTACTGTAACATTGCCTTTACCAGGGATTAATCTGACTCTGGCAACGGAAGATTTTCTTCTTCCCGTACCTGTGTATTGCATCTTTGCCATCTATGATTCCTCCCTCTCTTAATAGTTCCAAACTTCGGGCTTCTGAGCCGCGTGTTTGTGTTCCGGACCTGCGTATACTTTAAGCTTCTTAAACATCTGTCTGCCTAATTTTCCATCCGGCATCATGCCCTTTACAGCATGTCTGATGATTTCTTCCGGCTTCTTCGCCTGTAATTTTTCAAATGTGATCTCGCGAAGGCCGCCCGGGTAACCCGTATGTCTCTTGTAGACCTTTTCCTTGCGCTTCTTTCCGGTCACTTCTACCTTTTCGGCATTTATGATCACTACATAGTCGCCGGTGTCAACATGCGGTGTGTAAATTGGTTTCTTCTTACCTCTCAATATGGAAGCTGTTTCGCTGGCCAATCTGCCGAGAGTCTTGCCTTCGGCGTCGATTATATACCATTTTCTTTCAACTTCATGAGGCTTTGCGATAAATGATTTCATCTAAAAACTCTCCTCATATTTCATTCGTTTCGCCGCTGCGTTTCACCCCACACCGGCAGCTTGCAGCCAAAGTCTGCAAGGCATCAGTATATTCGTAAAATCCGGGGCTCATGGATTTTTACACATAGTGCACAACTATTATAATATCGAATCCCCATGTTTGTCAACCCAAAGATTTCAACAAATGCCTGAATTCCGGACGGTTTTTTCGGCAGATTTCCCTCAATAAAGTTGGTCTGTTATCCGGGGCTTGGCCATAGACTTTTAATAACAGCATTTTATTTTTACCAGGATTTCTCAGAAAAATGTTCCCGTTGAATAAAAATAAAATAACCTGTCTACAATCAGAGCATTAAAAGATTTCACCGAGTCACAGCATCGAATCCCGCTGCCATGTCGCAAGAATCCTTTAACAACGGTGAAGGGTTTGGGGGTTAAAAAATGACAAAAGAAAAACACACGGGCGATAGAGCCAGTTGGACGGTTTACATCCTGATAGCGCTGATGTTCGGAGCGTTTCTCGGCTCGCCTATCCCGGACGCATGGGCCGGAAAAATCACAAAAGCCGTATCCGGTGTGACAGAACAGACGGTCAAAACGGTCAATTTACATAACGCCACGGCAGATCAGGCGCCAGCGGCAAGGGACGCGGCAGACTCCGACAGATCCGGCGCCGACAGTGAAACGGCACACACTGACATATCCGGCACCGACAGCGAAACGGCGCAGGACGCCGGGATCAACATGCCGGTTTCCGCCAACGAAAACGAAACGGCGTCCGGAGTCCAGATGATCGTATCGGATCCACTTCCGCCGGCACAGCCGGATTACATTCTCTCCAACGCCAACCGGGGCGGAATTGCAGACAGAAAAGAGAGAGACGTGCTGGTCCACCTGATCAACGCGGAAGCTTACGGACTGTCATACAAAGCGAAAGTCGCCGTAGGACAGGTCGTGATGAACCGATGGACCGGACCTTATTACGGCAACGACCTGCTCGCAATCATGACGGCGCCTCATCAGTTCACTCCGATCTACAACGGTTCGGCCTATAAGAAGAAAATTGAGCCTTCCTCCATAGAGGCTGCCAACGCCGTGCTTGCCGGAAACGGCGTAAAAGAGCTGACCGACGATACCTACTATTTCGTCAATCCGGACTTTACCCAGGACAAAACCATTGAAACGAAGATGACCTTTGTATGTGAGATCGAAGGGATCCACTTCTACAAGCCGCCGGCAAAAGCCAAATAATGCCGGCGGCTTATTCGTTCCGCAAACTTTCCAGGGCGGAGAGGCGCATCGCCCTTCTCGCCGGGGAATACCCCGCAATGAGTCCGATTGCCGTAGCGAATACGAGGGAGCCCACCGCGACCCACCACGGAATGATGGAAATCGTGGAACCGCCTCCGCCAATCGATCCCAGCATGGTGGACATAATTCCGCTCAAAACGGTGTTCATCAGCAGGGAGAGGATGAAGCTGAAAATCAGGCCGGCGATACCACCGAAGAAACCGATGATCCCGGCCTCCAGCAGAAACAGTTTTTTGATGTCCTCCAGATTTGCGCCGATGACCTTCATGATCCCTATCTCCTTGGTCCGTTCATAGATGGACATGATCATGGTGTTGGCGATTCCAAGGGCGGCTACCAGGAGTGAGATGGCGCCGATCCCTCCCAGGATTCCCTGGATCATCCGGGCCGTATCCTGCATGGACTTCAGCCAGTCGTTCAGGCTGTTGGTCTGGAATCCCATTTCCCGGATCGCGTTGCTCACATTTTCCACATCGTCGATATCGCCGACGTAAACCATAGCGGAATCATAACCGCTGTTGTTGTTGGAGGGACTCTGCTTTCGGGCTTTCTCCGCCTCTTTCTTAATGATCTCCAGACCATCAAGGCTCATGTAAACATTGTAAGCAGACTCGTCGTTTGGGTTTGCCAGAATTCCGACGCCCTTCGTCTTATACTCCTTATAAATGATCTTTTCCTCGCCGGGATTCCGCTGTTGTTTTTGTCCGTACATCTCGTCGGCGGTTACGATCAGCTTGTTGGTGACGACGTCCACCTGAGCTTCTCCGCCCCAGGAACTCCCCCAGGTTTTTTTCGGATTATAGAACCAGCTCGGCACCTGATTGCCGAACACCATCTCAAACTTGTCCCCTGCTTGCAAAAGCCGCCCTTCCTGCAGTTCATAGCCGAATTTCTGCATGACCTCCGGCTTGATGCCGATCACGGAAGCCTGAGCGATGTACTTTCCGATGCCGAAGGAAAGATAAAACTGCACCTTTGGGGATACCGCGTCCACGCCCTTGATCTTTTCGATGGATGCAAGGGCCCTGTCGTCCAGTACGCCAGCTTTGTTGTTTCCTCCGTTTCCGCTTCCCCCGACATACATCATCCTTCCGCCTCCGGCGCTGTAAACGTCCACCAGATGCAGATTTCCATAGCTTTCGATCTGCTCCTGAAAGCTGGCGGACAGCCCGAAGCCGATGGAGAGCATGACGATGATTGCGCTGGTCCCCACCACCACGCCGACGACGGCTAGTATGGTCCTTGTCTTTCTCCGCAGCAGGTTGCGGATCGCAAGGCTCAATAGATCACGGCTATTCATTGATTTCCAGCTCCCGATTCCTCTTCTTTTTTCTGATCTTTCTCCAGACGAAAATACCGACGGCAGCCAGCAGTATCAAAATCGCCAGAATCACCTTTTTCTTGCTGATCCCTCCTGCGCCCGCTCCATCATCCATCGGAGGCATTCCGTCGTCGAAAGCCGGCATTTCAGCCATTACCTGGAAAGAAAACGGCCGCTCAAGAACCTGCTGGTCTCCCGAAGCGTCTTCATAGGTAAAAATGATCTTGCCCTCCATCGTTCCGCCTTGCCTTGGAATAAAGCTAAAGTCATACGTGTCGCTTTTTCCGCTTTCCATGTTTCCGGCAAAGTAGCTTGTGGATTCCGGCGTGTCAAAATCGCCTTCCGCCGTCACGCGAAGATTGTTGAGGGTGGTCTTTCCCATATTGTAAAACTGCACCGAAACGCCGCTCTGCATCCCCGCGTACAGCTCCGGCGGCGCAATGACGTCGTCCACCTCAAGCTTGGTTTCCTGCATTACGGGAATGGAAATCGTATCCTTTGACGTAAAGGGGTTTCCCGCGGCGTCCTCATAGGACATATCCACGGTCAGGGGCGTGGTCTTCTGTTCCGCGCCGGGTTTAACGGAAAAGTGCATCGCCTTATCGATCCGCTCTTTCTTTCCGAGCTTGTCTATGTAAAAGGAATTGCTGCTGTTGACCGGTATGATGGCCCCATCCTCGGCGCTGACGGTCACCTTGATATTGGAGATGGTATGGCTTCCACTGGTGTTGTATAGGCCGAGATCGAGGACAAATTCGCTCCCCGCCTGCACGAAGGTGCCGCCGTAGCTGTAGCTGTCCACCATGAGCTGCGGCGTCTTTTCACCGGAAGAAGCGCTGACATAGACGCTGGCATACTGAATCACCGCGTCGGCATCCTCCGTCGACGCGCTTGAGGAAAGTGATATCTTGATGGGATATGCCTTTTCCTTCGCTCCGTCGGCCGCAAACATCGTAACGGAGTAGCTCTTGCTGCCCTTTGCCGGAATCGAGGATTCGATAAAGGTGCTCCTGGTTTTATTCAAAAGGCCGTCGGGAACATCCACATTGACCTTGACATCTTTTAGCGTTGAGCTCCCGGGATTCTTCACATCGAAGGAGAGGACGAATTCATCCTGGCCGGAAACCTGGCTTGGAACGCCGGTAATGTTGATTTCCGCATCCCGAAGGGAACCGCCCGATCCGTTTACAGGGACGTAAAAGGTTTTCTCAATGCCCACCGAATCGCCGCTGTAATTCAATCCCGTCACCTTCACCGTGATTCCGTAGGTCTTCGATTTTGCGTCGTCGTCCACCGTTATGGGAAAGCTGACGGTCCGTCGGCTTCCGACGGATATGTAACCCAGGTTGGTGGAATTGCTGGCGTTGTCCAGAGACAGTCCATCCGGCATCGTCAGGCTTATTTCCGCATTTCTGAAGACAGAACTTCCGTTGTTGAAGAGCTCAAGGATGAGGGTGTTGGTCCGGCCTGAGTCAAATCCCTCCTCCGGCTCCGTCTTATGGGTGATATCAAGGGTGGCCACGCTTCCTGTCCCCGAGCCTTTTCCCACATCCGCCATCTTCTCATAAATGGTAAGGCGGCCCAGAGCGCCGTTCTCATGTACGATATCGTTTCCATTGCGCAGAGTCAGGCTCAGGGTTCTCTCTCCTGTGTCCGCTCCGCCGATATCCAGATAAAAGGTAAAATTAGAGGTCTGGTTTTTGGCGAGTGTAGTGGTCCCGGAGGGCCCTCCAGAGATGGAGATCCCGCTTCCGTTGCTGATTCCCAGTGTGGCGCTGTCAAAGGTAAAATTTTTGTTTTCCTGATTCTGTACCTCCACGGTGATCGGAACACCATCCTCGCCCTGAACCGCTGAGTCTGCGCCCTTGCTTGTTGATTTAATCAACATGATCGCCCCGTAGGCGGAATTGCCGGCGACCGTGAAGGGTCCTGAAGGCAGCGACTGAACGCCCATCACCAGGACCGCCATCAGAAAAATGACTGCTGCTTTCCTTGCTTTGCTTCTCATACTAATCTCTTTGATACTCCTTTTGCTTTAATATTTACACACTTGTTTTTACAATTAACTCGTCGCCTGAATCAGCTCGCTTTCCTGAATGGACAGGATGTTCCCGTCCTGGATCGTTACGATCCGGTCCGCGTAGTCCGCGATATTCTTATCATGGGTCACAATGATGAGGGTGCGCTGGGATTCCCTCACCTTCGACATCATGATCTCCATGACCTCTTTGGACGTATGAGAGTCGAGATTTCCCGTAGGCTCGTCCGCGAAGATGATCTTTGGATTTCCCACCAAGGCTCTTGCAATCCCGACGCGCTGCTGCTGTCCGCCGCTCATCTGGGTCGGCTTGCGTTTTTCGTAACCCGCAAGGCCCACCAGCGCCAGGGTTTCCCGCGCCATTTTCTCCCGTTTCTTTTTATCAACGCCCCGAAAAATCAAAGGGAGGCTTACGTTTTCCACCGCGGTGAACATGGGGAGCAGATGATACGCCTGAAAAATAAATCCGATGTTCTTCTGGCGAAACAGCGTGATGTTCTCCTCATTGAGCTTGTGGATCGGAATGCCTCCTATGTAAATTTCCCCTTTTGTGGGCTTTTCCAGCCCTGCTACCATATTCAAAAACGTCGTCTTCCCGGAACCCGAAGCGCCGAGAAAACAGACGATTTCCCCTCTGTAAATGGTAAGGCTCACGTCGTCCAAAGCGACGACCTTTTCTTCCCCCATTCGGTAGATTTTGCGGATGTTCTTAATTTCGATGAGTGGTTCCCTTGTGTTTTTATCCTCGTTCTGCAACCCCATAAATAACCCCTTTTGTTGATCTTTCATCCTCTTTGCACAATACGCCTTATAAGCTTAGACGGGAATATTATACAAAAGTTTCACAAAAAATACTTTAAGAAATTCTTACGAAATGGAAAATAGTATTAAAAATTTATTGATATTTCCTGCTTCCATTCTACCTGTTGTTCCCGTCGGTTACCAGCAGAAATTTGTTTGATTATTTCATTGAAGGGTACTAAAATACAAAGCAGAGACAAATAATAGAAAATAAGAAACAAAAAATGAAAGAGGAAGTGGGGGAAATTAAGATGTTAAAGATTGGAATCATCATCGGAAGCACGCGCCCGGGACGCGTTGGAGAAGCCGTCGCAAAGTGGGTTTATGAGCTCTCGAAAACGCGCAGCGACGCGGAGTTTGAACTCATAGACATCAAAGACTACGACCTGCCGCTGCTGGACGAGCCGGCTCTGGCCGCCATGCGGCAGTATTCAAAGGACCATACGAAAAAATGGTCCGCAAAGATCGATGAAATGGACGGGTACATTTTCGTCACCCCGGAATACAATCACGGCACTTCGGCGGCGCTGAAAAACGCCCTGGATTATCTGTACTATGAATGGCACAACAAGGCTGCCGGCTTCGTCAGCTACGGCGCTATCGGCGGGGCGCGGGCCGTTGAATCACTGCGTCCGTTCATGTCCCAGCTCAAGATGGCAGACGTGGGCTCCCAGGTCATGCTGTCCACTTTTGAAGACTTCGAAAACGGCGTATTTAAACCAAACCCACGCCACGAGAAAGAGCTCGCCGGCCTTTTCAAAGAAGTGATCGCCTGGAGCGGCGCGCTGAAGACATTGAGATAATATAGAAGATCAATTATAAAAACCACTCGGAGTTTAGCCAACACTGGCGTGCTCCTCTGTCTGCTTGGCAAGGAGCACACCACACATCGAGTGGTTTTTATATTTAATACAATATTATTTTTGTTTCCGCTGCCTTCCCGGTTTAGATCAGTTCAACCAAGTGGAAGGTTTTCTTTCCTTTTTTAATGAGAATCTTACCATCCTTAAACATGTCCTTCGTGACCATGAGTTTGGTATCCGTCACCTTTTCGTCGTCGATGGCGAGCCCGCCCTGTTCGATGGTCCTAAAGCCGTCGCCCTTGCTGGACACCAGTTTCAATTCGGCGATAAGGCTTACGATCCCCATGCCTTCTCCTTCAAAAGCAGAGGCCGGCATCTGGGTTTTCGGCACATCATCCAGGTTTCCGCCCCCTGCGAAAAGAGCCCTGGCGGCATCCTGGGCTTTCTGGGCTTCCGCTTCCCCGTGGACCAGCTTGGTCACTTCAAAGGCGAGAATTTCCTTAGCCTTGTTGATCTCCGCGTCTTTTAAGGCAGAGAGCCTTTCGACTTCATCCATGGGCAGGAAGGTCAGCATGGATAGACAGGTCCTGACATCCGCGTCTTCGACGTTTCTCCAGTATTGATAGAACTCGTAGGGCGAGGTTTTGGCCGGATCGAGCCAGAGGGCGCCTTTCTGGGTTTTCCCCATCTTCTTGCCTTCGCTCGTCGTGAGGAGCGCAAAGGTCATTCCGTAAACCTGGTCCCCCATTTCGCGCCTGACGAGGTCCACTCCGCCGAGAATATTGGACCACTGATCGTCTCCGCCGAACTGCATCTTGCAGTCGTACCTTCTGTGAAGCTCAAGGAAATCGTAGGACTGCATCAGCATATAATTGAATTCCAGGAAGGAAAGCCCCGTTTCCAGCCTCTGCTTGAAGCATTCGGCAGTCAGCATCCTGTTGACGGAAAAGTGCCTTCCGATAGTTCTGATAAAGTCTACATAATTCAGATCCAAAAGCCAGTCGGCGTTGTTATCGATGATGGCCTTTCCCTCGGAAAAATCGATGAACTTTCCGAAGGTCTCTTTGAATTTATTGCAGTTGGCGATAACAACTTCCTTTGTCATCATCTGGCGCATGTCCGATCTGCCGGAGGGATCTCCCACCATTCCTGTGCCGCCGCCGATGAGAACGATGGGCCTGTGACCGTATTTCTGCATATACATCATGATGATGATCTGCATGAAATGACCCACGTGAAGGCTGTCTGCGGTAGGGTCGAAACCGATATAAAAAGTGACCTTCTCCTTGCCAAGCAGCTCACGGATCTCATCTTCATGGGTCGTTTGCCTGATCAGTCCTCTTTCCTTTAAAACGTCGAATACGTTTCTTTCCTGTGCTGTTTCCATTTTATCAATATCCTTTTTCTCTTATTTTGTGCCGTATAATTCTCGCTATTTTGTCCCGTACAGTCTGTCTCCCGCGTCTCCCAAGCCAGGCACGATATATGCGTGGTCGTTGAGATGGCTGTCCTTTGCCGCGATGAAAATATCCACGTCCGGATGTTTTTCCTGGAGAACTTCGATTCCTGTCGGCGCAGCGATCAGGCACATAAACGAAACCTTTTTCGCGCCCTTTTCCTTAATAAAGTCGATGGCCGCAGCGGCGGAACCGCCTGTAGCCAGCATCGGGTCAACGACGATGACCTGCCTGTTTTCGATATCGGAAGGTAATTTACAATAATATTCAACCGGCAGATGGGTTTCCGGATCACGGTAAAGTCCGATGTGACCGACCTTGGCATTGGGAATCAATTCCAACATTCCGTCGACCATACCGAGTCCTGCTCTAAGGATCGGAACAATGGCGATATCCTCGCCCTTCAACATCTTCATGGTCGCTTTGCAAAGCGGGGTCTCGATTTCTACATCCTTCAACGGAAGATCCCTGGTCACCTCATATGCCATAAGCATTGAAATCTCTCTTACAAGTTCCCTGAAATCCTTTACGCTGGTACTCTTGTCGCGAAGCATTGCGGTCTTGTGCTGAATAAGCGGATGATCAAAAACTAAAACTTTTCCCATTGTTTACCTCCCTATTGCTTGAATGGAATCAAGCCCTTTCATATAGTTTATGATGAATTAGTTTAAAAACTTTATTGATATTGCGGCTGCCGACAAGTTCGGTCCGGCCGCGCGGCTTTTACATGCAGTCCAGCAGGTCGGTCCTGCGCTTGTGCCGACCGCCTTCAAATTCGGTGGTCAGCCACATGTCTACGATATCCAGCGCCAGCTCTGTTTCCAGTATCCTACCCCCCAGCGCCAGTACGTTGGCGTTGTTGTGTCTCCGGGACAGCTCCGCCATAATCAGGCTGGTGCAAAGCGCGCAGCGGATCCCCTTCACCTTGTTGGCCGCGATTGAAATCCCGATGCCTGTCCCACAAATCGCGATGCCTCTTTCCGCATCCCCGTTCATGACCGCTTCGCCGCAGGCTTTCCCGTAATTCGGATAGTCCACGGATTCCGTGCCGTGACAGCCCAGGTCTAAAACCTCGATTCCCTTTTGATGCAGATGTTCTTTAACTTTTTCCTTCAACTCAAAGCCGCCGTGATCCGCGGCAAGCGCGATTTTCATTGGTTACCTCCTTTAAGCCTGACGGCATATTCTCATGCCCCAGGCCCCTAGACCTTTGCGATATGGTATCCGGCGGATTTCAGCATCCGGTTCATCACCGCGAAGCCTACCCCGTCCTGTTCGCTCAAAGCCCCCGCAAGGATCAGATCGACGCCTTCGTCGTCCATTTCCCTTAACCTTGCAAAAAACTCGTGGGCCGCCTCGATAAAGGCTTTCTCTTCAAACAGGAGCACGCCTACCTTAAGCCCGAGCCTTTCATTCAGCCCTTTCAGGCGCTCGATCTCCTGTTTCACCTTGTCCCTCTGGCCTTCAATTATCGTCATGTCCGCTTTCGGGGCATAGTGCTTGTATTTCATTCCAGGCGCTTTCGGCACAAAATTTTCTTCCTCGCCGTCTCCCTCTCCCGAAGGATTCTTGCGCCGGTTGAGGGCCGGGTCCATCGCGACCTTTTCTCCGATTGCCGCCTCTATATTTTCGGCCGTAAGAATACCCGGCCGCAGGATCGTCGGAACATCGCCCGTCAAATCCAAAACCGTAGATTCAATGCCTACCCTGCAGTCGTTTCCGACCAGGATCGCATCGACCTTCCCATTCAAATCCTCAACGACATGCTCTCCCTTTGTAGGGCTTGGCCTGCCGGAAATGTTGGCGCTGGGCGCAGCTACGGGGCAGCCCGCCTTCTTGATCATTTCAAGGGCGATCGGATCGTCGGGCATACGGATGGCCACCGTATCCAGGCCTCCCGTCGTGATGTCCGGAACGTCCGGCTTCTTTTTCAGCACGATGGTCAGCGGCCCCGGCCAGAAGTTGTCGATCAGACGAATGATCTTCGGCGACAGAAAGGGGGTCAGCTCTCCGATGTCGCTGGCCCTGGCGATATGGACGATCAGAGGATTGTCGCTGGGGCGTCCCTTTGCCTCGTAGATTTTCGCAACCGCTTTGGGATCCAGCGCGTTAGCCCCCAGGCCGTATACCGTCTCCGTAGGAAAGGCAACAAGCCCACCCTTTGCAAGGATTTCCGCCGCTTCGTCGACCTTTTTCAGCGCTTCCTCGATCTCGGCGTTGGCCGACTCGTTGTCATAGACCATGCTCTGCTCTAAGTTGTGCTTGTTCAAACCTCGCACATCGTATATCTTCGTTTCCATCTATATTGCCTCTTGCTTCGTAATTCTTTATGTATCCGCCGCAGGTTCAAGCAACCCCCCGCGGCACCCGGGGATTTTTAATTAAAAATTCTTCATTTTCTCCGCCTGGTCCGACGTAATCAGCCCGTCGATGATCTCATCCAGGTCGCCGTCCAGAAAGTAATCGAGTTTATATAGTGTTAGCCCGATCCTGTGATCTGATACGCGGCCCTGAGGGAAATTGTAGGTCCGGATCCGCTCGCTGCGGTCGCCCGAGCCCACCTGGCTCTTCCTTGCTTCGGAGATCTCCTTGTTCTGCTCCTGCAGCTTCAGGTCATACAATCTGGCGCGCAAAACCTTGAAGGCCTTCTCTTTATTCTTGATCTGTGATTTTTCATCCTGGCAGGTGACTACCAAACCCGTTGGAATATGGGTCAGCCTTACGGCCGAATCAGTGGTATTTACGCACTGGCCGCCGTTCCCCGAAGCGCGGTAAACGTCGACGCGAACGTCGTTGGGGTTCAGGTCGACTTCCACGTCGTCGATCTCCGGAAGCACCGCAACGGTAGCCGCGGAGGTGTGAATCCTTCCGCTGGATTCGGTTTCCGGCACCCTCTGGACCCTGTGGACCCCGCTTTCATACTTCAGTCTGGAATAAGCGCCCCTTCCTTTGATCAGAATGACCGCTTCCTTGATTCCGCCGATGCCGGTGTCGTTGACGTCCATCAACTCCGTCTTCCAGCCTCTGCGTTCCGCATATCTCATGTACATCCTCAGAAGATCGTTGCCGAAAAGCCCGGCTTCATCGCCGCCGGTGCCCGCCCTGACCTCCAGGATTACGTTTTTATCGTCGTTAGGATCCTTTGGCAGGAGCAGGATCTTAAGCTCATCGCTCAACAACTCCTGTTTTTCTTCCAATTCCGACAGCTCAATTTTCGCAAGCTCTCTGAGTTCCTCGTCCATGCCGCTGTCGCCGAGCATTTCCTTTGTGTTCTTCAGATCTTCCGCAGTTTTTTTATATTCTCTGTATTTCGTAACGATGGGCTCCATTTCGGACATGTCCTTCATGGATTTCTGCCAGACGGCCTGGTCGCTGATGACCTCCGGGTCGGAAACCTTGAGGGAAAGCTCTTCGTATTTTTCGAGAATAAAATCTAATTTATCAAACATTGATTTTCAACTCCCGGTTTAAAATATATCCCAAATATTGTAGCATAAATTATAACGTATTCGTAAAAAAATTCGTTTTTTTGGCTATAGAAAATTTTCTTTCTGCTCCGAAGCGATATATATTATATACCCCGCTGCGCCGCATTTTATCGAAGCAGTATGTATTATACGCCCCGTCACACCTAAAAAAAACTGGAAATAAGAATTTCCAGTTAATTTTGCTGCTATTCGATATTGAACTTTTTCTTGAATTTCTCAACACGACCGCCGCGGTTGATAAACTTTTGCTGTCCCGTAAAGAACGGATGGCAGGCCGAGCATACATCCAAGCGCAATTCCGATTTTGTCGACTTCGTAACAAATGTGTTTCCACATGCGCATGTAACCGTACATTCTTTATAATCTGGATGGATTCCTTCCTTCATGATTTTCACCTCTTTCTGAATCTATATCTATTTGAATATTCATTTCTAAACGATAGCTATTACATACTAGCACAAGTTGTCGTTTTAGGCAAGTACTTTTTTGCCGGAAAATGATTCTTACGGAGCGATTTTTGCCTTTTAACCGCAAAAAAATTTGGGAGGCAGACCTCCATCTGCCTCCCGAGAGTTTTTGGTTATCAATTAGTCCGTAGTATAGGAATATGTGAGGCCGGAGCTCAGGTTGCCCGCAGCGTCGGCCGCTTTCACTTTGAAGGTGTACTCGGTGTCCTCTTTCAAGCCTTTTACATTGATATTAGTAGTATCCTCATCTACGGTTTTAATGAGATTGCCGTCCTGATAAATTTTGTATGCCGTTACACCGACATTATCATCCGCTTCCGGCCATACAATCGTAACAATTCCGGACGAGGACTGGCTTACCGTCAGGGAAGCGTCGCGAGGCCAGGTTGGCGCTTTTGTATCCTCGTCTTCGGCAAGGGTGGTCACTTTTACAGACGGACCGTCGGTGCTCCAATTCCCTGCGGCGTCTCTCGCTTCTACGGTAAAGGTATATTTTGTATCCTCTGTCAACCCGGTGACCGTCGCGGTCTTGTCGGTCACAGTCTTTGTCTTTTCCTTGCCGTCTACCTTGTAGATGACCTTGTATCCGGTGACCTTTACATCGTCTTTCGCGCCGGACCATTTTAATTCGACGCTGTCAACGTTGACTGCTGTCGCGGTGACGGCGCTGTCTCCGCTCCAGTAAGGCGCATCCGAGTCGTTGTCTTCATCGTCCGTGTCCGCTGTCGTAACGGATACCGATGGGCCGTCATCGCTCCAGTTTCCTGCCGCATCTCTGGCCTCCACGGTGAAGGTGTATTTTGTGTCCTCCGCCAGTCCGGTGACCGTCACAGTCCTGTCGGTTACAGTCTTTGTCTTTTCCTTGCCGTCAACTTTATAAATGACCTTGTATCCGGTAACCTTTACGTCGTCTTTCGCGCCGGACCATTTTAGAGTAACGCTGGTGTCCTTGACATTCGATGCGGTTATTTCGCTGTCCTTTGCCCAGGTAGGCGCATTGTCGTCGTCGGTGTCCTTACCGCCCATGTTTTCCAGCAGCTTTTCGATGATCGACGCCATCTGAGCCCTTGTCAGCGTGGCGTTGGGATTGAAGCTTCCATCCGGGTAACCGCTGATATAGCCTTCGTTATACATCGCCAGGACATAGCCTAAATCTTCATCCGCGATGAGCTTGCCGTCGCTGAACGGATTGTAGGTATAAACCGGCTCCGGTTCCAGTCCAAGTGCTTTTGCAATCGCCACGATAGCGGTGATCCTGTCGCAGTTTGTGTTGGGGTTAAAGCTGCCGGGGTTGAGATAGCGGTTGTAAGCGCCCTTCCATACTGCCTGCTGCGCCCAGGCCGGCACATTGTAGAAGCTCTGGTTGCCCCAGCTTCCCCAGCTCCCCCATATTCCCCAGTTGTATCCCGCGCCCCAGCCGCTTCCGTAGCTGCCGGTATTCATGACAACCCGGTTATCCGACTCGTCGCTCCCCTGTCTGTAATCGACGAGCCTCTCGATAAGAACCGCCAGCTCCGCTTCGTTCAGCGCCTGGTCCGGCCGGAATGTGCCGTCTGAATATCCGTCGAAGATGCCGTAATTCTGCATCTTTTGAACGCTTTGATAACCCCAGTGTCCCTTCATGTCTTTGAAATCTTTCTGACTTGCTCCCCTGCTATTGCCATAGCCGTTTCCGGCAAACGCGGTGCCGCTTGCCAGGGTCACCACCATTGCCGTCGCTACCGCTATGGATATTATTTTTTTCATTCAAATACCTCCCTCTGATTTTCTTCGCAAATGATGCAGCATACTTGTCTGCTACTCATTAGTTCCTTTCCCGTGCGAATATTTTTAGGGTAGGTATTTTATTTTTCAAACTTTTATTTCGACAGAAGTCCCCTGTTTCCGCCACATACCATCATCTACGGCACCTGTTCTGCGGCAGCTTTACAGCATCTATTTTACAATGTCGTAGGAGCAGCCTTCAAAGCTCAGATCAAAACAGCAGATGCTCTTATACAGACAGAATCTGCAGGCGGTCTCATCCTTCACCTTTTTCGGCTTGATGGCAATGGATCCGGCCGCCAGCTCGCCGCAGAGCTCCTCCACCTTGCGGTCCACCGCTTCCAGCAGTTCGGAAAAGTCCTCTTCACCTAACAGTTTCTTTTCCGTAGTGCCCGCATATTCGCCGTCCTTTGTCCTTCTGACCGGCAGGATGTCCGAGTATCCCGAGAATTCCCCCGCGATGCTTTCAATGATGCCCTTGTTGTCCAGCACGACGCCGTCCAGCTTAAAGCTTTTTTTCTTTTCCGCCTTTACCCTGTCCGCGTAGTCCTTTTCGGAAACGTCGCTGACGTCGATCTGGGGCTCCGCGATTTCAAAGTAGAACACCCCCGCCGGCTTGAAGGGGTTGTCCCTGTTGGCTTCCCGGGAATTTGCCCCCAGGGCGGCCCTCAGGTAAAGCATGAGCTGCAGCCTCCACCCGCCTCTCGCCTCTTCCACGTCAAACCTTTCTCTGCCCGATTTATAGTCGATGATTTTGACATACCGGGCGGGATTGCCGTCGCTCTCCTGCAGTACGTCCACCCGGTCGATCTTGCCTTCGATGTAAAGGGTATCCTCCCCCATCTTCACTTCGATGGGCGGAAACTGCTTTCCAACCGCTTTCCCGAACTCGCTTTCAAAGAAAACGTTCCGGATCCGTCCGGTCTGGACGTGCTCCACCAAAGCCCAGGCCGCGTCGCCGCACACCCGTTTCATACGCGCCCCGCGGTACTGCTCCTCTTCGCCCTGGATCAGCACTCCCTCGCGGTATTCCCTGGCCGCTTCCTCGATAAATCCGTCGATGTACTCCTGGCACTGATCCCTGGTAACGCTCATCCACGGGGAACGGGGATCTGTGATATCCAGGCCCGGGGCGGAAAGCTGCTCCGACAGCTTCATAAAGCACTGGTGATAGACGTCTCCGATCTCCCGTCCGGCAATCTCGAAGATCCTGCGCTCGTCAGGCTTCAATCCGTAATTGATGAAATGGGAGAAAGGACACCGGGAAAACCGCTCCAGCCGGGAAGGGCTCAGGGATAGTTCCGCCGGGATCTCCCTCTTATACAGCTTTTGAACCATGTCCTTTCCGATCTTCTCCTGCCTGTTGCTGAACAGCAGCCCTTCCTTCACCGGTTCCAGCAGCGGCGCCGCATTGCCCTCATACCAGCGATAAGCCGCCAGCCACTCTTTCCTGAGAGGCGCTCCGTCCATGGCCTCCCGAAAGGCTTCCGTCATGTGCTTCAGCGCGCTCCCGGTAGTCTCCGCGAGGACCATCGGGTCCTCCTGGTTTAAGATATCTTTTTCGACTCTGAGATCGGTGTAGATTTTCCGGATCTTGTCAAACAGCATGGACTGCTTGCTTTCCTTCCCTTCCAGATCCGATGCGGAATAGCCCATCCAGAGGTACCGCGACGGCTTGGAAAGGTTTTTATAGATCGCGAGCTTTTCTTCCTTGGCCCGCAGGTCGTCTATCTTGCAGATTTCAATGCCCCTTTTAAACAGAGCCGTTTTTTCATCTTCGTTCAAAAGGCTTTCTGACGCGGCGGCGGCAGGCAGCAGCCCGTCGTTGGCGCCCAGGACGATCAGGGCCTTGATGTTCCCCGCTCTGGTCCTCTGCATGGTGCCGACGATGATCTGGTCGATGGTGGGCGGAAGAAGGCCGATTTCCACCGCTTCAAAGCCCGCCTTCAGGATCGCGCCGTACTCCTCGGCGGAAATCTCCTCATCTCCGATGAGCTCGATCATCTGATCGAAAATGTTGATGACGACGCTCCAGATCTGTGATGCTTCCTCCGCGTATTCCAGCTGGTTTTCCTCCGTCAGATATCCGATCAGCCCTTCGATCTTCTCGGAAAGCTGCGCTTTCACCGCCAAAAAGTTATAGATCGCCTCCGTCCTCTCCCGAACCGTCTTTTTCCGTTTGAACTCCGTTTCAAAACCGGCGATATATCCGCTGACCTGCCCTCTGGTGGCATTGATCTTATGTAAAGCCTCCTCTCCTTCGGCTTTCACGCCGTAGGTGAAGTCCTTTTTCCACCGGCTCCCCTTTACGCGGTATTTCACCGCGTAGTTTTCCAGGTCCTCGCAGTCCTCGAAGGAAACGGGAGTGAGATTGGTTTTCAGCATGCGGAAAATGTCCTCGTACAGCCAGCCCTTTGCGGTGATATCGATGAGGGCCGTGATGAATTCCACCACCGGATGGTGAAGGATATCCCGCTTCTTATCCAGAAACGCCGTGATCCCGTAATCGGCGAAAACCCGCTTGATCACGGACGCCCTTGTCTCCATATCGTTGCAGATGACCAGGATATCCCGGTAGCGCAGCCCTTCTTCCCGCACCAGTTGAACGATCCTCGCCGCGGCGGTTTCCGCCTCGCCGTAGAAATTGGCAGCCTGGCAGAGAGTGATGGAATTCCCGGCCTGAGCCTGTCGGTATGGCTGGGCGTAAAGCTCCCCCTCGAGGTGGGACAGGGGTGATTTTCTCAAATACTCCCTGCCGACAGCAGCCTCTTCATAGGGGACTTCCCTCTTTTCCGAAACAGCCTTCAGCTTAGCCATGATTCCCCTGGTCAGATCGAACAGATCGCTGTCCCGACCCTCAGGCGGCAAAGCGCAGCCTCCCGGACCAACAGCGCAGTCGGCGGTCAGAACGACGTTGACCTCCTTTGCGGTCGCCATCAGCTCCTCGATGATATTCAGGGTTTTAGGGGTGAAATAATCAAACCCGCTGATCCAGATCACGGAGTTTCGAATCAGGTCGGAACGTTCGATCTTTGAGATGAAAAGATTCAGGTAGTCCTCCGTATCGAGGTATTTTCCTGCGATCAGCTCTTCATACTCTTCATAGATGAGGTGGATATCCTTTAACTTTCTCTGGAGAATGGGATTCTCCGGCCCCTCCGTGAGAATCCTTTGGATGTCCGCCGGAGAAGCGTTGAACTGCTTCATTTCAGAGATGAGATTGTTCGCCATTTCGATAAAGGAAGCCTTTCCGTTCATCCCGCGAAACGCTTCGAGGCGCTCGTTCTGCTCCATCAGAATCTTGGCCAGGAGCATGTGCCTGCCGTATTTATCGATGGGAACTCTGCTGCTGCCTCCCACTTCCGAGAGCACTTTGAAGCCGAGCCTGGACTGGCTCATGACCTCCAGGTCCATCAGCCCGTCCACCTTTAGGTAGGAAAAGGCGTTGCGCTCCGCCTGGAGAGTAAACTGCTCCGGCACCAGTAGCAGGACCTTCTGCTCCGGCAGGGACAGGTCGCCGGCGATCCTGTCAAACAGAAACTTTTCCTTATCCAGATTTTCCCGACCGTAATAAATGTGCAGCATTCGGACTTCCTTTCATCCCTTGATTCATTCTCTGATCCGTAAATCTATCTCTTAATTCGTAAATCTTCTCTTAATCCGTATCTCTTAAAATTATACAATAAAACAGCCCGGATCGTGAGATGTTTTCTCCTTCTCCGGGCTGATTTTTAAATTCTTTGATTCTGTGTCTTATTTTTCATCACTATTTTGCGTCATTCAGGAGGGTCTCTTTGTCGAGCACCTTTTTATACTCGGATTCCATCTCCATCATGCCTATGTAGAAATCATATTTATCCGCAAGCTTGATGAATTCGTCGGGATCGAAGCATTCCGGGCCCAAAACTCCCTCGCCCTTCCAGATTCCCCTCGCCATCAGTTCGAAGGCGATAACCGGATTGTATCCCGTCTGTCCGACGACACAGCCGCAGCCGATGCGCTTCATCAGGTCCTCATTGTCGGATGTCTGATAGATGAAAACCTTCCGCTCCAGCCCATCCTTTTTCCCTGTGACCGCGGTTCCGACGCAGCACTTGCCTTTCAGCTTATCCGCAACCTCTACCGGGCTCGGGGCGACCATTCCTACCACGTCTCTCGGAGAAAGATCGGTTCCCTTCACGGTGCTGTGCTTGTCGTCAAGCCTCAGGGCGCGCAGATTCTTCAGCATGGTGATGAAGTCCTGTCCAAGGCCGTACTTGAAGCTCATCTTCTTTGCCGCATCGCCCATATAGCGGGGCAGCATTACCATTTCCTCGTGTTCCACATTCACCAGCTCCTGCTCTCCGATCCCGTCGGGGAAGGTAAAGAGCTCCGGCTCTGAGAATGGTTCGACGACATAGACCCCTTTGTCCTTTTCCCATTTGAACGGCGGGTTCAGGCATTCGTCTATGCTCGTCCAGATAGAAAAACCAAAGGTGATATCGTAGCCTTCGGCGGATAGATTTCCCCCGTCCTTGATGCTGATTTCGTCGATTTCGTCAAAATAATGCTTCTGGGCAAATCTCGCAAATACGTTGACCGCACCAGGGTCCATTCCGATACCGACAAGAGCCAGCAAGCCGCGTTTTTCCCAGTCCTCATGCTTTGCAAACTGGTAGTCGCCCATTTTGATGTTGGTCTTATGATAGGGGTCTGTCGGATGAGGTACGGACAGCGTCAGCGCCATATCCGTGTAATTAACCCCCGCTTCATAGGCGGCGTCAAACAGGTTCTCGTTAAAGCTCGGGTCACAGGCGTTGAACAAAAGGTCCACGTCGTACTTTTTGATCAAGGCAATTACTTCGTCCTTGTTCCTCGCGTTGACCTTTTCAGCCGGAAATCTGGCGTCGGAAATTCGCTTTGAAACCTCCTGCGCCCGTTCCAGATTGTAATCGGAAAGCACCATCAGATCCAGCCATTCCCCTTTTGGATCCCTCTGGCTTGCAATGACTGCAGCCGCTTCTCCGACTCCGCCGGTTCCCACCATTAAAATTTTCAATATCTCGCCTCCAAACGAAATTAAATTTGGTTTCATTTAACTCTACCTCAATTGACGAAATTTTGCAAATAATCGTTTAATTTATTAAATATTCTTAGGGATATTCTTAAGTTAGTACACATTTTTGAGCAAAGAAGTACCGGCTTTCATTTTGAGCCGAATTATGATATCATGTTACAAACGCTTGGGAACAGGCTGTGAGAAAACGGAATGAAACAGAAGCAGGAACAAGACAAGATGAAATATGAAGATGACAGAAATAAGCATGACGATGACCGGATCAGGCATGAAGCCGACCAGATGGAGCACGAGGAAGATTGCGTCTACGAATTACTGGTAACCGCGTCTTACCTGAACCAGTACAATTACCTGAAACCCTTTGGCTACCAGCTCCTTTTCGAGCAGATGGCGGAGCGGCATCTGACCCAACTGGACGTGAATGTGGACGGCACCATGAGGTATGGCCTTGCATGGGTGCTGATCTCCATGTCGGTGGAGGTGGTAACTCCCATAGAGCAGAGCATGACCCTCTTCGGCAGCACCTGGTATTCCACCCATAAGGGGCCCTATTTCCGCCGTGAAATGCTGTTCAAGGACAGGGACGGACAGGTGATGTTCAAAGGTTCGACCCATTCGGTGCTTCTGGATTTGGAGAAGCGGACCGTGTTCCGCAAAAAAGAAACCCCTTTTACCATCACCGTTCCCACTGAAGTCGTCCTTCTGGATTCGGCCCCGAGCTTCAAGATGGAAGCGGATCTGAAGCCTGTGGCTGAAAGGCCCGTACTGGCCAGCCAGATCGATTGCCTGGGGCATGTGAACAACTGCCGCTATGGCGAATTTGCCTATGACACCTTCACGGACGGGGAGCAGGAAGGTTTGAAAAACCTGAAGCGAATGGACATCAACTTCCTTTCCGAGCTGCGGCCCGGCGATCGCTTTACCATGAAGAAGGCCAGGGAGGAAAACCGGATCTTCATACAGGGCTATAACGATACAAAAGGCGATGTATCATTCAACATCACCATGAATTTTGACCGATAATGAATCCCCGGCTTTCGCCGGGGATTTTTAAAATTTATTTTCCGCAGTACCCTACCGGCACTTTATAATCTACCGCCTTCATGATCCGGTCCGCTTTTTCCAGATCGAAATATCCGCAGAGTTCGATAAAGTTGATCCCGTCTGCCGCCATTTTTTTCGCTTCGTTCGCCGCCGTCTCCTCGCTGTCCACGATGGAGATATACGTGTTGAACTCGTCGCCGGTCAGCTCCAGTCTGACCGCGGTCTTGCTGAAATCAAACCCCATGACTATGATCCCGTACCTGGCGATGGAGGCTAGAGCTTCAAATTTTTCAAGCTCTTCCTTCGTATACTTTGCGTAGTTTACCTCGATCTTTCCTCCTGACGCCGCAGCGGTCTCTTCCGCCTTTGCCTCATCGAAATCGCCGCAGAGATCGATTATTCCATACCCCTCAGCCGCGAGTGTGCGGGCCAGGTCCCGGGTCATGTCCATGCTGTGGACCGCCGCGAAATAGTATTGGCTCCCTTCGTCCTCATAGCGAACGGAATAATCCTCCGGGGTGAAATGCCCCGAATTCATGATAAACGCATACCTCATTTTTCTCCTCCTTCGAGTATCGGCATCAGATCTTCCGCCTTCTCTATAATATAGTCCGGCGCGTTTTCACCGGTCTTTTCCTCGTCGCTGACGGCCAGCGCCCAGCTCACCAGCACAGCCTTCACCCCCGCGTTTCTGGCGCAGAGGATATCAAACATGCTGTCCCCCAGCATGACAGACTCCTCCGGCTTTGAGCCTAGGCGAGCGAGGGCGATGTTTACAGGCTCCGGGTCCGGCTTGAACTTCTCGCCGTCCTCGCAGGTCACAACCGTGTCAAAATACCTGGCTATATCATATTTTTCAAGTCCTACCTCCGTCGTGCGCCTCAATCTGGAAGTGACGACGCCGGTCTTATACCCTCTGTCCTTCAATTCCTTCAGCAGGCTGGTGATCCCCGGAAAGATCTCGATCAGGTCTTTAAACTTGTCCTGATGATAGCTCCTGTAGATCTGGATCCCTTCCTCCGCGGGAATCTGAGGAAGAATTTTTTCCATTGTGATGTGGAGCGGTTCCCCGAAGGTGCTGATGATCTCTTCCGCAGATCTTTCCCGTCCCTCCACCGTTCGGAAGGTGTGCTGCCAGGACTGGAGGATCACCTTGTTTGTATCCATGATAGTGCCGTCAAAATCGAACAGCACGGTATTGATTTTCGTCATAATATCTTTGTCCTCTTGTTTTTATTTTATTGTACCACCTCCAAACTTCAAGCGCAAGGCCGCAGGCTATTCGTCCAGCTTCAGTTCCGGGGGCAGCTTCCTCCAGAAGCTGGTGGTCGCCGCGGAATAGATGACTCCGATCAGCAGCCAGCATCCGCCGACGATTTTCCCCGAGAGAGCGATGCTCAGGAACAGCCAGATGGAAACGGCGGCTCCGCAGACCGGAATGATCAGATATTTAAGGACGGAGGCAGCGCCTCTCCTTTTATCCTTAATGAAGTATTGAAAAATTACGGAGAGATTTACAAGGGTGAAGGCAGTCAGCGCGCCGAAACTCACAAGGGAAAGGGCCCCGTAAAGGTTTTCCGAAAAGATGATGGAGCTCAGAGATAATGCGGAAACCAGCGCAATGTTGTAAACAGGAGACTGAAATTTAGGATTGATATATCCGAAAAACCGTTTCGGAAGCGCGCCGTCCCGGCCCATTCCATACAGGATCCTCGCTACGGCCGCGGTTCCCGTCAGGGCGCATGCCAGGCTGGCGCAGTTGTCGATGATGAGAAAGGTCGTGGACATATATCCGGTTTTCATGTGTTCGAACAAATCGAAAATGCCTGTCATAGGATCGGACATTTCTTTCCAGGCGTCCGGCCAGGCGACCTGGGCGATATAGGAGATAAAGGTGAACACGATCCCCGCTCCGATACAGATGATGAATATGGCCCTTCCGATATTCTTCTGGGGCTCGATGGCTTCTTCCGCCACGGTGGTTACCGCGTCAAAGCCCAGGAAGGATATCGCCATGATGGCGGCCGCGCCCATCAGCCCCTGTTTCGTGAAATCTCCGGGATCGTAAAAGTTTTCCATGGAAAGCAGGGTTCCCGCTCCGCCGCCTCCGGTGATGTATTTGACCACCACGCCGATGAACAGCAGGGTAAACGCAAACTGCAGGATCATGATAACGGTATTGAACCTCGACGTGGATTGAATTCCGATGATATTGATGGCCGTCATAGCGACAACGCTGATGATGATCCATACCCAGACCGGAACCTGAGGGACAAACCGGTTCATGTACAAGCCCACCGTGAGATAACAGACCAGAGGGATCAGGAGATAATCCAGCAGTACGACCCAGCCGGTCAGAAAGCCGAGATGAGGGTTGATGGCCCTCTGAACGTACGTATACGCAGACCCCGCCACGGGATACACCTTGACCATCTGGGAATAGCTGTAAGCGGTAAACATGACTGCCAGAATCGTTATTAAATTCGATAATGCCATCATACCCTGCGTGATCTGGGTCAAAACCCCATACTGATTAAAGATGACCGTCGGTGCAAGGTAAGAAATTCCAAAGAACACAAGATTTCTTAAGTTTAATACTCTTTTCAGCGATTGCTCATAGCCCAGGCTGTTTAAGCCTTCGTTGGGCGTCGTGTTCGGTTCCATTGTCTGCCTCCTTCATTCTTTTACTGATTGGCTGTTAAAGCGTTAGCTTTTATTTAAAATCATTTCCTGGCTCAACTGACGGCAAAACTCTTTCAACGGGTATTTGTATTTCCGTCAGATAGTCCTCCTCCCTTTCCCGGTTCCAGAATCCGTCTATCGCGCTGTTCCGCGGACATCCGGATTTTTGATATCCGTTTTGCTCCATCCACCGGTAAGCGAAGTCATATGCCTCCGCCAATCCGCGGTAAGGCCCTTTGTGCAGAATACATAAAGCCGTAAAGGACCCCTCTCCTCTGAATTTGTATTCACCGGTGTCTTTTCCGAAGGCCGTCACCGCGTCGCAGAATTCAATGCCCACATTTTTCTCCCTGTACTCGCCGCCGGTAAAGAGGAGCACGTTATAGTCCGGCTCTGTCAGCCGTATTCCCGGATTTTCCAGCAGGACCCTGTCCGAGAGCTCCTGAAGGAAATTGTCCTTTGCCATACTGTCAAAAAAGGCCGTTAAATCTTCAACAAAATACTTTTTGAAATACACGATATGCTCGGGTATCTCCCTGATTTCCGCTTTGTACTGCATCTCTTCCCTGCCTTCCCAATGATACTGCTTTTCTTCCCAGCCCTTCGGCCGCTTCATACTGTTGTATCCCCATTCCGATAGACTACAGCTTTCCGGCGACAACTTTACCGTCAAAGATAACTGCCTCTGAGTGAATCCGGCTGATCCGGTCCGCCGGAACCCGGAAGAGATCATCTGAGATGACGATCATATTGGCGATCTTGCCCTTTTCCAGCGAACCGAGCATGGATTCCATGCGCATCTGCTTTGCCCCATTGATGGTGTAGCCTGCCAGCAGCGTTTCCCTGGACAGCTTCGCCGATTCGGGCGGCCTCACGCTGCCCGGGTATTTCTCCGGGTCAAGGGGAACTTCGGGGTCGATTCTGGTGTTGGCCACCTGCATGGAAAAGAAAGGATCCGCCCGGTGCAGTTCATAGAAGGTGACCACATCCGAAGAAAAGGTCACCAGGGCGCCGCTGTCTACGATGGGGTTGAACTGATACATCCCGGCCCATTTGTCGTATCCGTAGAACTCCTGAGCCACGTCGCCGAAGTAGCCGCCCGACCAGTGGCAGCTCCAGTTCACCGTGATCCCCAGCTTTGCCGGGCGATCCATATCGGAAGGGTCAACCAGCTCGCAATGTAAAAAGACAGGCTGGCAGATCCACGGCTCGCCAAGCTCCGCGGCCTCTTTCCGGGCCGCTTCCACCGCGTCGCATCCCGTGCGGAAAGCGCGGTCGCCCACCATGTGGATGTGCAGATCCAAGCCCTCTCTGTTGCATAGCAGGAAGCACTTCGCAAGCTCATCGGCTTCCATCTCTATCGCGCCGCAGTTCGTCCCCGCCGGATCATTGATAAAAGGATCAAGGGAAGCCGCGTTGCCGCTTTCATTGGTGCCGTCCAGGAAAAGCTTCATCGTGTTGAACTTCATGTGCTTTCCGCCATATTTTTCGCTGTAGAGGCGAAGGGTTTCGATCTTCCCGGGGAGGTCGCCGTAGCGGTAAAACCTGGATATGCCGTCGTAATAGACGTTCATCTTTCCGGCTTCATCCAGCGCTTTCATGGCTGCCAGCTGGTCCTCCCCCTCTACTACTCCGTCGACGATAGAGGTGATTCCGTGTTCCGACAGGAACGTAAAAAACCTTTCCATGAGCTGGGGCGTCAATTTCCGCGGCGGTTCCCAGCCGATCCTGGAATACATTTTATCCTGGAAATGCAGCCACGCCAGCTCCTTGCACCAGCCCGTAGGATTGCCTTCCCCGTCCCGGACAAAGATTTCAAGCCCCGGCGCGGGGTCAGGGGTATCCTTTGTCACCTCCAAGAGCTCCAGCATTTTTGAATTCATCCAATGGAGGTGCTCTCCGAAGTCCTGGCAATAGCATGGCCTGTCTGAGCAGGCGGTGTCGAGAAGCTCCTTGGTCGGTCCCCGGGTTCCGAACATGGAGGTTGGATAATACTCAAAATAAAGGAACGGCACTTCTTCTTTCGGGTGTTCCTTCGCATAATTGCGTACAAATTCCAGCAGCTCTTCCTTATCTTCCGTCCAGGGAAGCTTGATGTGCCACGAGCTTTGGGAAACAGCCCCGGGATGAATATGGCTGTCGATGATTCCGGGTAGAACCATTTTGCCCTTAAGGTCGATGATTTTCCCTTCTCCGGGCGCGTTTAAAGCCGGTCCGACATATGTAATCTTGTCTTCCTCAAAGGCGATAGCCTCCGCCAGAGGCTGTTTTTCATTTGAAGTAACTATTTTGCCGTTAATCAATACTGTCTGCATGTAAACTCTTTTTCTCCCTCCTTCTTCGTTTGAATTTACTTAAGCGTACTGAAATTTCCGGGTGGGTTCAATGGCGTTTTATGGTTGTTTTCTGGATTTCGAACCTGAAAACAGCAAAAAAATTGCCGCCTGTTATGACTGGCGGCAGAAACATTCGTCCTGTTGACGGGTTATGCTAAAAATAATTCCAGATAGTGATTCAATATCATTCCGTTTAAAGGTTCCCGGATGCCTCCCGGGTCCATATCCCTCTCCGAATCCTTTTCATTCATTTTGCTCCGATACATTTTCCGGAACTGGCGGGGCGTGCACTTGTACCATTCTTCAAACGCGTTGTAATAATATTTGGGGTCAGAGAACCCGCACGCCTCGGATATCTCCGTAATGTTCAGATCCGTTGCAAGGAGCAGCCGTTCGGACTTATTGGCTCTGATGTAGCTCAGGGATTTTCTGAATCCGACTTCAAAGGTTCTGAGAAACTCCGAAATATATGCCTTCGACAGGTTAAAATCCTGCGCCATGGTCTCCAGCGTGATCTTTTCTTCGGAATGCTCCTGAAGATATCCCATCATCCTGCGGTTTCGCTCCATCAATTCCGGCTTCATGCTCAGATCAGGGTTGTAGAAATATACGATATCAAAATAGTTGACCATCATATCGATGACCTGGTCCGCTTCCTTGACGATGGCCTCCTGAAAGCCGTTTCCTCTGTTTTCATGATTCACAAAGTAGTGCAGGAGCGCGATAAGTGTCCCCTTCATCTGCTTGTAGGAATCGGTGAAATATGGCTTGGTGTTTTTCTTTACTCCCTCACAGACAAACAGCAGGTTCGTTATGAAAGGATACTTCACGCGAAACCATTTCAGGTCAAAGTAAAAGGAAACGCAGATGTTGTCCTCGCTCCCCTCAGAGAGATAGTGGGCGTCCTTATCAACGGATACGAACTCTCCGGGCGACAATATGAACTCCTCAAACCCATAGGAAAATTTTACGCTTCCCTGCAGGCAAAAAAAGATTTCGACGATATTTTCGTGCATGTGCGCCGGTACGAGTGCAATATTTCTGATCCTGATTCCCACAGGAGTGTTTTGAATCCAGGGGATTCTTTCTTCATAAGCCATTGTCCGCTCCTTTTCATAGGAGGATTGTATCATAAAAGGTTTCGGGACGCAAAAAAATTACCGGGAGATGACGACTTCTCCCGATAATTTTTCTGAAGTGTGCGATTATGAAATCAACTGATTATGTTATATGCTGCAACAAGTGATCCGATTATTTGATCAAGGTGTACGGATCTGTGTATTCCAGTCCAAGGCTGTCTGCAACTCCCTTATAGGTGAGCTTTCCTTCATATACGTTCAGGCCCAGCATGAGAGGCTTGCTCTCAAGGACCGCCTTTTCCAGTCCCTTGTTTGCGATCATCAGGCCGAAGGGCAGCGTGGCTCCCTCTAACGCGATGGTGGATGTCCTCGGAACTGCTCCCGGCATATTTGCTACGGAGTAGTGGACTACGCCATGCTTTACATAGCAGGGATTGTCGTGGGTGGTCGCCCGGTCG
The DNA here is from genome assembly GCA_036835995.1 of Bacillota bacterium. Lineage (GTDB taxonomy): Bacteria > Bacillota > Clostridia > Peptostreptococcales > Anaerovoracaceae > Anoxybacterium. Next base: position 32,541 of record DAITKX010000007.1, on the reverse strand, counting down.
ATGGTGGCGATGGATCCGCCCTGGTCGATGGCTACGTCAACAATGACGGCGCCCTGCTTCATGGATTTAACCATATCTTCGCTGACCACCTTCGGAGCCGCGGTTCCCGGAACCAATACGCATCCTACCAGCAGGTCGGCTTTCTTTACGGATTCCTCGAGGTTATGCTCGTTGGAAACGAGAGTCGTGATCCTTCCTCCGAAGATATCGTCCAGGTACGCAAGTCTCGGTAAGCTCATATCCAGAACGGTCACCCTTGCGCCCATTCCCACCGCCATCTTGGCAGCGTTGGTTCCGACCTTTCCTCCGCCGACGATAATGACTTCAGCGGGAGCGGTTCCCGGAACTCCTCCGAGCAATACGCCGAGGCCTCCATTGTATTTCTGAAGATAGTTCGCTCCGATCTGGATCGACATTCTTCCCGCCACTTCGCTCATGGGCGTTAAAAGCGGCAGCTCATTGCTTGGAAGCTGCACGGTTTCAAAGGCGACGCCCTTGACCTTGGCCTTCAGCAAAGCCTTCGTCAGATCCGGCGCGGGCGCCAGGTGGAGGTATGTATATAAGATCTGCCCTTCCTTGAAGAGACCATATTCCGCTTCGAGAGGCTCTTTGACCTTTACGATCATGTCGGCGTCGGCGAAAAGCTTCTTGACGTCGGCGTAAAGTTCGCATCCGACCGCCTTATATTCGTCATCGGAAAATCCGCTGCCCTCTCCCGCGTGCGCTTCGATGATGACCTTATGTCCGTTTTTTATATAGGACTTTGCTCCGCCAGGGGTCATTCCCACTCTGTTCTCATTATTTTTGATTTCTTTTGGTACTCCGATAATCATTCTTAAACCCTCCTCGATAACTGGTATTAACTAATAAATGTAAATTTCAGGCAATCGTCGTCCCTACTGCCTTTCTGCCGAAATAATTTCGGTCAAAACTTACTTTGATTTTTCTGCGCCAAATTTAATGCTTACATATCGAATTCAACCCAAATTATATTCGGTATTATTAATTTTGTGCCTTATTTATTCTCGTCTTTTCCTGTTTTATCCATATTGTAAAGCGCAATGAACCCCTTGTCAATACTTTTTATCAGATAGCAAAAAAAATTGCAGAATCATCTGCTCTTTGTAACAGATAACCTGCAAATTTAAAGGTTTGCGCATGTTTCAGGCACGCCGGTTTTTTGTGTTTTTGTGATGTCATTTCCTGTCGATAAGGCGGGAAATATGGATTATAGCCTCAGAAAAAATTAAGACAAAACCGAAATAATTCTTGATAATTATTTGTCAATTAATTACAGGCTCCCTTTTTTAAACCTTCATTGTCAGGGAGACTTTCTGTTTCTCATGATCGATAGCCAGAATTTTCACCTTTACCGTATCCCCGACGCTGACCGCGTCCATGGGATGCTTGATGAATTTGTCGCTTATCTGGGAAACGTGAACGAGGCCGTCATTCTTTACCCCGATGTCCACAAAGGCGCCGAAGTCCACGACGTTTCTGACGGTTCCCGTCAGCTCCATGTCCACCTTCAGGTCGTCAAAGGTCAGGACGTCGTTGCGGAATACCACGGCAGGCGCATCCTCACGGGGGTCTCTGGCGGGTTTCTTGATTTCACCGATGATGTCCGTCAGCGTCATGACGCCGATGCCGATGTCCTCCGCCAGCTTCTCGATGCTCTTTTTCAAGCTCCCGCTGTTGTCTTTTTTGCCGTCTGCGTCGGGCAGCAGCGCCGCGAGGGCCGCCAGACCGTTCCCCGCCGCCGGCTTCACAGGCTTCGCCTGCTTTTTCTCCGTCGGATACATCTGAAGGATCTTATCCTCGA
>DAITKX010000007.1:24746-30688 GCA_036835995.1 Bacillota bacterium | reverse complement strand
CGCTTTATCGATTCCCAGCTTTTTCAGCATCAGCTCCGCCGCCCCATAGGATTCCGGGTGGACCGAAGTGCCGTCCAGGGGGTTTTTCCCTTCGGATATCCTCATAAAGCCCGCGCACTGGTTGAAGGTCTTTTCGCCGAGCTTGGCCACCTTCATCAGCTCTTTCCGGTCCTGAAACCTGCCGTTTTCCTCCCGGTAGGCCACGATGTTTTTCGCGATTCCCGCGTTGATACCGGCGATATAGGAGAGCAGCGAGGGAGACGCGGTATTCAGGTCGACTCCCACCCTGTTTACGCAGTCCTCCACGACGTTGGTCAGCGCACCTTCCAGCAATCCCTGGTTGATGTCGTGCTGATACTGCCCCACGCCGATGTGCTTGGGCGAGATCTTTACCAACTCCGCCAGCGGGTCCTGAAGCCTGCGTCCGATGGACATGGCCCCTCTGGTGGTCACATCCAGATCGGGGTACTCTTCCGTCGCCACCTTGGACGCGGAATAGACGGAAGCGCCCGCCTCGTTGACGATGGTATAGCTCACGTCGAGGTTATATTTCTTTATGAAATTCGCAACGATGGCTTCCGTCTCCCGGGAGGCGGTTCCGTTGCCGATGACGATGACATTGGATTTGTATTTTTCTATGATCTTCAGCAAAGTTTTTTCCGTGCCTGCCACGTCGTTTTTCGGCTCGGTGGGATAGATAGTCGTATAGGCCAGGAGTTTTCCCGTCTCGTTGAGGACGGCCACCTTGCAGCCTGTTCTGTAGCCCGGATCGAGGCTGATGATCCTGGCGTTCTTGACGGGAGGCACCATGAGCAGCTTTTCCGTATTCTTCGCAAAGACCTTGACCGCTTCTCTTTCCGCCCGTTCCGTGAGGAGGTTTCTCATCTCCCTTTCGATGGAAGGCGCCATGAGGCGCTTGTAGGAATCCTCGATCACTTCGTTGAGCAGTTCCGTAAAGATCGATTTCTCATTCTTAATGACGAAGTCCCCCATGTCCCTGTTGATTTCCTCCACAGGAGCGACGACCTTCACCTTCAATTTTTTCTCTTTTTCTCCCCGGTTGATGGCGAGCACTCTGTGATCCGGGATTTTTGAGATTCCTTCGGAGAATTCATAGTACAGATCGTAGACAGTGCTTTCCGCCGGATCCGCCGCCTCGGAGGAGATGAGTCCCGCTCTCTGTGTCCTGTCACGCACGATGGCCGTGAGCTCCGGGTCGTCGGAAATCATCTCGGCGACGATATCTTTGGCGCCCTGGATCGCTTCCGCGGTGTTTGCCACGCCCTTTTCCTCATTTACATAGGGCTTCGCAAGCTCCTGCAGGTCGCCGGTTTCCAGCTCCTGGACCCAGAAGATCAAAGCCAGGGGCTCCAGTCCCTTTTCCTTTGCCTTGGAAGCTCTGGTGGATTTCTTCTGCTTGAACGGCTTGTAAAGGTCTTCCACCCTCTGGAGCACCTCCGCCTTCAGGATTTCTTCCTTCAATTCATCCGTGAGCTTTCCCTGCTCTTCGATGTTCTTAATGACCTCTTCCTTGCGCTGCTCCAGGTTGCGGAGATAGGCAAGCCGCTCGTCCAGCTCTCTGAGGATCACGTCGGACAGCGCCCCGGTCACCTCTTTCCGGTAACGGGCGATGAACGGAATGGTGTTGCCGTCGTCGATGAGCTGCACGGTATTTTCAACCTGTGAAAGTTTTAACTTAAATTCCTGTGCGAGTTTTTCTGTAATGTTCATGGAATCTCCTAATCCTTCATTTTCAGCTTTTCGTTGATAAAGTAGTCCAGGTCGCCATCCATCACCGCATACACATTTCCCACTTCCGCGTTGGTCCTGTGATCCTTGACCAGGGAATAGGGATGGAACACGTAGGATCTGATCTGGCTTCCCCAGGTGATCTGACTGTAATCGCCTTTCAGCTCGTCAAGGCTGGCTTTCTGCTCCTGCTTCGCCAGCTCCATGAGCTTTGCCGCCAAAACCCTCATCGCCTGTTCCTTGTTCTGATGCTGAGACCGCTCGTTCTGGCAGGTAACCACAATGTTTGTGGGAATGTGCGTGATTCGGATCGCAGAGTCCGTCTTATTTACATGCTGGCCGCCAGCTCCGCTGGATCGGTAAGTGTCGATCCTGAGATCTTCGGGATTGATATCCACTGTGATATTTTCGTCCATTTCCGGAATCACGTCCAGGGATGCAAAGGAAGTATGCCTCCTGCCCGATGAATCAAAGGGTGAGATCCGCACGATCCGGTGGACTCCCTTTTCATTCTTCAGGTATCCGTAAGCGTTTTCCCCCTCGATGAGCAGAGTGGCGCTTTTGATCCCGCCCTCCGTGGCATCCTGATAATCGAGGATTTTTACCTTGTATCCCTTGGACTCGGCCCATCTCGTATACATGCGCAGCAGCATCTCCGCCCAGTCCTGAGCGTCGGTTCCGCCGGAGCCCGCATGGATGGAAATGATGGCGTTGTTCGCGTCATATTCCTCGTTCAAAAGGGTCTTGATCCGCAGGTCCTCGTATTCTCTTTTATAATCCTCATAGGCTTTCTGGATTTCAGGAACCATGGAATCGTCTTCCTCTTCCTGGGCCAGGTCGATAAGAATGCCGATATCTTCAAATTCCTTTTTCAGCTTTTCATATTCGTCGATCTTTGATTCGACGCTCTTCTTTTCTTTCAGCAGCTTCTGCGCCCTTTCATGGTCGTCCCAGAAGCCGTCCTCTTCTGTCGTCTGGTTGATTTCTCCGAGTCGCTTTGTCAGTCCTGCGACGTCAAAGGGACTCACCCAGTTCTTTTAGATTTTGTGCCCTGTCGGTCAGTTCATACTTGATCTGATCCAGTTCAATCATTTCCTCAACTCCCTTATATTAATTTTATTTTTATTATGCAGTTATGCAGTAAAAGTTACATAAGTGGAAATATAATCCAAAACAAAGACTTTCGATCGAATATTTTCCGAATCTCAACTCAAGTTCTTGTCATTATGTCGAATATCTGTGCAAAACTCGAAATTTTGCACACTTGTGTTGGGTCACCTTCACAAAACCCGAAAATTTGAACACGTCGCCCTTTTAGATGACGTCGCCGCAAGCGGCGCCTCCACTCCATCCCCAGTCGATCCACCTGAAATAACGCTGTGGAAACCGCATAAAAAATGCTGTGTAAATATCACCTGGGGTAATTAATCTGGCGCTACGCCAGTGGGTATTCGCAGGAAAGCCGCTTCCGGCGACGCGACGGCAGTCGCCCTTCATGTCAAGACTGCGAACACCCACTACGGGCGCTTTATTTCAATTTACTCCGTGACATTTTTCCCGCAGCATTTTTTATATTTGAGTCCGCTGCCGCAGGGGCAGGGATCATTTCGTCCAACAGTCACGCCTTTTCTGACTGTCTCCTGCTTGTGCTCCCTTTCGGGCACCCTTGTTGCCGCAGGCGCTCCGCCGGAATAGTCGCCCTGATCCTCGTTGGCCGTATCGGAAAAGTCCTCCTTGCGGCTTTCTCCGATCCTGACCACCTGTTTCCTGGTCGTATCGGTCTGAACGGTCACGTTGAAGCAGAACTTCACCGTGTCTTCCTGAATGCTCTTGATCATCAGGTCGAACATGTCAAACCCTTCGGAAGCGTACGCCTTGGCGGGATCGATCTGACCCAGCGCCCGCAGGCCGATGCCGTGCCGCAGTTGGTCCATGGCGTCTATATGGTCCATCCGCTTGTTGTCGACGACGCGGATCAGGATCATGCGCTCCAGCTCACGCATCCTGTCGACGCCGATCTCCTCTTCCTTCGCCTTGTAAGCCTCTTCAAAGAGTTCCATGGTGTCGTCCTTCAGCGTGCCCGCGTCAAGATTCTGAATGTCCGCCTCCTTATAGTTGAAGCCCTTGAATGTGCTGCAGATCTTGCGCAGCGAAGCCTCCAGAGCCGGGATATCCCATTCCTCGGCATACTTTGAGGACGCGACGGTAAAGTCGAGATTCTCGTCGATGAGGGTTTCCGCCATATTCATGATATGGTCCCTCAGGTCTTCGCCAAAGAGCACTCTCCGCCGTTCGCCGTAGATGATCTCCCTCTGCTTGTTCATGACGTCATCGTACTGTAACACATATTTTCTGATGCCGAAGTTCCTGCCTTCGACCTTCTTCTGGGCGTTCTCGATGGATTTGGTCAGCATGCCCGCTTCGATGGGTTCGTCTTCGTTCATTCCGAGCTTTCCGACGAGACCCTGGATTCTTTCTCCGCCGAAGAGGCGCATCAGCTCGTCTTCCAGAGAAATGTAAAACTGGGTCGTACCGGGGTCGCCCTGACGTCCGGAACGTCCGCGGAGCTGATTGTCGATACGCCTGGATTCGTGGCGTTCCGTTCCGATGATGTATAATCCGCCAAGCTCTATGACCTTCTGCTGCTCTTCCGCTCTTTCCGCTTTAAACTGCTCGTTCAGGCGGTGGTAGGTCTCCCTCGCTTCGATGAGATTCGGATCTTCCAGCGGCACAAAGCTCGACGCGTAGGAGATGGATTCTTCGTCATAGCCCAGTCTTCTCATTTCCCGTTTCGCTGAAAACTCCGGGTTGCCGCCCAGGATGATATCCGTACCACGTCCGGCCATGTTGGTGGCGATGGTGACCATTTCAAGCCGTCCGGCTTCCGCAACGATTTCCGCTTCTCTCTCATGCTGCTTCGCGTTCAGGACGTTGTGCTGGACGCCTCGCCTCTTCAAAAGGGAACTGATGATTTCCGAACGCTCGATGGAGATGGTGCCCACCAGCACCGGCTGGCCAGTCTTGTGGAGCTCTTCGATCCGGTTTGCGATGGCGGTGAATTTTCCCCTCTCCGTCGCGTAGATGGAATCCTCCTTATCCTCTCTGATGATGGGGCGGTTGGTGGGGATCTCCACCACGTCCATGTTGTAAATATCCCTGAATTCCTGCTCTTCGGTTCTGGCCGTACCGGTCATACCCGCAAGCTTCTGATACATTCTGAAATAGTTCTGCAGCGTAATGGTTGCCAGGGTCTTGGACTCCTGCCTTACCTGCATGCCTTCCTTGGCTTCGATGGCCTGATGCAGGCCGTCGCTGTATCTTCTTCCGAACATCAGACGTCCGGTAAATTCGTCGACGATGACGATCTCGCCGTCCTTGACGATGTAATCCACATCCCGCTTCATGAGATTCCTGGCCTTCAAAGCCTGCTGGATGTGGTGGTTGATCTCCATGTTCTCAGGATCCGAGAAGTTTTCCAGCTTAAAGTATTTCTCGCACTTGTCAACGCCCTCTTCCGTGAGGGAGACGGTTTTGTCCTTTTCGTCCATGGTGAAGTCTTCTTCTATATTGAAGGTGCTGACAAATTTGTCGGCGGTATGATACATGTCGGTGGATTTTTCGCCCTGTCCCGATATGATCAGCGGCGTTCTGGCTTCGTCGATGAGGATGCTGTCCACCTCGTCCACGATGGCGAAATTCAGTTCCCGCTGGGTCATGTCTTCCTTGTAGATGACCATGTTGTCCCTGAGGTAGTCAAAACCGAATTCATTGTTGGTACCATAGGTGATGTCCGCCTGATAGGCAGCCTTTCTCACCTCGTTGGTGATCCCGTGAACGACGCAGCCTACCGTGAGTCCCAGGAAGGTATAGAGCTTTCCCATCCACTCCATATCGCGCTTGGCAAGGTAATCATTTACCGTTACAACGTGGACGCCCTTTCCCTCCAGCGCGTTTAAATACACCGGCAGGGTCGCCACGAGGGTTTTTCCTTCTCCTGTTTTCATTTCAGCGATACGCCCCTGATGGAGGACGACGCCGCCGATGAGCTGCACCCTGAAATGCTTCATGCCAAGGCTTCGCCAGGCCGCCTCACGGCATACCGCAAAGGCTTCCGGCAGAATATCGTCCAGGGACTCCCCCGCCGCCAGGCGTTCCTTGAATTCCGCGGTCTTGGCCTTCAGCTCTCCGTCGGT
>DAITKX010000007.1:0-24736 GCA_036835995.1 Bacillota bacterium | reverse complement strand
CATAAACCTCTATCTGATCTACGATTTTTTCAACTTTTTTTACTTCTTTGACGTTAAGGTCGCCGAAGATTTTTTCCATCAATCCCATATTAACTGATCCTTTCTTCTTCGAAGTCAGTAATTCCCCTCAGATTCTATATTCCATAACTTTTGCAGATTCATATTTTTGATACTGATTTTTTGTACTGATTTTCCATATGCGATTTTTTATAATTTTTATATTGGTTTTCCATGCACGGCATATATTGTACCACAGTTTTCAATAAAAAGCAAAAGAAAGAGCACTCCCGCATTTCTCTTCAATGGAGATAAGCCTCCCGTAAGATAAGCTATCATCATTGAACAAAATGCGCGTGCCCTTTCTGTGTTTTTTCCGTGTTTCTTCTGTGGATATGATGCCTCTATGTTTTTCTGTGAATATGGCTGCCGCTTTAACTATTCCGCTTTATTCAGCCGCCTTTTCCTCCGCAGATGTCTTTTCATCCACAAAGGCCTTGTAAATGGCCTTGATGGCCGTTTCAAAGTCCTTGTTCTCCACGCCGACGATGATGTTCATCTCGCTGGAGCCCTGATCGATCATTCTGATGTTTACGCTGGCGGAGGACAGCGCGGTAAAGAGTCTGGCGGATACGCCGTGCCTTTTGGCCATGCCGCTTCCTACCGTAGCGATGAGGGCTACGTTTTCAAAGACGTCGATGGTATCGGGCTGCAGCTTTCTCTGGATCTCTTCCAGCATGTCGTCAAGCTTGCCGTTCAGCTTTTTATCCGATACGACGATGGAAAGGGTGTCGATGCCGCTGGGCATATGCTCCAGGGGAACCTCGTAATCATCGAGGATCTCCAGAAGCCTTTTGACAAACCCCCTTTCCGCCGACATCATGTTCTTATAAATGCCGATTACAGTAAAATCCTTGTGGCCTGCGATTCCGGTAATGATGGTGTCGTTCTTTGCGTTAGCCTCCGCCGTGATGATGGTTCCAGGGTCCTCAGGTGCATTGGTGTTGCGGATGTTGATCGGGATGTCCGCGGCCCTTACCGGGTAGATGGCATCCTCGTGAAGTACGGAAGCTCCCATGTAGGACAGTTCCCTCAGCTCCTTATAGGATATGGTGGCGATCCTCTTGGGATTGTGTACGATCCTTGGGTCGGCCATCAGGAAACCGGACACGTCGGTCCAGTTTTCATAGACGTCGGCGTCCGCCGCTCTGGCAACCAGCGAGCCGGTAATATCCGAGCCGCCCCTTGAAAAGGTTTTGATCCTCCCGTCGGGATAGGTCCCGTAAAACCCGGGGATCACGGCGTTTCTATGCTTCGACAGCTCTTCTCTCAGCGCATCGTCGGTCTTACCGTTGAGGAATCTTCCCTTTTGGTCAAACTGCACCAGGCCGGCGGCATCAACAAAGTCATATCCGAGATACGCGGCAGTGAGCAACGCGTTGAGATATTCTCCCCGGCTTGCGATGTAATCCTCCGTGGCTCCTGACTTCAGGTTCTGGTTGATGGTGTCAAACTGCTCCTCCAGATTTACGTCGACCCCAAGATTGTGCTCTATCGCGACATACCTGTCGCAGATGACCTGGAAAACCTGGTCGTAGGGCACGTTGTGGTCGATATGGGCCTTGCACAAATATAAAAGATCGGTGATCTTATTATCTTCATTAAACCGCTTTCCGGGCGCTGAAACCACTACAAACTTTCTGTCGGGATCCGCTTCTATAATCTTTTTTACCTTCGCCAGCTGTATGGCGTCGGATACTGAGGAGCCTCCGAATTTTGCTACCTTAATACCCATTCACTTCTCATTCCTTTCCGTCGATACCGATGCAAAGGCACCGATACATTTTCATAATATTCTAAACGGATATCCGACTTTGAGCAAGCATTATTTTATTTCAAAAATTCTGCGCGTCTTGCCTTAAAATGTCCGCTTTATCTGTCTTTTCCCACGGCAGATCGATATCGGTTCTGCCGAAATGTCCGTAAGCGGCGACCTGTCTGTAGATCGGTCTTCTCAAATCCAGGTCTCTGATGATGGAAGCCGGCCGCAGATCAAAGTGCTTGCCGACCAGTTCGGCGATCTTTTCTTCCGAAATCTTTCCCGTGCCGAAGGTCTCAACCAGTACGGATACCGGCTTTGCAATACCGATTGCGTAAGCGAGCTCGATCTCGCACTTATCGGCGAGGCCCGCCGCAACGATATTTTTTGCGGCGTATCTGGCCGCATATGCCGCGGAACGGTCTACCTTTGTCGGATCTTTTCCCGAGAAAGCGCCGCCGCCGTGTCTTGAATAGCCTCCGTAGGTGTCGACGATGATCTTTCTTCCCGTCACGCCGGAATCTCCGTTGGGTCCGCCGATGACGAACCTGCCGGTGGGATTGACGTAGTATTTCGTGTTGGCGTCGAGCAGCCCCGCCGGGACGATGGGTTTGATGACATGCTCGATGATATCTTCCCTGATCTGTTCCTGAGTGACGTCAGGGTCGTGCTGTGTGGAAACCAGGACCGTATCCACTCTGACGACTTTGTCGTCGTCGTATTCAACCGTGACCTGAGTCTTTCCGTCCGGTCTCAGATAAGCCAATTTCCCCGACTTTCTCACATCGCTGAGCTGTTTTGCAAGCTTGTGCGCCAGAGAAATCGGCATTGGCATCAGTTCCGGCGTCTCATTGCAGGCAAAGCCGAACATGATCCCCTGGTCTCCCGCGCCGATGGTGTCCTGTATGTCGCAGCTGGACTCCACTTTGCATTCCAGCGCCTTGTCAACGCCCATTGCGATATCGCCGGACTGCTCATGGATGGCCGTCATGACGGCGCAGGTATTTCCGTCATAGCCGTATTCGCTCTTCGTATATCCTATGTCGCATATGACCTTTCTGATCAGGCTCGGAATGTCGACATAGCAGTTGGTGCTGATCTCGCCTACCACCAGAGCCAGTCCTGTGGTTACCGTCGTTTCCGCGGCGACCCTGCCCTGGGGATCGTTTTCAAATATCGCGTCGAGGATCGCGTCTGAAATCTGATCGCAGATTTTATCCGGATGCCCTTCGGTTACTGATTCTGATGTAAATAATCTTTTCATTTTTATCCTCCTTTTGCTCGTGAATCCGATGAAACTAAAACAAAACCCCTTCCAATTGAAGAGGTTGCTATTTTAATTTTTATCCTCATCTTTCAGAATAAAATTCCGTAGGATTTGGCACCTTTTTTATCTGTCACGCATTCGTATAACAGACACTCAGGTTGCCGGGCTTCACAGGGCCTATTCCCTCAGCCGCTCTTGATAAGGTGTTATTCAGTTTTTCATTAGGAGTATTATAATCCTTGATTTTTTAAATGTCAATGGTTATACTTAACCTACAAGAGGAATTTTTAGGGATTTGAGGAGGGAAATCCATTGGCAGAAAGAAAGTTTACCGTCATCAAGGGAGGAGCGGTCGCAGCCCTCAGCGGCAACCGCAAAAAATTTCTCTCCGGATTTATAACAGATACCAGGCTCATGGGAGTCGTGGGACTTTACATTCACTGGGAATTATTTAATACGGATTTTGCATCTGATTTTCATCAGTTTTTTTATTTTGACGCGGAAGAATACGGTTTTGAGACATATAAGAGCCTCCTGGGCAACGATCAGGAAGCGCTGGTCATCATGGAGCAGGCCCTGATCGGGGGGCTTGGCGGCAGCAAAGTAAACGTCAATGAACGTGAAGCGACGATGCTGGTTCAGAAATACGTCAAAATGAACGAAACCCTTTCGATCCCGCTGCCGGAGGGCAGGAACGAATTCGCTTTCCTGCTGGAGGAGCAGGTGGTTTTAACGGAAAAGGAAAATGAAATCCTTATCGATAAATTATGCACTCCCATAGTATCGGAATATCAGCTGATCAACTATTTCCTCATGAGGGTCTTCGGCAGGGATTTTGAAGCCGCAACTTACCTGGCCGCGAAAGATCTCCCTCTGGACGCCCTTCCCGAAGAGGAAGGCGCCACCCTGTGCAAGAACAGCATTGAGGAGTTCTTTGACGAAAACGGCTGCTCCTATCTCTGTGAATCCCTGATCGAATTTGACGGAAAGTATAAACTGGTGGTCTCTGAGGTCAACCTCGCGGAGGGCAAGGTCTGCGCTGTGAAAAAGCGTTCCTCCTTCTTCGTCACGTCGGCGGAAGCGGCCATGATGCTCAATCACCCCGAATTCATTACCGTCTATGAAATTCTCACGGAAATGGAGGATTTCCTCAGGCGCTTTGCCGCTCTGACCACCAACACCATGCAGACGCTTCACGACAGCGGCCGTCTATACCTGGAATTCAACAAAAACAACGATCACGTCAACCGGAAGGTTTTCCGGCTGAATGAGGATATCCACGGGCTCTACTATGCCACGGATTTCGGGCAGCTCATCATCGCGGCCTACAGCCTCAGCGAGATCCATGAGATCGAAAAGGCGCTGAGCAGAAGCGACGTCTCCTCCTGCATCATCCCTACGGCAAAGTACGAATTTAAGGAACCGATCCTGTATGAATTCATCCAGAGCGATTTCGACGACTTTTCCGATTTTCTGGATTTCCTGAACTCCTGAATATAAATCGGCACAAAACAAATACGTACAAAATAACGTCAGCGCTCATATATTGTAGCAGTAAGGAGTGCTGAAATGCCAGATAATGAAGATGCGCTGATGCGGGCGCCCAGCGACAAGTACACTTTCGAACAGATGAACATGCTAATTCGAAACCAGAGGCTCTGGACTCAGTTTGCCATGTGGATGAGGAACTTTGCCCTCGGCACCCTCGACGACTCAAGAAATCTCGCGGATACCACCAACCGGCTGTTTGAAGCTCTCCCGCTGGACTTCTTTAACATGTTTCGGGTCTTTTACGGGGACGAGATCGCCCAACAATTTCTCAATATCTTTTCAAAATTTATCAGCAGCACCTGGCCGTTGCTTCAGGCCTTTAGGAACAACGATCAGGCCGCTTTGGATTCCAGCACGGTCCAGTGGTATCAGACAGCGGACGAACTGGCAGTCTTCCTTGCAAGAAACAATATATACTGGAATGAGGATCAATGGAGAAGCCTTCTCTACCAATATATCCGCGCCTATATACAGGGGGTCATCGCCTATCAGAACGGGGAATACGGTCAGGAGATTTCCATATACGACACCATTGAAAATATCAGCAACCGGATGGGCGGGTATATGGCAAGAGGAATCATCGCGAGAAACCTGGCCACTAGCCTGACTTGCACGGAATTTCCGACCGAAGGCTATTACGGATAAGATCCTTTCTTTTAAAATTCTTTCATTTAACTAAAATTCTTTTATTCAACCGCTTTCACAGCGGTCTTTTTTGTGAAAATTTTTTCAAAATTGTTGTTAGCATCTTCCGTTTCGGGGTAGAATAAAGTTGTTACGGTTACAACTTTGAATTAATAACAGGAAGTGAGCACAATGAAACCATCCATGGATGATCTGACTGCCGAACTGAAGATGAAGAACATACGCCTTTCCCATCAAAGGCTGAAAATATTGGAATACCTGAGCCGCCACAGGATTCACCCCACCGTGGATCAGATCTATACCGGCCTTCAGAAGGAAATTCCCACCCTGTCAAGGACAACTGTCTACAGCACGCTGAACGCGCTGGCGGACGCGGGGATGGTCCGTGAGATCAATATAGAGGACAGCGAAATACGTTACGATATCGATATCGAAAGCCACGGACATTTCAAATGCGAGTCCTGCGGGACGATATACGACTTCAAGGCCGATCTCGACTCCCTTGCTCCGGAAGAATTAAAGAACTTCGTCATCAAGGATAGAAATTTGTATTTTAAGGGAGTCTGCCCGTCGTGCCTCGCAGATAAGCACTGACCGTCAGGTTACATTGCGCGGCGCCGGCCCATCCGGCGTCAGCAATCCTATATCAGTCAAACCGCCCGGCATCAGCCAGGCTGAATAAATTAAAAATTTAAATGGAGGAAATTAAAATGGAAAAAACACTGAATGATTTAATGGAAGCTTTTGCCGGTGAGTCTCAGGCCAACAGAAAGTACACCGCTTATGCAAGAAAGGCTGAAGCAGAAGGAAAGACCAACGCAGCCAAGCTCTTCAGGGCGGCTTCCGACGCCGAGACGCTGCACGCTTTAAAGCACTTTGAAGTCGCCGGAAAGATCAGCTCCACAGCCGACAATCTCAAGGACGCGGTAGCGGGTGAAACCCATGAATACAAAGAAATGTATCCCGATTTCCTGAAGGACGCCGAAGCGGAAGGAAACAAAGGCGCCGTCATGTCCTTTACCTTTGCGATGAAGGCTGAGGAAGTACATGCCCGTCTTTATAAAGAGGCGCTGGAAAATATCGATCAGACAGAAGAAGTCTTCTACTATCTCTGTCCAGTCTGCGGAAATATCGAGACATCCATTCCGGAAAAATGCAGCATCTGCGGCGTTCCCGGCTCCAAATTCATAAAATATTAATCGCTCCTCAATCGGATTCTCCTCAAAATAGATTGAGACAGGAAGCAGGCCGATTTCGTGACTGCAAACGAAGAAACCGTCTCTCAATGATGCACCGGATCATTGAGAGGCGGCTTTGTTTATAATTCCGTCATTTCACTTTTTCATTTTCCCCTCAGCCTGTCGACGACATCGGAGATGTTATCTTTATCGACATCCGCCATATTGAGGGCAAACTCGTCCCCGGTGATGGGTTCCATCACTCTTGGCGATGTGATGAGCTCCTCCCCGATCCACAGTGACAGGTCGCACGGCTCTTCCGCTGAATTTTTCGTTGCTTCCGCCATTTTGGCCCGTCCCTCATCCGTCAGTTTAAAATTAAAGGTATAATTCTGCCGCTCTTCATCGTATTTATAGCTAAAGCCGGTGAAATCCGCATATTCCAGAACCGTTTCACCGTCGAATTCCGTTCCTGTCTTCAGGCTGATATTATCAGCCACGGAATATAATTCCGGTTCTTTCGAAGCCGGATCAGAGCTATCCTTTGGCTGAGAGGCGCATCCACAGACCAGCATTAAAAGGATCAAAAGAAAAACAGCCGGCATAAACCTTCTTTTCATTTTTAACCCCCTATGACCAGGTCGAAAACCTGCTTGTTGATCTTTTTCACCGGAGCCCCTGAGATATTGGAACACACCGTAATGGAGAGCTCCAGCTCGGGACAGAGCCAGAAACTGGCCCGAAACCCGTTGTCCGTCCCCTCGTGGCCGTAGAGCACGAATCCGTTCTGTTCCCTGCGAAACCAGCTGAGGCAGATGAACTCACCGTTGTTGGGCACGAGGGCCTGTTTCTCCCATGCGAGATCATAGGTTTCTTTCTCCAGCAGCCGGTGTTTCAGATGGGCCTCTCCCCATTTTCCCAGATCGGCGACATTGGAGGTCAGCGTTGAGCTCGGACCGTGAGCGCGGTTGTATGGAAAATGCACCACCTTTACGATCCGCTTTTCCGCGTCCTTTTCATGGGGAGCGCAGAGATTGTCGTCAGGCCCTTTTTCGTCATAGATGCCGCGCTCATAGGAGAGCAAAGTAGAGCTTGACATGTCAAGGGGCTCGAAGATATTCCTTCTGACATAATCCTCGAAGGGCATTCCCGAAACCGCCGCGATGACAGCCCCCAAAATTTCATACCCTATATTGCTGTAAGAGAATTTCCTTTCCCCAGGCGCCCATAGCAGAGACGCTTCCCTTACTTCATCGGACCGCACGTACCGCTCCAGCGCTCCCCCGTCGGTTTCCGGGCTGTCCCAACAGTAATCCTTCACATCCGGCATCCCGGAGGTATGGCTGAGAAGATGGCGTATGGTGATTTCCCCGTATCTCTCGTCTTTCATCCGGAACCACGGCAAATAATCGGTGAGCAGGCCGTCAAGCCGGATAAGGCCCCTTTCCCACAGCTGCAGAATGGAGGTTCCGACAAAGAGCTTGGTGACAGAGGCCATGTGAAAGATATCCCCGGGACGCAGAAGCTTCTGCCCTGCCAGGTCCCGGAATCCCACCGCGTTTTGGTATGAAAATGCAGCGCGCCCGCCATCGGTGTCATACCCGCCGGCTCTGCCGGAAAATATCCGTCCGGCACCCTCGGCTTCTGCCCGGATCCCAACGGCCAAACCGGGCAGGTCGTAGTTGACCAGAGCTTTTTTTAAAAAATCGTCCAGTTTCTCTTTCATCTTTAGCCGTCCGCCCTTTTTCCCGTCATTTCCTCGATGGTAATGTCGATGACCGCCGTGAGCTTGAGCATTCTTTCCGGAAAAGTGAAGCTTCCGCCGTCGTGGGGCTTTATGATGAGATTTAACGCCCTGGCCTTTTCCTCGTCGGTCTGCAGCAGCTTTGCCGTGCCGAAGCCCATGACGCTCTGGTAAGCGGTTCCCCAATCGCAGGGCTGATCTCCGGGCTTGATGAGCTCCCGCCGGAAGAGTTCCATTTCAAAGCAGACCTTGTCATTCTTCTTTAAGATTTCCATCTTTTTGCCTTCTGCCGCGCCGTGAAGATAGATATGGCCGTCCTCATATGCGTAATTCATGGGAACGACATAGGGCCTATCCCCATCCGACAATCCCAGATGGCAGACAAACGCCTCCTTCAGGGTCGCTTCAATGTCCGCCTTATTGGTTATTTCCTTGTCTTTTCGTCTCATGTTTTTCCCTCATTTCCCTTATAACTGTTTCCGATAAGCAATTATAACATAACAACGGCTCGAGATGCCAAGTTGATTGGAAATATGATGCGTTCGCTATACCATATATTTTTAGGATATGGTAAAATGATAGATATCATAAAAAAATCAAGGCAGGTGTAATATATGCAATATAGAACAATGAACAGCACGGGAGAGCAGATCTCCCTCCTCGGCTTTGGAACCATGCGGCTCCCGGTCATAGACGGCGTCCCTGCGAACATCGATGAGGCCGAAACCATAAAGATGCTTCGCTCAGCCATCGACCGCGGCGTCAACTATGTGGATACCGCTTATCCCTATCACGGCGGAAAAAGTGAAGTGGCCGTCGGCAAAGCGCTGAAGGACGGCTACCGGGAAAAGGTATTTCTGGCGGACAAGCTTCCCCTCTGGCTTGTAAAGAGCGAAAATGATCTGGACAGGATCTTCGGCGAGCAGCTCCAGAGGCTGGGCACGGACTCCATCGACATGTATCTGGCCCACAACCTCGACAGAGATACCTGGCCTAAAGTCGCGGAATTTAACGTCATGCGCTTCCTGGAAAGAAAAAGAGCGGAAGGCAAAATCAAATACATCGGCTTTTCCTTCCATGACGAATTTGACCTGTTTCAGGAGATCATCAAATCATATCCCTGGGACTTCTGTCAGATCCAGCTGAATTACATGGATGAAAATTTTCAGGCGGGGGTAAAGGGTCTCAGGCTGGCGGCTTCACTGAACATCCCGGTGATCGTTATGGAGCCGTTGAAGGGCGGAAAGCTCACCGATACGATGCCCCGGAACATTCAGGAGCTTTGGGACAAGGCTCCTGTCCGGAGGACTCCCGCCGAATGGGCGTTCCGATGGGTTGCCGATTTCCCGGAGGTCCTTACGATCCTGAGCGGGATGAATACTATGGAACAGGTTGAGGAAAACCTCAGGATTTTAAGCGGCGTTGAGCCGGGCAGCCTGACGGAAGCGGAGTTGAAAATCATCGGAGATGTGGCCGACGAATACAACAGGCTGATTCCGCACTCCTGCACAGGCTGCGAATACTGCATGCCCTGTCCCGCAGGGATCAATATTCCGAACATTATAGCGCGGTATAACGACTGGCACGTATATGAAGAGAATCCGAAGATAAAAAGGGATTTCAAAATCTGGGTCCCGGAAAGCGGAAGGCCTTCCGTGTGCATGGACTGCAAGGCCTGCGAAGGGCATTGCCCGCAGCATCTGCCGGTTTCCGAAATCATGAAAAAGGCAACGGAGATATTCGAATAAAATGGAACGTGCCCCTGCAGACATCGTACGATGTCTGCAGGGGCACTCCTGTGTTCGTAAAACTTTATTGAGGAGAATCAAGTTCTTATCGGCTTTTACTCCGTAACGGTTTCATAACCTGCGCCTAACCAACCTGATTGGGTCTCCACGCTGCCCATACCAAACTGCATGTTGTAGGCTTCATAGCCCAACAGTCTGAGGATAGCCGTCGTCTGAGATGCTGTCTGCCCCGTATAGCAATATACGATTATTTTCTTATCTTTGGGCAGTTTTACCAGTTCTTCCTGCATTCCCGCTCCGAAAGGAATATTGATGGCGCCTTTGACATGACCCTTCGCATAGTCCTCTGCCTTTCTGACGGAAAGAATCACATAATCGTCGGATTCGGAATCAACGATTTCTTTCACAGCGTCAACCTTGATATTCTGAGCCTCTGTCGAGGTTCCGGCATAGGATGCGACGGTTGCGAAATACTTTTCAACTGCCGCTTTGATTTCACTGTTCACGGCATAGGTTTCCGTCGGCAGAGCCACAGCGTCGGTGCTTATGTATTTCTCATAGCCAGGCTCAAGGGAAATGCCTCTTACGAACCCGCTCTGAACACTATATGCCGGTTTTCCCGCAACGTTCAATACGGCGACCGTCTGGGCGGCAGTCTGCCCGGTATAGCAGTAAACGTAGACCGGAGCATCGTCAGGGATGAGTTCAATGTCCTTTGCGATGGATTCATTTCCAAAAGGCATGTTCACAGCGCCTTTGATATGGCCTTTCGCATAGTCGTCAGCGCTTCTGATATCCAGAATGAACATTCCTTCACCCGCATCGATCTTCGCAAGAAAATCCGCCGGAGAAATCACATGTCTGTCGGCAGGGAAATTTGCAAAGTAAGCGAGCGCCGCCTCTTCGACCACATTCGTCTGCTCGGCAACAGGTTTATCCTGCGCAGGCGGAGCCGCGGCTTCCTGATTGTTTCCACAGGCTGCGAACGAAGCTGTGACCATGAGGGTACACATCAAAACAGCCAGTAATTTTTTAAGTTTCATAGTTTACTTCCTCCTCAGGATGCATCTTTTTTGCTTGGCAGAGCGCTGGCTCCGGCAGGCATTTCAATTGGATTGTTTGGATTGGATGACCACTCGAGATAAGCGCCATCGTAGATTTTGATATTCCGGTATCCCGCTTGATAGAGGGATAAGAATACAGGGGCGGCCCTCATTGAGGTCTGGCAGTACATGATGATTTCTTTTTCCGGTCTCATGCCGTTGTCAATGAAGTTGATTCTTGTAGTCTGCACGTCTTTGAACGTATTGTCCGTGTAAAAGATATTGTTGTAATCGTACATGATGGATGACGGGATCTTGCCCGATTCGACATACTCCTGATCGGTTCTCACATCCAGAAGGACGACGTTGGGATCGGGCTCGTCAAGCTGGGCCATAACCTCGCTCATATCCGCAAGCCAGGCTTTGTTTTTATCCTTTGCGGTGTATACGGCCGGCTGGACGGACGGAACCTGCTGCGTCAGATCGATTCCGGCGCTTTTTATCGCTTCCAGCCCTCCGTCGACGACACGTGCATTTTCGTTCCCATAGACCAGGAACGTCCACCACAGGCGCGCGGCGCTCATTCTGTCATTATCATAAATTACAACCGTTGCGTCATTATCGATGCCTTTTTCGCCCATCAGCTTTTCAAACCTTGATTTCGAGGTGAGCATATTCTCCACCGGCACATTGATCACAATGTCATCCTTCGTAATATTGACAGCGCCGTCAACATGCCCCGCCGCATAATCTTCCGGTTGCTGCATATCTACGACCACCACACTGCCGCCGCCCGACATAAGCTCTGAAAGGGACGCGGCGCTGATGATCTGGGATGTCGTCTCCTCATATTTCGACGGATTGCAGGCAGTGATAACAATCGCTAGCATTACGACCAACAGAAAGAATGTTAAATTTTTGGCAATCAATCGCACAAGCTGGCCTCCTTTGAATGAAACGTGTAATATCGATTTGTAAACTATCAATGCAATTATCATATACCATAATGGAAAGATTGTGATATAAATATCCATTATACAACATGCTATTATTTTATAGTCAAAGGATATGGGGCGGCACAAATTTATGGTAAAATATCTGCAAATACAGATATTTTAAAGATGATACAAGCTGCGTCGGGTACATTTTCCAAGGAGATAGGTCGGGCAGACGCATACAGGAAGCAACTTATGATAAGAGAAAGCAGAAAGGGGCGGCAGCCAAAAGACAGGAACGGAGCAGGCGGAAGTAAACAGAAATTGCTTCTGATCGCTTATATTTTTTGTTACTTTCTTGTCAGCTTTTCCTTTCTGACATCGTTTCCTTTCGTTCATTCCGATGAATCGTGGCTTTCGGGGCTGACAAGGAACATGATGGAAAGCGGGAGTCTTGGGGTGACGGAGACCTTCTACGACCTGAAGCCCCGGTATCCCCACGCGATCAAGACCATATTTCATCTTTTGCAGATGCCGATGATGAAGCTGTTTGGGTACCGGATTTTTTCCTTTCGGCTCCTTTCCCTCATCTTCGGATGCATCGCCCTGGTCCTGTTCTACCTTCTGCTGAAGCGCATTTTCAGCGCATCCCGCTATGGAGCGTCCCGCTGGTATCCGCTGGCAGGCGCCGTACTGCTGTCATCTGATATCCAGTTTATCTACGCCAGCCACTTTGCCCGGCAGGAGATCATCCTAGTCTGCTGTATCATCGCCTGCGTTCTGGCCGTCATGGCAAAACGCCCCGCCATAGCCGCCCTGGTCACAGGACTTTCCATCGGGCTTCATCCCAACAGCTTTCTGATCGGAGCCATGTGCGCTGCAATGTTGTTTCCCTTCCGCCCCCGTGAGTCTATCCGAAATGCCGGCGACCGAGGGCATAACGTCCGAAATGACGTCCCCCGGAGGGAATGGAAGCCCCTTTTAAAGTACGCGGCCATCACCTCGGCCTTCGCCGCCTTTTTCATCTCCCTCAGCCTGTCCTTTGACGGAGACTTCTTTCACCATTATCTGGAGTACGGAAACAGTGAATTCGATATTGCGGCGCCCGTTACGAGCAAGCTGATGGAGCTTCCCTATTTCTTTCAGAAGATCTGGTATGGGGTAAGCGGCACCTATTACGTTCCAGGCGTGCGGTTTGAACTCGTCCTGTTCGGGCTTTCCGCGTTCGTTTTGGCTGTTCTCCTATCCTTGGGGAAATTAAAATACAGATCGGAAACGGTACTGATCGGAAAGGGGATCGCAGGAATGCTCCTTGGAATGGTGCTGATCGGGAGATACAATCAGACCAGCATCGTCTTTCTGTTTCCCTTGTTCTTCCTTCTGGTCCTGCTGGCCGCGGCCAATCTGGCGGAAGGCGCCGTCCGGGTTGGCCTGATCGCAGTCCTGATCCTGACCGTCGCCTCTCTCAGCGCGATTCAGGTCGCTCCCTGGCTGAAATTCAGCTACGACGATTATCTTCATGAAATTGCAAAGGCCGTTTCTCCGGACAGCAAGGTTCTGGCAAATCTGAACTGCGAATATTACTTTGAAAACGGCAAGCTCCTGGACTATAGAAACCTGTCGTACCTGAAGCAGGAAGGGATGTCGGTAGAAGAGTACGTGAGAAAAAATAAGATCGAATATATCATTTTGTCCGATGAAATGGATCTGATCTATGGTCAAAGGCCCATCTGGAATATGATCTACGGCAACCCGAGATATATGAACGAGCTTCACCGGTTTCTGGAGGAGCGCTGCGTGCCTGTCCGTCAATTCCGGAATGACCTGTACGGGGTCCGCATCGTGCAGTACATCAACTCAGGCAGGGCTTTTACCGTTCAGATCTTCAAAGTAAAGGATCTGTCCTGACAGGCGTTTCGCCTCTTCCAGATCATGAGTCACAAAGAGGACCGTCAGCTCTTTTTCCTTCCAGATTTTCAGCAGGAGTTCATATGCGATCTCCTTGTTTTCCCTGTCCAGGCTGGTAAACGGTTCGTCCATGAGAAGCACCTTGCAGCCTACCGCCAACGCTCTGGCCAGCGCGCCCCTCTGCTTCATGCCCCCCGACAGCTGGTGAGGATAGTACTGATAAAACTCAAGGAGACCCACCTCGGAAAGAACCTCTCTGGTCTTTTCTTCCGCCCGGTCTTTACCAATCCCTTTCTCAGCCTTTTGAATGGCGTAGCAAAGGTTGCTGCCCAGAGTCCTCCAGGGAAATAGCTGGTTCGCGTCCTGAAAGATCATGAAAATATCACGGGAAGGCTTTGAGGCTCCGTCAAAACCGCCGATGATCTTGAGCAAAGTCGTCTTGCCACAGCCCGACGGTCCGATGATGGAAGCAAAGCTGCCGCTGGGTATGTGGATCGACAGATTGTCAAGCACCCTGACACATCCTTCTTCATGGAGATATTCCTTTGTGATTCCGTTTAATTTGATGTCCATTTCAATACCGTCCTTTTTTCGATCCAGTCGAACAGGACCCGTTCCACCAGAAATCCGATGAGGACCACCACCAGGATTCCGGCAAACAGGCCGGAGGTGTTCATGAAGGTCCGCTGCTTGAAAATATACCAGCCGATTCCCCCTTTCGTGCCGATGGCGCCGAACACCATCTCCGCGCCGATCAGCGCCCTCCAGCTCCGGGCAAAGGCGGTTTTCACCCCGGAGATCAAATAGGGAAGAGAAGCTTTCAGCTTGATTTCAAACGCGATCTCAATAGGCGACAGTTGCAAATTCCTTCCCACATCCAGATAGATCTGAGGGACCGCCTGAAATCCCGCGTTCAGATTGAGCAGCACCGGCCACAGCGCGGAATGCACAATGATGGCGATGATGCTCGCGTCTCCGGCTCCGAACCAGACGATGATCAGGGGCAGGAGAGCCAGGGCGGGGAGCGGATGTCCGATGGCGGAAAGCACTTTTACAAGCCCGGAGGCGAGGAGCCAGCGCTGGGCGGCCAGGGCCAAAAGGATGGCCGCAAGGACTGCAATCACGATGCCGGTGACGATCACCCGGAGTGAAAAATACAGTTGGTAGGCCAGCTCCCCGTGAAGGAAGGAATCCGCAAGGGTGGACGCCACGTCGCCGATGGACGGCAGCAGGAGCGGTGATACTCCTCCCGCCGTGGCGGCAAGCTCCCAGGCTGCCAGAATCACGAGGACCCAGAACAGGATCGCAAGCCTTTCTTTATTTTTCTTCACTGTTTTCATAAATACCTCTGTTGGAGATTGGAGCGCCTCACTTGGACCCCTGGGGTTCAGGGAAAACCGCGTCCTCATAGCGGATGGGCTTCTTCAGCATTCCAATGCGGTACATCTCTTCCGCCAGCTTGTCGATCCCGGTCAGCCTCGTGGAATAGATAGTGCCGTTATATGTCATCTGTTTTTTCAGCGTCGCTTCGTCGACCCCATAGACCGGCGCCAGCGTGGCGACGGCCTCGTCCATATTGTTATTGATATAATCTGTCGCGGTGTTCAGAGCGCGGAGAATCGCGGCATATTCCTCGGGGTGCCCGTCGTGAAATTCCACAGTGGCCACCCCCGTGATAAAGGTAAAGGGCTGTCCCATAATTTCCTCGCCTGTGGTGACGATCTTCATACCGTGGGAAAGCTCTTCGTCGATGTAGGGCGGCGTTGAAAAGTGAGCTGTGATTTCCGTGCCTGCGATCAGCGCGTCCATGGCGTCCGGATGGGAAAGGGAAACGATCTGGTTGTCAAAATGGTTCGGATCGCCAAATTCACGGTCGCTTGCAATGCAGAGCAGAACGTGCTGGGTGGATCCCGGCGACAGGACTGCGATCCTGTCCGTATCGGAAAAATCCCGGAGAGAATTGACCTCAGGCCTGTTTGTGACAAGGGCGACCTCATTGGAAGAAATGCCGGTGGCATATTTCCACTCCATACCGTTATCGAGTCCGATCAGGACAGGGGCGGATCCCATAAATCCGAAATCCACCTCTCCCGCAAGCATCGCCTCCCGGATCGGAGTAGGGCCGCCATATTGCTTCCAGTTGATCTTAATCCCCGGAAGCTCCTTCTCAAGCAGCTTCTGCTCCCTCATGATCTGAAGCGGAGCATAGGCGATGCCGTACTGCTCCGCGATGCCGATCTCCTTTCCGGAATCTTTTTTTGCACAGCCTGACAAGGGCAGCACAATCAATCCGCAGAGCAGAAAAAAGAGCAGCGTGCCCCAAAGGGTTCTGGGGTGGAAAATATGTTTCTTTCCGGACAAATCTATCATCACAACACCTTGTATAAATTGTTTCCTTTCTCATCCAGTATTTGAAGGCGGCGCTGAAACTGTTCCACAGCCCCGTCCACGGGGCCCGATTCTGAAAAGAAGACACAATGTCCGAACCGGGCGGTGGCATTCTCGATCATGCCGATTTCATCGCCAGCCTGATAATTATACCCTGCGTCGATCACATGCTCCATTTTCAGTATCTCCGAGAGAGGCGTGACCGACGCGATCCGTCCAGGGCCCGTAAACATCAGCTGAACGGAAGCCGTGCAGGGCAGCCTGGAGCAGTCAAAATCCATGAGGGGCGCCGTGTCGGCTTCCATCCCAAGAGAGAGGCGCGTCACAGCGTCCAGGATGTCAAAACCGCTGATTTTCGGGATGATGACGTCCTCAAAGGCGCCTCCGATCCTGGCCGCCACCTCATTGACCATGATTCCTGCCTCTCCGACGAGCATCTGTATGTACAGCGGTCCGTTTTTCAGCTGGAACGCGGCCGCGATCTTTTCGGAAATCCCCTTGATCTCCGGATACTGGTCCATATGGACGCTGGGAAACCGATGAGAGGTGCAGATCCCGATATGGACGGGGTCCGGGAGCAGAAGGCGGTCGGTCACAGTCAGTATGGTCAGCCGGGAATCTTCAATCCATCCGCTTACGGTGATCTCATCGGAAGGGTAATACTCCTCCAGCAGCGCCTCTTTTTCTCTGGAAAAGGAGAGGGTGCGGTCAAGATACCGCAAAGCCAGCTCTTTGTCCTCCAGCAGAAAGATTCCCCGCTGGCCCTGGGAGTCCAGAGGCTTCAGCACAACCGGCGCGCAGAGCTCTTCCAGGTTCTCAAGGGTGGAATGGGCGTGAATCAACCGGCTCTTCACCGAAGGGATACCGTTGGCCTGAAACAGAGCCTTCATGATTTTTTTATTGGTGACCGCCTTTGCCGCCTTGGAGTCGATGGGAAAAGGAAGCCCCAAAGCCTCCGCCACGAGGGCGGCGGTCAGCACAGGCTGGTCGGTGCCTATGGTCATAACTCCGTCGATCCCCATCTCCCTGGCCGCCCGGATGCAGCCTTCCGCATCGAAGGTGCTCGCATCGACATGGAGATCGGCAAAACCTGCCGCAGTTGGCGCTTTTGAATAATCCGCCACGATCACTTCATAGCCGAGGGCCTTGCCGTGGAGCACAGCGCTTTTCTGGCAGTTGGAACCGCCCAAAACCATTAATTTTGTCATCGAATCACCTTCAGTTTATAGCGAAGCAGAAGCTTGCAATAGACCAGAAGCAGCTTTCCGAAATGATAGCTGGAACGGCCGCAGCGTCTGGGAACGTATTCGTAAGGAATATTTGCCACGCGGAGCTCATATCGAAACGCTTCCGCCGACAGATAGAAAAACTTTTTTTTCGACCGGGCAAGCTTTTCGGCGAGATCGCCGGTCATGATCCGAAAGGCGCTGACTCTGATCTCCTTCGGCTTGTTGGTAAAGCTGTCGAAAAGCCGGTCCCGAAAGAGGCTTCCCAGCTGCCTCGCCGGAGACGGCCCACAGGAGGCTGTTCCGCCGGCATTGGGTTTTCCAGCATCCGATTCTGTTCCAAAGACCGGTACGGCATAGACCAGGTCATATCCCTTTTGGATCGTTTCGATTAGGGTTGGGATCACGGCCACCGGATTTTGAAGATCATCGTCCATGGTGATAACATACCGGCAGGGCACGGCCATCCGCGTAAGCCCGGTGTGCAGGGATGCCTGCTGTCCTTGGTTTTGGGGGGCAAAATGGTAATCGATATTGGGATAAGCGTCTGCCAGGGACAGGATGAGCTCCCGGGTGTTGTCCCCGCTGGCGTCATCCACCAGGAAAATACGGAAATCATACCGTTCCAGCGATCTCTCAAGCTGCTCTACAAGCTGTACTATCGTGCCGGAGGCGTTATAGGTCGGGACAATCACATTGAGGAAGGCCATCACGCAACCCCCGCCCGCTTCAGCAGGCTGCGGATCACCGCTTCGCAGTCGCTTTCCGTCATTTCCGTATGGATCGGCAGCCTTAAAATCGTTTCATAGGCCGAAAGACTGCCTGGAAAATCATGGGCTTCATAGCCCAAAGCCCTTCCGTAGCCGGAAAGGTGCAGCGGAACGAAGTGGGTTCGGACATCGATCCCATCCTCCAGCATGCCCTTCCTTACCGCCTCTCTCATCTCATAATCTCTGCAATCGACATAATAGATATGGTAGTTGGGAGTAGAATAGCGCGGGATTTTCATGGGCTTGATCCCGCCGGAAAGCTTTTCCGCCTCGCCGGAGAGAAGCCCGTTATAGTGATCCGAAACCGCCCTGCGCTTTGCCGTAATCCGTTTGTGTTCGAGGAGCTGAGCGTATAGCAGAGAACTGCAGGCTGCGCTCATCATATAGTTGGAACCGGCGCACTGCCAGGAATAGCTTGAAACCTTCTGTTTTTGAAACTGCGCCTTATCGGTTCCATTGTCCCGCAGCATTTCCGCCAAATCCATCCGTGATGGGTCCTTGCATAAAAAAGCGCCCCCCTCCCCGCAGGAAAAGTTCTTCGTATGATGGAAGCTGTATGCGCCGAAATTCCCGATAGACCCCAGGGGAACGCCATGGTACGCGCTGTGGACTGCCTGGGCAGCATCCTCGATTACAGCGAGATCATAGCTTTGAGCCAGTTCCATCAGCCTGTCCATATCACAGGAAACCCCACCATAATGGGTGGGCAGAATCGCCCTGGTCTTTTTTGAAATTCTCGAAGCCGCATCCTCCAGAGAAATATTCTTTGTCCCAGGATCGACGTCACATAGAACAGGAACGCCTCCATACTTAATCACAGCGTTAGCCGCCGAGGGAAAATTGTAAGAAGGGAGGATCACCTCGTCTCCCGGCATCAGGCCGAGAAGCTGAACCGACAGCTCCAGCGCCGCGGTAGCCGATGGAGTAAACAGCATGTTCCCGATCCCCGCGCTCTGATTAAAATGCGCTTTCAGTAGGCTGGTATACTTGCCGTCAGTTGAAAGGAAACCGTCAGTTAAAGCGTCTTCCAAAAATCGGGTCTGATCCTTTGGCTGATATCTTTCATAAAAATTAACAATCATAGCATCTACTCATCTATATCACGAAGATGGCCGGAGCATGCACACAGGCTCCGCCAAAGATAAGGGGTCAATTTGTAAACCTAATCATAATATAACTGCCTTTGAGTTGTCAATATATGATATTATGATATAATGAATCACCAAAGTTTGTGCGGCTTTTAGAGGGAGGGTATCGTGAAGATACTGATTACAGGCGGAGCGGGTTTTATCGGCAGCAATTTTATCTATCATGTTCTGAAAAAATATGGGGATGGGGCTTGGACGGTGGTATGCCTTGATAAATTGACCTATGCGGCCAATCCCCACACGCTGGATCCGGCGATGCGAAACCGGAATTTCAAGTTTATCCGCGGGGATATCGCGGATAGGGATTTTGTGTTTGATCTGTTCCATGACTCGGCTTTTGACATGGTGATCAACTTTGCGGCAGAATCCCATGTGGACCGGTCCATCGAGGATTCCACCGTCTTTCTCAGGACCAATCTGATCGGCGCACAGGTGTTGATGGATGCCTCCAGATGTTTCGGTGTGAAACGGTTTCATCAAGTCTCTACCGATGAGGTTTACGGCGATCTTCCCATAGACAGACCAAGCTTGCTGTTTACGGAGTCCAGCACGATTCAGACCTCCTCGCCTTACGCGGCCTCAAAAGCGGCGGCAGACCTCCTCGCCCGATCCTATTTTAAGACCTACGGCTTTCCGGTTACCATATCGAGATGCACGAATAACTACGGACCCTTTCAATTCCTGGAGAAGCTGATCCCTTCCGCAATCGTCAGGTCTCTCAGAAACCAGAAGCTGCCGATTTACGGTACAGGACTAAATATCCGGGACTGGCTCCACGTGTCCGATCACTGCGCGGCGCTGGATCTGATCCTGACTCGTGGCAGACCGGGAGAGGTCTATAATATCGGGGGGAATCAAGAGCGGACAAACCTGCAGGTCGTAAAAACCATTTTAAAGGAATTGGAGGCCTCCGAAGGCCTGATCGAATACGTTGAGGACCGGCCCGGGCACGATTTACGATATGCCGTCGATTCCTCCAAAATCAGCAATTTGCTTGGCTGGAAGCCCTCTATTCCCTTTGAGCAAGGGATCGTGGAGACGATTCGATGGTACCGGGCCCATGAGGGCTGGTGGAAGGATATGGTGTGGGTATTAGAAGATGGAAAACAAAGAATTGATCAAAATCGACTGTCTGGGAGACATGTGCCCCGTGCCGCTCATGAAATTGCGGCAACGTGAATCGGAGCTCTCCCAGGATAAGGAAATTTTACTGATTACCGACCATAGCTGCGTGACGGAATCGGTAAAAAACTATTGCGCAGAATTGCGGTATCAAGTCGAAATCCTGGAACCGATAAACGGCGTCTGGGAATTTTACATCAGCAAGGAACCGGGAGGCAAATGACAGCTCCCATCAGAACTTTCCAGCAGTTTTTCAGCAGAATGTCTCGTCCACGATATCTTCAAAATACTCGATAACGTCTGCGGGAGTATCGGGGAAATCCTCTTTCTTTTTGTGGATCATGTGCAGGTCGTAGTTGACTTGAAAACCGGAAATCTCCACAATTTTCAACTGTTTCAGGTAAATTTCCTTCTTGATGGACATGTAGGGCAAAAAAGCAAAACCCAGGCTGGCGATAGCGGAAGCTTTCACAGATTCCGTCGAATCGAGATTCATCAGTATGGAAAAGTCTCTAATATCATAGCCGGCGTTTTTTAACGACTGGTTCAGTATTCTCTGGGAGCTGAAACGCTCGATCAAGGCAATCATAGGATATTTCTTCAACTCGTCGAGGGTGATGGAATCCCCTTGATAAAACGCTTCCGAGCAGACGAGATAACCCTTGTCGGTATAGATATGCTTACAGACCAGATCAGGGTTTTGAATCGAGCTGACAATAAATCCGATGCTCCCCTTCTCCTCGGTGATTTTTCTGACCACCTCTCCTGAAGTCATCGTCGTCAGAGTAAAGTTAAACTCCGGAAACCTCTCGTTCAGCTTATGGATGCTGCAGGGAAGCGCGTACTGCCCTACCACGTGGGAAGCGAAAATCCGGATGGTGCCGCTGTAGTTGGTCAGACTCTTGATCTCTTCCAAAAGATTTCCGTAAACCTCTATGATCTGCTGAAAATATTTATAGACTACCTTACCGCTGTCGGTGAGGTCGATTCCTCGGTTGCTCCGGTCCAAAAGGCGGAGTCCGATCTCTTCCTCCAGCTTTCGCATCTGCTGGCTCAAAGCCGGCTGAGACAGGTGGCATTCCTCCGCTACCTTGGAAATACTCTTCTCCGTTGCTATTTTATGAAACAGTATGAGATGATCTATCTGCATGCCCCCGACCCCCTTTGTCATAAATTCTTGTTATATTGTATAACCAGATAGTATAAGTGCGCAAGTATTTTGTGTGCTATAATGACATCATGTAAACTGTCAAAAACTTAACAAACATTTCACGTTAAAGGAGGTACCTATGTCAGAAGAGGTTAGAAGTATTCAGCGATCTGGTACTCGTGCTCCTAGAAAACCGAAGAAAAGCCAAATTCCATATGGCCTTGCCGCAGTGGTCCTGATCGTTCTTATCGGGGTCGCGCTTGGCCAAAAGTCCGGCACTCTGGCAATGTTCTGGATGTTTGGTATCGCATTCGGATTCGTTCTCCAAAAATCAAGGTTCTGCTTTACCGCATCCTTCCGTGATCCATGTATCACAGGAAGCACCTCGATTACAAGGGCCGTTTTAATTGCCTTCGCATTGACCACCATAGGCTTTACCGCAATAAAATACGGAGCCTTTGTTAACGGTCTGCCAATTCCGGGAATGAGTTATGTCGTCCCCATCAGCTTTGCGACGATTGTAGGCGGAGTCATGTTCGGAACGGGTATGGTCATTGCCGGCGGATGTGCGTCCGGCACCTTGATGAGGGTCGGAGAGGGCTTTATGATGCAGATGCTGGCGTTGGTCTTCTTTGTGATCGGCTCGCTGCTCGGCGCGTATCAGTTCGGTTTCTGGAAAATCAATTTTATTTCGAATGGCCCTAAAATTTTTCTTCCCGACTATTTCGGGTGGATCGGGGCTTTGGTCATACAGCTGTTGATCATCGGTTGTCTCTATGTTGCCGCCGACCTGTGGCAGAAAAAGAAAATGGGCGCATAGCGCAGGAAAGGAATAAAGAAAATGAAAGAATACACATTAGATTGTTTAGGCGAAGCTTGTCCGGTACCCCTCATGAAGACGGAGAAAAAGATGAATTCCATGGAGGTCGGCGATGTTCTGGTCGTTCAAATCGATCATAGCTGCGCCATGAAAAACGTGCCGGAATGGGCGAGGACCCAGGGTCATAATGTCGAAATCGACGAGGTTGGCGACGGAGAGTGGGAAGTCGTAATTGAAAAGACGAAATAACCATTCGAAAATTTGCCGGCTGCGAGGCTGGATTGAATTTTCATCTCCAGAAAGGCGGTGACGCAGGATTGAAAAAACTTTGGGAAAAGCTTGAAAAAAATCAGTACTATGTGACAATCTTTAAAAATCCGTTTACATACGTTACCGGCGCGGTGTTGCTTTCCGTTCTCCAAGTAGCCCTTCTTGCTGCTTCAGGAAACCCCTGGGGCGTTTCGGGAACTTTTGCAAATTGGGGAGCATGGATTTTTGACGCCTTGGGCGGCAGCGTAGACAAATGGTTCTACTTCTCTTCCGCCGGTGCGCAAAATACCTTAAAAGCCGGAGTTTTAGGCGACCCGGGCTCGATTCAGAACGTTGGTATCATTATCGGCGCCCTAACGGCTGCTCTTCTGGCCTCTCAGTTTAAGTTCAAGAAGATCAAGTCGGTCAGACAGGTGGTCGCCGCGATCCTGGGCGGATTGTTGATGGGCTACGGCGCAAGACTGGCCTACGGCTGCAACATCGGAGCGCTGTTCAGCGGAATCGCTTCCCTCTCCCTGTCGGGATGGGTGTTCGCATGTGCGCTGCTGGTCGGAGCTTTTATCGGAAGTAAATTATTAGCGAGATTCTTTATGTAAATCCTTGGAAAGGAGTAAAATGGAAAAGAAAGTAGAACAGTATGACGTGGTAATCATCGGAGGCGGCGCCGCGGGACTGACCGCCGGCATCTACTGCGGCAGAGCCAGACTAAAAACCTTGTTGATAGAAAAGTCCCTGGTGGGCGGCCTTGCAACCTATACCAACGAAATAGAAAATTATCCCGGGTTTCCGGAGGGCTCCACAGGCCTGGGTCTTATGGATCTGTTCCATAAACAGGCAAAAAAGTTTGGCGTGGACTTCAAGCTCACAGACGTGAAAGGTGTGCAGCTGAACGGCGATACGAAGGTCGTGGAAACCTTCCGGACGAACTATGAGGCGAAGGTCGTAATCATCGCGTCGGGCGGGAAACCGCGTCTGACAGGAGCAAAGGACGAAGACCTGTTCCTTTATGATAAGGGGATTTCCTTCTGTGCCACCTGCGACGCCGCGGCAAATACCGGAAAGACCGTCATGGTCATCGGCAGTGGAGACGCCGCCATCGAAGAGGGCATGTTCCTCACCAAGTTTGCCGACAAGGTGATCGTATCCGTCATGCACGATGAAGGCATCATGGACTGCAACGAGATCGCAAAGGGACAGGCGCTGGAAAACCCAAAGATGGAATTTATCTGGAATACACTTCCCGAAGAATTTGTCGGAGAGGAAAGGCTTTCCGAGGTCGTGCTGAAAAATACCAAAACCAATGAGCTCATCAAGGTTCCGGTAGATTCCTGTTTTCTGTTTATCGGCTACATTCCCAATACGGAGATCCTACAGGGACAGATCGAACTGAACCGGCCCGGCTATGTCATCGCCAACGAGAAGATGGAAACCAATATCCCAGGCGTATTCGCGGCAGGAGACGTGAGAGACAAATTCCTCAAGCAGGTGGCAACCGCTGTTGGAGACGGCGCCGTCGCCGGATACGGAGCGGAAAAGTACATCGCGGAAAGCGAAACCTTCAATCATCAGATCATGGGCGGGGATCTTCCGGGTATCGTATTCGTGTGGAACGCCGTTTCTCCGGAATGCCGGGCGCTGCTTCCTGCGGTGGAAGCCCTCGAAGAAAAATATGAAGGCAAGTTGAAGGTGACGAAGGTTGACGTCTACAAGTCTAAGGGACTGGCAGACAGGCTGGGAGTGAAAGAGTTCCCTTCAATCGTATACATAAAAGAAGGGAAAATTATCGCAACCCTCGGCACGATGGCGTGCGAATCAAAGGAAGTCATGATGGAGCGCATCGAGGCGCTGTTGTAAAAGTGGCTTCGCCACTTCCGCTAGGAACCATAAGGGAGTCCTCTTCGGCGGCTGCAAGCAGCCTGAGCCATAACTTCCTGTTGCTTGATCCGCTGGGCTTACCGACACTTAGAGGTCCCATTGCTCAAAATGTCGAGCAGGGAGCATCCTTCC
>DAITKX010000006.1:18644-60590 GCA_036835995.1 Bacillota bacterium | reverse complement strand
AAAAACCGGCAGAATTGAACTGCCGGTTTCAATGATCAATATAAGCAGATATCGTTCAGACCTTTATCTATTTTGCAGTAGCCCTTTTTGATCAGTTCGATCGCTTCCACAAGGCATTTTTCCGCTTCGGCAAAATTGCCGCAGCAGGTGTCCTTCAGAACGCTGCACAAAGCCTCGAGGCCTTTGCAAACGCACTGGATGCCCGCTCTTATCTCTTTTAAGCTCCTGTCATCTATTCTGCTGCCAAGGCCATGTAACCCTTTTTTGACCTCGCACAATCCTTTTTTGATCCGATGAATTGCGTCGACCACATTTTTCATCGTTTCATATTCCTTTCCGCAGCGGAGAGCTTTCAGGGCCTGACAAAGGTCCTCAAGTCCCTGGCAGATGTTGGCCTTCCCGTTTAGGGCGTCCTGCATCCCCGAGGCTCTATTGCCGTCGCTGAAGAATCCAAAAGAAGTCATAATACTTCCTCCAATCTTTTTTGAATACCTGTTATGGTATTACATTATATGATAAAATGGAAAGTAAGTTATCAAATCATGCAATATGGCTCTGGAAACATGATATTCAGTGGGAGGATGGTACAAGCTATGTCAAACTCTTTGAAATTACTTACAAGATCGGTTATTATACTGGCGCTGATGATCGTCGGGGCCTGGCTGAACGGCCAGATGACGCTGTCCGGAACTGCCGCGGCCATAACGGCATATGCCGTCTACCTTCTGATCGGAATCGTCCTCGGAAGCGTGGCAAACCCCAGATTTACAAAGGCGAAGAATAAATGGGTCTATATCTTTCCGATCCTGATCTTTGCGCTGATCGCCGCCCTGCCGCTGCTGTACCCGCTGCTTCACGCGGCGGCCTGGCCCTTCAACATCGGTACCTATCTGCTCAGCTTTTCCAATCTGTCCTGGACCATTACCGGATGCTTTCTGAGCCTCGCTTTCCGGTAATCCATAATCTGCAATTTCATGTCGAAAATTGATGTAAAAAGAGGGCACAATTGGGCCCTCTTTTGATGTATTATGTAATTGAAGTTACTGAACGGAGAAAAAATGTTGAAACGAATCGAAAGGGGGATTGAGATGGTAAGAAGAGGAAAGCTAAAAATTTACTTCGGGTATTCTTCAGGTGTAGGTAAAACATACATGATGCTGAAGGACGCGCATGAAGCGCTGCGCAGAGGCGTCGACGTCGTTGTAGGTTACATAGATCCGCACTCCAGCGGCGAAACCATGGAGCTTATGGAAGGGCTGGAAGTCCTCCCTCTGAAATTGGCCGCCGGCAGGTACGGGATGATCACGGAGTTCAACCTGGATGCGGCGCTGCTCCGCAGGCCGGAGCTGATACTGGTGGATGAAATAGCCCACGCCAACGTCGCGGGTTCAAGACACGAAAAACGCTACCTAGACATCGAGGAACTGTTGGCTGCGGGAATTGATGTCTTTACAACAGTCAACGCGCAGCAAATCGAGAGCCTTTATCGAACCTTGCCGGAAGCACTTAAAGTCCCGTATGAAGAAAATATACCGGACTTTATTTTTGATTGCGCGGAAAGGGTGGAGTTCATCGATCCGGAGCCCGAAGAGCTGATCAAGAGATATCGGGAGGGCAAAATCCTTTGGCGGGACAAGCCGAGAGGAAAAGTAAAAGGAATATTGCGGAAGAAAAATCTGGACATGCTTCGGGAGATTTCCATCAAGAGGACTACGGAGCGGATCAACCAGGTATCCAACTGGAACTGAGCATCCGGCTGGAACTGGGCATTTGACTGAGTTGAATTATAAAAAAGAAATGGGGCAACAATAATATTGTAGGCTCCATTTTTGTTTCGACAGAAAATAACTTGTTATTCACGTTTGGAATGCTAAAATGAAACATCGCAGAGATCCGGAGATAAAATATTTTAAATCATATGCGGACGATTTCGTCGAGAGCAGGAATCAGGGTAACCGGCTGCCGGAAAACTATACATGGATTCATGGCAATATGTTTTACCGGCTGTTTTCCAGGTGCATTTATCTATTGGCCGTAATTTTTGCATTTCCGTATTGCCGCGCGGTTCTTCACGGGAAGGTGGAAAACCGCTCCGTCCTGAGGCAGGAGGCGGGAACGGGATACTTTTTATACGGGAATCACACCCAGCCCATCGGAGACGCATTCCTGCCCCTTTGGGCGATTTCCCCAAAACGGGCGTATGTTGTGACGAGCCCCGCCAACCTGGGCATACCGGTCCTTGGCCCGCTTTTGCCCATGCTGGGCGCACTGCCGCTGCCGGATTCCATCGGCGGGCTGAAAATGCTGAACCGCGCCATCCGCTTGCGCATAGAAAACCGGAATTGCGTGGTATTCTACCCGGAGGCCCATGTCTGGCCCTTTTATACCGGGATACGCCCTTTTCCAGCCGATTCGTTCGGCTTTCCGGTGGAATGCGGAAAACCGGCCTTTTGCATGACCACAACCTATTACAAGAGAAAGCGAGGAAGAAAACCCGGCGTCACGGTTTATCTGGACGGGCCGTTTTATCCGGACCGGTCGCTGCCCAAGGCAAGACAGAAGGAAAAATTACATAAGGAGATTTTCAAGTGCATGGAGGAGCGCAGCAGAAACAGCACCTACTCCTATATCCGGTATCAGAAGGAGATGCATTGAGATGAATATTCTGTATTGCGGCAACGATAAGACCGAAGACGGTCTGCTGATTTCCATCCTGTCCTTGCTGAAAAACGCGGGGGAGCCCTTGCATATCTATTTGCTGACCATGAGTCTGGGATATGGGGAAACCGTTTATTTTCCCATATCCGACACTTTTGCGGGCTATGCGGACCGGCTTGTGAAGCAGGCTGATCCGGATAATTTTGTGGTTTTGATCGACGTAACGGGACAGTTTTACAGAGAGCTGCCGGTGATGAACCTCGGCACCCGCTTCACGCCATACTGCATGCTTCGCCTGTTTGCGGACGAAATACCGGAGCTGCCGGAGAAGATCCTCTATCTGGACAACGACGTCGTTTGCCGGACAAGCTGCGGGGAATTCTACCGACAGGATATTTCAGCCTATGAATTTGCCGGGGTGCTGGATCACTACGGCCGCTGGTTTTTCCGAAGACATTTTCTGCGTTTTGACTACCAGAATTCAGGGGTTTTGCTGATGAATCTGAAAAAAATCCGGGAAACCGGCCTGCTGCGCCGCTGCAGGAAGCTCTGCACCGAAAAGAAAATGTTTATGCCGGACCAATCGGCGCTGAACAAGCTGGCGGTTTCTAAAAAGACTTGTCCCCGCCGGTTCAATGAGCAGCGCAAGCTGCACAAGGATACGGTTTTGCAGCATTTCACCACGAGCTTTCGCTTCTTTCCATGGCTTCACGCCATGAAGGTCAAGCCCTGGGAGATCGAAAAGGTGCACCGCCTGCTCAAGATCCACGAATACGATGAGCTGTTTGACGAATACAGGAGACGGCTGTCTGAAATCAGGACGGTCAAGCCGAATATCAATTAAAATATTGAGAAGAGGAGTTTTAAGATGAACCAAAAGAAGGAAACGATCCCGATCTTTTTTTCTATCGACGACAGCTATGCGCCATTTCTGAGCGTGGCTCTCGCATCCATCGTTCAAAACGCTTCAACAGAGTATGACTACATAGCGACGGTGCTCTGCGAGGGGCTCAGCGAACAAAACCGGAAAAGGCTTGCCGGCCTTGGGGCGGATCATTTTGAGATTCGGTTTGTCCCCATGGAAAACAGGCTGGATCACATCTCGGACCGGATCGGCAACCGGCTCAGGGCGGATTATTTCACCCTTACCATCTTTTTTCGCCTGTTCATCCCGGTCATGTTCCCGGAATACGACAAGGCCATCTACCTGGACAGCGATATCGTCGTGCCGGGGGATATCTCGGAGCTGTATCGGACAGATCTGGGAGGCAATCTCATCGCGGCGGCGGCGGATCACTCCGTAGTCGACGTGCCTCCCTTTGCAAACTACATAGAAAACGCCGTCGGCATCGATAAATATCATTATATCAACTCCGGCGTGCTGCTGATGAACCTGAAGCGGCTGCGGGAGGTGGGGCTTGAACAGCGCTTTTTGGAGCTCATGAATAGATATCACTTTGACTGCATCGCGCCGGATCAGGACTATCTCAACGCCCTGTGCCGGGGCAGGATCGTTTTTCTGCCTCCCCATTGGGACGCCATGCCGACCAAGGGAAAGGAACCCATGAAAGAGCCGAAGCTCGTTCATTATAATCTGTTTGAAAAGCCCTGGTGTTACGAAGATGTGCAGTACGAGTCGCACTTTTGGAAGTATGCCGGGGACACGGGCTATCTCCCGGAGATCATGGACGTGAAAGCCCGGTACGGTGAAAAAGAACGGCAGTCCGATCGGGAGCATCTGGAGCTGATGCTGACCAGGGCGGAAGAGATCGCCGCCGGAGAAGTGACCTTCCGGGCGGTGTTTGATTCAGGGAAAGAGGAGCGTTTATGATCATAGGCGGAAAACGGGAACAGGTGATCGAGAATATCCGGCAGGCGGCGGAAAGCGGCGCCTTCCACTGCAAAGTGGAGGTGGACGATCCCGTCCTGACCGCGGAGGAGGGACAGGACCTGCTCCGGCGCTATCTGGAAAAGCGGGCGACCCTGGGCTTTCGGGTGAACAACCGGATCGCGCGGTGGGCCGCAAATACGGCCAGCAAAAAAATAAACGCGGACACGGAGATCCTCGGGCTTGAAAACGTCATAGGGATTGCCGGCGGCGCGATTCTCACGAGCAATCATTTCAATCCCGTCGACAATACGGCCCTTCGCATGCTTGCTCTCGCGGCAGGCAGAAAAAAGCTCTGCATCGCAAGCAATGAAAGCAATTTTGCCATGTCCGGCTGGATCGGATATCTGATGAACTATGCGGACACCTTTCCCGTCAGCATGAGGCAGAGCTATATCGCGGAGCACTTTGAATCCCTGCTGTGGAACCTGCTGAAAGAAAAAAATTTCATTTTGATCTATCCGGAGCAGGAAATGTGGTTCAACTACCGCAAACCCCGGCCGCCAAAACGCGGCGCTTACTACTATGCGGCGAAATTCGGCGTGCCGGTGATATCCTGTTTTGTTGAGATACGCGACCTGGAGGAGTTGGACGCGCCTTCCTTTCACAAGGTGCGGTATGTCCTGCATGTCCTGCCGCCGATTTTTCCTGACCCGGCAAAAAATGCAAGGGAAAACAGCCTGGTCATGTGCGAGCGGGATCACCTGCAGAAAAAGGCCGCTTACGAAGCGGCCTATGGAAAACCGCTGGACTACCGGTTTGAACCCGACGATATCGCCGGATGGATACCGCCCGCGGAGCGGAAGAATCCCATGATTTCGGGCCGCCTCCAAAACTGAGGCGGCTTTTTTATTGCAAAAAATAATGATTGACAGCTCAAAATACAAGGACTATATTATAGTAGACCACCCGGTTTAGACCACGTGGTTTAGACAAGTACGTTTACCCTGCCCCGACGGGTTGCCTTGCAAGGAGGGGTATATAAAGACAGGAGTAAAAAAGATGATGAAAGTAAAATCCTTTGACCGGAGGGCGGAGCTGATCGAAGCCGCGCTGGATGAGTTTGGCGCCAAGAGCTACGAGGAAGCCTCCCTGAACAGCATCATAAAAAACGCGGGGATCAGCAAGGGAACATTTTATTATCATTTTCAGGATAAACAGGCTCTTTATCTGTTTCTGCTGCAGGCTATGGCAGACGCAAAGGTGGAATTTGTGGAAAGAGGGCTGGCGGATCACCTCCGGGGTGAAGAAGCGAACCTCTTTGAGAATCTCAAGCTTCAGGTCAGGATCGGGATTGAATTCGCTAAAAATTACCCCAGGTATTACCTGCTGGGCCTGATGTTTCTCAAGGAAAAAGGGAATGACATATATAAGGTGGCCATGGACAGTCTGAACGATACCACAGAAAGGTATTTCGAAGATCTGATAGAAAAGGCGGTCCGGCATGGGGACATCAGACCCGGCATATCGGAACACTTCGCGGCAAAGGTGGTGGCGTACCTGCTGGTAAGATTTGATGAGCTCTTTGATTTCAGGAGCGGAGATATAAGTTTTGATGAGGTGGTCGATGACCTCGACAGTTTGATCGATTTTATGAAGCACGGGCTGGGAAGCCACGGTACATTAGATTGACTCCATAGGATTTCGGTGTATAATGTTGGTTAGAATAGACTAACTAACATTGAAAGGAATAGGAATGATTATTTTAAAGGCTGAGAGCCTGTCCAAGAGCTATCAGATGGGTGAAATTGAGGTAAAAGCGCTTCAGGACGCCTCTTTTGAGATACAGGAAGGAGAATTCGTGGTGATCCTCGGACCCAGCGGTTCCGGGAAGAGCACCCTTTTGAATATCGTCGGCGGAATGGATCTGCCTACCTCGGGGAAAGCTTTTCTCCGAGGCGCGGAGATCACCGCCTATAACGAACGGGAGCTGACGGAATATCGCCGGA
Source organism: Bacillota bacterium (assembly GCA_036835995.1). GTDB lineage: Bacteria > Bacillota > Clostridia > Peptostreptococcales > Anaerovoracaceae > Anoxybacterium. Next base: position 54,095 of record DAITKX010000006.1, on the reverse strand, counting down.
ATAAGGTGGGCTTTGTCTTTCAGTTTTACAACATCATGGCAAACCTGACTGCTGAGGAAAACGTGGAGCTGGCTACGGAAATTTCACAGGATCCCCTGCCGATCGACGAAATTCTGGCGGCGGTGGGACTATCGGAACGGCGGGACCATTTTCCAGCCCAGATGAGCGGAGGCGAACAGCAAAGGGTTTCCATCGCCAGGGCCGTGGCGAAAAACCCCGAACTCCTGCTCTGCGACGAGCCTACCGGCGCCCTGGACTTCAACACCGGCATCGCTATCCTGGGCCTGCTTCGAAAGGTAAACCGGGAGATGGGAAAGACCGTCGTCGTCATTACGCATAACTCGGACATCGCCTATATGGCGGACCGGGTGATCAAAATGAGAAGCGGCAGGATCATCGACGACCATGTCAATGAGAGCCCAATGGCTCCAGAGGATATCAAATGGTAAAAGACCGCAGCGATCAAAAGGGAAAGCGGCGCAGAACCGGGCTTTCTAAAATGGATAGAATGCTTGCGCGCATGATCGGACGCTCCAAAGGCCAGTTCATCGCGGTGGTGACCATTATCACAATGGGCGTCGCGACCTTTACCGCCCTGAATATGACCTCCATAAACATGGATAACACGGTAAAGGATTATTATACCGAAAACAATTTCGCGGACCTCTTTCTGGAAACCGGCGCGGTTCCCAGCCAGGAAGTAAAACGGATCGCGGACATTGAAGGAGTAAAGCAGGCCATGGGCAGAGTCACGGTAGACGTGCCCATGATCACAGAGGACGAAAATGAGCGGGTAAACCTCCGGCTGGTCACCACGGCGGGAAAGGGAGACGAGCTCAGCAAATCCACCCTGTTGAAGGGAAAGCCGATATCCGGAGGCCGCAATGAGATATTGCTGATCGACCAGTTTGCAAAAGCCAGAGGGATCAGCGCCGGAGATGAGATCAAAATCCAGGCGGGGGGCCTTCAGTATACTCTGAAGGTAGCCGGGATCGTCGCAAATCCGGAATATATATACCTGATGGAAAACGCCCAGTCCATCATACCCGACAATAAGACCTTCGGGGTAGGCTATGTGTCGGAAGACTTCGGACGGCAGGCCGCGGGCCTCCCCGGCAGCTACAACGAAATGCTCATAAGCTATGAAAGCGGCGCCGATGAAGATGCCCTGATCGACAATGTTGAGGACGCCCTCCAGGGATATGGAGTCAGGCAGACAATAAAACAGAAAGACCAGATGAGCAATTCGGTGATTCAACAGGAGCTGACCCAGCTCGATACCATGGCAAATTCCATCCCTATCGTTTTCCTCCTGGTTGCCGGGCTCATTTTGATGATGATGCTTTCCCGTCTTGTGAAGAAAGACCGGATTAAAATTGGTATATTGAAGGCACTCGGATACAGCAACGGCCAGGTATTGTTCCACTACGTCAAATACGCGCTGGTTTGCGGGACTCTCGGAGGAGCGGCAGGCGCGATCTTTGGGATGGCTCTGGCCGGAGGAATGACAAGGCTTTATCTCCAGTATTTCAATATTCCACTGCTGAGGATCGAATTTTATTATTCTTTCCTGATCTACGCCATGCTGCTTTCCGCCGTGTTCTGCGCCCTGTCCGGCCTCGTCGGAGCCAGAGGCGTGTTGAAAATCGCTCCGGCAGACGCCATGCGGACGGAATCGCCAAAGGCCGGAAAGCGCATTTTGCTGGAGAATATTCCCTTCTTCTGGAGGAGGCTTTCCTTCAGCAATAAAATGATCGGCAAGAATATCTTCCGCAATAAAAAGCGCGTCGCGTTTGTGCTGACAGGTATCGCCGTGACTTATGCCATGATGCTTTTCACCGCCGCCATGCCGGGTGTGATCGGTCAGATGATGAACGAGCATTTTACAGAGTTCCAGAAGATGGATTACAACATCGGTTTTCGGACTCCGGTCCCGAAAAGCGCGGCAAGGGATATGGAACACCTGATTAAAGCCGACAGCATTGAGGGAAAGCTGGAATATCCCTTTGAACTCTCCAACGGCAGCAAAAAGCAGGCGGTCAGCATCATCGGCCTGGACAGGGATACGAAGTTTTATTCCTTTCACGACTTAAACGGCGAAAAGGTGGAGATCCCGGAAAACGGAATGTTGATTTCGGAAAATCTGGCAAAAGCTCTGGATATCGGCAAAGGCGATCTGGTCCGGATCAAAAGCTATATTCCCAACCGGGACGACGCTTACATCCAGGTAAAGGATGTGATCAAGCAGACCCTGGGAATGAACGCCTATATGGAGATCGGCGCTATGGGCGGCACGCTGCTGGAAAAGGATGTGATCAACGGGGTTTACGCTGACTCCAGCGATCCCGACATCGACAGAGAGCTGCTTCGGGCATCCAATGTGAGCTCCATCATGTCCACAGCCGACATGCGGAACATGTATGGAGAGTATATGACCATGACGCTCCTTTCTGTCGGCTTTATGATGATTTTCGCAGGGATCCTGGGATTCTGCATCGTATATAACGCCACCGTCATCAGCCTGGGAGAGCGTGAGATGGAGTTTTCCTCCCTGAGGGTGCTGGGGTTCAGCAAAATGGAGATTTTTCTCATGCTCGTGAGGGAAAATAACATCATCACAGTCCTTGGTATCCTGGCGGGGATCCCTCTGGGGTATCTTTTGTCGGCGTACAGCTCCACGGCGTACACCACGGACATTTATACCATTGACATGAGCCCCACATGGAGCGCAATCATAGCGGCGGGGGTATTCACAGCCGTATCTGTCCTTCTGGCACAGCTGGCGACCTACAAGAAAATTCAGAAGCTTGATTTTCTGCAGGCGCTGAAGAACAGGGAATCATAAAGGCCGCAGACGGTCCGCCGGGCGGCAAATTCATAGATCAAATGCGAATTGGAAAGGGATATCAGTATGAAGCGATTGAAGAGTAAAAAATGGATTTTAATTGGAGCAGCGGTGGTTTTGGTCATTGCCGCTTACGCGCTTTCCGCAATGAAGGCGGGAATCGCCGTAGAGTCCGCGGCTGTGGATCGGGGAACCGTGACGAAGGTATTGGAAGAAAGCGGCACGGTGGAATCCCGGAACTCCGTTACCATCACCGCGAAAAATTCCGGCGAGGTAAAGGGATTGACCGTCGAAGAGGGGGACAGCGTAAAGGCCGGAGAGGTTCTGATGAGCAGCGACATGACAAGCGCTTCCCTCGATATCAAAAGCCAGCAGGCCCAGCTGTCCGGGCTGCAGGCTCAGTACAGCCAGGCGCGGGAATTGGCGAATAAAAATAAGGCCCTCTATGACCAGGGTGCGCTGAGCTGGCAGGAATATAACGCGTCCGCCGTGGCGGCCAAAGCGCTGGCAGCCCAGATCTCTTCGCTGCAATATTCCATTCAAAGCTATGCGGAATCCACCGGTGCGGAAGGCGTCACGGCCACCATGGACGGAGTCCTCACAGGAGTTTTTGTAAAGGAAGGGGAGACAGTGGCCGCGGGAACACCCCTTTTCGAGATTTCCGATTTAAACAACGTCTATGTAAAGGCCGATTTTATCGCCGAGGATGCGGATCTGATCCGGGAAGGGGACTCGGTGAGAATATATAATAAAGACGCGGGATTTAATGATGAGAAGGGCGCAGTGAAGAAGGTCTATCTGAAGGCGGAGGATAAGCTGTCCGATCTCGGGGTAAACCAGAAACGGGTCACGGTGGAGATTTCCTTCGGAACGTCGACTCCGATCCGGCTCGGCAGCGACGTGGACGTGGCGGTTACCGCGGATCAAAGAGAAAATGTCCTGCGGGTGCCGAATCTGGCTATCTTTGAACAAAATAGAAAAAATTGCGTCTATATTATAGAGAACGGCAAAGCGGTTTTGCGGGAGGTGAAAACCGGCCTGGAGGGAGAGGACTTCACGGAGGTGGCGTCCGGGCTTTCAGAGGGCGATAGGGTGATCGTTTCTCCCGGTGACGATGTCTCCAACGGAGTTAAAGTGAAGGCCGAAAAGGGAGCAAAATAAATGTTGAAGGAGGAAAAGGGGGTAAGCTACGATGATAAATAAGGATTGGAGTGGGGCGCCAGGACGGTTTCGAAGGATATCGGCCGCTGCGCCGAGGCGATTTCCAGGGATAATGGCCGTTACGCTCGCATTGATTCTGGTTTTGATCACGGGGTGCACGGCAGGCTCCGATTTAAAAAACCCAGCCGGGTCTCCGGCGGAAACCAGGCTGGCCTATGCCGCCGCCGATGGGATTTATGTGAGGGATCTGACGGATCTTCTATCCGGCCGGGAATCGGTTGGCAAGGCAGAATCGGGGCTTCAGGGGGAGCCTGTGAGGATCTATGAAGGCGCGGGGCTGGCGGGCCCGGTATTTTCCCAGGACGGAACCAGGCTGATGTTCAAGCAGATGTCGGAACAGACCTCGGAAGAGACCGGCGATTACCGGAGTACTCTTTATGCTTATGATTTTAAGACCGGGCAGGCCGTCAAGGTGCTGGACGATCCGGTGTCATATAATGCGGGTCCCGGCGGGTCCTTTGTGGTTTCCACAGAGGCGGGCCGGATACTGGGGGTGGACTTCAGCGTTGAGGATCCGGGCGATTCCGGTGAGTCGGACGATGCCGGAAAAATAGACGGCTCGGGCGAACAGGGAGGCCTCGCCTTGGCTCTGAAAACAGAGGAGCTGCAGGTATGGCCGGAGGACGTGGAAAAACATCCCCTGGTCTCCATTCAGTATGATAATTTAATGCCGTCGCCGGATTTTCACTATCTGGCTTACAATGTCAGGGTCAAGGACGACCGGACGGATAACCGGCCCGAAGGGTTCGGACCGTATTACAGCGGCGGGCTGTATGTTTTGGATTGGGACACGGGCAAGGCGGCCACGGTGGTGGAGCCGATCCGGGCCACTGAGGAAATCATGGGAAACGACCCGAAACCGGGTCCATGGTCTCCCGACGGCAAGACCCTGTGGGTCTGGAACGGACCCCAGTCCGCATCTTTGACCGCCGACGGCATCAACGGTTTCTTCTACCACGCGGATACGGGGAAACCCACGGAATTTTCGCCCATGCTGCTGGCCTATGATGAAAACATCAGCTATTCCAGGGAAGGAACCGCCGCGGTTCTCACCGGAGCGGGAAGAGAGATGTTCTCCGATAAGAGCGTGGACCTCGTTGCGGATTACAGCGGGCCGACCGCAAAATTCCAGGAGGCCGAAGCGATCGCGAAAAAAGGCCTGGTTCCCGCGATGCCCCAGCTTTCCGCCGACGGAAGCACCCTGTATTTCGCCGGAGTCGATAAAAAAACCATCGGAGCCTATCCTCTGAAGCGTCAGCTTTATTCCTTAAAGCTGGATCAGTCACAGGACCTTCGGCAGATCACCTCTGACCCGGAATATCGAAATGAAAGCCCGATCCTGCTGAATAATCAGAAGGACCTGATCTTCGGGAGAGCCGGCGCAAGGGATTATGACGGCAGGATGGAGATCTGGATGACCTCCGTTGACGGCAAGGATGAGATCAAGCTCGCGGGGTGGACAGAGCCGGAAAATGGAAATCAATGGGTGATGGAGAGATATAACGATTATTACGGCAGAGGAAACTGGAGTGGTATATTTACAATATACGATGGAACAAAATGAGGAGACGGAGATATGGCAGGAATAAAAACCAACGCGGTCAGGCTGCTGGATCTGAAAAAGGCGGACTATACCCTTCATGAATACGACGCGCCGGAGGGATTTCTTGACGGGGTATCGGTGGCCCGGGAGACGGGGATCGAGCCGGAGAGGGTGTTCAAAACACTGGTCACTCAGGGCGCCAGCAGGGAATATTACGTCTGCGTCATACCGGTGGCCCGGGAACTGGACCTGAAGAAGGCGGCGAAGCATTTCGGGGAAAAGAAACTTGAGATGATTCCCGCAAAGGATATCACGAAAGTGACGGGATATATCAAGGGCGGGTGTTCTCCCGTGGGCATGAAAAAGCTGTTCCGAACCGCCATCGACGAAAGCGCGCGGAATTTTGAACGCATCGTCGTAAGCGCGGGAAAAGTGGGTCTCCAGATGGATCTTCCTCTTGCGAGCCTGATGGATGCCGTTTCCGCGCAGTTGGCGAATCTGACCGCGGAGTAGCGCGGTTTTCTCATAATTCCCTTGTTTATGGTTACATTAATACAGGGAGGCGATCCACGTGAAAGCAGGCATGTCAAAAAATTTAAAGGTGATCAATGCGAAGATCAATTCGGATTTTTACGTGAAAGATAAGCCGAAGGATCCGAAATAGCGAAAAAGAACCGAAGGGAATGTGACCCCCTTCGGCTCTTTTTCTCTTTTCAGGAAAGATTTGCCAGACACATTTTTTAGCCATTTTATTTGCGAAAAAAACATGAATTGCTACAATGATGTGGAAGTAAAAAGTGATTTTCGGATATAGACCGAAGTATCCGTATTTGTTATAGTTTAATCACCCTAAAAAATTATGAAAATGCAACAGAGGAGTCTATGGGCGCGGCACATGTGCACGCCTATGGTGGAATTATTTAACTTATATTCAATATTATGTTAAAATATGGAGATTTAATTCAGAGGTGAAGTCCCATGTCGTATCAAAGTGAAATAAGAGCAATGAAAATTTTATATATGCTCCTTGAAGCGGATGATTTTCTGACTATAAGTAAAATCGCGAAGCACTTTGGCCTCTCTAAGAGAACGATACAGACAGATCTTGAGAAGCTTGAAAAGCTCATCACGGCTCTCGACGTCTCAGATGAGGTACAGGTTGAGAAGAAGAGTGGCTGCGGCATCAGAGCCTATGCAAAGAGCGGCAATACGGAATTAATCGAGAAGAAAATCAAAACGATGTACGGCAGCGTATCCGATCAGAATGACGATGAATATGAGGATTATGAATATAAAAATTACATAAGGCACATAGAGACGTTGAGAATGCTCATCAATTCCAATGATGAGCTGACGATACAATTTCTTGCCGATCAGTTTTATGTAAGCAAGAGCGTGGTGCTGAAGGATCTCGAATGGATCAACATATGGCTCTCGAAATTCAATCTTAAAGTTTACAAAAGACAGCACAGAGGAATTTGTATCATAGGGTCGGAGAAGGACCGGCGCAATGCTCTTGTGGAATTTTTCACACTTAGCCGCTATCAAAGCATCGATGTACTGAACATAAAGGATAGCGCTGCCTTTAACTCTTCCGACTACCGCATTGATGGAGAAAAATACGGAAAGATAAAGAAGCTTTATCCCAAGGTCAATATAGAAAAAATCAGCGGCATCATCAGGAATGCGGAAAAGGAATTTGATTTTTTTATGCCCGATGAGCATTACGAATCTCTCTTTATGCACCTGCTGATAAGCATCGACCGGATATTAAAGGGCAGCAATGTGGACGACAACGACGACATGCTCTATGAGCAGCTCGGCGAGACTCAGATGCAGGTTGCCGAATACATAGCTTCCCAGATAGAAAAAGAGTTCTCGACGGTCTTGCCGAGAGCGGAACGGGCGTACATCTGCATGCATCTTATGGGCTCCGAACTCTATAATGTTTCCGATGAAACCAATATAAAGAGCGTGATCTCCGATATACCGGCAAATATAAAAAACCTGGCAAATGAGCTGATCGATTTTGTCGGGAAAATATTGGGCTGCGATTTCAAAGGGGACACAGTCCTCCTCTTCGGACTGATGTTTCACCTCAAAACATCCATTTACAGGCTTAAGAATAATTTTTCGTTCAAATCCTTTGACGACAGCATGGTAAAGCGGAAGTATCCGCAGGTTTATAAGGCTGTTTTTGCCGCGGACGTATTCTATGAAAAGCATTGCAAGGTGCTGCTTACGGCAGACGAGATCATGGCTGTCACGCTGCATTTTGCGCTGTCAATGGAACGTGTAAAGCACGAAAATAAATTCATATTCGTATCAAACGGAGGTGTGGCGTCAAATGTGGAAATGTGTGAGAGCATCAGAGAGCTTTTTCCGGATATCAAGATAGTCGATATCTGCAATCAATATCAATTGGATTTGAAAAATGAAGACGAATTTGATTTTATCATTGCAAATGTTCCCATTACACATTCAAAACCTGTCATCAAAGTGTCTTCAAACTTGGAAAGCGGTGAGATAGAGAATTTAAAATGCTATATAAGAGCCGGGAATACAGGCAGAGTCCGTATGCCGGATATGAAGCAGGACCCGGTTAAAACATTGTCCTTTGAGATAAATCCGAAAAATGAGGAAGAGCTATTTTTGAAAATGGCGGAAATCATCCGCACTGACGAGGAATGTCTGGAATTGCTTGGCGGAGCAAAAGCGGAGATAAGAAGGACAGGAAAAGAGATCATACTTGAAGATGCTATGTGGGCGAAAGCAATGGTAAAAAAGGAGAAGCTGTTCTTCGCGGTAAACTTCAGGTTGAATACCCCGCTCAACGTCAACAATGACAATGTTCAGGAAGCTTTTATCTATTTTGTTTCCGACGAGGGCGGCAATTTTTATGAAAAAAGCATGAGGGACATGCTAAAAGAGACAATTCAGAAAGGTGCTACGATATGAAGGGAATAGGGGTTTCGGCAGGGATAGCCTTTGCCAAAGCATATCTTATCGAGGATGATATACAGGTTAAAAAATATGAGATAAGCGATATCGGGAAAGAGCTTCAGAGGCTTTCCGACGCGGTGGAAAAAGCAAAGGAGCAGGTAAAAGGAATCATGGAGGCGGCCCTTAAGGACTGCGGGAGTGAGAACGCGGAAATATTTGACTTCCAGCTGCTCTTGCTTGAAAATAAGGACTTTATAAAAGAGATCAGAGATTTTGTAGAGGAGTCCAAGGTAAACTGTGAATACGCCCTGGATATGATTACCGATTCTTGGATCCGGCGGTTTTCAGAGCTTGACAACGCATACATGCGGGAAAGGGCCATCGATATCGTCGACATATCCAAAAGGCTTAAATTGATACTTATGGAAAAACAGGCAAAGAGCCTGGCGGATATGGCCGGGGAAGCGATCATAGTTGCAAATGAGTTGACGCCTTCTCAGGTGATAGGGCTCAACAGAAAAAAAGTCAAGGGAATGGCCATCGCCCATGGGGGAAGGACGTCACATACGGTGATCATCGCAAGAGCCTTGGGAATTCCGTGCGTCGTAGGAATTACAGACTTGCTGGACAATGTGAAGCACGGAGAAGACATATTGATTGACGGAGATAAGGGAGAGGTCATAGTGTCTCCATCCGACCAGCAAATATTAGAATTTAAAAAATATGAAAACGCGTTCAAAAAGGAAATGGAGGAGCTCAAGGAATTTAGGAATTTCGGCAGCATCACCGAGGACGGCTTTGAAATCAAGCTGCTCGCCAACATATCTTCCAGGGACGATGCGGATATGATGCTTGAATCCAATGGAGACGGGGTGGGGCTCTTCAGAACAGAATTTCTATATATGGCCGGCAGCATGCCGCCTTCCGAAGATGCGCAGTTTACCGTTTATGACGGAATTGCAAAGAGCCTGGGCGAAAAACCGCTTACGATCAGGACCCTGGACGTGGGAGGCGACAAGAACATACCATATCTGAATATGGCGAAGGAGGATAATCCGTTTCTTGGATTCAGGGCTATAAGATACTGCCTTGATAACAGGGAACTGTTCAAGGTGCAGCTTTCAGCGATATTGCGGTCAGGCGCTCAAATGAAAAACGTGAAGGTAATGTTTCCCTTGATAGCAACCCTTGATGAACTCAGGCAGGCAAAAGCGATCCTCCAGGAAGTCAAGGATGAGTTGAGGGCGAAAGAAGTTCCCTTTAACGAAGATATTAAAGTGGGCATGATGATAGAAACGCCTGCCGCTGTCATGATGGCCGAAAGCTTTGCCAGGGAGGTGGATTTCTTCAGCATAGGAACCAATGATTTGATCCAGTATGTGTTTGCGGCGGACCGGATGAATGAGAAGGTGGCATATCTCAATTCGCATTTCCATCCCCTGCTTTTCCGCATGGTGAAATACATAAAGGACAGCGCGGATAAATATGGCGCAACGGTGGAGATATGCGGCCAGACCGCTGAAATACCCTATCTTGTGCCGATATGGATCGCAATCGGCATTGAAAACCTCAGCGTGAGCCCGTCTTCCATACTGAAGCTGAGAAGACTTATATGCAATTCAAATCGAGAAAAGATGAAGGCGGTGCTGGATGAAGTTTTGTCCTTCGATAGCGCTTCGGAAGTCGAGAACTGCCTGAAATCAAATTTTGGCGATGAGAGACAAAAATTCAGAGAGAAAAGGGGTGAGTTATGATTCTGGTAAACGTGCAGGTTATGAATGAGCTGGGACTTCACGCAAGGCCTATCTCCAAGCTGACGAGGTTCGCTTCGGCATATGAGGGGACGATATCGCTCATTAAGGATGGCAAGCCGTATGACGCTGGCAATGTCCTCGATCTTATAACGCTGAATGCGAAACACGGCGATCGGCTTGAGGTCAAAATTGAGGGAAAGGATGAGGCCGTCACGGCTGAAGAAATCACGAAGCTTTTTAACACAAAATTTGGAGAGCTTTGAAAATTGGAGGGATGTAAACTGAATACTTTAGAGACAGCGATGAGCGTCATCGCAGAGGCGGGAGACTGTAAAAGCTATGCGATGGAGGCAATTTATCACGCAAAAGAAGGGCGCTTCAAGGAAGCGTATGAGTGCCTGGAAAAGGCCGGCGATGCGCTTGTGAACGCACATGAGGTGCAGACTGAAATGATTCGCGCCGAGATGACCGGGGAGCAGAAGACGGAGATAACGCTGCTGATGGTCCATGCGCAGGACCATCTTATGGGCGCTGTTACGACGAAAGAGCTGGCAGGGGAGCTGGTCTCCCTGTATGAAAAGATTTCTAAATAGATCTTTTAAAAGGAAAGGAGGATCAATATGATCAGGATCACTTTGGTATGTGCGGAAGGCATGTCCACAAGCCTCTTGGTTACAAGCATGCAGGACGCCGCGGAAAAAAAGGGCATCGAGGTGAGCTTAAATGACACGGCGAAAACCGAGATCCACACACAAGCGGATAAAACGGATATTTTGCTGCTCGGGCCCCAGGTCAGGTATCTTCTCGGAAAGCTGAAATCCGAATTAGGAGGTAAAATTCCGGTGATAGAAGTTATCAATATGGCGGATTACGGTCTGATGAAGGGCGAGAAAGTGCTTGATGATGCCCTGGCGCTGTATAACAGCAAACAAAACATATGAAAGGGAAAGAATTATGAAGACGAAAGGCGTATCAATCAATTTTTTTGAAGAAAAATTTATGCCGGTAGCGGCAAAAATAGGCAGCCAAAGACATCTTATCGCACTTCGTGACGGTATCATGTTCTCGATGCCCCTTCTCATTATAGGCTCTATGTTCATCATTCTGGCAGAGCTGCCAATTGACGCGTATCAGAATTTCATGGCTTCCGTGTTCGGGGACAACTGGACCGTATTTGAGGGAGTTGCCGCCAACGGCACGATCGGTATCATAGCCCTTATTTCTTCCTTCGGCGTGGCCTACTCCTTGGCCGGAAGCTATGAGGTGGACGGAGTCGGCATCGATGGGATCCCTGCCGGCGTTCTCTCCGTAGCGTCCTATCTCATTGTAAATGTCGTCGGCGTTTTCGGTACCGGCGACGATGCCGTGGAAGCGTGGGGAACGGATTTATTCTCGTCCCAGTACCTCTTTGTGGCGCTGGTAGTGGCGATCATCACCGCTGAAATCTACCGGTTCCTCTTACAGAAAAAGTTTGTGATCACGATGCCGAAAACGGTGCCTCCAACGGTAGCACGCTCGTTTACGGCGCTGCTCCCGGGTTTTATCATAACGATATTTTTCATGCTGATCAGACTGGCTTTCGCCTATACCCCGTGGGATGATTTTGCTACTTTTATACAGGAAATATTGAAAAAGCCCATTTCCGCCGCCGGCTCCTCCTATCTGGGAACTCTGGCAGCCTGCCTGGTGGAGCATTTCCTGTGGGCCTTCGGTATTCATGGCTCTTCTATCATGACCTCTGTCATGGAACCCATCTGGCTGGTAAACGCAAGCGAAAACCTGGAGGCGTTCAAAGCCGGCGCCACCACGCTGCCTCACATCGTAACCTACACGTTCTACGAGAACGGCGTATGGATGGGCGGTTCGGGTGCTACCCTGTCCGTGGTCATCTATATGCTGGTATTTGCTAAATCAAGGCTTGTGAAGCAGGTAGGCCGTCTGGCCATCGTGCCGGGACTGTTTAATATCAATGAGCCTGTGGTATTCGGACTTCCCATCGTATTGAACCCATTTCTCATGATCCCTTACATCTTATCCCCTGTAGTCGTCATGACCATCATGTATGTCGGCACGGCAATCGGGATATTCCCCTATACGACAGGGGTTGTCATCCCATGGACCACGCCGTACTTCATCAGCGGGTATCTTATGACTGGGGGAAAGATCGGAGGCGTGATCATGGAGCTGGTCGCTTTTATCGCCGCGTTTGTGGTATGGTTCCCCTTCATAAGGGTCTGGGACAAGAAAAACTACAATATGGAGATCGCCAGTGGCGAGTAAGCATGGCTCTATGGCTTCGGAGGCAAAAATGTCTGGTGTTTTAAATACAATCAACTCAAGCCTGCGGCTGAGAAGGCTTGCGGCGTTTCTCATAGATCTTGCCGCGGTGGGGATCATTCTGTCGGTTTTATACGCCGTGACCGGCGCTCCGGATTTTCCGGCGGTGGCGTCGGAGATGAAGCGCGCGAACATGGCGGCCAATTCTTCGCAGGCGCAGGAGATTACGAGAAATATGATGTCACTCTTTAACACGGCGTATCTTCAGGCGCTGCTGGTGTGGTTTTGCTATGAGGTGCTGACCCTGATCATATTCGGCGGATCGACACCGGGTAAGCTGGCAATGCGGCTCAGACTTGTTCCGGCTGACGGAAAGCGCGGCAGGCTGGCAGGCCGTCTGCTCATGGTGCTTCGGAGCTTTTTGAAGGTGTTGATGCTGTTCCTGTTTCAAGGCTTCCCGTTCCTGCTTTCGGTGCTTTACATATTTATGGACGGGGAGTCCCGTACGGGATACGACCGCATTGCGCGGCTGACGGTAAAAGACAGAGAAAGAATAGGCGGGGATTTGATAGAAAATGTTTAAAAGGGTTGCCATAGGAATCGACGGCGGCGCGACCAAGACCCGGGTAGCCGCCAGGGAAGGGCTGGAAGGAGAGCTGCTCCTGGATGAGAGCTTTCCAGGGTCAAACTACAACAATATCGGCGTCAGCGGGATCGGCGAAGTGTTCAGGGACATTTACGGCGCCCTTGAGCGCCGCCTGGGCGCAGACCGGATCTCGGACGCCGTCCTCGTGATGGGATCTGCGGGAATTGACAGGACGCAAGACGCGGCCGTGTATTCCAGGGCTCTCCACGACAGCGGTTTTCGGTGCCATACGGAGGTTTACAATGACGCGTATATCGCCCTCATCGGCGGCAATGGCGGAAGACACGGCGCACTGCTGATCGCGGGCACGGGTTCTATCGCAATCGGTGTCTCGCAGGAAAACGCAGAGGTCAGGGTCGGAGGCTGGGGTGCGCTGATGAGCGATGAGGGAAGCGGCTACAGGCTGGGAATCGGGGCAATTTCCGCGGTGATGCGGGACTATGACGGCATCGACCGGCATACAGGGCTCTCAGATGAGCTGCTGGACTTTTACGGATTGAGCTCCCCGGAGGATTTTGTGGATCTGGTATATCTCAGCGGAGAGCTTCCCGTCCGGAAAATAGCTTCCTGCGCTCCCATCGTGCTGGCGCAGCACGAAAAAGGAGATCAGGCGGCGACGGAGATAGTGGAAGGTGAAATCGCAGGTATGTGCAAGATGGTCAAGGCCCTCGGAAACAAGATGGGGACTGCGGAATTCCGACTTTCCGTGGGAGGCAGTCTCCTTTTAAAATCCGATACCTATTTTGGCCTTTTGAAACGGAAATTAACGGAATCAATGCCTTTGGCATCCCTTTGCAAGCCGCTGTACGAACCGGTCTACGGCGCTTGTATCATCGCGGCCCAAAGCAAGGGATTCCAGAATGAAACGGGGGAATGAAGGAATGGAAGGAAAGCTTAAAGTAGCGGTAATCGGCGGCGGAAGCAGCTATACCCCGGAACTTATCGAGGGTATTTTAAACAGAAAGGATGAGCTTCCAATAGCTGAAATATGGCTCGTGGACGTTGAAGAGGGCAGGCAGAAGCTGGATATCATAGCCGCTCTTTCAAGGCGAATGGCCGCAAGGAGCAAGGCTGACGTAAAGGTTTTTGCCACGTTGAACCGAAGGGAAGCCATATCCGGCGCGGATTATGTCATATCCCAGTTTCGCGTGGGATTTCTGAAGGCGAGGGAAAAGGATGAGCTGATCCCTCTTAAACACAATGCCATAGGGCAGGAAACCACGGGTCCCGGAGGCTTTGCCAACGCCATGCGTACCATCCCGGTAATTCTTGATATCTGCCGCGATATAGAAGAGCTTGCGCCGGACGCATGGCTGATCAACTTCACAAACCCTGCGGGTATCATAACCGAGGCTGTCAGGAAATACACGGGCGTAAAGGTCCTCGGACTGTGCAACATACCCATCGGCATGATAAAGGATATCGCAAAGCTCTTATCCGTTGAGCCGGAAAGGGTTACGGCGGAATTTGTCGGGCTCAATCACATGAACTATATAAGGGATGTATGCCTCGACGGACGCAGCATCCTTGATGAGCTGATCGAAAAATATGAGGATGAAACCCTCAGAGAAAAAATAGAGCAGATTTCCGACATCGCCTGGGATATCGATTTCATGCGCTCCCTTCACATGATACCTAGCCCCTACCACAGGTATTACTATATAACGGATACCATGCTGGAGGAGGAAAGGAAAAGCGTTGAGGCGGGCGGTTCCAGGGCCATGAAGGTCCAGACCATCGAAAAGGAGCTGTTTTCGATGTATGCCGACGAGAATCTTGCCGAGAAGCCCAAAAAGCTTGAGGAACGGGGCGGAGCATATTATTCTGAGGCCGCGATTTCGCTGATAAGCGCCATCTACAACAATAAAAACGAGGTGCATACCGTAAACGTGCTGAACGAAGGTACGATTGCCAATGTGCCTTATGACGCCGTAATAGAGGCAAACTGCCTCGTAGGAAAAAGCGGTGCGAAGCCGATCAACATAGGAAAGGCTGACATCCGTATCGCGGGGCTTATCAACGCCGTAAAGGCATATGAGCAGCTGACCATTGAGGCCGCGGTAAGCGGGGAGTACCACAAGGCTTTGATGGCGCTCTGCGCCAACCCTCTCGTTCACGAATACGCAGACGCCAAAGCCATACTCGACGAATTTCTCACCGCTCACAGCCCTTATCTCGATTACGTGAAAAAAAGGGGCTGAGTTGAGCGATGAAGGATATCGGTGTAAGCGTCTATCCGGATTTTTATCCGATTGAATCGATCCGGAAGTATTTGGAAAGGGCAAAGGAGCTGAGCTTTAGAAGAGTTTTCATGTCGTTGATCCTGAATGATCTCGGATTTGAAAATTCCATAAAGCCGGACCGGAGAACCTGGGGCGAAGTGCTCTCCATCTGCCGGGAGCTTGGTCTGGAGGCTTCCGCAGATATAAACGCCGAAACTTTTAAGGAGCTCGGGTGCAGCCAGAACGATCTCAAGCCGCTAGCCGACATGGGGATAACCAGAATCCGTATCGACAGCGGGTTCACAAAGGAACAGATGGTTCTTCTCACAGGCAACCGCTTCGGCATTTCAATAGAGATCAACGGATCCCTCTCATCGTTTACAGCCAATGAAGGAGGCCGGGCCTACCGGGATATGGAACTGCTCCTGAAGGAGATCAAAACCTGTGGAAGCATCGACAATGTAACAATGTGCCATAACTTTTTCCCTCTGCCAGGGACAGGCCTTTCTCTTGAGTATTTGAAAAACCTAAATGGCATTTTCAAGGCTCACGGCGTCAAAGTCGGCGGATTTGTGGCATCCCAGGTCGCAGAGAAGGTGCTTCATAAAACCGGGCACGGGGTCTGCACCGTGGAAGCGCACAGATACATACCACCGCATATTGCAATGGCGGAGCTGTTTGCCGAAGGATTTGACTATGTGCTCACAGGCGATGGCATGGCAAGCGGCGAGGAGCTTGAAGACATGTCAAGGTGTGCGCGCGAAGAATATGTCGAGATACCCGTTGTTTTTCACAGATATATAGAGGATGAGGTCAAGCGCAGACTTCTTTCTATGGAATTTATCTCGCGGGTCGATCAACCTGAGCAGCTCATACGGGCCACCGGCTCAAGGGGCCTGCATGTCTCTCCGTGCTACTGCGCTCCCCGGAACAGATACGCGATATCGCTCAACAACAGCGACAGCTCTCATTATATGGGTGAGCTTCAGATTGCGCTGCAGGACATGGGAAGCTCCGCGGAAGCCAATGTGATCGGTTTTGTCCATCCTTTCGGAGTCAGGCTTCTTGAGTGCATAAAATACGGAAAAAACAGGTTCAAGCTCGTGGAATTATAGGCTTGTTATGAAAAGGAGGCGGTTCCAATTAAGGTAATAATCAATTCTCCTTTGATGGGGGACAGGATCGTCGGAACACTGGATGGTTATAAAGATGCGGACGTGGAATATAAATTCATTTCAAAAAACGGCATGCGGCTGGAATTTGAGGTAACGGGCCCCGACAGCACATTGGCCGTGGATATCACAAAAAAGCTGATAAGAGATACCGATTTCGGCAATGCCTTGTATTTCCAGGTCGTTGCGGAGGAGCGGTAAACGGGGAGGCGATAAATTGAAAAAGAGAGTCGTTATACTTGCGGCAGGCAAAGGGAGCAAGCTGTTTCCATATAGTACGGTACGCTCAAAGGCAACCTTGGAGATAGCCGGAAAGCCGCTCATACGGTACAATGCCGAAGTTTTATCTGAGCTGGGCTGTGAGGAGGCCGTGGTTGTCACCGACAAGGGGAGCGCCAGAGGGATAAGGGAAAGCCTCGCCGGACTGTCCTTCATCAAATTCGCAGAGGCTGACGACAGCCTGGGAACCTCCGACAGCCTTGTGAGCGGGGCCCGGATGCTTTCGGCGGCGAAGGATTTTATGGTGCTTTACGGAGATACCATCGTTTCAAGAACAGATATGGAAGCGCTGTATGGAGCCGGACCGGTGACGGTCCTCCTGCAAAAGCTTCCGGAGACTTCCCGCAACTGGATCGGGGCTTCAATCGACGGCGGACACGTTGTGACCATAGGGGCACACTACAGAGGAGATGTGATCACTCACAGATTTGCCGGCTTCGTGCTGGATGACGGGGCGCTCGACTGTATCCGGAAAACTCCGGACTATTTTCCCGATGTAAAGGTAGGTGTGGCAGTTCCAAGAGAAAGATATCTGGAAGCCGGTCTTTTGAAATATATGGGGGATAACCGGATCTGCGCCCTGGAATGCGCGGGGCATTTCTTTGATATCGACAAGCCGTGGCACATGCTGGATGCCAACGAGCACATGTGCGGACTGCGGTGCGGCGAGCTGACTCAAAACGAGCTCGCGGAGGGCGCGGGAATATCGGATCAGGCGGATGTCAGGGGATTTGTCAGGCTCGGAAGGAATTCATACATAGGCGCCCGTGTGGTCATCAAAGGAAACCTCATCGCCGGTGACAACACTCTGATCGATAACGGCGCCATCATCGAAGGTCCGGCAATCATCGGCGACAGCACAAGGATAATGAATTACTGCAAGATATCAGGGGGCGCATATATCGGTTCAAACTGTATCGTAGACCACGGAGCGGAGTTTCTGGGCGGCATGATTATGAATAAGTCTTATCTATCCCACTATGGTGAGTTTTACGGCGCGATCGGAAGTTATACCGACATAGGAGCTGCGACGGTGTGCGGTACGCTGCGCTTCGATGACGGGGAGACAACCCACAGCGTGAAAGGCAGGAAAGAGGTGCCTCAAAGCTTTGCAAATGCCGTCTATCTTGGGGATTATTGCCGCACCGGAGTAAACGCCATCCTTATGCCCGGCTGCAAGGTGGGCGCATATAGCGTCATAGGAGCCGGAGTCGTGCTGGACAAGGATGTGGAGGAGCACAGTCTCGTCTACGTCAGACAGGAGCAGGTAGTCAAGAGATGGGATACTGAAAAATACGGATGGTAATTTTAAATAAAGCGGGGTGAGAATATGTTGGACAGATATTACGAGCATGTGGTCAGAAATATTGAAGAGGTATACAAAACCCAGTCCGCCAATCTGGAGAGCGCCGTGGACTTGATCTTCGCGGCGCTGCAAAACGGAGGCAGATTCCTTGTTACGGGAACGGGGCATTCCCATATGTTTGCCGAGGAGTTTTACACGAGAGCAGGCGGCTTTGCCCAGATGACTCCCATCCTGCCAAGCGAATTTCTGCTCCACGAGCATCCGCTGAAAAGCACCGAGGTCGAGCGGATAGAACAGTACGCCGGAGTGATTATGAGGCTTTATAAAATCAGTCCGGAAGACGTTTTGATCATAGCCTCAAATTCAGGGAGAAACGGCATGACTGTCGAGCTTGCCAGGCTCGCCAGGGAATCGGGAACAAAGGTGATAGCATTTACGAGTCCGCACCGTCCCAGCGGAGAAAAATCCAGGCACAGCAGCGGAAAATATCTCCATGAGTACGCAGATATCGTGATCGACAGCTGCACAGCTCCAGGCGACGCGGCGTTTTCGGTGCCGGGACTGGAGACCCCCATGGGGGCCACCTCCACGATCATAGGAGCTTTTGTCGCCCAGGCCATCTCGATCCTGCTGGCTGAAAAATACCGCGAAAATGACAGGGTTCCCCCTGTATTTAAGAGTTCAAACATTGAAGAAGGTGATGAATGGAATAAAAAATTATTTGCGCAATATTGCGGAGTATAGTGTGTCAAACCCAAATTCAATAGATTAAAGCCTGCAAATAAAAAGTCAATAGAAAAATAAGAAATTCAGAAAAAATATGCAGGCAGAAAAAAGAGCACCACAAATAAGCCGCCGTATTTGAGATGTTACGCCAGCTTCAGAGACAGATATCAGAAAGCTATTCTGCCGAATCCAGGAAATTCAGATACTCCCGGACACGTCCATAGTAGATGCGAAGAAATTTGTTGCAGCCCGCAGTCATGTAGACGTAATACGGTTTGCCCTCAGAGCGTTTCTTATCAAGGAACTGAAAGACAGGATCGTCAGGGGGCGCTTTCTGAAGGAGTATGGTCATGAGAATAAAGAGTGTTTTTCTTAAATCGGGCGAACCTCGTTTGGAAGAGGAAGTGCTCTTTGCCTCGTGGTCACCGGACTGGTTCGGCATTGGATCGACACCGGCAAACGCGGTAAGTGCGCCTTTGTGGGCGAAACGGCGTACATCACCGATCTCGGCCATGAGCTGGGGACCGATGGATCCGCCGACGCCGTACAGCTTCATCACGACAGGGTACTCAGGCAGCTGCTCTGCAAGACGGTGCATCTCAGAGCGCAAGACTTCAACGGTTCTGGAAACGGAATTGAGCTGAGCAATGGCCTCCTGAACCAGTAAGCGTGCAGTCTGATCTTTCGGAAGCATAGCAATCAGCTCTTTGGATTCTGAATGGATTCCGGAGGCTTTGACCGTGCGGAAATTGTACCCGTGGCGTTTACACCACTTGCGGTAACGCTCGGCAAAGGCCGTTTCGGTTCGGTTTCTTACACAGTCCACATGCCAGAAAGACGCGGCAAAGTCCACCCACTTCTGGCTGCCGTCCTCACGGACAGGGCTGTCAAAGAGAGCATTCACACCGGGATAGGTCTGGTCCAGAAGGGCAATGAGATTGTTTTTCAGGGCCGTCTTGTTCCTGGTATATAGACTGTACTGCCGGTTCAGGTTTTTTAACTGATAGCGAATGGTGTCCATGGGAGTATGTTCTCTCAATTCAGCCCAATTGTCAAGACCGTAACGGGCAATTTTCAGGGAGTCCGCCTTATCGGTCTTAACCCTGCGGAGAGAATTGTTGCCGTACTCCTTAATCAGAAGCGGATTGACCGCACTGACAAAGATTCCGGCATCATGGAGCATCTGCGCGACGGGTTCATAATACCGACCGGTGTGCTCCAGAATGACCCGCGTCTCACCGTCCAGGCTTTTCAGGGTGCGTGCCAGCTTCCTGAGTTCGCTGGCGGTATGGCGTACTTCGTAGGGTTTGACTGCTACTTCTCCAAAGGGGCGGGCGACGGCAATCATGCTCTTTCCCTTGGATACATCGATTCCTGCTGCGTTCATAAGTTTTCTCCTTGATCATAGATTTCGCAATTGGCGAGCCACCGTTTTCCCATTGCCGATTCTATCTGTTTGATGACACGAACGCACCGGAAGGCTGGCAGTTCTACCTGCATAAATCGAACGCTGCGAATGAAAGGATGGCTGACTGACTTTAATACGGACGTGTGTAGTCCTTGGAGGATTCCGTCAGACCCATTGCTCTTTCATTCTAACAGCTTAGGCAACAAGTTGGAAACAGACACGGCTGGATGTCGTGTCCATCACCATAAATTTATAGTAACAGGAGGAAAAAAAGATGTATCACAAACTCAGGCCAAGGCTGCTCAAGCTCATCATTTTGACAGCGATAACGATGGCCCTCCCACTTGTGCAGGTGGAGCCGGCCTTTGCAGCTTCCACGGAAACCATTCCGTCCTGGGCGGCAAATGAAATCCAGACGTGGAGGGATTTGGGACTTTTGAAAGGTGATCAGAGCGGCCTTATTCATCCCAATGACAACCTTACAAGAGCTGAATTTATGGCTTTTGTAAACAGGGTATTCAATTTCACGGAGCTGAGCAATGCGGTTTTCACCGACGTTCCAGGAGATGCATGGTATGCGGCTGATATCTCAAAAGCCTATGCAGCCGGGATAACCAGCGGAATCGGAAGCGGAAAAATGGCTCCGTTGGCGCCAATCACGAGAGAAGAAGCGGCATCCATATTGAGCCGTGCCTTTTATGTGAATGAAGCGAAAACCTCAGGCGGCGCGTTTCCGGACGACGGACAGCTGTCTTCATGGGCCAGACAGGCGGCCTACGCCATGAGGGATGCGGGCTATATCTCCGGAGATGAGAGCGGAGCGTTTATGCCCAAGAAAAACGCGACACGCGCCGAGGTCATAAAAATGATCAACAACATTATGGGGCAGTTGATTGCGGCGCCTGGCACATATTCTGATATCAACGGCAGAAACGTGATCGTGAACACCTCGGGAGTGACGCTTTCCAATCTGAACATATCCGGTGATTTATACATAACCTGCGGAGCGGGGCAAGGAAGCGTCACCCTTAGAAATTCCAATATCACAGGTACGGTATTTGTTATCGGTAAAAGCTCCGTCAGCGTTGAAGGCAGCAGGATAAACACTCTCTCTGTCGGCAGCGGAGCCGCCGGAAGCGTCGTAAACCTCGATGCGGGTTCCAGTTTGCAGAATCTCATCGCGGGAGCAAAGGTGAACGTGACAGGACAAGGCTCCATCGCAAGTGCGACGATCAACGCAAATGGTGTAAATATCGAACCGTCGCCTGCTAAAGTGATCTTGAACGCCGACAGCGCCATTATAGCGGGAAAGACCGTTACGAAGAACCCCGGCGAACAGACGCCGGCTGAAACGGCAGGGAGCGGCGGTCATAGCAACCACGGCGGGCATACATCGCCGGAATCATATGAGACAGATCTTTATACCTATGACGACGTTTTGAATACCTTCGCCGATACAGGTGCGGAGAGCCTTGTAAAGCAATATATCACGTTCCTGCAGGATCCTACCTATACGCCGGGTATCGCTAACACAGATACCTATGTTCCTGATTTTACCAATGCCATAACCTTTGTAAACAAGGACTTCACCGTACACCCGTCGCTTTTCCCGGCGCTGAGAGAGGTCAACACCTCGGTCCTCGACAGCGGCAGGAGCAATCTCTGGATCGGTACGGATACGGGCGTTACAAAGATAAAGCTGGCTGACAGTTCCAAAACGGACTACAATCTGGCAAGCAAAGATCTCAATGACGACAAAGTGCTTCTTCTGATTTCCGACGGCGGTACCGGAGTGTATGCAATAACGGAAACAGGGGTATCCCACATCAAACGATAACAAGGGAGGATTGAAAGTGTTTAAACATCATAAAAGCTTCAGACTGCTCACGGCAGTACTGACTGCGGCGATCGTACTGACAGCGCCTTCCCCGGCTTTTGCAGCGAGCGGCAAACCACAGGGAGCCACCTATACAGCCGTGCAGCTTCAGGCGGTCGGGACCAAGGAAATGGCGTATTACAAGACAGGGGATGCCAGCATTCCCAATGATATTGAATGGACAACCGAAGCCTCCGCTCTTGACTTTCTGCCCGGGGAAGCCACTGGAGATGTGACCTGCGCGGTAAAGGATGGAGACGGAACATATTGGATCGGGACTGAGAACGGCCTTCAGCGCGTAAATTTCAAGGAGGCTGATTCCAGGGATATCGTACAGTATTTCGCCGGACCGCGTTACCTCTACGGAGGGGATGATTACGTCACGGGGGTCGCCGGCGACGGTGCGGGCGGAGTATGGGTTAAAACCGAAAGCGGAGTTACTCACATTTCCATGCCGGTGAAAACGATGCAGGAAAAGGCAAAGGTATATGAAGATATCGTATCCTCCGTCAATGACCGGCGAGGTATGGTTGCGGAGTCAGCCTTTACATTCAGCGATTCCGCTAAATCATATGCGGATTACAGCTCAGACACCGGTTCCTTCGTGGGATACCCCGCGACCACTGACAATGACGGACTTTGGACTGCGATGAACGCCATAGGTGAAATATTCCATTACAGGACGCTGCGGGATGATTACGGTGCGAATCCCACTGCAAGCCAGAAGGCGGAGATAGAAAAGGCGAGGGACGCCGCCGTCAGGTCAACCAAGGCGGTACTCTTGCTGGACTACATATCGGGGCGAGGCAACGGGTTTCCATGCAGATCCTATATGCTGACAAGCGAGGACGGAGCTCAGACGACGGACGGTACCGATTATGGCTTCCAGAACACCAACGGCCTATGGTTTCACGAGGTGCCCGGCGAAACGAATCCCAACGGTATTATACCTGACATGCAGCTTCCAGGAAAGACGCCTATAGGATATTCCATCGTCCGCATTACGAAGGATGCCCAGACAAAATGGGGTTCTAAGCTTTTCCCAGGCAGCGACCCGAACGATCCCATGAGCTATAACGGGGTCCAGCTAAGCAATGACGCCATTGCGGCGTTGAACGACTCCCGGACGGCCGGTGAAAAACTGGGGACC
Organism: Bacillota bacterium; assembly: GCA_036835995.1. GTDB lineage: Bacteria > Bacillota > Clostridia > Peptostreptococcales > Anaerovoracaceae > Anoxybacterium. Next base: position 30,727 of record DAITKX010000006.1, on the reverse strand, counting down.
GATGTTTATACGGTGCGCAATGATACACACTTCGTGATGCCTGTCATTACGAGTAATAGCAATCAGAAAAATGGGACAAGCGATACAAGCACCTCTGACTCAAACCGCCCGGTTTTCCAGCTGACCGTTCCGATCTACGAGAAGATACCTACGATATTCAATGACCTGTTTCCCGCAAGCGCCATAGGTTCGGACGGGCATATAGACCAGAGCCAGATCGTATACAAAGCGGATACGTCTTCGGACGAGGTGGATGGACACTATGCGCTGTTCTTCACCGCTTATACCTACCTCTGCGATGACAGCACATCCGAGCTTCAGGAGCTTAAGCCGCTGATTGCGGAAGCCACCGACAGGATGACCAAGCTGATATTGAACGACGACCACTACTATATTGAGGATGCCACAGGCAAGTCGACCCAGTGGTCCAGATGGCTGGCAAAATACTTCAACGACAGCCTGGCTGTCATGAAGGAACAGCCTTTATGGAAAGAAAACGTCGGTGTTGATGAAAACGGAGATGACGCGCTCTCATACGGCTATGAGGACGGTCCGCTGAACGCTCTCGAAGTCATGAGCGCCCTCAAGACCGCCATGAGTGTCACCGCGGAGGACTATCCCCAGGATCAGGCGCTTTTCAGCGCCGCATACGACCTCACATACGATTCGGAGGGCTACAGCGTGGAAGAGCCCTTTGTCAACGGCAAGGGATATATCGATATGGCACTGGACTATATCGACCGAAGAGTCGTGCGCCAGGCCACAAATGCGTATGACATCAACAATAACAACGTGGCAAGCACGGATGCATACGACGGAGATATGGAAGACGACTCCAATACCAACGCAACCCTGCACAATGACTGGACCCAGTATATAAATTATTCTGATGAGGAGCTGGGCTGGTTCCCGGTGTATGAGCTCATCCTGCAGGAAAAGGACCCGGAAAGGCTTGCTCAGATCGTGAGCGCCTATGATCAGTGGTATTCCAATGAGGTGCGCGAGGAAAATCCGTTTTACACCTTCCTCTATCAGATCGCTCATCCTACAGATAAAACTGTGGATCTGCAGTCCGCAGTCAGGTATCTCTACCGTATGCCGCAGTACAGGGTCAAATTTGACGCACAAAACGAGCGCCAGGATGTGTTCTATATAGAGCCAGGCGACAGGGATGACGCGGCTCAGACGAACTACGCGCTGCCCCTGGACGAAACCCTCGTTCATAAAGACAATACAAATCCTTTCGAGGTAAGTGAGGGCTACAGCAAAAAAGCCGGCTACGAATATAAGTCAGGCTCAATGGACAGTGGCACCGTATTCACGCTGCCATACTGGCTGGGAAGGTATTTCGGCATAATAGAAGAAGAACAACAATAGATGCGAAAGGCATCTGCAGGGGTTGAAGCCGTAGAGAGGTATTCCATACGGTGCTGATGAACCCCAAGCCGAAAAAGAACCGAAGGGAATGTGATCCCCTTCGGTTCTTTTCACTTGTCTAATGTATGATTCAGGAGTTTACTTGTACTCATTCATCCTTATTATTCTGAAGCTTTTTGCGAGCTTCCGCCTCGAAAGCCTCATATGCTTTGCAATTAGCTGCGCTGGAGCATGCGGAGCATCCGTCGCAGCCGGCGCACCCTCCGCGCTTTTTCTGCCTGACGATCCCTCTGACTGCCAGGATCAGCGCCAAAACTACCAGGCCTACGATCAAGACATCTGCATAATTCATATAGGATCCTCCTTTCGGCGTTTTACTTAGTTTAATTCTTTTGACGTTTTATTTCACTGTATTTTTTATTCCCCGATTTGGGCTTTTTAACCTGCATGTAAGAAATATTAGTTAGTTTGTACTAACTTACAATTACAGTTTACTCTCCTTAACGGCTTTTTGTCAATAAAATTTTTCCGGATTAGCCGTTAGCAGGGTATAACCAAGGCTGCTGAAAATCCGAGAGCCAATCAGAACCAGGGTTCCTGCTTTGATAAGCGGGCGCCTTGACTCCGATTGGCTCTCGGACAAGTGTGTGTATCTATTAAAAGAAGGATAGTGTGCTCTCGGTGAGTGCTCCTTGCTACAACTATATTCTAGGGCTTGTATGTGTTGTTTTTGTGTAGAAAATGTGGCAAAAGGATAAAAATGATTATAAATTATTTTTCTATTTGAAAACAGGATAAAAGCGGTCTATAATATGAAAATGAAACCCAGTTTTATATTGAACTTTTCAAATCGATCAATAAGGCGGTTTACATAGTTGAAGGGGGAAAAGAGATGAATGCTTCGACTTCCTATAGAACAAAGCAGAAGGATCAGATCATGGATTGCCTGATTAAAAATAAGGACCGTCATATTACTGCCGATGAGATCCTGAGCGCCTTGAGCGAGGGCAAACCACATGTGGGTAAAACCACCATATACCGCTATCTGGACAAGCTGGTATCCCAGGGGACCGTCCGAAAGTATTTTTTAGAGGGCGGAAAGAGCGCGTGCTACCAGTATATGGATGAAAACGGCGCATGCGAAGAGCATTTCCATCTGAAATGTGTCGACTGCGGACAGTTGTTCCATCTGGATTGTGGGTATCTGGCGGAAATGGATTCCCATATCAGGGAACATCACGGTTTTCAGGTAGACAATTCTAAGACCGTCCTTTACGGCCGGTGCGGTGACTGCGCGGGAAAAGCCTGCGGAAAAGGTTCGGAGAGCGGGAGCCCCGGAGGTGAAAAATGAAGAAAGCTTTGACATTGATCCTGGCGGCGGTACTCGCTGTGTCCCTTCTGGCAGGCTGTGCGGCGGATTCCACGGCGGATAATCCGGCTCAAAATGACTCGGGCGGCGGCAAGCTCAAAGATGATGCGGCCAGCGGCAAGCTCAAAATCGTCGCGACCCTGTTCCCCCAATATGATTTTGCAAGGCAGATCGCAGGCGATAAAGCCGAAGTGACGCTTTTGCTCCCACCGGGGATGGAAAGCCATTCCTATGAGCCGACTCCGTCGGACATCATCGAAATAAACGGTTCCGATCTGTTTATTTATACCGGAAAGCACATGGAAGCCTGGGCGCAGAAGATCATAGACAGCATGAAGGATAACGGCTCACACAGTTTCGTTCTGGACGCGTCTCAAGGGATCGAACTCGTAAACGGTGATCCCCATATCTGGACGGACCCTCTGGCGGCGAAACAGATGGCCGCCAATATTCTTGACGCTCTGTGCAGCGCAGACCCCTCTAATGCGGGGTATTATAAAGAAAATGCCGCAGATTACAGCAAGAAGCTGGACGATCTGGACGCGAAGTTCAAATCCATCGTCAGCAGCGGCAAGCGAAATGAGATCATATTCGGGAGCCGGTTCGCCCTCTATTACTTCGTGACGCGCTACGGCCTCGAATACGAATCGGCCTTTGATTCCTGCTCTGAGGAGACGGAACCCAGCGCCAAGGCCGTTGTGGGGCTCATCCAAAAGGTAAAGAGTGATAAGATACCGGTGGTCTATTATGCGGAAATAGAGGACCCCAAGGTGGCGAGGTCCATAAGCGCCGAAACGGGAGCCAAGCTGTTGCTGTTCCATTCCTGTCATAACGTAACGAAAGAGGAATTTGAGAACGGCGCGACTTATTTGTCGCTGATGGAACAGAATGCGGAAAACCTGAAGGAGGGCCTGAACTAAATGTCACAGATCAGCGCTCGGAAAATATCCATGAGCTATGAAAAAAAGCTTGTTTTAGATGAAGTCAGCTTTGATGTGGAAGCGGGCGATTACCTTTGTATCGTCGGAGAAAACGGTTCCGGAAAGACGACCCTGATGAAGGGAATTTTAGGCCTGATGCCGCTGAAAAGCGGAACGATCCAATTTGGAGAAGGGGTCAAAGCCGATCAGATCGGCTATCTGCCGCAGCAGACGGTGATCCAGAAGGACTTTCCCGCATCGGTTTTCGAGGTGGCCCTTTCAGGCTGCCTGAACAGGATTGGAATGAAGCCGTTTTATTCGGGACAGGAAAAGAATAGAGCCTTGCAGAATTTGGAGATACTGGGGATAAAAAATCTGAGATACAAATCCTATAAATCCCTGTCAGGGGGGCAGCAGCAGCGGGTTCTGCTGGCGAGGGCGCTGTGCGCCGCGGAAAAAGTGATCCTTTTGGACGAACCGGCCACCGGGCTGGATCCCATCGTGACGGGAGAGCTTTACCGGATTATCGGAGATCTGAACGACAGAGGCGTCACCGTCATCATGATTTCCCACGATGTCAGAGCCGCCGTGGACAATGCCAACAAGATCCTGCATATCGGTGATTCCGCGGAATTCTTCGGATCCACGGAGGATTACCTGAGAAGTGAAGCGGGAAAACGGTTCCTGGGCCAGGACTGCCGGGCAGTTCAGGAAGGCGGCGGGGATATGAAAGGCCGCAGCGGTGCAGAAGGGGGTGAGGACCGTGCTTGATTTGATCAGAGAGCTCTTTTCCTATTCCTTCCTCCTGCGCGCCATGACGGTGGGTATGCTCGTTGCGCTGTGTTCCGCTCTTCTCGGCGTCAGCCTCGTGTTAAAGCGGTATTCCATGATCGGGGACGGACTCTCTCACGTGGGCTTTGGCGCGCTGTCCGTGGCGATGGCCATGAACCTGGCGCCCCTTGAGGTGTCGATTCCGGTAGTCGTAGCGGCGGCTTTTCTCCTTCTTAGGATCAGTGAAAACAGCAAAATCAGAGGGGATGCCGCCATTGCGCTGATTTCCAGCAGCTCCATCGCCATCGGCGTCATCATAACCTCCATGACCTCCGGAATGAACGCGGACGTCTACAATTTTCTCTTTGGAAGCATCCTGGCCATGAGCAGGGGAGACGTCGTCCTCAGCCTCGTTTTATCCTTCACCGTGCTCCTGTTATTCATCTTCTTTTATCACAGGATCTTCGCGGTGACCTTTGATGAAAATTTTGCCCGGGCCACAGGAACGAAAGCAGGGGTCTATAACATGCTGATCGCGCTTCTTACCGCGGTTACCATCGTGGTGGGCATGCGCATCATGGGATCGCTGCTCATTTCCAGCCTGATCATATTCCCTGCGCTGTCGTCCATGCGGATTTTCCGCAGCTTTCGCGGCGTCATCGCCGCTTCGGCCCTGATATCGGTGATTTGCTTTTTCTGGGGAATTACATCCTCTTATGTCTTCGATACTCCGGCGGGAGCCAGCATCGTCGTCGTAAATTTATTGGTATTCGGAATCTGCTGCCTGATCGGGCTGATTCCCAGAAATCAAAAAGAGTGATTGAGAGTCCATGTTTTGAGATTTTGTGACCAGGTCACAGAATCTCTTTTTTTCTCTCTCTATAATAAACTAAATAACAAGCCAATAAATTGAGGCTGGCTGAACATGTCGATTTGGAACAGTCGAAAATAGAAAGAAAGGTTGAAGAAGATGAGCATTTTTGATCTGCTGAAAAATGGAGGCAACGAAACGATAGATAAAGAGAACATGGTGCTGAAAGTAAAAACGAACCGATGTCCGCAAAACCATCCCTGCCCGTCGGTGCGGGTATGTCCTGTGGGAGCTTTGACCCAGAGAGGACACTCGGCGCCCGACATCGATATGGAAAAGTGCATCAAATGCGGGAAGTGCACGCGATATTGCCCTATGCGGGCTCTGGCGCTGGAATAAGAAAATATCCCTTGCTTTCATGATAAAAGCCCTGGCCCCGCCGGTTAACCGGCGGGGCCAGGGCTTTGTCTGTAAATAAAAACACCGGCTCTCTCCGTTATCTAAACCAGCAAAAAGGTAAGCCTTAAAATATAAGACTTGCCTCTTTTTTAAAAAATTTTTTCAAAAAAATGACCATGTGGTCATTGACAATGCAAAAAATTCGCCATATAATGACCATGAAGAAGTTAGTCGTGACTAACATGCTTGCAAAATCCGATTTGGCGGAACGGTCAGCGCAAAGGGAGGGACACGAAATGGAACCGATTATCAGACTTACCGACGTGGTAAAAGAATATAACATGGGAGAAATCAAAATTCGGGCGGCGGACGGGATCTCTTTTGAGGTGGGTCAGGGAGAGCTTGTGGTTGTTCTCGGGCCCAGCGGCGCGGGAAAAAGCACCGTACTGAATATCTTGGGCGGGATGGACAGCGCCACCTCCGGCGAGGTTATGGTCAGCGGTAAGGATATCACAAAGTTCGGTAAAGGCGAGCTGACATTGTATCGCAGAAAGCATGTGGGCTTTGTCTTTCAATTCTATAACCTGATGCCCAATCTTACAGCAAAGGAAAATGTGGAAATCGCTGCCCAGATCTGCGACGATCCCCTGGATGCCGCTATGATTCTGGAAAATGTGGGGCTCGCGGAGCGCATGAGCAATTTCCCGGCTCAGCTTTCCGGCGGGGAGCAGCAGCGGGTCTCCATCGCCAGGGCAGTGGCCAAAAATCCGACGCTGCTGTTATGCGACGAACCGACGGGGGCGCTGGACTATGTTACGGGAAAGTCCATCCTGAAGCTGCTTCGCGATGTGAACCGCGATTATCGCAAAACAGCCATGATCATTACACACAACAGCCCCATCGCGCAGATGGCGGATAAAATAGTCCGGATCAAAAACGGCAGAGTGGAGTCGGTTGAAATCAACGAGAATCCCATACCCATCGAAAGGATTGAATGGTAATGCTGATTTTTATGAAGAAATTCCTGCGGGATCTGAAAGAATCCAAGGGTCAGTTCGTATCGGTCCTCGCAGTGGTTATGATAGGGGTAATGTTCTATACGGGCTTATACTCCGCCCTGGATGCGTTCTCCGTATCGGGACAGAAGTATTTTGCGGACTACAGACTGGCTGATTTATGGAGTTCCGTATACCGGGCTCCCGAAGCGACGGTCGGACAAATCGAGGAGGTTCCGGGGGTAAAGATGGCGGAAGGCAGGGTCGTGCAGGACGTCAGGATCTTCATGAAGGACCGGAATGCGATGATCCGCCTGATCTCTCTTCCTGATCAAAAAAGAGCGACAGTCAACGACATCATGATGAAATCGGGGAGCTACTTTTCTTCCGATGCGGGCAATCAATGCATCGTATCCGAGGATTTTTTCAAGGCCAATCACATGGTGATCGGACAGACGATAGAGCCGATCATCAACGGGGAGAGAGTAAAGCTTTCCGTTATCGGCACAGCCAAGAGCCCCGAATATACATATGAGATCCGGGATGCCACGGAGCTTATCCCCGATCATGAAAAATTTGGCGTGGTCTACGTGAAAAAATCCTATCTCCAGACGATTCTGGATTTCAGAGGGTCGGTCAACGATATCAGCGTGCTTCTTGATAAAGACGGAGATATCAAAAAAGTGAAACGGGAAATGGAAACGATCCTGGATCAGTACGGTCTGATCAATACGACGGAAAGAAAAGACCAGACCAGCTATAACATGTTTCATTCGGATGAAACGGGGCTGAGATCTATGGCGGCTATTTTTCCGATGCTTTTCTTTGTCGCATCTGCCGTCATCATCTACATCACCATGACACGGATGATCGAAAACCAGAGGACGTTGATGGGGGTCCTGAAAGCGCTGGGCTACAGCGACTGGGATATCATGCTGCATTATCAGACCTACCCGCTGCTGGTGGGGGTTCTGGGAAGCGTTCTGGGTTCTTTGACAGGGTTGTTTTTCATCGGAAAAGGGCTGCTCAGCGTATTCAATACCTTTTATAATCTTCCGACGGAGAATTCGTCCGCGCATCTGGAAATTGTGATCCCCGCGTCGCTGATCGCATTATTTTTCTGCGTATTTGCCGGATATAACGCCTGCCGTAAGGAGCTTCGCAGGGTTCCGGCGGAATCCATGCGGCCGAAGGCTCCCGCTTCCGGGAAACGGACGATGATCGAAAACTTTCGCCCGCTTTGGGAACACATCAACTTCAGCTGGAAGATCATCCTGCGGAATCTTTTCCGGTATAAGCGCCGGTCCGCCCTGGCGTCTGTGGGGATCATATTTTCCATGGCGCTGCTGCTTATGGCGTTCGGTTTCAAAAGCTCCATGGCAAACATGATGGAAGTGCAGTTTGAGGAGATTCAGAAATTCGATCTCAAAATCAATTTGACTCAAATGCTGAACGCCGATGAGCTCAGCTACATCAGGAGCCTGGACCACGTCCAATCGGTTGAACCGGTGATGGAGACGGGAATGGAGCTGGTGAACGGATGGAGGAAGAAGGACATCGGGGTTATTGCGCTCAACAGAGAAGCCAAATTATACGGCGTATACGACCTGAAAGGGAAGCCGGCCGTTCTGCCGCCCGACGGGATCCTTCTGCCTGAGAGAGTCATGGAAACCATGGGGCTGCACATTGGCGATCAGGCGACTCTCCGTTCCTACTTCCCGGGGAAAAGCGGCGATAAGGACAGAAAAACGGTAGTTATAAAAGGTGTGACTTCACAGTTTATCGGGCAGGATGCGATCTGCAGCGCGGAGTATATCAATCATCTCCTGGATGAGGGCGTCGTGGCTAACGCCGCCCATATCAAGCTGGACGATCCCAGGCATGAAAAGGAAGTAATGGACCAATTGAATGATATTCTTACGATCAGTACGATCCAGTCAAAGTCGGAGGTGATCGCCAATACCGGCAAACAGATGAAGTCGATGAATACCGTAATTTTCTTCATGCTGTTCGGAGCCAGTATCCTGGCCATCGCTGTGATTTACAATATCACCAATATAAACATTTTTGAACGGAGAAGGGAAATCGCCACGCTGTCGGTGCTCGGATTTACCGCTGCGGAGCTTAAGAGTATCGTGTTCAATGAAAATTTCTTTATCGGTACCTTTGGATTGCTGGTGGGAATGCCGCTGGGCAGATACCTTACCGAACTCGCGATAAAGACGCAGACCACAGACACGATGCAGCTTCCGATGATACTGAAGCCATCAAATTACCTTTTCGCCGCATTGATGATCATGGCTTTCACGGCGATGGCCAATTTTCTGCTCAGAAATAAAATAACTGCGATCGACATGGTCGAATCGCTGAAAAGTGCCGAATAACAATGGAGGGTGGGTTTATGAAAATCAATATGAATATGAAAAAAATCGCAAATGGAAAGACAAATAAAAAACTGTTTCTCGGCGTCGGTATCTTTCTTGTTCTGGTTGCCTGCCTGGGCTGGTCTCTATCTAATCAGGGCACTCAGGCTGAGACTGCAAAGGCAGAGCGCGGTGAGATCAAAAAATATGTGGAAGAGATCGGAGAGGTGAAATGCGAGGATTCAACCACCGTTTATCTGGAAGGAAACGGTTTGATCAAGAGCATTGACGCCGAAGAGAATCAGCAGGTCAAAAAAGGGGATCTGCTTTTGACCATGGACTCGGATCAGCTTGAGATCTCGCTGAAGGATGCCAACGAGAGCCTCAACGAAGCCCGGGCCAGATATGAAACCGGCGAAGAATCCTATCAGACGGCTCTCAAGGATTATGAAAACACCAAGTATCTCGCCGGTGAAGGGGCGGTCAGCCAATGGGAACTTACCCAGAAGGAAGCTGCGATGAAAAGCGCCGAGGCTGCCCGCGAAGGATATAAGGCGGCCGTGGATCAGGCTGCGCTCAACGTGCAAAACAGCTCCCTTTCTCTCGGCAGGCAGCAAGTCCTGTCCCCCATCGACGGAACGGTCCTTGAAAAGAACGTCGAGGTCAACGCGTACGGCGTACCGGGAACGGCAGCTTTTGTCATCGGAAACAGCGGCAATATTAAAATCGAATCCAAGATCCTGGCTGACGATATCGACGGCGTAAAAATAGGAAGCAAAGCGGAAATTACCGCCCGAACGGATGAAAAGCAAGCGATTGAGGGAACCGTAGTGAAGATCGCCCCCACAGCGGTAGATGAAACCTCCTCTTTGGGCGTCAAGCAGAAAAAGGTCGCCGTGACAATCAGGCCCGTTGATTCCCAGGTATCATTGAAGCTGGGCTCCGAGGTTGATGTGAAGGTGGTGACCGAAGCGAAAAGCAGCGCCGTCATCGTACCTGCCGGTGCCGTATTTGACTATCAGGGCGCAAGCTGTGTATTTGTCGTAAAGCGGGGTAAAGCGGTTCTCCGAAAGGTAGAAACGGGCATACGCAATGAATCCTATGCTGAAATTAAGAAAGGGCTGGAAGAAGGAGAACCGGTGATCTCCGCTCCGGATAACAGCATCGAGGAAGGAATGAGGATCAAGTCCGGCTCATAACGGACCGCCGGAAACTTTGCATATTTTAGTTTATTGCAGGAGGAAAAATGAATGGTATAATTGATCTGGGGATATATTCGCCAGATCAAAAGAAGGGAAGGAAGCCGCCGATGTATGAAACCTTTGAGAAATTGCCGGAGAGCAAGCGGCAGCAGATTCTGCAGGTATGTATCGAAGAATTTGTTCTAAACGGATATGTGAATACTTCGACCAATACTATCGTGAGCAGACTGGGAATTTCGAAAGGCGTGCTGTTCCTCTATTTTAAAAATAAGAAGAATTTATATCTTTATATTGTGGAATATCTCTCAAAGCTGCTTACGGACGAATACTTGAGAGAATTCGGCGGGAAACCGATCGTCACCATTGAGGTATTTGATGATCTTGGGGAATTTTATAAAAGGCTGCTGCGGGATAAGCCGGAGCAGGTTTTGTTCATGCTTGAGGCTTTTCTGAAAGCGCCCGAAGAGATCAGGGAAGACGTTGAGACGCGGCACAGCCTTGCTCATAACTATGTGCTGCAATATCTGAACAAAGCGGATTTCCGCGAGGAAGTTGAGATACAGCTGGTCGTCGATTTGATGCATATGATTTCATACCATCTCGGGCACTTGATCTTTGAAGAGTATATCAATAAGAATATTGCAAAGACCGGGAAGGAAGGGCTGTGGAAGAGCATCGACTACTTTGCAGAAATTTTCGGTAAATATATGGACATTCTGAAATATGGTGTTTACAAACGAACACAGATTACTTAGATACCAATCATGTTTAATATTTAGCATGTAAAAAATAATAGACAGAGCATACATAGAATACTGTATAGTCTATCTATTATTATGGTTTAGTTAATCTATTGAGTCGGTGAATTATGTTTGTTTACACGTTCAGCATGGATAATATGGCGTCTTTGGGCTTTGATCCGACCTGGGTTTTCACCAGTTTGCCATCCTTAAACACCGCCAGTGTCGGTATGCTCATGACTCTGAACTTCGCGGCAAGCTCCGGCTGGTCGTCTACGTTGATCTTTCCTACCTTGGCATGGTCGATCTCTCCCGCGATTTCGTCGATAACCGGAGAAACCATCTTGCAGGGTCCGCACCAGGACGCCCAGAAGTCGATCAACACCGGCTTTTCAGAGCTTAAAACTTCCTTTTCAAAATTCTCTTTCGTGATTGTCAATGCGCTCATTTTTTTCAACTCCTTTATAATATTCAAGTGAATCTTCCGATTGGATAAACAGGAACTCTCCTGCTTTATATCTCTATTATATTCGCTGAAAAAAATCCTTCCGTAACTTAATCACGAAGCGCAAAAATTATCTTACATATACCTTCGGCAGTCTCTGCCCGAAGGCGCAGACGACTTCATAGTTGATGGTTCCGGTCTTTTCACCGATTTCGTCCGCCAGGATCGTCAGTCCGCCCTGGCTTCCCATGATGACGACCTCGTCGCCCAGCTTCACCCCCGGCACGTCGGTCACATCCACCATGCACTGGTCCATGCAGATGTTTCCAACGACGGGAGCGTAAACTCCGTTTACGATGACGCGGCCTTTCCCCGAGAGATATCTGGGGTAACCGTCGGCATAGCCGAGGGCCAGAGTCGCGATGAGGCTTTCCCTTTCAGTGGTAAATTTTCTTCCGTAGCTTACGGAAAATCCCGGTTTCACCTTTTTCAGATGGACGATATTGGCTTTGACCGACATCACAGGCTTGATGGAGAGCTGAGCTTTGTCCACCTCGCCGGAGGGATAGCAGCCGTACAGGATGATGCCGGGGCGCACCGCGTCAAAATGCGCCGCGGGGATTTCCATGATGGCCGCGCTGTTGGCAAGGGTGCGGACCGGGATGTCGACTCCGGCCTGCTTCAGCTTCTC
>DAITKX010000006.1:0-18634 GCA_036835995.1 Bacillota bacterium | reverse complement strand
AGACCGCGTTATAGTTGGCCAGCTGTTGATTTGCATAGGTCTTGTCCTTTTCGTCGGCGGTTGCAAAATGGGAGAACAGTCCCTTGATCTTCAGGTTGGGAAGCCCGCTTATCCTTTTGATTTCCTCAATGCTTTCGTCTTCCGGGAGAAATCCGATGCGGCCCATTCCCGTATCGATCGCGGTGTAGACCTCGATGACTTTGCCTGCCGACTTGGCCGCGGCTGAGAGGGCCTCGGCGTTTTCAAAGGAAGAGGTAACAGGCGTGATGTCGTATTCCAGCAGGGTGTCGGCATACATGGACGGAGTGATGCCGAGCATGATGATAGGGCAGGTAAAACCCGCTTCCCGCAGGGTGATCGCCTCCTGCAGCGTGGCGATGGCGAGGGTCTTTACGCCGTTTTCCAGAAGCACTCTGGAAACTGCGGCGGAACCGTGGCCGTAACCGTCGGCCTTAACCACGCCGATGATCTCCCTATCTCCGGCCTTCTGCCGTATTTGCTTTATATTATAATCCAGGTTGCTCAAATTGATCTCCGCCCAAACCGGTCTCAGGGCTTCCTTATACATTGAAATCTTCCTTTCCTGTGTTTTTGACTATTATATACCCCGGCTTCGATTTCAGTCAACCAAAGACCCCGGCTGGCGTCTAAAACGCCTCCCGAAGCGGCTACAGGCGTCTCTTCGAGGCGCAGAATGCAAATAAATGGGCGTCTATTCGGAAGTCTGGCTTGAGTAGCGGTAGGTGAGCAGGGACGCCAGGATCACCAGCGCTCCGCCAATCAGGGAGGTGTGGGCGACGGTTTCCCCCAGGACGATGTAGCCAAGAAACATGGAAAAGAGAATCCCCGAATAGTTATAGATGCTCACTTCGGAAGCCGGCGCCATACGGTAGGCGTAGGTGAGGGCGATTTGGCCGAATCCTCCGAAAACTCCCATCAGAAGCAGGAGAAAGAAGTCCTTTGGGTCCGGAACGGCGATATTTGTGACGAAGAACGGAACAGAGGCCAGGGTGCAAACCGTGGAAAAATGCATGATGATGGTGAACGCGTTGACCTTATCCTTGGAGTAAGCCAGCAGCGTGTAGGTGATGCTGGAAAAGATCGAATTCAAAAAAGCCATGAAGAGGGGCAGCACATTGGAGTGGAAAGCGGGCCGCGCAACGAAAAGAACGCCGCAGAAGGCGATGAGCAGGGCGGGGATCTGTATCTTTGCAATTTTCTCTTTCAGAAACAAAAAAGCAAACAGGGTGATCAGGAAAGGGGAGAGCTTGCTGAGAATCGTGACATCCGCCTGGTTGGCCCTGGCAGACGCGTAAAAAAGGGTGATGATACCAAGGGACCCAAAGCCCGAGCGCAGGAAGAGCAAAGGCTGGTCCTTTATCCCGCCGAAGAGGGGAAGCTTGTTTTTTCGAAGAATCACAAGGCACATCGCCGCACATACGATACTGCGGAAAAAAACCTGTTCCATCAGGGGAATACGGTCTCCGGTAAGACGGACGACAATCTGCATCGCCGAAAACATCAGCGCCGAGGTCAGCATTAAAAGGATGCCTTTTTGTTTTGTGGTTGTTTTCATTTCTGCGCCGCTTTCTTTGATGTCGTAATTTCCTCTGCGTAAATTTCGGATATCAGGGGAAACTAGCACATAATAAGGAGAGAAAGAAAAGACATGAAACATATCATTGCCCTGACCGTCAAATTTGTCATGACTGCGGTGGTTGCGGAGATAATTCTCGGCCTCTATTCAAATTTAAGCATGCGGGAAATACTGCTCATTTCCCTTGCCATCACGGGAATCACTTATCTCATCGGAGATCTGCTCATTCTCTATGTATTGAGCAACGCCGCCGCAGCGGTGGGGGACGCCGGAATGTGCTGGCTTATCATCTATCTGAGCAATTATATCTGGCCGGACAGAACCGTTTCGCTGATAAGCGCCCTGGCTGCGGCGGTGATTATCGGGATCGGGGAGATCTTCATTCACGCGTATGTCGAGAGATATATTTTTAAGAACGCCGGTCTAAATATCCGGGTTTGAGTATATCTCCTTTAAGTGCTTCGTAAGCTTCACATTTTCACTGTAATCCACGGGACAGTCGATGATGACCGGAACCGTCTGCTGAAACGCGTCGTTCAAGGCGGGAATGAGCTCGTCAGGGCCGCTGATCCGGCATCCTTTGCAGTTCATAGCCTCCGCCAGCTTGACAAAATCCGGATTCGTGAAGTCGACATTGTGGCTTTCCCCGTACTGGTCCATCTGCCTCCATTTGATCAATCCGTAGCTTGAATCGTTGAAGATCAGCACGACAAAGTTCAGACCGAGCCGTACCGCCGTCTCAAGCTCCTGGGAATTCATCATGAAGCCGCCGTCTCCGGTTATGGTGAGGATCCTTTTGTCCGGATTCAGCAGCTTTGCGGCCACCGCGCCGGGAACGCCGATACCCATAGAGGCGAAGCCGTTGGATATGAGGCAGGTATTCGGCCGGTAGCAGTTGTAAAGGCGACCGATCCACATCTTATGAGCGCCTACGTCGGAAATCAGAATATCGTCCTTTTCCAGCACCTTTCTCACATCGTTGAGGATCCTCTGAGGTTTTACGGGGAAAGAACCGTCAGCTTCATAGGCTCTCTGTTCTTCATTGAACAGATTTTTTATTTTCATCGCGTATTCCGGAACGGCCGTCCTGGTAGTACGCCTCAATATGCTCATCAGGGATTCCGTCATGTCGCCTACCACCTCTACGCAGCATTGATAACACTTGTTCACGTGGGCGGGGAGCTTGCCGACATGGACGATCTTAATGCTGCCCTGGGGATTCCAGGACGAAGGGGGGAACTCCACCAGGTCATAGCCTACGGCGACGACGAGGTCGGCGCTTTCCAGCAGCTTGTTCGAATAGTCCTTTTGAGGGATCCCCACGGTCATCATGGCATAGGGACTGTCCATGGGAATGACTCCCTTCGCCATCATGGTGTTGATGACCGGAATTTTCAGACCCTCCGCGAAGGCGGTCAGCGCATCCGAGGCTCCGGCGCGGGCCACGCCGCTGCCAGCAAGGATGATGGGGTTTCGAGCCTTGAAAATTTCAGCCGACGCCATCTCTACGTTCTGCATGTTGGCATATTCTTTAAAGTTGGCGTTGGACCTGGCCAGAGGCGTTTCGCAGGCGGGAACGTTCATCTTTGAGATGTTTACCGGCAGGTCGATGTGAGTGGCGCCGGGCCGTTCGCTCTCCGAGAATTTAAAAGCCAGCCGGACGATCTCTCCGATGGTGTCGGGGCGCACAACCAGCTTGGTGCGCTTTGTAAGGGGCTCAAAGATGCTGGTGAGATCCAGCAGCTGGTGGGCGGTAATATGCATTTTATCCGTACCCACCTGGCCGGTGATGGCGACCAGGGGAACTCCGTCCAAATGAGCGTCGGCAACCCCGGTGAGCAGATTGGTAGCTCCGGGGCCCAGGGTGGACAGGCAGACTCCGGCCTTTCCGGTCAATCTTCCGTAGACGTCCGCCATAAAAGCGGCGCCCTGCTCGTGGCGCGTCGTGATAAACCGGATGGATGAATTCTTCAGGGCGTCGATCAGCGCGAGGTTTTCCTCTCCAGGAATGCCGAAAATATATTCGACGCCTTCCGCTTCAAGACATTTGATCATCAGTTCCGCAGTGGTCAGCAGCTTGATATCCGAAGCCGCCGTCTGTTCTGTGAGTTTTCCACTCGAGAATCCTCAATACTGATTCGTCGAGACGCTCTTCCGGTATGGTTCCATCTGAAACAGCTGCCAGAACGGTGGGTATCTGAGTATCGAAATCAGATGCGATGATCAGGTCGTTGCCGGCTTTGACGGCAAGAACGGCGGACACGCCGTCTCCGATGTATTCCTTGATGGCGTCCATCTTCAGATCGTCGGTCATGATGACTCCGGGAAAGCTCAGATCATCTCTTAAAATTTTATGGACTGCCGGGGAAAGGGAGGCGGGAAGATCCCCGTCCATGCACTTCACGATGTTGTGGGCCACCAGAATGCTGCCGGCGCCCGCCTCGATGCCGGCACGGAATGGGATAAAATCAGAGTTGATAAAGGTATCGTAACTCCTGTCGTCCACGGCAAACCCCTTGTGGGTGTCGGCGTTGCTGCCATAGCCGGGAAAGTGTTTCAGCGTGGAGCCGATCTCGGATTCATTCATGGCCCTCACGACGGTTGTGACATATTCGGCGGTTTTTTCGGCGTCCTTTCCAAATGTCCGGTCATAGATGTAGTCGGAGGGATTTGTGGAGACGTCGCAGACAGGAGCCAGGTTGACGTTGAAACCCAGGCTTTTCAGAAGCGCAGCCTTTTCCTTCGTATCGCTGTCAATCAGCGAAAATCCTCCCTCCGCGTAAAGGGACTGGGGGGAATGAAAGGGCACCGCCCTGAATTCACGGTATTTGCTGACCCGGACGATATCGCCGCCCTCCTCGTCAACTCCGATCAACAGTTTGATATTCGAAGCATCCTGATAGCTCTGAATTTCTGATTTCAGAGTATCTTTCGTCTTTCCTTTGATGTCGGCGGCGAACAGGATATATCCGCCAGGATGGTATTTTTCGATATCGGCGATGGCTGTATCCCTCCGGCAGCGGACAAAAAACATCTGCCCGACCTTTTCCTCTATGGACATGCCGCTCATAATCTCCCGGGCGCGCTGTTCATTGGACGGAGAATTTTCAACCGGCTGGTCCGCCGGCGGAACCGGTTCGCCGCCGTTTTCATCCGCACTCTTGTCGTTTCCGTCTCCGCCTCCGCATGACATTAAGCATGCCGCGAGGCAAAGCAGGATAACCGAAGCCGATAAAGCTTTTAAAATATTTCTCATGGTCTTCCTTTAAATTATACCCAGTTTTTCCCACTGTCAATATCAATATCTTAAAGATAGATTATCATTATCTGTATGTCGCTGCAAGATACAATACGGGCGCCTTCATGATGCGTGTTGATCCGGCCCACTTCGTTTGTTACAAATAACAAATATCAATCAACAGCATTGTTATATATGACATAGTATGTGCATCAAGAAAATGATAAATTGATATTAATAATTATATCTCATTATCTAATTTTTATTATCAGGTTTGGAAGATGTCGAATATGAATAAATGCATTTTAATTCCAGATTCCTTCAAGGGAACCATGAGCGCTTCTGAAGTATGCAATATCATGAAAGAAAGCATACTTGCCGTCTATCCGGAATGCGATATTATGTCTATTCCTGTTGCGGATGGCGGCGAAGGGACCGTAGATTGCTTTCTACAGGCATTTAACAGAGGCAGGAAGGTTTTTTTGAAGACAAAGGATCCATTTTTGGAGCAAATGGAAAGCTTTTACGGCATCATTGATGATATGGGGATTATTGAAATGGCCGCATCCGCGGGATTTGCCGCGGCAAACGGGAAAATGGATCCGGAAAACGCTTCAACTTATGGGGTGGGGGAGCTTTTAAATGATGCGATAGGCAAGGGGTGCAGAAAAATAATCCTTGGTTTGGGCGGCAGTTGTACAAATGATGGCGGAGCGGGCATGGCCGCTGCATTAGGTACGAAATTCTATGATAATACCGGAAAAACATTTATCCCTGTGGGCGGAAATTTGGCGAATGTCGTCAGGATCGATATTTCTGAAACGAAGGAGCGTCTGAGAAATATTACGGTTGAGGCCATGTGCGATATCGACAATCCTCTGTATGGCGAAAATGGTGCGGCATATATTTTCGGGCCTCAAAAAGGAGCCGATCGGGATAAAGTGAAAGTCCTGGACTATCATCTGCACCTTTTTTCAGAAGCGATCCGCAAGTCCCTGGGAATCGATGTAAACGGGATTGACGGAGCCGGCGCGGCAGGAGGCATGGGCGCCGGCGCGTATGCCTTTTTAGGCGCAAAGCTGAAGAGGGGCATTGATGTTGTCCTCGATATCGTACGCTTTGAAAAAATAATCCAAAGCTGCGATTGCATTTTTACAGGCGAAGGAAAATTGGATTCTCAAAGCATGGGCGGCAAGGCTGTGATCGGGATCAGCAGGCGGGCAAAACCTTATAGGATTCCGGTGGTAGCTGTTGTCGGCTCCTTTGAAGGCGATATGGAGGCAGTGCGGAACGCGGGAATTTCCTTCATTTTTGAAACCGGTGCAGAGAGAAAAACTTTCGAAGAAGCAAAAATTTACTGCAGGGATGATTTAAGAAAAGCGATGGATGAGATCTGCAGGAACCGGATCGCTGCAATGTTATAATCCATGGGATAACAGTGTGTTTGATATAACTATATGATAGTAAATTGGAGGACAGACAAATGAAAAATGAACGGTATTATTCGAGATCGTGTTCCACATTGATCGCAATGCAAAGTGCAACGGAGAAAGGAGATGTCATCTTTGGCAAAAACAGCGACCGGCCCGTGAATGAGCCCCAGGGGCTGAAATACTACCCCGCGGCGGATCACGAACCCGGCGATATGGTTAAATGCACTTATATTTCAATTCCGCAGGTAAAGCATACTTACGGATACATCGGGTCAAGGCCATACAATATATTTGGATTTGAACACGGGATAAACGAACAAGGCGTAATAATCGGGAATGAAGCCGTTTCCGGAAGAGAAATGCCGGAACCTCAATGGGGGCTGATCGGAATGGATATCCTCAGACTGGCCCTTGAGAGAGCCGGGTCAGCGGCTCAAGCGATAGAAATAATGGGCGAATTGCTTGAAACTTACGGCACGGGGGGAGACCCGCTGATCAGACCGCAATACTTCAACGCAAATTATATCGTTGCGGATTACAACGAGGCATATATCTTTGAATCCTGTCAAAGACTCTGGGCCGCTAAGAAAATCGAACATGTCGGGCATATCGGCAATCTTTATGCACTGACGGACGATTACGATATGATCGGCGGGAATGTGATCAAGGAAGCTTCTGAAAAGGGATGGTGCAGGAACGAAAGCAGGATCAATATCAGCGAAACCTTTTCCTTTTCCGACTGTAACTACGAAGACGCCGAAGCCTATTTCAGATATATAAGACAGGGAGAACTCGTAGAAAACAGGCCTCCGTTTACCGTCAAGATGATGATGAACAATCTGCGGGACCACTATGATACGGAGTACCGGAAAGTGATTCCTTATGATATTGCGACATCCAAGATGCCGACGATGTGCTGCCATCCGGGAGGCATGAACGGATGCGCATCCGCCGCCAGCGTCGTCTGTTCCCTGGACAAGAATGCTGAGGAACCGTTTAAATTTATATACTGGGGCAGTATGGCTCCTCCGTGCTGTTCAATATTCACACCTAAATTTAACATTCAATGGATACCGGAGGCCCTTGCGACTGCGGACAGCTTGTTTGATAGAAAGAGCCCATGGTGGATATTCACAGAGCTTGAGAGATATATTTCTTTAAGTTATAAGGATTTTGATCCGATTGCCCGGGAAAAATTCCAACCGTTAGAGGACGAGCTCATCGAGCGGGTCGAAGAGGCAAAGAAAACCTACGAGGGCGATCAAAGGCAATTGACGGCATTATCGATGGAAGCCTTTGAAAGAAGCCTCGCAACTGCAAAAGAACTGACAGAGACGATTAAGAAACGGCTCCCGTCCACGCGCATCAATTATTTAATGCTGGATTATTTCAGGAATTCCGCTGCCGGGTGCGGAATGGATTACGACCGGATAATAAGATAGGAGGTTCGGTAGTTATGGGAGATAACGGTTTGAAACGACAGAAAGTCGGTATCATCGGAGTGGTGGGCATGATCTATGCCATGACGGCGGCAGGCGCCTATGGGATCGAAGATATGGTCTCCGCTTCAGGGCCGGGTATGACGATCATCATGCTTTTAGTGCTGCCTCTTGTATGGGCATTTCCAATCGCCCTGGCATCCTGCGAACTCGGATCGGCAATTCCTGACGAATGCGGTTTTTACAGATGGGTGCAGAGGGCGCTGGGTGAATTTTGGGGCTTCCAGATCGGCTGGTTAAAAAATATCGGCATATACATCAACGTTGCGGTGTTCATAGTATTAGCCACAAATTATATCGCATCCTTCGCAGGGCTGACAAATCTCCAAAGTTATATTGTGAAGGTAGTTCTCATAGTAATCTTTACATGGATCAACCTGAGAGGGATAAAGGATGTCGCAATAGTAAGCACGATTATTTCGGGCGCGATATTGATCGCCTTTGCGGGAATCACGATCATCGGGTTCATGCATTTTTCTCAGAACCCATTTGAGCCCGTTGTGGCGACGGGACAAACTGTGGTCGGCAGTATTGGATCGAGTATCGCGATCGGTATGTGGATGTATGCGGGCTATGAATCCATGTCAAGCCTGGCGGGAGAGCTTGAAAACCCACAGGTTATTCCAAAGGGAATCATTCTGGCATTGCCGTTGATCATTGCAACTTATGTACTTCCTACAGTCTCGGGAGTAGGCTCGATCGGTCAGTGGGACAGCTGGGGATCGGATGGAGTTTCCTACATCAATGTTGCAATGAAATATGCGCCGGTGTTCGGAGTTGGTTTTATGCTGGTTGCAGTAATTTCAAATCTTTCCATGTTCAACGTATATCTGGCATCCGGGGCAAGAGGTTTCTTTGTAATGGCTGAAGATAACCTTGCACCGAAAATTCTCGAAAAGTGCGATAAGAAACATGGCGTCCCATATGTTGCGATACTCAGCCTTTCAATCGTTTCCCTGATACTTTGTATGTTTCATTTTGACATATTGGTTACAATCGTATCTCTGTTCAATATGGGGCTTTACTCGTTGATTATGATTTCTCAGATCGTTTTAAGACGCAAGGAACCGGAGCTTGCAAGGCCGTATAAAATACGGCTCGGCAAGGTTGGTACCGATATCTTCTGTGCAATACCGGTTTTGGTCGCGTTTATCGCCCTTTATATAAACGGAACAGATTATTTTGTCCTGGGGCTAATCGGAATGATGACCGGACCCGTTGCGTATATTATCTTTAAACGCGTTTATGGCGGATTGTATAAGAATGATCCCGAGAAATATCCCATCAATCATAAAACAAAATTGGCGGTTGGAGACACGAAACGCATTGCCATAGCCTTTGGGTTATTATCGGTGCTGATGATAATCGGAAGGCTGTTCCTGCCGGGATATGACGACCCGCAATACTATGCAGATTTTTACGGACGCGCGGATATTTTTGGTACATTTATGAATATTGTGCTGATAGCCGGCATCGCCTGTGCAATTATAGCAGTAATCTTTGCAAGCATGTATAAGAAGATTGACTCTGCAGAAAAACCTCAGACAAATTAACTTGAAGTATTGGATCCGAAGGGTCATCGGGAAGCGATGACCCTTCGGATCCAATTTATATTATGCGGTATGGATCTGTTTTTCTCCGATCAGATCGTCAATTTCCGCCTCCTCCAGCGTTTCCTTTTCCAGGAGAGCCGCCGCGAGCCGGTCCAGCTTAATCCTGTTCATCGTCAGAAGATCCAGAGTTTCCTTGTACAGCTCGGTGGCCATATTGGAGGCTTCTTCGATCATGTTGAACTGATTGGTCAGCTGCGTCAGATCGATCATGCCCTGACTCCCCATCCCGTAGATGGCGATATACTGTTTGATGATTTCCGTCGCCTGCCTGATATCCTCGGAAGCGCCGGTGGTAATATCATCGTCGCTGGCAAGGAGGATCTCTTCCGCCGCACGCCCCGCATACATGACTTTTACAAGGCTTCTCAGGTATTTTTTACTCTTCAGCGGCACGTCTTCCGGCGCCCGGAAGGTGACCCCTCCGGCCCCCGATGTGCTCTGAATAATGGTGACGGTAGGGACTCCGTCGTTGGTCAGAAGCTTTGTCGCCAAAGTATGGCCGGATTCGTGATACGCCACAAGCCTCGCGTATTCATCGCTTTCGACCCGTTCTTTTTTATGGCCGTTCATGATGATTTTAAAGAAGGCGTCCTCTATATCCTCGTTTGTGATCCACTCCTTATCGGCTGTCGCCGCGATTAAAGCGGCCTCATTCAGCAGATTTTCCAGCTCCGCCCCGGAAAACCCGTTGGTCTTTTTGGCCAGCGCTTCTATTTTCACTTCGTCGGCCAGCCTTTTGCCGGTGCTGTGCAGCTTCAGGATCTGATATCTCGCTCGTTTATCCGGGAGGTTCACCGCGATTTTCAGATCGAATCTGCCGGGCCTCGTCAAAGCCGAATCCAGTATATCCAGCCTGTTGGTGGCGCAGATCGTGAGGATCCCCTCTGAGGCGGCAAAGCCGTCCAGCTCGGTCAGCAAAGCGTTTATGGTCTGGTCTCGTTCGCTGTTATTGCTTTCGCCTCTGCTGCCGCCGATGGCGTCGAGCTCGTCTATGAACACGATGCACGGGGAGGCTTTCCTCGCCTTGGTGAATAGATCCCGAATCCTTGACGCGCCTACGCCCACATATTTTTCAATGAAATCACTGCCCGAAGCAGAGAAAAACGGAACGTCGGCCTCCCCCGATATCGCCTTTGCGATAAGGGTCTTGCCTGTGCCGGGAGGACCGTAGAGGATCAGGCCTTTCGTCGGTCTTGCGCCCAGCCTCTTATATTTAGCGGGGTGCTTCAGAGAATCCACGAGACGAAACAAATCCGGTTTCAGCTCGTCGATTCCCTGAACCTCGTTGAAGGTTACTTTCTTTTCCGGCTCTGCAGAGGCATTCTTTCCCTTTTCCTTTGCGCCGACGGTAATTTTGTCCGGCTCCGCGGCCTTTTTACTGATCCTGTAGAACCAGAAGAGAAAGAGGACAAAAGAAATCATCATCGAGACAAAGATGAAAGTGCCGAAATAGCTCGACTTATTGTCATTGTTCTCCTGCACCGCGATTCTTTGGCTGACGCCCTTTTCTACCAGCCCCGTCAATTCCAGTGCCCTGATATAATCATCGGACATCGGGATCGTGCAATACTTGTTATCGGTCGTTCTCAGCAGCAGTTCCTTGTCGGTGGTCAAGGCCACAGAGGCGATCTGCATGTTGAAATTCAGTTCAAAGAACTGTTTTTCCGTAATTTTTTCGATATCGATATATTTTGACATGAGAGAGGTATCCATTATGCTGAAGCCCAGGCCATTGTAATTGATGGCGGCATCAGTGGCCGTGCCGTCTCCGCTCTGGTCGGCAGCCATGCCGCCTCCGTTTTGGTCGACAGCCATGCTGTCTCCGCTCTGGTCGGCAGCCGCGCCGTTTCCGCCCGAACCGGCGGCCTTGTCACTGTCCTTAGAAGCGGATTCATCGCCCGTATTCAGCATGAAATAGGGATACATTTTTCCGTGGAAGAACGGCGAGGTATCAGAGCCTTCCTGCATGGAGCCCATAACCTCCGGGGGCAGACGATCTGCTGCCGCTGCGGGGACCGTCAGCGCCGCTGTCGACAAGAAAAGCGCAAAAGCGCACGCAAGTATTTTTCTGCAGAAATGAAACCTGGCTGACATATATTTTGCAGAACCTCCCTTCATTGAATTTGAGATAATTTACCCATCGGCAGCTTTATTTTTTGCAATTTTAAATTTAGTATTCTAACGTATACGCAGAAAATTTTCAATTATGGAAATTTTTTTTATCAAAAATCCGAAACGATTCATTTTACGTCCGCTTTATGCTCTTGACAGCGAGGTGTGCCGCACATATCATAGTACTTAACTGGCGATAACGAATTCTACTTATTGAAATGAGGCGAGGAAATACATGAAACTGATACGGGCAAAGGATTATAAGGATATGAGCCGCAAGGCGGCAAATATTTTATCGGCGCAGGTGATTCTGAAGGAAAATTCCGTGCTGGGACTGGCCACGGGCAACACTCCCGAGGGGATTTATGAGCAGCTGGCGGAATGGTATAAAAAGGGGGACATCGATTTCTCCGGGGTATCGACGGTGAACCTCGACGAATATGTGGGTCTTGACGGCAGCAGTGAAAGAAGCTACCGGTATTTTATGAATCAACACCTGTTCCGTCATATCAATATTAAAGAGAAGAACTGCCACCTGCCCAATGGGCTTGCGGAAAACATAGAAGAGGAATGTGCCCGCTACGACCGGCTCATCGAAAAGCTGGGAGGAATCGACATGCAGCTTTTAGGCGTCGGCGAGAACGGGCATATCGGTTTCAATGAACCGGATGAAGCCTTTGAGCAGATGACCCACTGCGTCCGCCTGAGGGAGAATACCATCGACGTCAACGCCAGATATTTTCCCAGCAGGGACGACGTTCCAAAGCAAGCCATCACCATGGGGATCAAGGCCATCATGCAGGCCAGGGCCATCGTGCTCTGCGCCAGCGGGGCAAGAAAGGCGGACATTTTACATAAGGTGCTCTACGGGCCGGTTACCCCTGAGGTGCCGGGTTCGGTTCTGCAAATGCACCCGCGCCTCATTGTCGTCGCGGATGAAGAGGCCCTGGGCTGATTCGGCAAATACGGCGGGGGCGGCGCTGACTGTACAACTCCGAAAACGGAACAGAGAAAAGTAAATATTACCTTGTTTTCATAGACTTACCAATGGATTGTGCTCATGTATCATATTAAAATAGAGATAACCGTCAATTGCCAGGATGCAAGAGGAGGGACGACATGAAGCGACAGACAAGAGGTAAGCCTCTCTTATTTATTCTATTTCTATTGTTCGGAACCGCATTGTTTTTGATTTATAACTTAATGATGCCGTTTTCAGCGGGGCGCAATATCGCCTCCAACGAGGATGTTTCCTATCTGGAGGAAGCGCAGGATCAGCAGCCGGAAGGCGGCGAAGAGCAGTCGGTTTCGGAGCCGGTACCGGAGAATGATAATCAAACTGCCACGTCGAGAGGGCAGAGCGCAAGCAGATACATAGATCGTGAACGAAAGGCGGGAGATAGCCAGGCCGGCAAGGGGCCGGCGGATTCCCAAGCCGACCGATCAAAGGATTCCCAGACCGGACAGACAAAAAATTCTCAGGCAGCGGATCCGCAGACAGATCAGCCAGAGATCTTTCGGACTGAAACGACAGACGTGCAGGCGGAGACGGTCACGCCACCCGCTCAGACGATGACGCCGGACAAAACGGTCACTCCCTCCGCTCAGGCGATGACACCGGACAAAGAGGAGGCTCCTGAAATGACCGCCGAATCCGCCGCCGAAAAACCGGATATCACTTCGGATGATTTGGACTTGCTTGCAAGGCTGATCACCGCGGAGGCACAGGGCGAGCCATATGAAGCCCAGGTTGCCATAGGCGCCGTCGTCCTGAACAGAGTGCAGAGCGGCGTCTGGCCGGACACGATCAAATCCGTCATCTATCAGAAGATCGGCGGCTACTACCAGTTTACTCCGGTGGTAAACGGCTGGATCGATAAGCCGGCTCAGGCCGAGGCCGTCAAGGCGGCAAAGGAGGCTTTAAACGGCGTCGATCCCACCGGCGGCTCACAGTTTTATTACGACGACACGTGCACGAATGAATGGATCCTGGCCAAGCCGGTGTCCACCCAGATCGGGCATATGATATTTGCGATGTAACGGGCCTGTTGAAAATATTGAAACAGGGAAGATTTTGTGTTACAGTCTGTTCAGAGGAGGGTGAGCGCCCATGAACAGCATCGAAAGAGTCGAGCGCAGATTGAGGCGGGAGCCGGTGGACAAGATTCCGAATCTCAGCATCATCATGCAATTTGCGGCCAGACATATCAACATTCCATATGGAAAATACTGTACGGACTACCGATACCTCGTGGAAGGAAATATCAGGTGCTGCCAGGATTTTGGTATTGATATGGTAAGCGCTATTTCCGACCCTTTCCGCGAAACTTCCGGACTGGGAGGCAATGTTGAGGTCCTCGAAGACGACGTGCCGCGGTGCACGGATTATCTCGTGAAGGGACCCGGGGATTTGAAAAAGCTCAAGCCCGTGGACCCGTCCTGTTCGGAGAGGATGAATGACAGGCTGAAAGCGGTGTCCCTGTATAAAGAGACCTGCGGCGGCGAATTTCCGATCCTCGGTTGGGTCGAGGGGGCCTTTGCAGAGGCGAACGATCTCAGGGGAATGTACGATCTCATGATGGATCTGCGCAAAGAGCCCGAATTCATTA
This sequence comes from Bacillota bacterium, assembly GCA_036835995.1. Lineage (GTDB taxonomy): Bacteria > Bacillota > Clostridia > Peptostreptococcales > Anaerovoracaceae > Anoxybacterium. The sequence goes on along the minus strand of DAITKX010000006.1, from coordinate 4,533 downwards.
AAGAGCTGGTTGAAATATGCCTGGAGCAGGCCGTTTTATTCGCCCGGGAGCAGATAAAGGCGGGAGCTCAGTTCATAGGAATAGGGGATGCGGCGGCTTCTCTCGTAAGTCCGAAGATGTACCGGGAAATCGTTCTCCCTGCGGAAAAAGCCTTGATCGATGATATCCATAAGAACGGAGCCAAAGCGAAGCTGCACATCTGCGGCAATACCACGGCGCTCCTGGATCTGATGGCGGAGAGCGGTGCCGAGATCGTCGACGTCGACCATCTGGCGGACCTGGCGTTGGCCGTGGGGAAAATCGGCGGAAAAGCGCTGGTCTGCGGAAATTTTGATCCGGTCTCTGTGCTTCTTGAAGGCAGCGTCGGCGATGTCAGGGATCATGTAAGGAAATGCCTCAAAGTCGGCGGGGACAGCATTATCATAAGCGCGGGCTGCGAAGTGCCCAAATTTACGCTGCCGGAGAACCTGAAGGCCGTTGCCGAAGCGCTGGAAGAAATGCAGAACAGTTTTTAAATCCCTTCACATTATGGAGTAGACGAAACCAAAGATGGATGAAGCCCTGTAGCATTGGAAGTTTCAGGGCTTTTAAATTTGCGCACCTAACCTGGCATTTTCTCGCTGCAAAAACGGCCTAAATAAATTTTTAATTGAATTTGTAACGCTTCAGCTATTGAAATAATTGAATTTTATTTACTTCACAACTAGAATTTGTCGAATTATGTTATAGTCTTGCAATTGAAACTCAAAACAATCTGGTATATTATGTAAAGGGTGATTTGCATGGACAGTAAAAGCATTATGCAAAATTGTATTTCAATTTTAGGTCTGTTTATTGCTACCGTTGCATTGGCAAAGGACGATTTTCATATTTTAATTATGCTGTTTGGCATTGAAATTTTATTAATTGTTGTAGTCTGGCTATTCAAAGTTTTTATAGTCGAAAAAGCAAATAACACCTTCTCTGGAAAATTGTTCTATCTTTTTACCAAATCGGGCCCTTACACAGTGGAACATAAAAAGACGGTATATCAGCTTTTTACCAAGCATGATATGCAGCTGGAGAAATATTACCAATTAAAAGTATGCAGCGGTGATTTAAGCACATTCGAAGACCGATTCCTATGGATGGGAGAAGGCGAGGTAGATATCTGCAGCCTTTTACCTCCTCAAAAAGTAAGGAGCATCTGGAAAAATAATTTGTGGACTCTCTACAGCATCGAACTGGGAAGAGTGTATACGAAGAAAAAGATCGTAGAAACAGGCGCGATCGTTACGGGGCTTCACGCGAAAAACAGCAATGAATTCTTATTTTTATCCACGGGCGTATATCATAAAATGAAGAAATTAACATTGTTTGCCAAAATTCCTGAAAATTTAAATCCAACCAGAGGAGAATTTGCCATTTATAGAAATAATGACGACGGAGGTGATTACATTTATAGCGAACCTTTGGAATATAATAATAGTGTCGGCGGATTCATGAAAGATATTAACTGGCCGAGAAAAGGGCGGCGGTATGTAATCAGATGGAGCTTTGAAGAAAAATAGCCGGAAAAAGCAGCCGAAAAAATCGTCAAGGATTTAACCTTGTAATCGCCGGATACATATTATATAATAATAAGCAAATTTTATATAAGGAGGAACAATCATGCAAGAGTAGTGCAAGATTTGATGAAATGAGATACAGCAGTAAAGCAATAAGAAACGTATAACAAAACAAGAGTTTGATTGCAAACCCTTGTTTTTTTGTGACCTTTTATTTATTCATTCATTCATGATATCCAGTGTAGTAGAAATGGTTTTCGCGACCCGTTCGCACTGCTCACGGGAGATCGACGCCAGAGAGACGCGCACTCCTTTTTTTAAGGGGACGGCGAAAATATCAGCCTCTTCCAGAAGGCGGCTGAGTTCTTCCGCCCGTTCGGTCTCGATGCAGACGAAGAATCCGGACCGGAAGGGCACACATTTTTTACCATAGGACGCGATGGCCTTTTCAAATATCCGGCCCCGCTCCGCCAGCATTTCCCGGTAATGCTCTCTCTCCTCTTCCAGTTTCGCAAGGGCCGGGGGATCGGCATACAGACCGGCGATCACCGTTTGAGCCGCCCGCACTCCGTTGGACCAGGTTCCCCGGGAAGAGAATTCGCAGGCCCGACGAAATTCTTCAAGGACTTTTTCATCCGCCGACATGCACATCAGCGCGCCGCACCGCATTCCGTAGAGGGTGAAGCCCTTGGAAGCGCTGTACGCGATGAGGGGGAGGACATTTTCCGGCATATCGTCAAGCCATGGCAGGAACGACCGGATTTCATCCTGAGTGCCGGCAAAGTCCATATATGCCGCGTCGATCAGCAAAACGGGCCTGACGCGCAAGTCCCGGGTGATCTCTGCCAGAACCCTTTTCACACCCTCCCAGTCTCTGTCGTTCAGCGAATAGCCTGTGGGGTTGTGGGCGGGAGTATTGATGATGACCATCAATCTTCCCTGAGACTCGGCCAGTTCTCTTGCCTTTTGTTCGAAGGAGTTCAGATCGAATTCGCCTTTTTCATCGAACATCCGGTAGGTGTCCATGCTCCTTCCCAGCTCTGAGGTTATGATGTTATAAGGGCTCCAGAACCAGTCGGAGGTAAGTATTTTGTCCCCGGGAGCGGAATAGTTTGCGACAGCGTTTCTGATAGCGCCTGTGCCTCCCATGCTGCCCGCCACTTCGGTCATTCTTTTCGGGATGTATTCCCCCAGTATCGCCTTTTTCACCGTTGCCCTGAAAGGCGCGGTGCCGATGATGGGCGCGTATTCCGCGTAATCCACCGGAGTCAGCTTCGCGATCTGCTCAACCACGGAAGGGAACACCACCAGGTTTCCATCTTCCGACAACAGCGCGCCTATCACGGAGTTGACCACGCGGTCCGGGCCTTTTTCCGCGGCCCTGGACTTGGCCCTCTGATTCAGAGAAAATATCCTGTCCTCTTTGGGAAATGTTCTGTTATTTCCCTGCACAAAAATTAATTCTTCCATATTTTAGTCAGCTCCTTTCGTTTGCTTTACAGTCCAATTTTCTGTATAACGGCCTATTCTTCGCCGTCTCCGAGGCCGGCGGCTTCTCTGATGGCAGCTACCTCGCCTCTCTGGTATTTTACATAGATGAAGAAGGGGATTCCTATCATGATGAAGAGCAATCCATACAGGGCGTTATCCGCACCGCATCCGTAGATGGCGTAGATCGCATAAGCGAAGGCCACCAGAGATAAAAACGAGTTTTTGATAAAGTTAAATACGTTGAGCTGTTTTTCCCTCTTCTTCAACAGCATGATTTCCGACGCTACGCCGAAGGCATAAAATATGAGGGAGGCCAGCGTGGTCAGGAGTATGAGGAAATTGTACGCATTCACCAGGCTCTTTGAGAAGTTCATGGCCAGGATCAGCGTGCAGATGATCGCGTCGATGATCAGCGCATTGACAGGGGTTTTGTAGACGTCATGCACTTTTGCGAAGGTTTTTGGGAACAAGCCCTGCTCGCCTACCGCATAGGTTATCCTCGCGGAGGAAATGATCCATGCGCCGACGCAGCCCAAACCGGAGATGAAAACGCCAAATGCGATGAAGGAGCCTGCCCATCCCGCTCCAGTGGCTCTGGCGATGATTTCCGCCACGGGAGAAGTGGAATTTGCCAGGTCGCCCTGGCTCATGCTGCCTGTAGCCAGAATAATGAAGAGGATATAGATGACCATTACGGACGCCGCGCACAATACGGTCGCCTTCTTGACTATGGAATTGTCCTTTACTTCGCCGGCGTTGATGCTGGAACCTTCAAAGCCCATAAAGGACCACATCAGGTATCCGATGGCGATGGGCAGAACCCCCATGCCCTTCAGACTGGGGTCCGATACGGTGCGCATATTGGACACGTCGAAATGTATGGCCGCCACTATGAAAAACACCAGCAGAGGGATCAGCTTTACGATGGTCAGTATGAGATTCAGCTTTCCTGCGCCCTTTATCCCTCTGATATTGATCAGGGTATAAATCCAGATGATTGCGGAGCCTGTCAGAAAGATCATGACACTATTGTCCGCCAGGCCGGGGATAAAATATGCGCCGTAGGCCAGGGTTCCTATGGCGATAGCGCTGATTCCCAAGAGGTTGCTCAACCAATAGGACCATCCTACGATAAAGGAAGCGGTATCGCCGAAAGCGGCTTTGGTATAGACAATGGACGAGCCGGACACCGGGAGCTTTTCTCCGATCCTGCCAAAGCTCATAGCCATCAGGAGAGTGCCGATAGCCACGATGATGCACCCAACCAGAGCGGCGGTGGGATTAGCCATGGACGCCAGCCCCTGAGGAGCCATATAGATACCCGTTCCGATCATCTGGCTCACGCCGATGGCGGTGGCGGTGAACAGCCCCAGGTCACGTTTTAGTTGTTCTTTGTTTTCTATAGTCGTAATAGTTTTGTCGCTCATTTTTTTCCTCCTGTTAACATTCTGTCCGGCGCTTCAGCGCCGTTGACAGAATTTATGCTGGAAAATCA